>NZ_JBEXMW010000020.1:137272-261293 GCF_040610775.1 Nonomuraea sp. NPDC003709 | reverse complement strand
AGCGGGTTGAGGATGATGTCGACCGGCGTGCCGTCCTCCAGGAACGGCATGTCCTCGACGGGCAGGATCTTGGAGATGACGCCCTTGTTGCCGTGCCGGCCGGCCAGCTTGTCGCCGTCGGTGATCTTGCGCTTCTGGGCCACGTAGACGCGGACCAGCTCGTTCACACCGGGAGGCAGCTCGTCGCCCTCCTCGCGGGAGAACACCCGGACGCCGATGACCTTGCCCTGCTCGCCGTGCGGCACCTTCAGCGAGGTGTCGCGGACTTCGCGGGCCTTCTCACCGAAGATCGCGCGCAGCAGCCGCTCCTCCGGCGTCAGCTCGGTCTCACCCTTGGGCGTGACCTTGCCGACCAGGATGTCACCGGGGACGACCTCGGCGCCGATGCGGATGATGCCGCGCTCGTCGAGGTCGGCCAGGACCTCCTCGGAGACGTTCGGGATGTCCCGGGTGATCTCCTCGGGGCCCAGCTTGGTGTCGCGGGCGTCGACCTCGTGCTCCTCGATGTGGATCGAGGAGAGCACGTCGTCCTGCACCAGTCGCTGGGACAGGATGATCGCGTCTTCGTAGTTGTGGCCCTCCCACGGCATGAACGCCACCAGGAGGTTCTTGCCCAGCGCCATCTCGCCCTGGTCGGTGCAGGGACCGTCGGCGATGACCTGGTTGACCTCGACCCGGTCGCCCTCGGCGACGATGGGCTTCTGGTTGAACGAGGTGCCCTGGTTGGAGCGCTTGAACTTGGCGACACGGTAGGTGGTGCGCGTGCCGTCGTCGTTCATGACGGTGATGTAGTCGGCGGAGACCTCCTCGACCACACCGGCCTTCTCGGCGTTGATGACGTCGCCGGCGTCGGTCGCGGCACGGTATTCCATGCCGGTGCCGACCAGCGGCGACTCGCTCTTCAGCAGCGGCACGGACTGCCTCTGCATGTTGGAGCCCATGAGCGCGCGGTTGGCGTCGTCATGCTCGAGGAAGGGGATCATCGCGGTGGCCACCGACACCATCTGGCGCGGCGACACGTCGATGTAGTCGACCTCCTCGGCCCGCATGAGCTCGGTCTCACCGCCCTTGGTGCGGACCAGGACGCGAGGCTCGGCGAACGAGCCGTCGGCGTTGAGCACCGTGTTGGCCTGCGCCTTGACGTAGCGGTCTTCCTCGTCGGCCGTGAGGTAGTCGACCTGCTCGGTGACCTTGCCGTCGACGACCTTGCGGTAAGGCGTCTCGACGAACCCGAAGGCGTTGATCCGGCCGTAGGAGGCCAGCGAGCCGATGAGGCCGATGTTCGGGCCTTCAGGGGTCTCGATCGGACACATCCGGCCGTAGTGGGACGGGTGCACGTCACGGACCTCGAAGCCGGCCCGCTCACGGGACAGACCACCGGGACCCAGCGCGGACAGACGCCGCTTGTGCGTCAGGCCGGCCAGCGGGTTGGTCTGGTCCATGAACTGCGACAGCTGCGAGGTGCCGAAGAACTCCTTGATCGACGCCACGACCGGGCGGATGTTGATCAGGGTCTGCGGCGTGATCGCCTCGACGTCCTGCGTGGTCATACGCTCGCGAACGACGCGCTCCATACGGGCCAGGCCCAGGCGGACCTGGTTCTGGATGAGCTCGCCGACACTGCGCAGACGACGGTTGCCGAAGTGGTCGATGTCGTCGACCTCGACGATGATCTCGCGGTCGTTGGCACCCGGCATCGACTCCTCGCCCGCGTGCAGGCGGACGATGTACTCGATCGTGGCGACGATGTCGTCCTCGGTCAGGGTGCCCTGCGAGATCTCCGAGTCGACCCCGAGCTTCTTGTTGATCTTGTAACGACCGACCTTGGCCAGGTCGTACCGCTTGGGGTTGAAATAGAGGTTCTCCAGCAGGGTCTGCGCCGACTCCTTGGTCGGCGGCTCACCCGGCCGCAGCTTGCGGTAGATGTCCAGCAGCGCGTCATCCTGGCCGGCCGTGTGGTCCTTCTCCAGGGTGGCCCGCATGGACTCGTACTGGCCGAACTTCTCGAGGATCTGCTCGCTGGTCCAGCCCAGCGCCTTGAGCAGCACCGTGACGGCCTGCTTGCGCTTGCGGTCGATGCGCACACCGACGCTGTCGCGCTTGTCGATCTCGAACTCCAGCCAGGCACCCCGCGACGGGATGACCTTGCAGCCGAACAGGTCCTTGTCGGACGTCTTGTCGACATTGCGTTCGAAGTAGACGCCGGGCGAACGGACCAGCTGCGAGACCACGACACGCTCGGTGCCGTTGATGATGAACGTGCCCTTCGGCGTCATGAGCGGGAAATCGCCCATGAACACCGTCTGGCTCTTGATCTCACCGGTGGTGTTATTGATGAACTCCGCCGTCACGAACATCGGGGCGGAGAAGGTCATGTCCTTGTCTTTGCACTCATCTACTGAGTACTTCGGCGGCTCGAATCGGTGGTCGCGGAACGACAAGGACATGGTCCCCGAGAAGTCCTCGATCGGACTGATCTCTTCGAAGATCTCTTCGAGGCCCGACTGAGTCGGGACGTCCTTGCGCCCGGCCTGGCGAGCCGCCTCTACCCGGGCCTTCCACTTCTCGTTTCCGAGCAGCCAGTCGAACGACTCGGTCTGCAGAGCGAGAAGGTCAGGAACTTCGAGGGGCTCCTGGATGCGCGCGAATGACACGCGACGGGGACCAGCGGGTACGGCGGAGGCGTTGCGCGAGGCTGCCAACAGATGTCCTTCCGAGGGCTCGCGGCGGACTGACTACACGCACGCCAGACAACCTCGCAACGTGAGCAAGCGGAGCGGGTCGTCAAAGGGCAGCGCAAAGGGGCAGTGTAGCCGAACGGCACACGCCTGTCCACTTCGCTCTCGCTTCATGCTCCACGTTGGTCGCAGCATCGCCCGTTCAGGCGGAAACGTCAAGCCCACAAGCCCGACTTTTAGCCGACTAGGGGCCCGGACGCTGGGTTTTCTCCCCTGTGTGACCGGGCGCCTACCGCCAGGCCCAAGACGATACCCGCGAACGGGGGCGGTTAACGCTCCGTCACACCGGGGGCCGAACCCATGCCGACAACCGGTGTAGCTGTGACGGAGATACCCGCTCCAATGGCTTCGCTAAACCTGATTTTTGGTAACAATTGAACGAAGCGGCGCGCCGTGGGCGTCAGGCGGTCCCCAGCAGGGTCGACAGGTCGGCCACCAGCCAGCGTGATCCTTGCCGGACCATGACGAACCTGGCGCGGTTCTGGGTGAACTCTTGCTGTGGCGCAGCCTCGCCCGGAACGTTCTTGACCATACCCGTGTTCACGAACAGCAGAACCTCTACGCGATCGGGCGCCGCCCGCTCCACCGCCGCCCCCGCCACGGCCACCGTCTGCACGATCTTCTGCGCCTTGGCCCTGGACACCAGGGACGTGGTCAGCTCCTTGTAGTGCTTGGTCAACTCCCCGGTCGTGTGCGTCCCCGCCCGGGCCAGATCCTCCTCCACCGTCCGGTAGTCGTAGGAGAGCAGATCGGGCGCCACCTCCTTGGCCGCCGCCATCGCCTGCGTCCCGGCCGCGTCGGCCGCCCGCAGGTCGCGCAGGTTGAACCACATCGTGGGCACCAGCACCCCGGCCACCACCACGAGGATCCCCAGCAGCACGATCGTGACCGTCCTCACCTGGCCCTCCACCACCTCATGCCACCTGCACCGCCTTGGACACCAGCCAGGCGCCGCCGACCTTGGCCAGCTCCATCGACCAGCGGTAGTACCGCTCCTGCGGCGGGCTCTTGGAGCCGTCCCAGCGGATCTCCACGTCGGCCACGACCAGCACCTTGGCCGTGGTGCCGGCCAAGGAGGCCAGCCCCGTGGCACGCAGCACGCCGTGCTGGATGACCTTGTTCTGGACCGTGGTGGACTTGAGCTTGGCGGCGCTGGCCTCGTACTCCGCCCTGGCCGGCCCGGTCGAGGTGTCGAGGATGCGCCTGATGTCGGCGTCGACGGTCTTGTAGTCGAGCGAGATCAGGTTCTTCGCGTGGGTCCCCGCCGCCAGGAGCGCCGCCTGCTTGTCGCCTGCCCTGCCCTGCTCCTCGCGCGCCTGCGCGGCGATCCACACGCCCAGGCCGACCAGCACCGCGAGCACTCCGCTGAGCGCGGCGATCAGGATGCGGGCGGGCCGGGCGGCAAGTCCTGCCACGTCACTCACCCCTTCCCCAGCCGGTCGCCGGATCATAACCCCCGGCGCCGCACTGGAGCCCCTGAACCAACCGAGACGGTAGAGGACGTGGCGCGAATCGGGCAACGAGCCCGGATCTCCCCGATATGCCCCCAGGCGGCCCTGAGTTGCCCGCTGACGGCCTGGCACCGCCGTACCTGACAGGAAAGTCAGGGGGTCACTGAACGCCGTGGAGGTAGGCGTTCACGAGGCGGGGATACTCCTCCAGCCAGTTACGCCCGCGTTCGTCGACGAACGACCCCTGCGGCGGGATCACGCCGTTGGCCGCCAGCCACGTCCCCGGCGGCTGCTGCGAACGACGGATCCGGTTGCCGGTCGGCATGAGCTGCGGCGGGATCGGCGGCAGCACGCCAGGGTCGAGCCCCATCTGGGCTTCGGCCTCCAGCTCGGAGAGGTCCTTCTCCTCCGACATGCCGATGGGGCCGTGCCTCCTGGCGTTGAGGAACTGCCGCACCACCGGCTCGTCGCTCGACAGCAGCATCTCGCGCGGGCCGAACATGACCAGCTCGCGCCTGAACAGCATCCCGATGCTGTCGGGGACCGTACGGGCGGTGTTGATGTCGTGCGTCACGATCAGGAACGTCGCCTCGATCTCGGCGTTGAGGTCGACGATGGTCTGGTTGAGCAGCGCGGTGCGGACCGGGTCGAGGCCGGAGTCGGGCTCGTCGAACAGGATGATCTCCGGGTCCAGCACCAGCGCCCTGGCCAGCCCCGCGCGCTTGCGCATGCCGCCGGAGATCTCCCCGGGCAGCTTGGACTCCGCGCCGACCAGGCCGACCAGCTCCACCTTCTCCATCACGATCTGGCGGATCTGCGACTCGGTCTTCTTGGTGTGCTCGCGCAGCGGGAAGGCGATGTTGTCGTAGAGGTTGAGCGAGCCGAACAGCGCCCCGTCCTGGAAGAGCACCCCGAACAGCCGGCGCAGCTCGTAGAGCTTGTTCTCGTTGCAGTTGGCCAGGTCGTAGCCGTCGATCCAGATGTGGCCGCGATCGGGCCGCAGCAGGCCCACCAGCGTCTTGAGGAAGACCGACTTCCCGGTGCCCGAGGGGCCGAGCAGGACGGAGATCTCGCCCGCGGGGAGCGTGAGCGAGACGTCCTCCCAGATGACCTGCCGGCCGAACGACTTGGTCAGCCCGTCGACCACGACCTCGACTCCCACCGGACACCTTCCGATCGCAGGCAGTATTCAGGGGCCTCTCAACCGTAACGGCGGCCGACCGAATTGGAACCCGTTCCAATAACTTGTTACGGCGCGGTTATGAGCCCTCCGGACCGGCGAGCGCCTGCAGGCCGGGCCGCAGCAGCCGGGCGATCTCCTCCTGCGGCACCCCGCGCAGCTCGTCGAGGTCGAGCAGCTGATGCCCGACGGTCACGCCGAGCATAATCATCATCATCAGCGCCGCCCGCAGCCTCGCGTCCTCGCCCGGTACGACCTGGGCCAGCCGGTCGATCTGCGCACCCAGCACCTTGCGCGCCGAGACGGCCGCCTCGGGGTGCGTGAGCATGGACCGCATCATGGCCAGCGAGCTCTGCGGCAGCTCGCCCAGCTTCAGGCCGAGCGTGCCGAGCACCTGCTCGACCACCTCGTCGGCGCCCAGCGCGCCGTGCGCGACCGGCGCCACCCGCACGGCCCGCTGGAAGAGCTCCTGCTTGCTGCCGAAGTACTGCATCACGAGGGCGGGATCGACTTCGGCCCGCTTGGCGATGGCCCTGATGGTGGCCCGCTCGAACCCGACCTCGGCGAACAGCGCCCTGGCGGACTCCAGGATCCGCTCCTCGCTCCTGCGCCGCCGCTCGGCCCGCGGAAGCCCCTTCTCGACCACGTCCCGACTCTACATGCGTTGACCGACCTCCCCTAGTCGCTCTACGCTCGTTGAGTCAACGTCTGTTGAGCGAACTGGGAGGGATTCCCCATGTCCATCGAAGAGATCGTCACCGCCTACCACGCGGCCATGCTCCACAAGTCCGCCGACGAACTGGCCGGCCTCTACGCGGAGGACGCGCTGCACGAGTTCCCGTTCGGGGGGCTGGCGCCGTTCAAGGGGAGGGAGGAGATCCGCGCCGGGTACCGGGCGATGTGGGGCGCGATGCCGTTCAAGCCCGACGAGGTACGGCGGGTCTCGCTCCACCAGGCGACCGACCCGGAGGTCGTGCTGGTGGAGCAGGACACGTTCGTCACGGTCGCCGGGCAGTCGATCACCGTCCCGGGCCTGCTCGTGCTCAGGATCAGGAACGGCCTGATCATCCACACCAGGGACTACATGGACACCGGCGCCGTCACCCAGGTCCGCGCCGCCGCCGCGCTCAAGCCTGCGTGAGGTCGAAGACCGTCGTCCCTCCCACGGTGGTGGCGGTGAAGGTCTCCTGCACCCAGGCCGCGATCCGGGCCGCGTCGTCGCTGCCGCCCGTGCTGCGGCCGCCCATCCCCATCCCCATCCCCGTGCCGATGAAGTAATGGATCTTCTTCTCGGCGACGTACTGCTTGAACTGCTCCAGCGTCGGCGCGGGGTCGGTGCCGTTGAAGCCGCCCACCGCCATCACCGGCGCGCCGGCGGCGAGCTGGTAGCCGGCCGCGTTGTTGGAGCCCACCGTCGCCGCCGCCCACGTGTACGCGGAGGCGTCCGTCTTCAGCAGCGCGGTCAGCTCGGCGGCCGGAGCGCCCGCGTTGAGCAGCCCGCCCATGCCGCCCCGCCCCATCCCCCGGCCACCGGGCGGCGCCTGGAACGCCTGCCGGCCGGCTGACGGGCCGTTCCCGGGCATCCGCCGGAACTGCTGGCCGCCGCCACCGAACCCGCCGGGCCCGCCGAAGCCCCTGCCACCCGTGGAGGGCCCCGCCGTCGGAATGGCTCCGGTGTGCGCCGACGAGGCCGTGTCCACCGCGTACGCGGCCGGCCCCGCCAGGGACGCCAGGCAGGCCACCACGGCGACGGCCACCACGACCAGGGCCCGGCGCGCGAACAACATCGCCAGGGCCGCCCCCAGCCCCGCCACCAGCACGACCACGCCCAGCCAGGAGTTCCACTCCGCGCTGCGCGACAGCAGCACGTACGACCACACGGCAGTGCCGGCCGTGATCACCGCCGGCGGCCGGTACGCCCGCCGCTCCCACAGGACGGCCGCCCCCATGCCCACCAGCACCGCGATCGCCGGAGCCAGGGCCACGGTGTAGTACGCGTGGAAGATGCCCTGCATCAGGCTGAAGACCAGCCCGGTCACGATCAGCCAGCTCCCCCAGACCCAGGTGGCGGCCCGGACCGGATCGACCCGCGGCGCCCGCCGGGTGACCCAGGTGACGGCGGCCAGGAGCACCAGCGCCGCCGGAAGCAGCCAGGCGATCTGCCCGCCCGCCTCGGTGTCGAACAGCCGCAGCCACCCGGCCTGCTGGTTCAGGTTGCCCAGCCCGCCGTAGTCACCGCCGTTGAGCCGCCCGATCCCGTTGTAGCCGAGCGCCAGCTCCAGCACGCTGTTGGTCTGGGAACCCCCGATGTACGGCCGCTCGGAGGCCGGCACCAGCGCCACCGCCAGCACCCACCACCCGGCCGAGACCACCATGGCCACACCGGCCAGCGACAACTGCCACATCCGCCGCCAGAACGGCACCGGCGCCGTGACGAGATAAACCAGGGCGAACCCCGGCAACACCAGAAACGCCTGCAACATCTTCGCCAGGAACGCGAACCCGATCGCCGCCCCCGCCAGCACCAGCCACCGCGTGGCCCCGCGTTCCTGCGCCCGCACCACGCAGTACCCGGCCGCCGTCAGCAGCAGCACCAGCAGCGCGTCGGGGTTGTTGAACCTGAACATCAACACGGCCACCGGCGTCAACGCCATCACGGCCCCGGCCAGCAGCCCGGCCCAGACGTTGGTCAACCTGCGCACGGACGCGTACACCAGCGCCACCGTGCCGACGCCCATGAGCGCCTGAGGAATGAGAATGGCCCAGGAATTGAGCCCGAACAGCCGCACGCTGAGCGCCATCGGCCACAAGGAGGCGGGCGTCTTGTCGACGGTTATCGCGTTCGCGGCGTCGGAGGACCCGAAGAAGAACGCCGTCCAGCTCTGACTGCCCGCCTGAACGGCCGCCGAATAGAACGAATTTGCCCATCCGGAGGCGCCGAGACCCCAGATGTAGAGCACTCCGGTGCCTATGAGCAGGGCGGTCAGCGCCCAACGGGACTTCGCTTCGGTAACCACAGCTCGCACGCTAGGCAAGCCGCTTCGCGGCCCGATGAGACGGACATGAGAATCTCCTGAGCGAGGCCGCTCAGGGCACGAAAAAGGGGCGGCGGACATCCGGCACCAGGATGTCCCCGCCCCTTTTCAGCGAACAGAAACCGTCTTACTTGACGGTCACGGTGGCGCCGGCGCCCTCGAGGGCAGCCTTGGCCTTCTCCGCCTGCTCCTTGTTGACCTTGCCGTCGAAGACGGCCTTGGGAGCGCCGTCCACCAGGTCCTTGGCCTCCTTGAGGCCCAGGGACGTGAGGGCGCGGATCTCCTTGATGACCTGGATCTTCTTGTCGCCGGCAGCCTCGAGGATGACGTCGAACTCGTCCTGCTCCTCAACGGCCGGGGCCTCGGCGCCACCCGCGGGGGCGGCGGCGGCAACGGCGACGGGGGCGGCGGCCTTGACGTCGAAGACCTCTTCGAACTGCTTCACGAACTCGGACAGCTCGAGGAGGGTCATCTCCTTGAACGCGTCGAGCAGCTCGTCGGTGCTGAGCTTCGCCATGATGCTTTTTCCTTACGTTCGGGACTTGCTGAAACTAGAAACGGGACCGCGGGTCTTGCGGCAACCCCCGTGTTACTCGCCCGCCTCGTCGCGCTTCGCGCGCAGGGCGTCGGCCAGCTGAGCCATCTGCGTGGGGAGCGCGGCGAACACAGCAGCGGCAGCGCTCTGCTTCGCCTTGAGCGCGCCAGCAAGCTTCGCGAGGAGGACCTCGCGGGACTCGAGGTCGGCGAGCTTGGTGATCTCGGTGGCGTCGAGCGTCTTGCCCTCGAGGACACCGCCCTTGATCACCAGAAGGGGATTGGCCTTGGCGAAGTCACGCAGACCCTTGGCGGCCTCGACAACGTCGCCGTTGACGAAGGCGATCGCGGTCGGACCGGCGAGCAGGTCATCGAGACCCGAGAATCCGGCCTGGTTGGCCGCAATCTTGGTCAGGGTGTTCTTCGCCACGGCGAACTTCGCATTCTCACCGAGAGACTTACGCAGCTCCTTGAGCTGCGCGACGGTGAGACCGCGGTACTCGGTCAGAACGGCGGCAGCGCTGCCTTCGAACTCACTCTTGAGCTCGGCAACCGCTGTCGCCTTATCCGCCCTCGCCATGGGCCTCCTTCCAGATGTGCCGCCGGCGAAGGCCCTGAAAATGAGAACAGCCCCGGGCGCAGGGCGCACACGGGGCTCACGCACATGGGTCACACCATGTGGGAAACTCGCATCACACCTGCGCGGGCCGTCCACAAGATGTGGATCCTTCGGTCGCCAGGCATTGAGGCACCTGACGACGACCGGCGGTCTTCGGCAACGACCAGAGTACGTCCTGGCCGCCGAGTTTCCAAATCGTTCTCAGTTGGTCGTGCCCTTGGGCATCTCCCCGACCTGGTCAGCGGGCGGGGCCTCGATGGTCACCGGCTCGTTGAAGCCCTTGAAGAGCAGGGTGGCGTCGAGCGTGGCGCCTTCCTTGGAGCCGTTCAGCGCGAGCTTGCGCGGCAGGCCGTCGGAGCCCACCCAGATGTCGAACTTGACGTCCTTGAGCTCCGCCAGGTTCGTACGCGCCTGCTCCTGCTGGTCGGCGGGCAGCAGCTGCACGGCCGCGTCCACCGGGAAGGTGCCGCTGTAGTGCGTGGTGTCCGTGCCGTTGACGCTCTCGTTGCCGGCCGACTTCACGTCCTGCGAAGCCGTGACGAGCTTGGTCACGTTGCCCAGGTCGAACTGCTGGATCTTGCTCAGGTAGTCGTTCACCTGCGAGGAGTCGCCCATCTCGCTGAGCGATACCTTGATCCACGGCTTGGTCGCGCCCACGAGGTCCTTGAGCGCCTCCACCTTGACGTAGACGGTGTCGCCCTGCAGCACGGCGCGCACGCCGCCCGGCAGGCTCTTCCCGCCCATGTCGACGGTGTCCAGGGTGAGGTCCACGGCGAGCTGGGGCTTGCTCTGGTAGAGCATGCGCCCCTGCACCTTGCCCGAGCCCTCCTGCGGGTGCGTGACGTTCACCACGGCGTCGACCGTGTAGCTGCTGACCTCGGAGGTCTTCTGCGCGGCCTGCGCGAGCACCTCAGAGGCGGCCAGGTTGACCTGGATGGGCTGGGCGTTCGATCCACAACCGGCGACCGCCGCCACGACGAGCGCGGCACCGGCCGCAGTGAGTCCTATCGTGCGCTTCAGCATGTCTTGACCCTACTTTTAAGTGGCATCGCCGTTGCGACTTCCCCTCATAAATAAGGGAAAACCCAGGGTTATCCCCCACACCCCTCACACATTCCCTGCACAACTCGACTCAGCCCAGGCCCACCTGCCTGAAGACCTCGTGCGAGCCACCCCAGCCCGGCGCCGCGAGGCGGAACGCCACCACACCGCGATCACGGCCCTGCCCACCGCCCGAGCGGCCCCATCCACCGCCCGAGCGCGACCGACAGCGCTGCACACGCCCGCCCCAAAGCCACCGGCAAGCCGCATCGAAGCGCCCGGCCCCGCCCGGGTCCCCGGGTGCGGGGGGCCGTCGTGCGGGCGGACCGTGGGTGGCGGCCATCGTGCGGGTGGGCTGTGGTGCGGGCGGCCGTGGCGCGGGCGACCGACGTGCGAGCGGCCGACGTGCGAGCGGCCGTCGTGGCACAGGGCGCGTGAATCCGGGCGCCCGTCCCGCGCCACTCGGAGGCGATCCCCGTACGGCGGGGCGGTGGCCACGGCCCACCGCGGGAAAACGGCCCTCCGCGAGAAACCACGGCCGGCCGGAGGAAAAAGAAAGAGCCCCGCCCGAAACCGGGCGAGGCTCGATCAGAAAAACGCTTACGCGTCGAGCTCAGCGGTGAGGCCGCGCGTGACGTTCGGGTCGACCGGGACGCCGGGGCCCATGGTCGTGGAGAACGTGACCTTCTTCAGGTAGCGCCCCTTGGCCGCGGACGGCTTGAGACGCAGCACCTCGTCAAGGGCGGCGGCGTAGTTCTCGATGAGCTGGCGCTCGCCGAACGACGTCTTGCCGATGATGAAGTGGAGGTTGGCCTGGCGGTCGGTGCGGAACTCGATCTTGCCGCCCTTGATCTCCGTGACGGCCTTGGCGACGTCGGGCGTCACCGTGCCGGTCTTGGGGTTGGGCATGAGACCGCGCGGACCGAGCACGCGGCCCAGGCGACCCACCTTGCCCATCATGTCGGGCGTGGCCACCACGGCGTCGAACTCGTTGAGCCGGTTGCCCTTGGAGATCTCGTCGATCAGCTCGTCGGCGCCGACGATGTCGGCACCCACCTCGCGGGCCGCCTCGGCACGGTCACCGGTCGCGAAGACCAGGACCCGGGCGGTCTTGCCGGTGCCGTGCGGGAGGTTGACCGTGCCGCGCACGATCTGGTCGGCCTTACGAGGGTCGACGCCCAGCCGCAGCGCGACCTCAACGGTGGCGTCGAACTTGGTGGTCGAGGTCTCCTTGGCCAGCTTCGCTGCCTCGATGGGCGTGTAGAGCTTGTCGCGGTCGACCTTGCCTGCCGCGTCCTTGTGCGCCTTGCTGCGCTTCATTGCTAACTCCTAGTGGTACGCGGGCCCGAGGGCCCTCCCACAACGTCTGGAAAGGGTGTTACTCGGCGACGGTGATGCCCATCGACCGGGCGGTGCCGGCGATGATCTTCTCGGCCGCCTCGATGTCGTTGGCGTTGAGGTCGGGCATCTTCGTCTCGGCGATGCTGCGCAGCTGCTCGCGGCTGAGCTTGCCCACCTTGTCGCGGTGCGGGACCGCGCTGCCCTTGTCGAGACCCAGGGCCTTCTTGATCAGCTCAGGCGCCGGCGGCGTCTTCGTGATGAAGGTGAAGCTGCGGTCTTCGAAAATGGTGATCTCAACGGGGATGATGTTGCCCCGCTGGGACTCCGTCGCAGCGTTGTACTGCTTGACGAAGTCCATGATGTTCACACCGTGGGGACCGAGCGCGGTACCCACCGGCGGCGCCGGGGTGGCCTGTCCAGCGGGGAGCTGGACCTTCACCAGAGCGGCGATTTTCTTCTTCGGAGGCATTTGTCCTTCTCCGGGTCCTGATTGCGATGCCTGTCAGGGCCAGCGGATTGCAGCCCTGACACGTCGGAGGCCGCCCTCATGATCAGGCGGCCGACCGAACGTCTCAGTGTATGTGATTGTCCTAGATCTTCGAGACCTGGTTGAACGAGAGCTCGACCGGGGTCTCGCGGCCGAAGATCGAGACGAGCACCTTGAGCTTCTGCGACTCGGGGCTGATCTCGCTCACCGAGGCCGGCAGCGTGGCGAACGGGCCGTCCATGACCGTGACGGACTCGCCGATCTCGAACTCGACCGCGGGGCCGGCGCTCGCCTTGGAGGCGGCCTTCTTGGTCTCCTCGGTCGGCTCGGGCGCCAGCAGCTTGGCGACCTCGTCGAGGCTGAGCGGGCTCGGCTTGTTGGACAGGCCGACGAAGCCGGTCACACCGGGCGTGTTACGCACGGCGGCCCAGGACTCGTCGGTCAGCTCCATGCGCACCAGCACATAGCCGGGCAGCACGCGCTCCTTGACCGGCACCTTCTTGCCGCTCTTGAACTCCTGGACGGTGTGCGTCGGCACCTCGACCTGGTAGATGTAGTCCTCCATGTTGAGCGACACGTTGCGGCTCTCGATGTTGGACTTCACGCGATTCTCGTAACCGGCGTAGGAGTGGATGACGTACCACTCACCGGGAAGGCCGCGCAGCGAGCTCTTGAACTCCTCGACGGGATCGACGTCGGGAAGAACCGTCTCGTCCTCGACGTCGGAAGCCTCGGCTGCCTCGTCGCTCTCCGCGACCTCGGCCTCCTCCTGGAGCTCCGCCTCCTCGGCGGACTCCTCAGTGGCCTCTTCCAGCTCGTCGTCCCACTCCTCGCGGGACTCGCCGGCCGGAACTGAAGACTCGGACACGGTGACTCTTCCTCTTTCGTCGTATCGAACTGGCGACTCCGTCAGCTGTCACCGGCGGCGTCTGGATCAGCCGCCGAAGACCTTGAGGACTGCCCATCCCAGGGCGCTGTCGAGCCCGTACACGATCGCCACCATGATCAGGACGAATACCAGAACGACCGTGGTGTAGGTGATGAGATCCTTGCGTGTCGGCCAGATGACCTTGCGGAGCTCGTTGACGACCTGCCGATAGAAAAGGGCAGGCGAAGTGCGCGTCTTCTTTTCGCCACTCGGCTTGTCGGCGGTCTCGCCGCGCGTGTCGATCGCCACAGTCCTCACCTGAATCTGTCGTATCCAACGCAGTTTTGCGGCGCGCTTACACGCCCATTATTGCGCGGACCGCACTCGCAGGGCACGAGGGACTCGAACCCCCAACCGCCGGTTTTGGAGACCGGTGCGCTACCAATTGCGCCAGTGCCCTATGTTGCTAGACCAGACTACCCTGATCGACCCACTGCCTGGACCGAACCGCTCGCCGACATGCGGTGCGGAAGGACCGATCGAAAGCATACGGGTGATTGCCGGGTACGTCGAACCCAATCCCGATCGCCCAGGTCACCGAGCACATGGGACCATGGAGCCATGTCCACCCGACCCCGCGTCTCCGCGAGAATCTCCGCTATTTCCGAGTCCGCCACGCTCGCCGTGGACGCCAAGGCCAAGGCGATGAAGGCGGCAGGGCGGCCCGTCATCGGCTTCGGCGCGGGCGAGCCCGACTTCCCGACGCCCGGCTACATCGTCGAGGCGGCGATCCAGGCCGCCCGCGAGCCGCGCTTCCACAAGTACACGCCGGCGGGCGGCCTGCCCGAGCTCAAGCAGGCCATCGCCGACAAGACCCGGCGCGACTCCGGCTACGCGGTCGAGGCCTCGCAGGTGCTGGTCACCAACGGCGGCAAGCAGGCGGTCTACGAGGCGTTCGCGACGCTGCTCGACCCGGGCGACGAGGTCCTGGTCGTGGCGCCCTACTGGACCACCTATCCCGAGGCGATCAAGCTGGCCGGCGGCGTGCAGGTCGACGTCGTAACCGACGAGTCCACCGGCTACCTGGCGAGCGTCGAGCAGCTGGAGGCCGCGCGCACCGAGCGGACCAAGGTCCTGCTGTTCGTCTCGCCGTGCAACCCGACGGGCGCGGTCTACTCCCGCGAGCAGACGGAGGCGATCGGCCGCTGGGCGGCCGAGCACGGCCTGTGGGTCGTCACGGACGAGATCTACGAGCACCTCGTGTACGGCGGCGCCGAGTTCACCAGCATCGCCACGGCCGTCCCCGAGCTCGGCGACCGGGTCGTGATCCTCAACGGCGTGGCCAAGACCTACGCGATGACCGGCTGGCGCGTGGGCTGGCTGATCGGCCCCTCCGACGTCGTCAAGGCGGCCACCAACCTGCAGTCCCACGCCACCTCCAACGTCGCCAACGTGTCCCAGGTGGCCGCGCTGGCCGCGGTGTCCGGCGACCTGTCGGCGGTGGCGGAGATGCGCACGGCGTTCGACCGGCGCCGCCAGACGATGGTCCGGATGCTCAACGAGATCCCGGGCGTGTTCTGCCCGGAACCGAAGGGGGCGTTCTACGCGTACCCGTCGGTCAAGGAGCTGATCGGCAAGGAGTTGCGCGGCCGTCGGCCGCAGTCGTCCGGCGAGCTGGCCGAGCTGATCCTGGAGGAGGCCGAGGTGGCGGTGGTGCCGGGTGAGGCGTTCGGCACGCCGGGCTACTTCCGCCTGTCGTACGCGCTGGGCGACGACGACCTGGTCGAGGGCGTCAGCCGGGTGGCCAAGCTGCTGTCAGAGGCGCACTAGTCGTTCAGGGTGCCTGGTCCAGGGCAACGCCGGCGGCGACGTGCCTGATCTGGGCGGCCAGGCCGGGCGTCGCGGCGACGTAGACCGCGGTGCCCGGCCGCTGCAGCCACATGAAGTTGCGCACGCCGGTGCGCGTGTTCCAGCGCAGCGCCGGCATGCCCCGGTACGCCGTCAGCGACGACCCGGCGACCAGCGTGACGAACTCCTCGGCGGTCCGCGCCCCGCACACGACGCCGACGTACATCTGCTCGTCCTCGCGCCGCCAGATCACGCCCTTGGCCTCCAGCGGGCGGGTGAGCGAGCCCAGGCGGCCGAACGAGCCCGCCCTGGTCATCCCCTCGGGCATGGCGGGCAGCCCCACCTTGGTCTGGCCGCAGGCCAGCCAGACGCCCTGGTGCGGGGCATGCGCGGAGGACGGCGGCGAGGCGATCGCCTCGGGCGCGGGCACGTCGTCCGCCCCGCACCCGCTCAGCGCGAACATGAGGAGCACCGCTGCCAGACGCCGCATCGACCCCCCAAGAACGCATGGAAAAGGCTCTTAGTCTCCTACAGGACTCTTGACTGAGGCAGCAATTGCCACCAGTTCGCCACCGAGGGAATCGCTGACCCGGATCCACGCCCCCGTGCCCGCGCGCTCCATCCAGATGATCATCCGACCGCCGTTCGGATGCCTGCCGACCACGGCGGGCCTGCCGCGCACGGTGACGGGGCGGGCGTCGAGCAGGGCGGCCTTCCTGGTGTAGCTCACCCAGTCGGCGGCGGGCTCGACCTGGGCCTCCACGAACCGCTGGGCCGAGCCGAACCTGGCCCACGACCCCTTCGGCTTGACGGGTCCCCCGCCGCTGCGCTCCAGCCCCGCGGGGAGGTAGGTGAGCCAGAGATCGTCGGAGACCACCGCGAGGGTGGCCTCGGCGACGGAGGCCCCGACCATGACAGGGCCCTCCACAGGGGCCGGGCGCGGACGCCCGAACCCCGAGGAGAAGAGCGCGTAGATGATCAGAGATGTCGCCGCGAAGGCCAGCGCCGTGAGCGTCGCGCGGCCTCCCTGCCCGATGCCGGCAGGCCCCTCAGGGATCATGCAAGGTTGATCCCCCATTCGGCCTCATCCGTACCGCGGGTTCAGCCGGTCGCGCGGATGCCTTCCGCGATCTTCTTCGCCTCGGTCGGGCCGTCCACGTCCTTGGCGTAGTCGGGGCTGAAGCACACCTCGACCACGAGCCCGTCGCGCAGCTTCCAGGCGATCGTGAGCGTGCCCTCCGACACGACCTCGCCGCCCTCACCGAGCGTCGCCAGGCGCGCCTTCGTGCCGCCGATGTCCACGGTCTCGGCGCCGGCCTTGGGGAAGCGGGCCATGGCGCTCTTGGCGGCCTCTCCCTCGAACACGATCACCTGTACGGAGTAGTGCCCAGGCTCGTTGCCCGGCTTGTCATAAGTGGTGGTGAAACTGTGCTTGCCGAACCCGTCCTTGCCCGACCACTTGCCCCATTCGAGCCCTTCCGGCAGGTAATCCAGGCGGATGCCGCCGAACTCCCGCCCGTCGCCCAGATCGCCCAGGTCCTGCGGCATCGTGACAGGCGGCGGCTCCAGGGTGAGCTCGACATGGCTGCCGGGCGCGACCTGCGCCCCGGCCGCGGGCTTCTGGGCGATCACCCGGTTGTTCCGCACTTCCTCCGCCGCCATGTCGGCCAGCAGCCCGGCTGCGCGCAGGAGGGGCACCGCCTCGGTGACGGGCTTGCCCGTCACGTCCGGCACGGTCACGTCGTTCCGCACCACGGCCCGGTCCTGACCGGTCGCGGCCTCCCCTCCGGCGGGTTCCCCGGAGTTCAGCGCCACGGGCACGGCCACCGCTACCGCCGCCGTGACGAGCGCCGCGCCCGCCACGCGAAAGCGGAGCACGCGCGAGCGGTTGCCGCGCCGTACGGACCTGCCCAGGTCCGGCGGGGCCTGCACGTCGGAGACGTGCGCCCGCATGGCGTCCGCGAGGTCGTCCTCGATCCTCATCTGGTCACTTCCTTTGCGACAGTCATGTTTTCGCGGATCCTGGCGAGCCCCCGCGCCGCCTGGCTCTTCACGGTCCCGACCGAGCAGCCCAGCAGGGCCGCGGTGTTCCCTTCCGACTGGTCCTCCCAGTAGCGCAGGACGAGCACGGCCCGCATCTTCGGCGGCAGCCTGCGCAGCTCCCTGATGAGCGCGTGGCGCAGGTCGAGGTCGGGAGCGTCGGCGGCGGTCTCGGGCGGCCGGGCGAAGGTGATCTCCTGCACGATCTTGCGCCGCCGCGCCTTGCTGATCGCCGCGTTCACGACGACCTTGCGCGCGTAGGCCTCCGGGTTGTCGCGCCTGATCCGCGGCCAGTGCCGGTAGACCTTCTCCAGCGCGTGCTGCACCAGGTCCTCGGCGTCGTGCTCGGTCGCTCCGCAGACCAGGATCGCGGTGCGCAGCAGCGAGGTGCTCCGGGCGGCCAGGAACTCGTCGAAGGCCGCTTCATCGTCATCTGTCATGAGCGAAGGTCCCCTTTCGCCCTCCCCAACGCGCGAAGCGGTCCCGGGGTTGAGTGGCAAGATATGCAAATGGCAAGGCCCCTGAACACGCTGCCCAAGGCGCATCTACACCTGCATTTCACCGGATCGATGCGGCATTCCACGCTTATCGAGCTGGCCAGGGAGCAGGGGCTGCACCTGCCGGACGCGCTGGAGGACGACTGGCCGCCCAAGCTGCGGGCCACCGACGAGCGCGGGTGGTTCAGGTTCCAGCGGCTGTACGACATCGCCAGGTCCGTGCTGACCCGTTCCGAGCACGTCTACCGGCTGCTGCGCGAGACGGCCGAGGACGAGGCGGCGGCCGGGTCCCGGTGGCTGGAGATCCAGGTGGACCCGTCGGGGTACGCGCAGCGGTTCGGCGGGCTGACGGCGACGCTGGAGCTGACGCTGGACGCGGCGCGCCTGGCGGCCGAGCACGCGGGGATCGGGATCGCGGTGGTCGTGGCGGCCAACAGGACCCGCCACCCGCTCGACGCGAACACGCTGGCCCGGCTCGCCACCCAGTACGCCGGCAAGGGCGTGGTGGGGTTCGGGCTGTCCAACGACGAGCGGCGGGGCGAGGCGAGGGACTTCGAGCGGGCGTTCAGGATCGCCAAGCGGGGCGGGCTGCTGTCCGTGCCGCACGGGGGCGAGCTGCTGGGCCCGCGCAGCGTGGCGCAGTGCGTGGACGACCTGGACGCGGACCGGGTCGGGCACGGGGTGCGGGCGGCGGAGGACGAGCGGCTCATGCACCGGCTGGCCGACCGGCAGATCTGCTGCGAGGTCTGCCCCACCTCCAACGTGGGGCTGGGGGTGGCCGAGCGGGCCGCCGACGTGCCGCTGCGGCGGCTGTTCGACGCGGGCGTGCCGATCGCCCTGGGGTCCGACGACCCGCTGCTGTTCGGCGCGCGGCTGCTGAGCCAGTACGAGCTGGCCAGGGACGTCTACGGCTTCAGCGACGCGGAGCTGGCCGAGCTGGCCCGCCAGTCCGTACGCTCCTCCGCGGCCCCCGAGCCGGTGCGCAAGGAGCTGCTGGCGGGCGTGGACGAGTGGCTGACGGGCTCACCCGAGTGACGTGGCGACGCGGACGGCCTCTTCCTCGGCCTTGATGCCTTCCAGGCGGTAGTTCAGGGCGTCCTGCTGCCAGATGAGGGTGGGGCCCGCCTGGCGCAGAGGGATCTCGGTGCCGTCCAGGCGGCTGAGGTAGCCGAGGGGGTGCGCCCCCGGGACCCACCAGGCCTGGTACGGCCCGACCTTGGTGTAGTCGGGCCAGGGCGGGCCGAGCTTCTTGAAGAGCACCGGGTCCAGGCCGCCGTCGAACTGGTCGAGCCGGACCCCGCCCGGCCAGAACATCGACACGACCCGGCCCCTGTCGGACACCGTGGTGCGCTCGGGCTCCCCCAGCGCCTTCGGCGTCCTGACCTGGAACTTAACCTCGGCCTTCAGGCCGTCCCGGTCCACGGGGTGCTCGTACGGCAGGGGCGTGACGCTGGTGACGGCCTTGGGCGGCGTGTCGCCGATCCGGAGCTCGATCCCGGCGAACCGCAGGATCCGTACCACCGCCGCCCGCCCCTGGGGGGTCGCGGCCGTGATCGCGATGACGACGAGGACGACGGCCGTGACGACCTTCCACCTCGCGCGCCGGCGGCGCACCGGGGAGTGCGGCCGGACGGGGCCGCTGACGGGGCCGTGGGCCGGATCGGGCACCTCACCGCGCGAAGCCTCGTCCGGAGCCTCCAGGCGGGCGCGTACGGCCGCGGCGACGTCGGCGGGCGGCGGGACGGGGACGTCGAGGAGGTCGCCGAGCGCCAGGAGTTCGGCCTCCAGGTCGTCGAAAGGCTCACGCGAGCTCATTGCCCACCTCCTCCCTCAGCCGGGCCAGCCCCCGATGCGTGCTGGACTTGACGGTGCCCACGGGCCAGTCGAGCACCTGCGCCGTCTCCGCCTCGGTCAGCTGTAAGAAGTACCGGCAGACGACGGCCTGGCGTTCCCGCTCGGGCAGCCGGCGTACCGCCTCCAGCAGCCGCGAGCGCCGGTCGCCGGCCACTGCGGTGCCCTCGGGATCGTCGGGCGCGGCCACGGACGCCGTGGCGCTCAACCGTAAGGCCAGCTCGGAGCGGCGCCCCCGCGACCGGGTCAGGTTGTGGGTCTCGTTGGCCACGATCCGCAGCAGCCAGGGGCGGAACGGCGAGTTCCTGCGGAAGCCCGGCAGATGCCGGAACGCCTTGACGAACGCCTCCTGCACCACGTCCTCGGCCTCGTCCCCCGCCCCCAGCATGAAAGCGGTACGGTGGGCGAGCGCGCTGTAGCGGGCGACCAGCACCTCATAGGCGGCTTGGTCACCGGCGAGCGAGCGCTCGATCGCCTCGTCGTCGTTCATGGCGAGTCAGATTCCACCCCATTCGAGGTGCCCCGGGGAAGGGTCTTTCGCGTATCGGGTGAACGTCACCAGTGATCGGGGCATTAGACTCGGGCAATCCATGAGCCCCCCCGAGAAGGAACGGGACTATGTCTGGGTATGACCGTGTAGTGCAACCGGCGGCCGGTGACGAGGCCCTGGAGAACCACCTAGGTGGGGACGAGGCCAAGAACTATCGGCAGTACGAGCTGGACATGGTCGCCCCGCATGTCGGCCGTTCGATGCTGGAGATCGGCTCCGGCCTCGGCCACTTCGCCGAGGCGTTCCTGCCGCGGCTCGACAGGCTGGTCGTGAGCGACTTCGACCCCTACTGCGTCGAGCAGCTGGAAAAGCGGTTCGCGGGCCGCGACGACATCGACGTCCTGCAGTTCGGGCTGCCGACGAACATCCCGCTCGAGGACAAGGTCGACACCGTCGTCATGATGAACGTCCTGGAGCACATCGAGGACGACGCCGAGGCGCTGCGCTCGCTGGCCCGGGTCACGCTGCCGGGCGGGCGGATCATCATCTGGGTCCCCGGCTACATGCAGCTCTACGGAGACTTCGACCGCAAGGTGGGCCACGTCCAGCGCTACACGCCCAAGACGCTCGGCGCGACGGTCGCCAAGGCGGGCCTGGACATCGAGATGCTCAAGCCGATCAACTTCCTGGGTGGCATCGCCTGGTGGGCCGCCGTGCGCCGGGGCGGCGTCGGCTACCCCGACCCGCGCCTGGTCAAGATCTACGACCGTACGGTGGTCCCGACGACCCGCTTCATCGAGCGGTTCATCAGGCCACCGTTCGGCCAGACGGTCTTCTGCGTGGCACGGGTGCCCCAGCCCAAGGCGTAGGCGCTACTTGATCGACCCGGCCGTGAGGCCGCCCACCACCTTCCGCTCGATCAGCGCGAAGAGGATGATCACGGGGATGGTGGCGATCACCGACCCGGCGAACAGGTTCTGCCAGTCCACCTGGTACTGACCGATGAACGAGTTGAGCGCCACCGTGAGCGGCTGGTTCTCCGGCGTCGTGGTCAGGGTCAGGGCGACTACGAACTCGTTCCAGGCGGCGATGAAGGTGAAGATCAGCGCCGTGATCACGCCGGGCAGGGCCAGCGGTAGCGTGATCCTGAACAGCGCCCCGAAGCGCCCGTTCCCGTCGATGAACGCCGCCTCCTCCAGCTCGCGCGGGATCGAGGCGAAGTACGCGTTCAGGATCCACACCGCGAACGCCAGGTTGAACCCGCCGTTCACGAGGATCAGCGACCAGATCGAGTCCACCAGCCCGAACTGGAAGAACTCGCGGTAGATGCCGACCAGCATGGCCGTGGGCTGGAACATCTGGGTGATCAGCACGAGGATCAGGAAGGCCGTGCGCCCCCTGAAGTCGTGCCGGGCCGAGTAGTACGCGGCCGGCAGCGCCACCAGGAGCACCAGCACGGTCGAGCCGCCCGCGACCTTGAGTGTCACCCACAGGTTGCCGGCCAGGCCGCTGGCCCAGAAGTTGGCGAGGTTCGACCACACCCACTCCTTCGGCCAGAAAGACACCTCGCGCAGCGACTCCTGGGAGCGCAGCGAGGTGAGCAGCATCACCACGTACGGGAACAGGAAGACGAACGCGACGACGTACGCGGCGGCCGCGACGAGCACGGTCTTGAGCTTCGGCATGCTGCGCCGCGCCGACGGCCTGACGTGCTGCCGCGGCCGGGTGGCCTGCGACGGCAGGGTCTTGATCGCCATCACGCCACCTCCTTGTTCCAGCGGGAGACCTTGAGGAAGATCGCGGTCAGGATGATCACCATGCCGAAGTTGACGACGGACATGGCCGCCGACTCGCCGATGTTCGAGCCCTTGAGGATGAACATGAGGATCGTCGAGGTGGCCGTGGAGTAGCCGGGCTGGCCGTGCGTCATGGCCCAGATGATCGGGAAGCTGTTGAAGACGTTCATGACGTTGATGAGCGCGGCCACGGTGAGCGCGGGCCGCAGCAGCGGCAGCGTGATCGACCAGTACGTCCGGAACCGGGTGGCTCCGTCCATCTTGGCCGCCTCATAGACGTCGGCGGGGATCGTCGCCAGCCCGGCCAGCAGCGCGTACGTGGTGAACGGCACCGACACGAAGACGGCCACGAACACCAGCCACGGCATCGCGGTGGCGGCGTCGCCGAGCTGGTCGGCCGAGGCCCCGCCCATCGCGTCGATCAGCCCCAGCTTCAGCCGGATCTGGTTGATCACGCCGACCTCGGGGTCGAGCATCCACTTG
The DNA here is from genome assembly GCF_040610775.1 of Nonomuraea sp. NPDC003709. NCBI lineage: Bacteria > Bacillati > Actinomycetota > Actinomycetes > Streptosporangiales > Streptosporangiaceae > Nonomuraea > Nonomuraea sp. NPDC003709. Next base: position 238,994 of record NZ_JBEXMW010000020.1, on the reverse strand, counting down.
AAGATGATCGCCGTCATCAGCACCGACGCGGCCCACGGCGCGATCAGCGCCCACCGGGCCGCCTTGCGCAGCGGGAAGTTCTGGTTGAACAGCTGGGCGAGGGCCAGCGAGATCAGCACGGTGAGCGCGACGACCGCGACCACCCAGATCACGCTGCGGAGCATGATGTCGGCGAAGTCCTTCTCGCCGAACAGCTTCTCGTAGTTCGCGAAGCCGTTGCCCCCCTGAACCACCCCGAACCGGCTGATCTTGAGGAACGACGACCTGATCATCTCGATCACGGGCCAGAGCACGACCAGCGCGATCAGCACCACGGCGGGCCCTACCCACGCGAGGGGCTCCAGGGCGCGCATCCTTCTCATGAGAAACCTTCCAAGACGGTGCGGCCGGCACCGGTGAGAGCGCCGGCCGCACGGGCCCCCGACGTATCAGCCGGCCGCTTCGGCGGTCTTCTGCAGCTCGCCGAGGACCTTGGCCGGGTCGTCCTTGACGGCCCCGCCGATGGTCTGCTTGATCGCCGGGTTCACCTCGGCCCACTTGGGGTCCTGGAAGGGGTAGAAGCTGGCGTTGGGCAGCGCGTCGAGGAACGGCTTGAGCTTCTCGTCGCCCGACAGCTTCTGGATGCCGCCGTTGGTGACGGGCAGCAGCTTGTACGTGTCCGAGATCTTCTGGGCGGCGCTGCCGGTGTAGAAGAAGTCGAAGAACTTCTTGATCTCGGCGCCGTGGCCGTTCTTGTTGAACGCCATGATCCAGTCCATGACGCCGAGCGTGGTGTCGAGCGGGCCGCTCTTGCCGGGGATCGGCGCGACGCCGTAGTTCTTCAGCCCGGCCGCGTCGAAGATCGGGATGGACATGGGGCCGCCGTTGACCATGCCGACCTTGCCCGCGCCGAAGTCCTCCCAGACCGTCTTACGGTCCTTGGTGCCCGGGTTGGGGGTGGTCAGGCCCGCGTCGACCAGGCCCTTCATGTACGTGAACGTCTCGACGTTCTGCGGCGAGTTGATCGCCCACTTGCCGGAGGCGTCCTTGTAGCCGCCGCCGTTGCCCAGCATCCACAGGAACGACTCGCCCTGGGCCTCCTCCTGGCCGAGCGGCAGGCCGAACGGCTGCGTGACGCCGGCCTTCTTCAGCTTCTCGGCGTCGGCCTTCAGCTCGTCCCAGGTCTTCGGCGGCTCGGCGATGCCGGCCTTCTGGAACAGGTCCTTGTTGTAGAACAGCGCCCGCGCGGAGGAGACGAACGGGATGCCGTACGCGGTGCCGTCGACCTTGCCGAACTCGGCGAACTTCTGCAGCATGTCGCCCGAGACGTTCGGCGACAGCACCTCGTCCACCTTGTAGAGCAGCCCGTCCTTGACGAAGCCGGAGTAGTCGCCGGTCTGCAGGATGTCGGGCACCTGGCCGTTCTGCACCATGGTGGCGACCTGCTTGTCGATGTCGTTCCAGTTGATGACCTGGACGTCGACCTTGATGTTCGGGTTGGCCGCCTGGAACTCGTCCACGACGCCCTTCCAGAACGTCTCGCCCGAGTTCGGCTTGCCGGGGCCGTCGCCGTAGTCGGCGGCGACCATCTTCAGGGTGACCGGTCCGCCGCCCGACGCCTGCGTGTTGCCTCCGCCACCGCCGGAACCGCCGGAGCCGCAGCTGGACAGGACCAGCATCGTGGCAAGGCCGAGAGCGGCGCCGCCCACAAGCTTCATGTTCACTGGAGATACCGCCTTCTCGTCGGACGGGTGCTGGTCCGTACCAGCCAACGGACCCCGTCCTGGGGGATGGGGCACGCGAGCGTACAGCTCGACGCGTTTGCGCCAGCGTAAGCCTGGATCGACAAGCCGGTCTATACCGGCTCGTATCAGTTTGAAAACGCTGAGGGCCGGAAAACCTCACAACCGGTCTAGACCGGGCGTCAGAGGATCTTTCTCCGGATGCTCTCCCCGCCCTGCGGCGTGCCGATCCACGGGCCCTCGATGGAGGGGTCGAGGATGCCTTCCTCGACGAACCCGTAGCGGCCGTCGAGCACGTAGCCGGCCAGCCGCACGTCGCCCGCGTCGCTGTTGTCCCAGAGCCGGTCGAACAGCCCGTCCACGCGGTGTCGCGCCTGGTGGCAGAAGGTGTCGGCGAGCTCGTACGGCCGCCGCCCGAGGTCCCTGGAGTCCTCCTCCGCCTTGACGCACACGGCGGTCATGGCGAACAGCTCGGCCCCGATGTCCACGAGCCTGCCGAGGAACGACTGCTTGTGCTCCAGCCGCCCCTGCCAGCGGGACATGCCGTAGAAGGTGGACCGGGCCAGCTTGCGGCTGGTCCGCTCCACGAAGCGCAGGTGCGCGGCCAGCGGGCCGAAGTCGCCGTACGACGCGGGCAGGTTGCCGGTGCCGGCCACCAGCGTCGGCAGCCACTTGGCGTAGAAGCCGCCGGCCCGGCGCAGGGCCTGGGCGCGTTCCTGGCGCGAGGCCTCCGGGTTGATCAGCTCCCCGGCGGCCGACAGGTGCGCGTCCACCGCCTCCCGGGTGATCATCAGGCGCATGATCTCCGAGGAGCCCTCGAAGATGCGGTTGATGCGGGAGTCGCGCAGCATCTGCTCGGCGGGCACGCCGCGCTCGCCGCGCGCCACGAGCGACTCGGCGGTCTCGTAGCCTCGCCCGCCCCTGATCTGGACCAGTTCGTCGAGTGCCTGGTACGACAGCTCCGACGCGTACAGCTTGGCCAGCGCCGCCTCGATCCTGATGTCGTTGCGCTGGTCGTCGGCCAGGCGGCTGGTGAGCTCGCAGAGGGCTTCGAGCGCGTACGCAGTCGCCGCGATGAACGCGATCTTCGTGGCCACGGCCTCGTGCTCGCCGACCTTGCGCCCCCACTGCACGCGCTCGTTGCCCCACTCGCGGGCGATCTTGACCGCCCACTTGGCGTTGCCCGCGCACGTGGCCGGCAGCGACAGGCGGCCGGTGTTCAGCGTGGTCAGGGCGATCTTCAGCCCCTGCCCCTCGCGCCCGATCAGGTTCTTGGCCGGCACCCTGACCTGGGAGAACTCGGTGACCCCGTTCTCGATGCCGCGCAACCCCATGAAGCCGTTGCGCCGCTTGACCGTGATGCCGGGAGAGTCGGCCTCGACCACGAACGCGCTGATCTTCTTGCCGGTCCTGGCCATGACCACCAGGAGATCGGCGACGACGCCGTTCGTCGTCCACAGCTTGACGCCGTCGAGCACGTAGTCGTCGCCGTCGCGGACGGCGGTGGTGGACAGGCGGGCCGGGTCGGAGCCCACGTCGGGCTCGGTCAGCAGGAACGCGGAGATCTCGCCCGCCGCGCACCTCGGCAGGAACTCCCGCTTCTGCTCCTCGGTCCCGAACAGCTTGAGCGGCTGCGGCACCCCGATCGACTGGTGCGCCGACAGCAGCGTGGCCAGGGCCGGGCAGTAGGAGCCGACGAGCATGAGGGTGCGGCAGTAGTACAGGTAGGGCAGCCCGAGCCCGCCGTACTCCTCGCCGATCGTGATCCCGAAGGCCCCGAGCGCCGCGAGCCCCTTGACCACCTCGTCGGGCACCTGCGCGGTCCGCTCGATGAGCGCGGGGTCGACATGGGCGTCGAGGTAGCGCCGCACCGCCCTGACGAACTCCTCACCCCGCTTGGTCGCCTCTTCGGACAGCGTCGGCACGGGGTACACGAGATCCAGCCGGTAGTCACCGAGGAAGAGTTGCTTGGCGAAGCTAGGCCGCGTCCACTCCTTCTCGCGCGCCTGCTCGCCGACCTCCCTGGACTCCGCGTACTTGGCGTGCTCGGTCATAGCACCTCCCGACGATCCGCCGTCCTGTGCTAGGAGTACTGCCCGCCTGACGGCGCCTCATCGCCTGATTCTGTACGAACGGCGAACATTCGCTTTCAGAGCCCCGATCGCCACCAGTGCGAGCACGGCGGGCACCACGAGATAGGCGCCGCAGAACACCAGCGCCACGAGCGACAGCCCGGCGCCCACCACGGCCGTGTTCCGGTGCCGCCCCGCGGGCAGCATCCGCACGGCCGCCACCACGCCCGCCGCCGTGACCGCGGCCAGGCAGGCCGAGGTGGCCCGCATGAGCAGGTCCAGATCCACCGCCCACACCAGCACGGGCACGCTGAGCACGGCGAGCAGCCCCAGGCTCCGGTACGGCGTCTCGCCCGGCGCCCCGCCCTTGGCGAACCAGCCCGGCAGCGCCCCGTCCCTGGCCATGGCCGCACCCAGCCGGGAGGCCCCGGCGAGATAGGTGTTGACCGCGCCGAAGGTCAGCAGCACCGCCACCACGCCGGTGACCGGCCGCGCGGCCGGCCCGATGCCGGTCTCCAGCATGGCGGTGAGCGGCACGCCGGTCATGCCGGGGCCGAGCACGCCGACGGAGGTGACCGACACGCCCACGTACAGGACCCCGATCACGACGAGCGTCACCGTGGTGGCCCGGACCAGGCCGTTCCCCTTCCCGGCGAACTCGGCCGACAGGTGGCTGGCCGCCTCCCAGCCGACGAAGGCGAACAGGAGCACGCCGGCCGCGTCCGCCACGCCCGCGGCGCCGTTCGGGGCGAAGGGGGTGAAGTTGCCCGGGTCGGCGTGCGGAGCGGCGGTGATCACGGCGGTGGCCAGGAGCGCGACGAGCAGGACGACGAAGCCGATCTGCAGCCGTCCCGAGGTGCGCAGCCCGGCGGCGTTCGCGGCGAAGGCGGCTCCCAGGATCAGGCAGGCGGCCAGGGTGGCGTCCATGCCCAGCGTGGCCTCGACGTACTGGCCGCCGACCAGCGCGCCGGCGACGGTGCCGATGGGGACCGCGCCGTAGAACCACCAGCCGACCACGGCGGAGGCGTGCCGGCCGAACGCGAGCCCGGCGACGCTCGCCACTCCTCCGCCGTCGGGGTATCTGGCGCCGAGCGCGGCGAAGGTCAGCGCGACGGGGACGCTCAGCGCGAGCAGCCCGGCCCAGGCCAGCACGGACGCGGGCCCCGCGGCAGCGGCGGCGAGGTGCGGCAGCACCAGCATCCCCGGCCCCAGGACCGCCCCGACCAGCAGTGCCGTGCCGTGTCCTGCGCCTATGCGATGTTCCGACATGCAGCCGAAACTAATGCACTCATTCGGCGCCAACCCCTGCCAGTCGAACGAATGGCCGGAACCACATGACACCATCCACTCATGGACGAACTTGATTCGGAAATCGTGCGGCTGCTCCAAACGGATGCGCGGCAGTCCAACCGGGAGCTGGCCCGGCAGCTCGGTGTCGCGCCCTCCACCTGTCTGGAGCGGGTCAGGTCGCTCACCCGGCGCGGCGTGATCCGCGGCTACCACGCCGAGATCGACCCGGCCGCGCTCAACCGGAGCGTGCAGGCCATGGTCTCGGTCCAGGTACGGCCGCTGAGCCGGGCGGTGATCAACGCGTTCAAGTCGTCGGCGGCGGCGATGCCGGAGGTGCTCAGCGTGTTCGTGCTGGCCGGCGGGGACGACTTCCTCCTGCACGTGGCGGTGCAGGACCTGGACCACCTGCACTCGTTCCTGCTCGACCGGCTGAGCAAGCGCAAGGAGATCGTCGGCTTCCGCACGTCGGTGATCTTCCAGCAGGTGCACAACACCGTCCCGGAGCGCCTGACCTGACTTTCGTCAGGGGTGGTACTGGACGGTCGGCCGATCCGGAGGAGGGGGGCGACTTCCTAGGTTTCTCTCCGTGATAGCAGTGAAGTCCCTCCTGATCGGCCTCTCGACGGCGCTGACCCTCGCCCCCGCCCCGCAGCCGACCTCCCAGACCATCGATGCCTACCTGCGCCAGGCCATGGAGTCCACCGGACTGCCCGGCATGTCCGTGGTCGTGACGCACAACGGCGAGGTCGTGCACGCGGCCGGCTACGGCCACGACTCCGAGGGGCGTCCCGTCACCGCGAACACCCCGATGCGCGTGGCCTCGGTCAGCAAGTCGTTCACCGCGATGGCCGTGATGACGCTCGTGGAGCGCGGCAGGATCAAGCTGGACGAGCCGGTGGCCGGGCAGCTGCCGGGGTTCAGGATGGCGGACCCGCGCGCGGCGGCGATCACCGTACGGCAGCTGCTCAACCAGACCTCCGGCCTGTCGGACACGACGGTCGACATCGCCGCCGTGGAAGGCGCCACCTCGCTGGCCGACTACACCTCCCGGCTGTCCGGCTCCGAGCTCCGCGCCGACCCCGGCACCCGCTGGGAGTACTGCAACGTCAACTACGACCTGGCCGCGCGGCTGGTCGAGGTGGCCTCCGGGCAGCGGTTCGGCGACTACCTGCGGGAGCGGGTGTTCGGCCCGCTGGGCATGAAGTCCAGCGCCGTCAGCGACCAGGTCGTCCGGCCGGCCGACGGCTACAACTCGATCTTCGGCGCCTGGCTCCCGCGTGCCGAGCTGTCCGGCTTCCTCAACGACAGCGGCTCGGGCGGGGTCGTCACCACGGCCGCCGACATGGGCAAGTGGCTGATCGCGCAGTCGGGCGACGGGCGCCCGCTGGTGAAGCGGGAGAGCCTGGACGCCATGCACACGCCGAGCAAGATCCGCGACTACGGCATGGGCTGGGGCGTCGAGCGGGAGACCGGGCAGCTCGTGCACTCGGGGAACCTGTTCACGTACAACGCCGTCGAGGCCGTCTCCCCCAAGACCGGCTACGGCTTCGCCGTCATGGCGAACGGGGCGGCGCTGACCGACGACACCTACATCGTCATGGAGGGGCTGACCGCCTTGAGCGAGGGCCGCGCCCCTGAGGTGCCCGGAGGCGACCGGCAGCTGTACGAGCTGGTGCTGGGCGTGCTCGCGATGGCCGCGGCCGGCCTCGGCGTCCTGGGCGTGCTGCGCGCCCGGCGCTGGGCCGCCCGGCGCGCGGGCAGGCGGGTCTGGTGGCGGCTGGTGCCCGTGCTGCTCCCCGTGGCCGTGCTGGCGGCGTATCCAGACCTGATCTCGTTCCTGATGAACGGGCGGGCGGTGACGTGGGCCCAGCTCACCTACTTCGCCGCGCCTCTGTCGATCATGCTGCTGGTGGCGGCGCTGTCGGGGGCGGCGGTGGCGGCGGCCCGGCTGATGGCCGCCCGGCGTTAATTCGGTTGCACGGGATTACGGCCGGCCCGTACTGTCATGGACATGCGCCTTTACCTGTGATTCACCGCTGCTCAGCAGCGAGATCGCCCGTCATCCGTTCCAGACGCGGCAGCTGAGCTTGCCGACCGGCCTCCATGAGCCGCGTCGTGAGTCTGTGTAAAGGAGCTTCCTTATGCGAGTCCGTTCATCCAGGAAAAAGAACCTTCCCGGATTGCCCGTGACGCGGCCGATGCCCAAGATGCCGCAACGGCCGATCATGCCGCCCCGGCGCATCCCGCCGAAGGGCCGCTGAGACAACTACCAGGATGGTAGTTAGGCGAGCGCCGCCTCCACCGTACGCCAGGAGGCGGCGCTCGCGCCTTTCATGCCTTCAGAGGCGCTCGATGATGGTGACGTTGGCCTGGCCGCCGCCCTCGCACATCGTCTGCAGCCCGTACCGGCCGCCCGTGCGCTCGAGCTCGTGCAGCAGCTTGGTCATCAGGATCGCGCCCGTGCCGCCGAGCGGGTGGCCGAGCGCGATGGCGCCGCCGTTCGGGTTGACCTTGGCCGGGTCGGCGCCGAGCTCGTGCGTCCAGGCCAGCGGCACCGGCGCGAACGCCTCGTTGATCTCCACCACGTCGATGTCGTCGATCGACATGCCGGCCTTCTCCAGCGCCCGCCGCGTGGCGGGGATGGGCGCGGTCAGCATGTAGACCGGGTCGTCGCCCATGAGGGCGAGCTGGTGGATGCGGGCCCGCGGCGTCAGGCCGTGGTCCCTGACCGCCTGCTCGGAGGCGATCAGCAGCGCGCCGGAGCCGTCGGAGATCTGCGAGGAGGTGGCGGCGGTGATCTGGCCGCCCTCCTTCAGCGTCTTGAGCGTGGCCATCTTCTCCAGCGTCGAGTCAGGCCGCGGCCCCTCGTCGTCCTCGACGCCGTTGACCGGGGCGATCTGGTCCTTGAAGTAGCCGTTGGCGATGGCCTTGGCGGCGCGCTGGTGGGACTCCAGCGCGAACCGCTCCAGCGTCTCCCGCGTGTAGCCCCACTTCTCGCACATCAGCTCCGCGCCGCGGAACTGCGAGATCTCCTGCTTGCCGTACCGTTCGACCCACGTCTCGCCGAACGGGAAGGGCATGCCCTTCTCCAGCGCGGCCGTGATCGACGAGCCCATCGGCACGATGCTCATCGACTCCACGCCGGCGGCCACGACCAGGTCCTGGGTGCCGGACAGCACGCCCTGGGCGGCGAAGTGGATCGACTGCTGCGAGGAGCCGCACTGCCGGTCGATCGTGACGCCGGCGGTGGTCTCCGGCAGGCCCGCCGACAGCCAGGCGTTTCGCGCGATGTCCATGCTCTGGGGGCCGAACTGCATGACGCACCCCATGATGACGTCCTCGACCGCCGCGGGGTCGACGCCCGTGCGGTCGATCAGCGCCTTCAGCGTGTGCGCGGCCAGGTCAGTGGGGTGGACGGTGGAAAGGCCGCCCTTCTTCTTGCCGACCGGGGTGCGAACGGCCCCGACGATGTACGCCTCTGCCACAGTGCCTCCTGGAAACCGAGCATTATTCGGTTACTAGGGGCAGACTACAACAGAACGACGTTCTACTCACGCGTGGGCGGGACCAGGTCCTCCGCCGCGTCGACCCGGAACCGCCAGCGGTCCACGACCAGCCCGTTCAGCGCCTCGGCCAGCTCCAGAGCGAGCGCGCCGAGTTTGGCGGGCTCGTCGCCGCGCAACTCGATCGCGGTCAGCTCGACGGCGAAGGGCAGAAGCTCCTGAACGGCCGGCGGCTGCCCCTTCTCCGGGACGAGCACGGCCCGGATGTCACCGGCCGTGAACGCGAACTCGTCCTCCTCGTCCGGCTCCAGCAGCGGCGCCAGCTCCTCGGCGGTCGGCCGCGCCGGAAGGATGACGGCGGGCCCGCTCTCCTCCTCGTCGGCGGGGTCGGTCACCTCGCCCCTGCACACCGCGAGCCCCTTGAGCCGGAAGGCCAGGCCTTCGGCGAGATAGCGGTCGAAGAAGTTCAGCGGCAGCGGCCCCTCGGCGGCCACCCTGACCGCCCACACCTTCTCCAGCTCGCCACCGGTCAGCTCCGGCTCGGCCTCCACGGGCGCGTACACCCGCACGTCGGTGGCCACGATGTCGTCGCCGTCCTTCTTCGCGTCGGGGTCGGCGAGCCGCACGATGCGCAGCAGCTCGGCCGGATCCGGCTTGGCGGGCAGGGCCGCCGTCGGGCCGGTACGCAGTCTCCGCTTGGCCATCCAGCCCATAGCCCGCCTCCGCGCTTGTCAGCTTCGATAAGAGCTCGTCATCGTCGCGTAGACGATGACGTTGTCGTCGTAGTGGCCGATCGTGCGATCGTAGTTCCCACCGCAGGTGATCAGGTGAAGCTGAGCGTTCTCCTGGGGCCCGTAGACGCGCTGGGTCGGGAACGTCTTCTTGCTCGCCTGCTCGATGCCGCCGACGGTGAACACCGCGGTCGTCCTGTCCTGGCGCTGGATCTCGATGGTGTCGCCGTTCTTGAGCTCGGGCAGCCTGCTGAACACGGCGCTGCGCGTCCTGGTGTCCTTGTGCCCGAGGATCACGGCCGGCCCCGCCTCACCCGGGGTGGACATGCTCCGGTACCACCCGGCCAGGTTGGGGTTCTCGGACGGAGGCACCTCGATCGTCCCGTCCTTCTTCAGCCCGACGGACATGATCGGCGCGTTGATCCCGAGCCTCTTGATCACGATCCGCTTGGGCGTGGACGGCATCATCGGGGGCGCGGGGTTGATCTGCGGCAGCGGCGGCGGCACGTCGGGTGCCGCCTGGAAGAGCGCCTGCTCGGGCTGCCCGGTGGCCTTCCCGTCCGGCTGCGCCTGCAGCTTCAGGGTCTCCCGGTTGCTGCTGCTCGCGAGCCCGTACTCCTGGGGGGAATTGAGCACGATCAGCAGCCCGGCCACGACGGTGACGACACCGGCGATGGCCGCCCCGATGAGCACGGTCCTGAGGGCCGCGCTCCCCCTGTCCGCGGGCGGCGGCACGTGCCCGCCATCGCCGCCGCCGTACGGATAGTGCCCCGACATGCCCGTCAGCCCCTGGTGGCGTTACGGCGCCGCATGACGAGCCCGCCGACGGCCGCGGCACCCACCAGCGCGGTGCCGGTCAGGATGAACATCCGCCCGTCGGGCCCCGCCTCACCACCACCACCGGTGTCGGCCCCGGCCTTGGGGGTCTTCGACTTCTTGCTGGAGGGGGTGACCGTCACCGTCGCGGTGCTGGTCTTGGTGGGCTTGGGGGTGGAGGTGGTCTTCGTCGGGGTGGGGGAGGTGGTCGGGGTGCCGGTGGAGGAGCCCACCGTGAAGGTGTACGTCTTGAGGCCGGTTGTGGGGGCCAGGCACTTGATCACGGGCGAGGACGCCGAGGTGCCGAAGGCCAGGTCGCCGGCGGTCAGCGTCACGGTGCCCGTGGTGGTGGGCTTGACCTTGACGGTGACGCTGGTGGGGAGCGTGATGGCTTGGCCGATGGTGACGGTGCCGAGCGTCGCTTCCCCGGTGGCGGTGGCGGGGGTTCCAGCGCCGCTCGCCTTGACGGTGACGAACATCTTGGGGCTGGTGGTGGGGAAGCCGGTGGGCGCCTTCAGCGTGTCACTGCCGGTCTGGATGGTGCCGGTCCAGGTGATCGAGGCGTCGGCGTTGGCGGTGGCGCTGGTGGGCGGCGTCATGACGACCTTCATGTCGACGTCGGCCGGATAGTCGGCGTCGCCGCCGCCGCTGGCGAGGTCGCAGTCATAGGCGACGACCTCATCGCCACCGCTACCGCCACCGGTCCCGATCGTCACGTCCAGGACCTCGGTCGACGTCGTCGTGCACGTCGTCTGCGTGGTCGATGCGCTGGTGAGGGCCAGCTTCAGCTCGCTGGGCTTCAAGCTGACCTTGCCTGTGGCTCCGGCGGTGACCGCGACCTTGTACGTCACGTTGCCCGCCGGCACCGTCGTCTGGCCGGAGGTGACTGTCGCGCCCGTCTTCGCGCCAGAGTCAGAGACGGTGCCGCCGGTCGGCGACAGCGTCAGGGTGGCCTGCACGGTGGTGCTCGTCGTGGGGGCCGTCGTGAGCGTCAGCGCGGGGACGTTCACGGTCAGGTCGAAGCTCTGGCCCGCCGTCGCCGTGTCGGGCGCGGTGAGTCCGACGCTGAGCGAGGTGTTGCTGAACGGCCCGCCGCTGCAGGTGTAGGCGAACTGCTTGGTCGCAGCTAACGCGGCCGTCGGGGTGGAGACCACGAAGATGGAGCCGACGAAGATCGCGAGCGTACCCGTCAATCCCAGCGCGGACGTCTTATGGGCGAGGCGGCGCCACGCCTGGGACATAAGCACGGGTCCATCTCCGTTCAACGCAAGTTTCAACAGTCGTGCCAGAATTCCAGCCGTTGGTCACGGTTAGGTTGAGATCCTACGAACTGTCCCTGTCAAGTTCCCGTAAACCGCCAAAACCCTAGCCCTTCTTCTTGGACAACGTCGCGTATACGACGATGTTGTCCGTGTAACTGTGCGCCGTCTTGTTGAAGACCCCACCGCACGTGACGAGCCGCAACTGAGCGTTGGTCGTGTTCCCGTACACCCGCGACGTCGGGAACGACGACTTGCTCGCCTGCTCGATCCCGCTCACCGTGAACCGCGTGACCTTGCCGTCCGACCGGTACACGTAGATCTGGTCGCCCTTGGCCAGCTCCCGGAGGCGGTCGAAGACGGCGGGGCCCTTGCGGGTGCTCACGTGGCCGTTGATGACCGAGGGGCCGAGCTCGCCGGGCAGCGGGGAGCCCTTGTACCAGCCCGTCTGGTTGGGCTTGGTCAGGGGCGGGGTGCCGAGCTTGCCCTTGCTGTCCACGGTGACGGCCCCGATGGGCGCGTTCACCTTGATCTTGGGGATCTTGATGCGGGTCGGCCTGGACCGGGTGGACTTGGCCTTGGTCGAGGGGATCGGGGACACGACCGGGACCGCCGGGAGCGGAGGCGGCGCGTCCAGGCGGGCCGGGGTCAGGGGGACGCCCTTGCCGCCGGGGCCCACGGTGGGCGGGAGCACGAACGCGCCCGCGTTCGCCACCTCCACCTGCGTCGGCGTGTCCTGCGCCGCCGCCAGCGAGCCCGAGGCGTCGTCGGGGGTGGTGGGCCACAGCGAGAGCATGCTCACCATGACCAGGCCGACGCCGCCCAGCGAGCCGGCGATCAGCAATCCGGGCAGTGCCCGCTGCATCGGTGTCTGCTCGGTCATCAGAGCGCTCCTCCCGCGTGCGCGGCCCTGCGCCGGCGCAGCAGCAATCCGCCGCCCGCGCCGCCGATCACCAGCGCGGCCATCAGCCCGTACGGTCTGTCCTCGCGATCCGGCGCCTCACCGCTGTCCACGCCGCCCTTGGGGGTGTTGGCGACCTGCGCCCGGTAGTACTTGGTCGCGGTCGGCCCGGTGGCCTTGGGCGTAGCCGTGGCCGAACTGGTGCCGGTGGCGCTGGGGATCACGATCACGCGCCCGAGGCCGATGTCGGTGGTCCTGTTGTTCGGGGTGGTGTGGGTCCCGGTGGGCGTCGGGTTGGTGGGGTTAGTCGACGGACTGTTGCTGGGGCTGTTGCTGGGACTGTTACTGGGGCTGTTGGACGGCGACTGCGAGCCGCTGGGGCCGGAGACGGTGATGTCGATGGCACCGGGGTTGCCCTGAAGCGTGCAGGTGGCCTGGTTATGAGCCGGCGGTTCGGGGATGTCGCCGGTGATCACCTGGAAGGCGTCCACGTAGGCGTCCTTGGCCTCGGTGTTGACGATCTCGATGGTGTGTTTCCCATAGTCAAGCTGCGGGGACTCCCAAAGGACCTCCTGAGTCTCGGTGCCCGTCATGGCGTTCCCGCTACGGTCCAGACCCGGTTCCACCAGGGGATCGGTGACGGTCTGCCCGTCAAGGATCACTCGGATCGGCCCGAGGCCCGGCGCCCGCCGGCCAATGTAGGCCACCTTCGTGCCGATGAACTCCAGCTTGGCCGTGGCATCTTGTGCGCTGGTCTTCTGCACGTCGTTGAGGAAGTCGGAGTATTCCGGCGCGGTGTACTCGTGGCTCCAGGCGCCGGTATAGGTGACTTTCCTGTTGTTGTTGACCATCACCTCGCCCTCGGCGGGCGTGAACCTGACCGTCAGCGTGGTGGGCTTGAAGCGGATGGTTCCGGTACGCGTGAGAGACGCACTGTCCGATAACCCCTCGGGAAGCTCCAGGTAATTACCCGGCAGCAGCTCGCCCTGCTCCTTGCCGCCCCGGGGCCGGAGCTGACCGATCCAGGCGCCGCTGATGTCCACAACGCCCTCGAGGTCCAGGGAGGATCCCTTGGGGAAGAATCCGGGCGACCCGAACTTCTGCAGGCTCCTGTACGACATGTCCCAGCGGACGTTCATGGTGCCCGCCTCAACCTGGGGAGTCATACGGGCCTCGATGTCCACGCCCGCGCCCGCGATGCCACCCGTACACCTGTAGTTGGCCACCAGCGAGGCCGCGGCCTGGCCCGGGACCGAGGATGCTGCGACGAACGCCGCCGACGCGGCCACGCTCACCGATGCGGCAATCAATGCCTTGCGCCACCGACTCACGGGAGACTCCGATCACGCCACAAATAGACCGAGGGTAGATCTTAGAGTCGAAAACACCCCCAACACATGCCGATCGCGGCAACGTCCAGCACTTGTGATGAAGCCGTGTCCACAGCTATCCGCCGTACCGGGAAAGCGGGTATACCTGCCAGTAACAGAACCCTGTTCGGGAGGACCATAATGCGGCGAGACCTCTTCGACGAGGAGCACCTGCTCTTCCGCGAGACCGTGCGCGAGTTCATGGCCCGCGAGGTCGTGCCGCACCACGCCCAGTGGGAGAAGGACGGCATCGTCCCGCGCGAGGTCTGGAAGAAGGCCGGGGAGCTCGGGATGTTCGGGTTCTCGGTGCCCGAGGAGTACGGCGGGGCCGGGGTCACGGACTTCCGCTACAACGCCGTGATCGTCGAGGAGATCCTCCGGAACGGCGCCTCCGGGCTCGGGTTCTCGTTGCACAACGACGTCATGGCGCCGTACCTCGTGGATCTGACGAACGACGAGCAGAAGCAGCGGTGGCTGCCTGGCTTCGCGAGCGGCGAGCTGATCAGCGCGATCGCGATGAGCGAGCCGGGGGCCGGCAGCGACCTGCAGGGGATCAGGACCACGGCCCTCCGCGAGGGTGACCACTACCTGGTCAACGGGCAGAAGACGTTCATCACGAACGGGATCAACGCCGACCTGGTCGTCGTCGTGGCGAAGACCGACCCCGACGCGGGCGCCAGGGGGACCACGCTGATCGTGGTCGAGCGCGGCATGGAGGGGTTCGAGCGGGGGCGCAATCTCGAGAAGATCGGGATGAAGGCCCAGGACACGGCCGAGCTGTTCTTCGAGAACGTACGCGTGCCCGTCGCCAACCGCCTGGGCCCGCGCGACGGCGAGGGCTTCTTCCAGCTCATGAACAACCTTCCGCAGGAGCGCCTGTCGATCGCCGTGGCGGCGGTGGCCGCGGCGGAGGCCGTGCTGGAGGAGACCATCGAGTACTGCAAGACCCGGCAGGCCTTCGGGCGGAGCATCGGCTCGTTCCAGAACACCCGGTTCGTGCTGGCGGAGCTGGCCACCGAGACCGAGATCGCCCGCCACTACGTGGACAAGTGCATCCTGGCGCTCAACGCCGGGCAGCTCGACGCGGTGGACGCGGCCAAGGCCAAGTGGTGGACCACCGAGCTGCAGAACAAGGTCATCGACCGCTGCCTCCAGCTCCACGGCGGGTACGGCTACATGATGGAGTACCCGGTCGCCAAGGCGTGGATCGACAGCCGGGTGCAGACGATCTACGGCGGCACCACCGAGATCATGAAGGAGATCATCGGCCGGTCCTTCGGATTCTGACCGCACAGACTGCGCAGGACCGCGCGGGAAGGCGGTCCGCGCCCCATACTGGACAGCATGGACGGCGGCCTGATCCTCCTGGCTTTCCTGGCGTTGCTGTTCGCCTGGGGCCTCAACCGTGTGCGCCGGGCGATCCGCCTGGGGCCGGTGGCCTATGGCGGCGTGATGATCGTGTTCGTCATCGTCATGCTCCTCCTGTGGGGCCAGACCAAGGTCTAACCGGACAGCCCCTCGACGAAGCGGGTGAGCAGCCGGGCGAACTCCGCCCGGTCCTCCTCCGGCCACTCCTCCATGGCCGCCGCGAACGCCGCCTGCCTGGCCCGGTGGGCCTGCTCCAGCGCCGCCTGCCCGGCCTCGGTCAGCACCAGCCACGCCTTGCGCCCGTCGGCCTGATCGGCCTCCCGCCTGACGAGGCCCGCCGCCACGGCCGCCGCCACCAGCCGGCTGGCCCTCGGCTGATCGACGCTGAGCGCCTGCGCGACCGTGGACACGGTGACGGACCCGTCGGCGCCCTCGATCACGTCGAGCACCTCGTACTCCGGCCCCACGACGCCTTGCTGCCGCGCCAGCACTCGCCGGCTCTGCCGCCGCCTGATCGCGACCATCGCCCGCTCGACCGCGGCAATATACTTGTCTTCATACATATTGTTGCTATCCTACATCTATGGACAAACCCATCGGCCACTGGCTGAAGCATCTCGACAACCTGCTGGAAGGCGCCATGGAGCAGGCGCTCCAGCCCACCACCCGCCGGGAGTGGCAGGTGCTCAACCGAGCGGCCCACGAAAGCACGTACACCATGCCGTTCACCGGCGTGGACGAGGCCGTGGAGCGGCTCACCGCCAGGGGCTGGCTGGCGGACGGCGAGCTCACCGAGGCCGGGAGGGCCGCGCACGGCGAGATCTCCGAGAAGGTCGACCGATTCCGGCAACAGGTGGTCGAAGGCGTGAGCTCGCAGGAGTACGCGGCCACCGTCGACGTGCTCCGCCGCATGTCGGCCAACCTCGATCACTGACGCGAGGCCCCCGCCGGCTCGGGGGACGACCACGCGGCGAAGACGGTGGCGCCGTAGGGGGTGAGCCGCAGGACGGGGATCTCCCTCCTGAGCGGATTGCCGTCGCGGTCGATCGTGATGTCGCCGCTGGCGCCCTGAACGTCGATGGTGCCGCTGCGCAGCATGGCCGCCACCTCCTGCGGCCCGAGCTTCGCCAGATCGTCCTTCGCGTACCTGTCGATGGCCTTGATCGCGACGTACACGGCGTCGTGGTTCATGATCGCGTGGCCGTCGTCGAGCGATTCCGTGGGGAACAGCCGCACATATCCCTTCTCGTCGCCGTTCCCGAACCTCGCCTTGATCGCGGGCAGCACGCGGCTGCCGTGGTCGGTGACGTTCGCGGAATGGGCCAGGGCGGTGTAGTACAGCCGGATCTTGCCGCCGTTGTCCTCCCAGATGGGGCTCTTGACGAGGTGGGCCTGCTCGCTGGTGTCGTCCCCGGCGAAGACGCTGATGTCGCGCTGCACGCAGGGGCGCGACAGGCTGAGACCGCGTAACAGCGCGGGCAGGCCTCGGGCGCGACCGGCGTAGAAGACGGCGTTGGCGTCGGAACCGCAGATCGTGTCCGCGATGTTCCCGATGACCGTGCTGGAGGCGTTGACCGTCGAGTCGAACGTCAGCGCCCGGCCGCGCCTCTTGGCGTCGACGACGCGGGCGAGGGTCTTGTCGTAGGCCTCGCCCAGCGTCCGGCTGTAGCTGTCGCCGGATTTGGTGTCCATGACGATGACCGGCTTTAGCGCGGGAACGGCCTGCCCGGCGAAGCGCACGAGAGCCGCCGCCTCGTCGCTGTTCAGCGGCGCCATCCGTACCAGTGCCTCGTGACGCTGCAGCTCGTCCGAGGTGATCACGGCCGCCACCATCGCGATCTTGTCCTTGCTGAGCCGGTCGATCACGCGCTTGGTGGCTTCGACGCTGTTCCCGAGCCCGGTGACGGCGAGGATGCGTTCGCTCTGGACGCGGCCCTCCAGGTCCGTGACCGTGTCCTCCCAGGCGTCCGAGCTGATGTTGCCGACGAGCAGCCTGATGTACGGCGCCGCGGACTGCTCCCTGTTCCGCCACAGTTGCGCCAGATGTGACCCCTGGAGGGCATGCCGGATGGTGTCGAGGCCCATCCCCGTCTCGGTCACATCGCCCGACATCGGGAGCAGCACCAGGATGGTGGCGTACTCACCCGGATGCTTCGAGATCACGTCGTCGTTCTCCGCGTGGATGCGCTCCATGATGCCGGTCAGGCTCGGGTCGAAGGCGTCGCTCGCGTCGGTGAGCCTGGACGGCGCGCGGAAGGCGAAGGTGAGGCCCGTCGCGACGAGCACGGCGACGAGGACGACGCGCACGGTCCACTGCCGGCGGCGACGCTTGACGTAGGCGGGGGCGGGCCCGATCCGGAGGCTGTCAGGGATGTCGCTCATACCTCTCGGCCTCTCGGTTGAGGATCGACCCGCCGGTCGTCGTGAGGCTCGCCAGCTGCCTGAACTCGTGCGCGATCTCCGTCGCGCGCCGGCCCGGGGGATCGAGGACGGGATCGAGCCAGAACCACCGGGCCACCACCAGCTTCCTGATCATGGAAGTCCGGTCTCGCCGTTCCGTGTCGGCCGAGCTCACCGCCAGTGAGTCGTACAACGCCGCCAAGGGCCGGTCCAGGGGCAGGCGGTTGGGGGCCGCGGTCACCTGCTCGTAGAGCTGAACCCACTCCGGCAGGCGACTGCCGCGGCGGCCGATCACGTCGAGCTGCCCGAACCTCTCGTTCAGGAACGCCACGACGATCTCCAGCCGGGGATCGTCCCCGTCCGTCACCCGGGCCAGCGTGTGATAGGCGGCCGAGGCGTCGTCGGCCACCTCCTGCTTGCGGTAGAACCTCTCCATCGTCTCGTGGACCTGGTCCCAGCGCTCCGGCTCCGCGGCGAGGTGGTGCAGCAGCAGCCTTCTGAGCCAGGGATGGAGGACGGTGATCTCCTCACCGCCGGAGGAGGAGCGCTCCCAGCCGCCTCCTCGGCTCTCCGCGGCGCTCTGCGTGGTGAGCCACAGCCGCTCGGCCAGCTCGCGGCGGAGGTGCGAGGCGGTGCTCGCCCCGTCGAGCAGCGCGTTCTCGGCGTCGTCCACGTTCCTGGCCGCCGACCAGGCCATCAGCAGGTCACGCCGGGGCAGGTGGTCGGGCATCAGCCGGCGCAGGGCGACCTTTTCGTGCAGGACGGCGCGGAACTCGTCGTCGTCCTCGGCCTTCTCGAGCAGATCGCCCAGTTCGCGGGCGGCGTACGGGTAACCCCCGGTCAGCTCGTGGACCGCGCGCTCGTGAACCGCCGCGGTCCCGCCGGCCGGCAGGCCGGGCATGAGCACGGGATACCACCAGCGCTGTTCCCCGTCGCCGCGCCGCTCCACCCAGTCCTCGTACGTGGCCGCGGCGAGCCGCGGCGGCCGGCGGGCCTCCGGCGTTCCCGGGCACGCCCAGCCCGTCATTCCCTTCGGCCAGGTCCTGGACGCGGCCACGACCACCAGGGGGTCCGCGCTCGCGCCGGCTTTGGAGCGCCTGTCCCTGGCGGCGACCAGCGCCTGCAGGAAGGCACAGCCCGCCGGGCTGTCGGCGTCGTCCAGCAGCAGGAGGCAGTTGCGCGCGTGGCGCGGCTTCGCCCACGCCTGGGCGAGGTCCTCGAGGAACGCCTCGACGAGGATCCCCCGCGCGCCCTCCGCCCGCTCCCCACCGATCTTCTGCTCCTGTACGAGATTCAGGACGTCACCGCCGAGCCGTTCCGAGAGCCACGCCTTTGCCACGCGGTGAACCCGATCGGCGGCGTCCAGATGGCGCTCCAGCAACTCCGCGACATAAACCAGAAATTTCAGCCAAATGCCAATGTTCGGCAATAAGGAGGCGATATCTCGCCACTGCGCCGCGTCATCGGGATCAATGCGCGCCTTGCGCTGAAGACGCAGCTGCAGCTGATCTTCGAGTTGCGAACGCGACAATTTCGGATCGAGACCGAGCACCACCAGCGTGAAAACCGTACGGGGCAGCCGCACCTTGTCGAGCGCCGCCAGGTCATAGGCGATCCGCTGGATCACGTCGGCGACGGTGCTGCCGTGCGCCGGGTGGAGCGCCAGGTTGACCGCCGGAGAGGGCGGTTTCCGCACGCTGTGCGAGATCTGCGTGAGGGTCGCGCTCTTCCCGGTGCCCGCCAGTCCGAGCAGAAAAATGACGGGCAGCTCGTGCTGCCCGGAAGGATGAGTTTTCTGGAGGCACCCTCGCAACAACGGGTACCAGGAGTCGTCCGCCATGAATTCCGCCATATGGCCATACCGGGAAATCGACCGCCGCTCCCTCTTGAGCGCTCGATACCGGGAAACCTATCCCATCCCTTTGGCGGAGGTCAGAGAAATTACGAAATGGCGCTGGATTCCAGAATGACGCGGGCGACGAGGTCGGGGTCGTCGCTCATGGGCACGTGACCGCACCCTTTCAACAGCTTGACCCGCTGCCCCGACCAGCGGGCCGCGCGCACGGCCTGGCGGCGCAGCAGGAGCCGGTCGTGCTCGCCCCACGCGATCGTGATGGGCGACTTCGGCGGGGCGGGCGGCATCAGGCCGGCGAACGACTCCAGCGTCTCGTCGAAGCCGCTCGCCCAGGCCAGCGCCTGCATGGCCGCGACGTGCGCGGTGGCGGAGAGCCTGGAGGGGTGGGCGACCAGGATCCCGGTCGAGACGGCCCGCAGCAGCGGGTTCTCGGCCACCTTGGCGGTATGCCTTGCGGGGATCGACCGGGCCGAGGCGCGCAGGGCGCGCAGCGCGGACTGGCAGTAGAGCAGCTCGGGCCGGGACCAGAAGCCGGCCGGCGACAGCGCGGTGGCCGTGCGTACGACGCCGCGCGAGGCCAGCTCCAGCGCGATGTAGCCGCCGAGCGAGTTGCCCGCCACGTGCGGCTCGCGCACGCCGAGCACCGCGCAGAACGACTCGACCGCGTCGGCCAGCGACTCCGCGGTGTAGGTGACGCCCTCGGGCAGGCCCGGGGATCTGCCGAAGCCGGGCAGGTCGAGCGCGATCACCGTACGCGCGGCCGCCAGGCGGTCCAGCACCGGCAACCACGCCTGCCAGTGATGGCCGATCCCGTGGATGAGGATCAGCGGCGCGCCGGTGCCCCGTCGTTCGAAGGCCAGCTCCATACGGTCAGCTAATCACTCATCTCCCGCGAGTGGGAATCTCGAACCAGACGGCTTTGCCTTCCCTGGTAGGACGTGATCCCCAGCGCCTGGCCAGCTGGTCGACGAGGTAGAGGCCGCGCCCGCCCTCGTCGTTCTCCCCCGCGCTGCGGATGCGCGGCAGGCGCAGGTCCTGGTCGAAGACCTCGACCCAGACCGACTCCTCGCCCCTGCGCAGCCTCAGCGTGAACTCCTTGTCGCCGACCACTTCGTCCTCGAAGCCCGGCACGTCCCAGGACTCGTCGAACGGCAGCGGCGGCCCCTCCACGACCAGTTCCCTGCGGGGCACGGTGGCGGTGGCGGCGTGCAGCACGACGTTGGTCACGACCTCGGAGACGAGCAGGCAGGCCAGCTCGGCCCGTTCCTCGGGCACGTTCCAGCTCGAGAACGCCTCCGACGCCATGCGGCGCGCCTCGCCCACCATGATCGGCTGGGCGGGGAACGTGCGCTCCTCGACGTCGAGGTCGACGTCGCTGGAGCGGACGACCAGGATCGCCATGTCGTCGTCGATCTCGCCGGGCACGGCCACCGTGGCGGTGTCGGCGATGCGCTCGACCTCGGCGCCGGACATCTTGGCGAGCTTCTCGCACAGCACGCCGAGCGTCTCTTGCTCGCTCGGCACCTGGCCGTCGCGGCCCGGGCGGCGGTCGACCAGGCCGTCGGTGTAGAGCAGCAGCGCCGCGCCCGGCGGCAGCGTGCGCGTCTCCTCCTTGTAGACCAGGTCGGCGTGCAGGCCCTTGGCGTGGACGCCGAGCGGCTGGCCGACCTCCTCGATGTCGAGCTCCACGCACTGGCCGTCGACCAGCAGCAGCGGCGGCGCGTGGCCCGCGTTGGCGAAGGACAGCTGGCGCGACCAGGCGTCGTAGACCAGATACTGGCAGGTCACGATGGGCGGGATGCTGACCTCGGCGCCGTTGTCGTCGTGCTCGGGCGTGGCGATGATGCGGGTCCACTCGTCGAGCCTGGCCAGGATGTCGGCCGGCGACTTGTCGTCCTGAGCGAAGGCCCGCAGCGCGGCCCTGAGCTGGCCCATGATGGCCGCCGCCTTGGCGCCCCGGCCCTCGACGTCGCCGATCACGATGCCGACCCGGCCCGCCGACAGCGGGATCACGTCGTACCAGTCGCCGCCGACCTGGGTCTGGATGCCCTGGCCGTGGGAGGCGAGCGGGGCCGCCGGGTAGTAGCGCACCGCGATCTGCAGGCCGTCGAGCTGCGGCAGCGCCCGGGGCAGCAGGTATTTCTGGAACGACTCCGCCGTGTGGCGCTCCTCCTCGAACAGCAGCGCGTTGTCGATGGCGAGCGCGACCCGGGTGGCGATGGCGCCGACGAAGTCGCGGTCGAAGGCGTCGTAGTGGGGACTGCGCCGGTCGGTGAGGTTGGACAGGCCCAGATACATCAGCCCGAGCGTCTCGCCGCGCACCAGCAGGGGGGCGACGATGGCGGAGGTCATGCCGATCTCGCCGCACAGGCGGGCGCTGCCCTCGCTGGTGGCCGGGTAGCTGCTGGTGGCGAAGCTCTCGACCAGGATCGTCTCCTGGCGGCGCAGCGCCGTGTCGGCGTAGTGGCCGGAGGGGTAGCGGATCTCCGCGCCCAGCGGCTTCCAGGTGCCCGACGGCGGCTCCCATCCCTGGACGTGCTGGGAGACCCGGCGGACGAGCCGGTCGCCCTCCATCAGCTCGATGAAGCAGTGGTCGGCGAACTGGGGCACCAGCATCTCGGCGACCCGCTTGAGCGTCTCCTCGACGTAGAGCGAGCCGGCCAGCCGTTCGCCGATGCGCTCCAGCAGGCCGAAGCGGTCCTTCTCGCGCTCGTTGCTGCGCAGCGCCTCGCGGGCCATGATGACGATGCCCGTCACCGAGCCCGAGGCGTGGCGCAGCGGCACGGCCTGGGCGCGTACGTAGACGATGGTCCCGTCGCCGCGCCTGACGTCGAACGTGCCCTCCCACACGCCGCCCTTGAGCACGTGCTTGGCCAGCTCGACCGCCAGCGGGTGGTCCTTCTCCATGATCCCGAGGGACAGGACGGACGCGTCACGTGAAGGCGACTTGCCCTGACGGCCGAAGAGCTTCTCGGCGAAGGGGTTCCAATAGAGGAGATTGCTGAAACGGTCGGTGACGATCACCGCCATCTCAGCGTGATCGAGCACAGATCCGGCACCCAGGTGATCAGCCGTTTCCTGTGACAGATCCCCCCATCGATTCATCCGGAGACCACTCCTTGGGGTGGCATGCACGCAAAGTGGACCACGGGCGCTCCTGCAACAGTCTTGGCCAGGGGAGAGTGGAGGGCCTCCCAGGAGGGATTCAACCAAGCCGCTGCGCGCGCGTCAGCGCTTGGAGACAAAAACGTGCGCGGCGACATCGCGCGGAAGCTCCGCGGGAGTGTCGTTCGCGTCACCGTCACCTGTCACCCGCACACCGTCGTCGCTCGCCGCGAGCGTCACCTCGCGTCCGGGTTGTATCCCAACTTGCTTGAGTTTAAGCATCACAGCAGGATCGCTTTGCACTTGTTCGCTAATTCGACGCACGACGACCGGCGTGTCCCTCGGCCCCGCCAGGTCTGACATCGATGTCAGCACCCCGGCGCCGCCCTCGGGGGGCTCCTTGGCGCCCAGCTCCGCGAGCCCGGGGATGGGGTTTCCGTGCGGGCAGACGGTGGGGTTGTCGAGCAGGGTCACCAGGCGGGCCTCGACCGACTCCGACATGACGTGCTCCCAGCGGCACGCCTCGATGTGCACCTCTTCCCAGGGAAGGCCGATCACCTGGGTGAGCAGGCACTCGGCCAGCCGGTGCTTGCGCATGACCCGCGTGGCCAGCGTGCGGCCCAGATCGGTCATGGACAGGTGGCGGTCGCCCTCGACGCGGACGAGGCCGTCACGCTCCATGCGGGCGACGGTCTGGCTCACGGTGGGGCCGCTCTGCTGAAGACGCTCCGCGATGCGGGCGCGAAGGGGGACGATGCCCTCCTCTTCGAGCTCGTAAATCGTGCGGAGGTACATCTCGGTCGTGTCGATCAGGCCGTGTGCGGTCAAGGCAGTCCTCCCAATCAAATATTACGCCGGTCGTGGCGGGGACTGGGCCCGTCCGCAGCGGGCACAGAAGTCACACGAACCCTATTGGGAGAACGACCGACGATGGTTAAGGACGGAAACAAAGGAGCGGCCGAGTTCCTTCCCGACCAGCTCGATCTCGACTCGCTGCGGCGCGCGGCCGCGTGCTGCCAGGGCTGCGGGCTCTACCTGAACGCCACCCAGACCGTTTTCGGCGAGGGTCCGCAGCGGGCCCGGTTCATGCTCGTGGGCGAGGAGCCAGGAGATCAGGAGGACCGGCAGGGACACCCGTTCGTGGGCCCGGCCGGGCGCATTCTGGACAAGGGACTGGAAGAGGCCGGAATCGAGCGCGAGGACGTTTACGTCACGAACGCCGTCAAGCATTTCTCCTTCACCCTTCGCGGAAAGCGGCGGATCCACCAGAGGCCGACGGCCGGCGAGATCGACGCCTGCCATCCGTGGCTCGACGCGGAGCTGGCCCTCGTGCGGCCGGAGGTGATCGTGGTGCTCGGGGCGACGGCGGCCAGGGCTCTGCTGGGGCGGGAGTTCCGCGTGACGCACCACCGGGGCGAGCCGGTGCCGCTCGGCGACGCGCTGGCCGTGGCCACCGTGCACCCGTCCGCCGTGCTGCGCGCGCCCGACAGGGACCAGGCGTACGAGGGCTTCCTGGCCGACCTGAAGGTGGCCGCCCAGGTCGTCTGACCTCTGACCTTTATCGAGCCCGGTAATTGCGGAATGCGGGCGCGGACAGGCCGACGAGCAGCACCGTGACGGCACAGGCGATGCCGCCGCCCACCCAGGCCCCGCTGACCCCCAGCTCCGTCGCCGTCGCACCGGCCCGCAGGTCGCCCAGGCGCGGCCCGCCCGCCACGACCACCATGAACGCCCCCTGCAGCCGCCCCCGCATCTCGTCGGGCGCGTACAGCTGCAGGATGGACTGCCGCCAGACCGACGAGATCACGTCCGCCACCCCGCCCACGGCCATGAACGCCACCACCAGCCAGAGCTCGCTCGCCAGCCCGGCGGCGGCCACGGCCAGGCCCCAGACGGCGATCACGACGACGAGCGCGACCCCCTGCCGCGAGACCCGCCCCACCCAGCCGGAGAACAGCGCCCCGGCCACCGAGCCGATGGCCATGGCGGAGCTCATCCAGCCGAGCGCGTACATCGAGCCGCCGAACCTGTCGGCGGTCAGCTCGGGGAAGAGCGCGCGCGGCAGGGCGAACACCATCGCGATGATGTCCACGACGAACGACATCAGCAGCACCGGGCTCCTGACGATGAAGCTGAGCCCTTCCAGCACCGCCCCGGCACCCGGACGTCGCACTTCGCCCAATGGGGGCAGTGAGGGCAGTCTGAGGGCCGCGTAGAGGCTCGCGGTGAAGAGCAGGGCGTCCATCGCGTACGCCGCCGCGAACCCGCCGGAGGCCAGCACGACCGCGCCGATCATCGGACCCGCGACCGCGCCGATGCTGAAGACGAGCGAGTTGAGCGCGTTCGCGGCGGGCACCAGCTCCTTCTCCAGGATCCTGGGGATGATCGCGCCCCTGGTCGGGCTGGTGATCGCGAAGCCGGTGGCGTTCAGGGCGACCGCGCCGAAGATCAGGTAGACGTTCCTCATGCCGAGCAGCGCCTGCCCGAGGATGAGGAGCGTCGCCGTCCACGCGATGAGCGAGCCGACGATGAGCAGCTTGCGCCGGTCCACGGCGTCGGCGACCGCCCCTCCCCACAGGCCGAAGACGACCAGCGGGATCAGGTTGGCCATCCCCAGCAGCCCCACGTAGAACGAGGAGTGGGTGAGCTCCCAGACCTGCTGGCCGACGGCCACGACGGTCGCCCCGACACCGACGTGCGAGACGGCCTGGCCGAGCCAGAGCCGCCGGTACTCGGGCGCGCCGAGTGGCCGGGTGTCTACCAGATGACGCTTGACCAGCTCCGCGATCGCCACTCCATGAACATTAAGGTGCCAGTCTTTCCAGGACCCAACCGGGTCGTGTCCGCCGATAACGGAGCCTGTCGTGCATCCGGTCGAGTTGTCCCTGCCAGAACTCCATCTCGATCGGGTAGACCCGGAAACCTCCCCAGAAGTCGGGCACCGGCGGGCTCTCCGGCCAGCGTTCGGCCAGCTCCGCGTAGCGCTCGTCCAGCTCCTCCCTGGACCGCACGACGGCCGACTGCCGCGACGCCCAGGCGCCGATGCGCGAGCCGTACGGGCGCGAGTTGTAGTACTCGGCCGACTCCTCGTGGGAGATCCGCGTCACAGTGCCCTCGATGCGTACCTGGCGGCGGATCGGATGCCAGGGGAACAGCAGTGACGCTCGGGGGTTCTCGCCCAGGTCGCGGCCCTTGCGCGACTCGTAGTTGGTGTAGAAGACGAAACCGCGTTCGTCGTAGCCCTTCAGCAGGACCGTCCTGGCGCTCGGGCGGCCGCCGGACGAGGCGGTGGCCAGGATCATGGCGTTGGGTTCAGGCAGGCCGGACTCGAGCGCGTCCTGGAGCCAGAAGGTGAATTGCTCCATGGGGTCGGACGCGAGGTCGGATTCGAGCAGCGGCCGGCCCTCGTACGTTCGGCGAAGCCCCGCCAGCACGGGCGGGCGCGGGGTGGCATCCACGAGACGGTATTCTTGCGCGCTTGCGTGGTAGATCCCATGCAACCCCCCTCACCAGCGGGTTTGGCCTTACGGCGGGTCCCGAGACCGAGCACGACCTGGGAAGGGGTTAAATTGACCCGCCGGTATCTCGACATCAACAGAGCGGAGAAGCTCGGGGGCGAGAACGAGGGCAACGATGCCAACGACCCCCCGAAGCGGCCCCGACTATTGGCACAGCATTGCCCAAACATGGCAAGGGAAAGGGAGGCGGCCGAGTATGTCCGACTTCAAACCCGGGCTCGAAGGCGTCGTAGCTTTCGAGACCGAGATCGCGGAACCGGACAAAGAAGGGGGCGCCCTTCGATACCGGGGCGTCGACATTGAGGAGCTGGTCGGCCGCGTCCCGTTCGGGGCCGTTTGGGGCCTGCTGGTCGACAACAAGTTCCAGCCGGGCCTGCCCCCGGCGGAGCCGTACCCCATCCCTGTCCACTCCGGTGACATCCGCGTAGACGTGCAGAGCGCCCTGGCCATGCTGGCTCCGGCCTACGGCTTCAAGCCCCTGCTCGACATCACCGACGAGGAGGCCCGCGACCAGCTCGCCCGCGCCTCCGTCATGGCCCTCTCCTTCGTCGCGCAGTCCGCGCGCGGCCTCGGCCTGCCGATGGTGCCGCAGAGCCGGGTCGACGAGGCCGCGACCATCGTCGAACGTTTCATGATCCGCTGGCGCGGTGAGCCTGATCCCAAGCATGTCAAGGCCATCGACGCTTACTGGACCTCCGCCGCCGAGCACGGCATGAACGCCTCCACGTTCACCGCCCGCGTCATCGCCTCCACCGGGGCCGACGTGGCGGCAGCGCTCTCCGGCGCCGTCGGCGCCATGTCGGGCCCGCTGCACGGCGGCGCCCCGGCCCGCGTCCTGCACATGATCGAGGGCGTCGAGCAGCTCGGCGACGCCAAGAAGTACGTCCAGAGCGAGCTCGACAAGGGCAACCGGCTCATGGGCTTCGGGCACCGCGTCTACCGCGCCGAGGACCCGCGCGCCCGCGTGCTCCGCCGCACCGCCAAGGAGCTCGACGCCCCCCGCTACGAGGTCGCCGCGGCGCTGGAGCAGGCCGCGCTGGACGAGTTGCACGCCCGCAAGCCCGACCGGGTGCTGGCCACCAATGTCGAGTACTGGGCGGCCGTGGTGCTGGACTTCGCCGAGGTGCCCTCCCACATGTTCACCTCGATGTTCACCTGCGCGCGCACGGCCGGCTGGGCCGCGCACGTCCTGGAGCAGAAGCTCACGGGCCGCCTCGTGCGCCCGAGCGCCAACTACGTCGGCCCCGCCTCGCGTCCCCTGAGCGACGTCCCCGGCGCCGCCGAGGTCACCGGCAAGAACTGACGGGATCGGCCCCGGCGCGTCAGTCGAACGAGCATTTCACCTCGAGTTCGGCGGTGTCCGGGGCCTTTTCGTCGACCGTGCAGCTGCCCCGCGGCACCAGGCCGTTGTCGGGGGCACCCGCGGCGGGGTCCGTGGAGAACAGCCAGAGGCCGCGAGGGAGCGCGGCGTGCGATTCCGCGTCCTCCGAGAAGTAGAACTTCCCGCTCGCGCCCTGGATGAGGCCGCCCACCCCGAGCCCGCGCAGGTTGTACGCGACGCTCTCGGCGATGTTGACCGACTCGTCGACGTCCGAGGCCTTGATCTTGTTGATCGCCGAGGTGACGGCCAGCAGCGCGTCGTAGCCCATCCACGCGTGCACGCGTGACACGCCCGTCGCCTTGACGCTTGCGATCCAGTTCTCGATCTCCGTCTGGGTGCGGTTGTCGCCCTGTCCCTTTCGCACGTCGTTGAGCGCGACGAACGAGATCGCCGGCCTGTTGAGGAAGTCCTCCTTGACGAGGATCTGCCCCAGTTTTTCGGTGACATCGTCGCCCGCCAGGATCTGCACCTTGTCCGCACACTGGTGCTCGCGGGTGTCGGCGACGGTGTTCAGGAAGGTGGCCCGGCCGGTGTAGAGCAGCACCTCCGCACCGTCCTGGCAGGCCAGGTCGACCTTGCTGGCCAGCTCGTCCTGGTTGGCGAACCGGTACTGCCTGGCGGCCGCGTACGGGCCTTTGGCCAGCCCTTCCGCGAGGTCCCTGCTGTAGAGCTCATGGTCTTCCGCGTCGTGCTCGACCAGGACGGCGACCCGCTGCGGAGCGACCGGCTTCCTGCCGGGGAGCCCGTGCGCGAGCCAGAGCTCGAACGCCCGCGCCTGCGCGGAGTTGGGAGCCGCCATGCGGAAGAAGTACGGCGAGGGACGGTCGTGGTAGACCAGCGGCGTCTGATCGGCCGAGTTCGTGGTGCTGAGCATCGGGATGTGCGCGTCGCTGAGCACCCGGATGGCGTCCTGCGTCTCCGTCCTGCTCCACGCGAGCCCGATCACGCCGGCCACGTCCGGGTCGCCGGCCGCGCGCTGCCTGATCATCCTGGCGGCGAACTCGGCATGCCGGAAGTACTGCCCGCTGTTGGCCAGCTCCACCTTGATCTGCCAGCTGCCCAGCCGGTTGTAGGCGCCCTGGCGGGCCGCGATGCCGGACAGTTCGCCGGCCGAGCCGCCCGTCTGGTCGTCGCCCGGGTGTGACGTGGTGAGCACGCCGAGATAGAAGACCGTGATGACCCGTTGCCTCGTGTCGATGGCCTCGTTCTGCCGCTTGATCCGCTCGAGGATGGGCATGAGGGCCGGGTCGGGGGCGATCTCGGCGAGGTTGTCGCTCAGGCCGACGCACTGTCGCTCGGCCCGCATCATGCCGGGGCCGCAGCCGAACCAGTTGCTGCCGTAGACGTACAGCGGCGGGGCGAGCAGCAGCGCCAGCATCGCGAGCCAGTAGCCGACGGCACGGGCCTTGACCCGCCCGAGGCGCGGCCGGTAGGTGCCCGTCAGCACCAGCTTGTCGCCGGCGAGACGCAGCCGCGGCTCCGGCCCGCGCAGCGCCACGCGCGAGCGCCAGTCATCGACCTCCTTGGCGATGGTCCGCCGCTCTCGCCTGGCCGGCGGCCCGGCCGGCCCCGGCTGTCCCCGGTCCTCGGCGATCACCAGCAGCGGCGGCACGATGCCCGTCTCGTACAGGACTTCGTCAAGGACCCGCAGGAACCGCGCGTGGACCGGATCATCCGCGTCGAGCACCAGCAGCGCGTACAGCCCGCGCCCCCAGCTCGGCCACGGGATGCGCGGCCACTTGCGGTATGCCTGGCGCAGGTCCTCCAACATCGCGTAGACCAGCAGCTTCTCGATCTCCGGCTCTGAGGCGTTCATCAGCCGCAGCGCGTATTCCGGGCGGCTCTGGCCGACGGTGCGCCGTAAGTCCTCGTACTGGTGGCGGCGGAACCACCGTGAGAAGGCCGTGCCGCGGATGAAGCGCACGGCCTGCAGCCCGATCGCGCCCGCGCCCAGCAGCAGCGCGAGCAGGCCGGGTGCCAGCGGGATCAGGTCGGTGATCCCGGTGTCCAGCCACCAGGCGACCACGGTGGCGACCGGCACGAAGAAGACCGCGGCCCGAACGAGGAAGTCGCCGGCCGCCCAACGCTTGCGGCTGTCGGCCTGCAGGCTGGGGCGCACCCCGAACCTGGCGCCGAACCGGCGCTTGAGCTCCTCCTGCCCGGGGCGCGAGTCAGGTTGCGGCGGCCACTTGTCCTCCGGCCACTGCTCCGGTTTCTTGTCGCGCTGGGCCCGGGCCCACAGCACGAACTCCGTCAGCGGGAAGCGCGGCGCGGGCAGCAGGGTGCGGCCGACCCTGTTGCCGCCGAGGGCGCCACTGGCTCCGGCCAGGGCGTCCACGAGCTCGGCCAGCGATCTGTGGGCGCCTTCCTCCGGCTTCGCGTACGGCAGGAGTCCGTTGAAACGCTCCGCCAGCTGCCCCGCCGTACCGTCCTGCGCTCCGGTGAGGACCAGCACGGGCAGCGGGAGGTCCCGCCAGAAGGGCCGCCGCAGCAGGCCCTCCACCACCTCGCGCGAATCCTGTTCAGGGGGCATGGCGCCACCGCCGCTCTCATGTCACGAACATGGCAGGTCCCCGGTTCCTCCATTCTGCGGCATTGGAGATCTTTTGGCTGTGGGGTTATTCTCAGATTCCCGCCCCGGTCCCTTGTCAGCCCCGCGGGATCAGTACCCTGGTCAGGTGGCTGACATCGTGATTCCCGCTGACATCAAGCCCGCCGACGGCCGCTTCGGCTGCGGGCCCTCGAAGGTACGCACCGAGCAACTGGCCGCGCTCGCCGCCTCCGGCGCGAGCCTCATGGGCACCTCCCACCGCCAGAAGCCGGTCAAGAACCTGGTCGGCCGCGTACGCTCCGGGCTCGCCGACCTGTTCTCGCTGCCCGAGGGCTACCAGGTCGTCCTGGGCAACGGCGGCACCACGGCGTTCTGGGACATCGCCGCCTTCGGGCTGATCCGCGACAGGTCGCAGCACCTGTCGTTCGGCGAGTTCTCCTCGAAGTTCGCGACGGTGGCCAAAAAGGCCCCGTGGCTGGGCGAGCCGAGCGTCATCAAGTCCGAGGTCGGCACCTACCCGACGGCCGTGGCCGAGGAGGGCGTGGACGTCTACGCGCTCACCCACAACGAGACCTCGACCGGCGTCGCCATGCCCATCAAGCGCGTGGGCTCCGACGACTCGCTGGTGCTCGTGGACGCCACCTCCGGCGCCGGCGGCCTGCCCGTCGACATCGCCGAGACCGACGTCTACTACTTCGCCCCGCAGAAGAGCTTCGCCTCCGACGGCGGCCTGTGGATCGCGATCATGTCGCCGCGGGCGCTGGCCAGGGTCGAGGAGATCGCCGCGACCGGCCGTTACGTGCCGGAGTTCTTCAGCCTGCCGGTCGCGATCGACAACTCCTCGAAGGACCAGACCTACAACACGCCGGCCGTGGCCACGCTGTTCCTGCTGGCCGACCAGCTCGACTGGATGAACTCCAACGGCGGCCTGGCCTGGACCACCGCCCGCACGGGCGAGTCCAGCCAGCGCCTCTACACCTGGGCGGAGAAGTCGGCGTACGCCACGCCGTTCGCCGCTCCGGAGTTCCGCTCCCAGGTGGTCGGCACGATCGACTTCGCCGACTCCGTCGACGCCGCCGCCGTGGCCAAGGTGCTGCGCGCCAACGGCATCGTCGACACCGAGCCGTACCGCAAGCTGGGCCGCAACCAGCTGCGCGTCGCGATGTTCCCGGCGATCGACCCGGCCGACATCGAGGCGCTGACGGTCTGCGTCGACTACGTGGTCGAGCGCCTCTGACGGCGTGACAGCTCTTCCATGAGGGCGAGCGCGTCCTCCTCCTCGACTCTCTGCGCGAACCTGGCCAGCACCGGCAACCTGTCGCCGCCGGCCGAGAGCGCTTCGAGCATGAGGTCGGCGACGTGCTCGTCCCTCGACTTGACCGCGGCGTAGCGGAACGCGTTGCGGTAGGGCGTACGTTCGAGCAGCCCCTTCTTCACCAGCCGCTCGGCCACGGTCTGCACCGTCGTGTACGCCAGTTCGCGCTCCTCGTTGAGCCTGACCAGCAGCTCCCTGACGCGCATCGGTTTCCGGGCATCCCACAGCACGTCCATGATCGCGCGTTCCAGGGACCCCAGGCTCGCCAACTGACCAACCCTCCGGTTCGATTAGTAGGAAACATTGTTGCCCGAAAAAGTCAGATCCGGCCAGGGGATCTCACGGCCGAAGAGCCTCGGCTATCTGATGTTCGCCAGCCGATGGCTCCAGGTCCCGCTCTATCTGGGCCTCATCGTGGCCCAGGCGGTGTACGTCTGGCAGTTCGCGCTGGAGCTCTGGCACCTGATCGAGACGGTGTTCCTGCACACCGCGCCGGTCACCGCGGCGACGCCGTCGCCCGAGGTCGTGGTCATGCTCACGGTCCTGGCGCTCATCGACGTGGTGATGATCTCCAACCTGCTGATCATGGTGATCATCGGCGGCTACGAGACCTTCGTCTCCCGCATCAACCTCAACGACCATCCCGACGAGCCCGAGTGGCTCTCCCACGTCAACGCGAACGTCCTGAAGGTCAAGCTGGCCACGGCCATCGTCGGCATCTCGTCGGTGCACCTGCTGCAGACGTTCATCAGGGCCCAGTCGACGCCCAACGACAAGATCATGTGGCAGACGATCATGCACCTGGCCTTCGTGGCCTCGGCCATCGGCCTCGCCTACATCGACCGCCTGCTGGCCACCTCCCCGGCGGAGCACACACGGTCACATCTCTGACCCTCAGTACGCCGGGATCTCGCGGCCCTTGCGCCGCAGCACCCAGCCGGCCACCACGCCGCCGATGAGCCCGAACAGGTGGCCCTGCCAGGAGATGCCCTGCTGGTTGGGCAGCAGGCCGGCCAGGATCCCCCAGTACGCGAAGCCCACGCCGACGGCGATGGCGATGTCGAGCAGCCTGCGGTCGAACAGGCCGCGGGCCAGGATGAACCCGAAGTAGCCGAAGATCAGGCCGCTGGCGCCGACCGTGTAGACGTTGGGGCTGGTCAGCCAGGTGCCGAAGCCGCCGATGAGGATGATCAGCACGCTGGCCCACAGGAACTTGCGCAGGTCACGCAGGCCGGCCAGGAAACCGAGGACCAGCAGCGGGAGCGAGTTGGCCATGAGATGGCCGAAGCCGCCGTGCAGGAACGGGGCGAACAGGATGCCGATCAGGCCGTCGGGCTCCCATCCGATGATGCCGAACTCGCGGTCGAGCCTGCCGTTCAGCACGAAGTCGAAGCCCTCGACGACCCACATCACGGCCAGCATGGCGACCACGACGGCGAGCGCGCTCAGCGCACCGGACAGGAGCGCCCCGGCGCCGCGCTTGGCCGACTCGAACCTGTGACCCGAATAGTCGCTCATGCGCTCTCCCGGTACGTTGCCTTCTCTCTCTTTACCGTAGCCAGGAACACTTATGCACGCGCTAAAAGCCGCCCCTGACGGAATCCGGCCATCCCGAGGCCCCGCATCCGCGAGAAGCGAGCTGAGGTCCCTCGGGGGGAGCGGCGGACGGCACCGAGGAGGCGGGAGAGTGGTTGGGGGCTCTCCCGCCCGTAAGAGGCCGGGCGCCGGACGGTTACTCGCCCGTCCAGCGGGGGGCGCGCTTCTCGGCGAAGGCGGCCGCGCCCTCCATGGCGTCCTTCGAGCCGAACACCGGCCCGACGATCGCCCCCTGCTTGGCGAACATCTCCTCCAGCGACCAGTCCTGCGACTCGATGATCACCTTCTTGGTCGCGGCGAGCGCCAGCGGCGCGTTGGCGGCGATCTTGCGGGCCAGTTCCAGCGCCCCCTCCAACGCCTCCCCCGGCACGGTGATCCGGTTGACCAGCCCGAGCTCGTACAGCCGCGCCGCCGGATAGTGATCGCCGGTCAGGGCGATCTCCATGGCCACGTGGTACGGGATCCGGCGCGGCAGCCGCATGACGCCGCCCGCGCCCGCCACCAGCCCACGCTTGGGCTCCGGCAGCCCGAACTTGGCCTCCGACGACGCCACGATGACGTCGCACGACAGCGCCAGCTCGAACCCGCCCGCGAGCGCGTACCCCTCCACGGCGGCCACCAGCGGCTTCTTCGGCGGCGACTCGGCGAGCCCGCCGAAGCCGCGCCCCTCGACCACCGGGAAGTCGCCGGACAGGAACCCCTTGAGGTCCATGCCCGCGGAGAAGGTGCCACCGGCACCGGTCAGGACATAAGCGGAAATGTCGGGGCGGGCGTCGAGCGCGTCCAGCGCCTCGGCGATCCCCCGCGCCACCGCCCCGTTCACGGCATTCCGCGCTTTAGGACGATTTATCGTGATTACGGCGACGTTCTCGGATTCCTCGACGAGCACTTCGTCAGACAACGAGACCTCACTTGGGCTGGAAGCGGATGCCGCCGTCGAAGCGGATGACCTCGGCGTTCATGTAGTCGTTCTGGATCAGCGAGTGCACCAGGTGCGCGAACTCGTCGGCCCGCCCCATGCGCTTGGGGAACACCACCGGCGCCACGAGCTTGGCCTTGAACTCCTCGGAGTTCGCCGTGAAGCCGTAGATGGGCGTGTCGATGATGCCCGGGCAGATCGTGTTCACCCGCACGCCGATCGCGGCCAGGTCGCGCGCCGCGGGCACCGTCATGCCCACGATGCCGCCCTTGGAGGCCGAGTACGCCAGCTGCCCCGTCTGCCCCTCCAGCGCCGCCACGGAGGCCGTGTTGACCACCACGCCCCGCTGCCCGTCAGCGTCGGCCGGCTCCGTCTTGGCGATCGCCGCGGCGCCGATGCGCATGAGGTTGAACGTGCCGATCAGGTTGACCTCGATGACCTTGCGGTACGTGGCCGGGCTGTGCGGGCTGCCGTCACGGTTGACCGTGCGCTCGGCCCAGCCGATGCCGGCGCTGTTGACCACCACGCGCAGCGGCTTGCCGGTCGCCACGGCGGCGTCCACGGCCGCCTGCACCTGCTCGTCGTCCGACACGTCGGTCTTGACGAACACCCCGCCGATCTCGTCGGCGACGGTCTTGCCGCGCTCCTCGTTGAGGTCGGCGACGACGACCGTGGCGCCGGCGCGGGCCAGCTCGCGGGCCGTGGCCTCCCCGAGGCCGCTGGCGCCGCCGGAGATGATTGCTGCAGATCCGTTCACGTCCATATCCCGGACCCTAACCCGCCGACCGAATGAAGTTCTACTCGGGGGGCGTCAAATCTCACCCACAGCGCTGTCGACGTCGGAATAGACCTTGATGCGCCGGTCGAGCCCCGTCGTACGGAGAATGCGCGCCACCGGCGCCTGGGGCGCCGCCAGGGACACGCCGCCGCCCTCGCCCGTCGCCAGCCGCCAGGCCTCGATCAGCACCGACAGGCCGCTGGAGTCCATGAACGACAGCTGCTGCAGGTCGAGCACCAGTCTGGCGCTGTCCTGCTTGATCGCGTCACGCACCTCGTCGCGCAGGAACGGTGCGGTGAACAGGTCGAGCTCTCCCTCAACGGCCACCACCACGGCATCACCAAGGGCGTGTCGCGCAAGCCGCAGCTTCATTTGGCCCCTCCTCGATGAGCCACTGTACTTCGACATCCCCGGGTCCCGGGCATGCACAAACTAGGAAGAGGCGGGCAGGACGCGGATAAATGCCCTCACACCGCAGGGATCGCAAATCCGTATGGAAGCTCCAGGCGGTGCTCGGCCAGCAGTTCCGCGTCCGAGAGCAGCTCACGCGTGGGGCCGTCGGCGGCGATGACGCCGCCGGAAAGGATCAGTGAACGTTCACACAATTCCAGCGCGTACGGAAGGTCGTGCGTGACCATGAGCACCGTCACGTCGAGCGAGCGCAGGATCTCGGCCAGCTCCCTGCGGGCGGCCGGGTCGAGGTTGGACGAGGGCTCGTCGAGCACCAGGATCTCCGGCGCCATGGCCAGCACGGTCGCCACCGCCACCCGGCGCCGCTGCCCGAACGACAGGTGGTGCGGCGGCCGGTCGATGGCCTCCAGCATGCCGACCCGCTCCAGCGCGTCCTTGACCACGCGGTCGAGGTCCTCGCCGCGCATGCCCGCGTTGGCCGGGCCGAAGGCGACGTCGTCCCTGACCGTGGGCATGAAGAGCTGGTCGTCCGGGTCCTGGAAGACCAGGCCGACGCGCTGCCTGACCTCCTTGAGCGTGTCCTTGCGCACCGGCGTGCCGGCCACGGTGACGCTTCCGTGCCCCGGGGTGAGAATCCCGTTGAGATGCATGACGAGGGTGGTCTTGCCGGCGCCGTTCGGGCCGAGCAGGGCCACGCGCTCGCCGCGGCCGATCGACAGGTCCACGCCGAACAGCGCCTGCGTGCCGTCGGGATAGGCGTAGGCGAGCTGCCGGACGTCGAGAGAGTTCACCACGAAAGTCCCCATACTGCGAGGGCCATGGCCGGCAGAGCCAGAGCGATGCCCCATTGACGTACAGATGCCGAAATATCTTGGATCACCGGCATCTGGCCGGTGTATCCCCGGCTGAGCATGGCCAGATGCACGCGCTCGCCCCGCTCGTACGAACGGATGAACAGCGCCCCGGCGGACCGGGCGATCACCGGGACATGCCGCAGATCACGCGCCTCGAACCCGCGCGACTCCCTGGCCACCCGCATCCGCCGCATCTCGTCCATGATCACGTCCATGTACCTCAGCATGAACATGGCGATCTGCACCAGCAGGGCCGGCAGCCGCAGCCGCTGGGCGCCGATCAGGATCACCCGCGGCTCGGTGGTGGCCGCGAGCAGGATGGAGGCGATCACGCCGAGCGTGGCCTTGGCCAGGATGTTCCAGGCCGCCCAGAGGCCGGGCACGCTCAGCGAGAGCCCGAGGACCGTGGTCCGCTCCCCCAGCCCGATGACCGGGATGAGGAAGGCGAACAGCACGAACGGCACCTCGATCACCATCCGCCGCAGCACGTACGCCAGCGGCACCCGCGCGGCCACCGCCACGGCCCCCAGCAGGACCGCGTAGACCGCGAACGCCCAGAACCGCTCCCTCGGCGTGGCCACCACGACGATCGCGAAGGCGAAGACGGCCAGCAGCTTGCACTGCGGCGGCAGCCGGTGCACGACCGAGTCGCCCGGCAGGTAGAGCTGGTGATGGTGCCCCGCGCCCACGCGTCACACCTTGGCCGCGTCGCGGCCGCGGGCGGCGTACGCCACGGCCCCGGCGATGAGCAGCACGAGCCCGACGCCGATGATCCCGGCCACGCCGACGGGGATGCCGCCGACCTCGCCGTAGTCTGCCAGCCCCCACGTCACCAGGTGGTCGGTCGCCTGGCCGAGGAAGCCCTTGTTCTCGGCGACCGCCTCCAGCCCGTCGGGCGAGGACGAGGCGAAGAACGACACGACCCCGGCCAGGACCAGCGTCAGGCCGATCCCGCCGAGCAGGAACGGCTTGAGCCTGCCAGGCGCGGCGGCCGGCTCCTGCCCGCCCACGGTGGTGGTCTCGCCTTCTGCGCCGCGCAGGACCAGGGGCTTGGTCAGGCCGCGGGCGCCGTACACGAGGTCGGGCCGCACGGCCAGGACCGCGCTGACGGTCATGGCCGTGATCAGCGCCTCGCCGATCCCGATCAGGACGTGCACGCCTCCCATGGCCGCCGCCACCGCGCCCACCTCGATCGGCGCGGTCCCCCCGATCCAGAACAGCAGCGTGAACGCCAGCGCGGAGGCCGGCACCGAGACCAGCGCCGCCAGGAACGCCGCCACCGCCACGCGTCCCCTGGACAGCCCCGTCACCAGCCGGAAGATCCCCCAGCCGACCACCACGGTGACGACGCCCATGATCGTGATGTTGATGCCGAGCGCGGTCAGCCCGCCGTCGGCGAAGAACACGCCCTGCACGAGGAGGACCACGGCCATACACAGCACACCCGTGTACGGCCCGACGAGTATCGCGGCCAGCGCACCGCCCAGCAGATGGCCGCTGGTGCCGGCGGCGACGGGGAAGTTGAGCATCTGGACGGCGAAGATGAAGGCCGCGACGAGCCCGGCCATGGGAGCGGTCCGGTCGTCGAGCTCGCGCCGTGCCCCGCGTAGGCAGACGGTGACTCCGGCCGCCGCCACCACCCCGGCCGAGATGGACGTCGCGGCGTTGAAGAAGCCATCTGGTACGTGCACGGCACACCTCCTGCAAGAGCAAACGGTCCTACTTTAGGACATCGTCTTGCACCTGCATATAGATGGCATTAGCGCATGATTCGCCTGATGATCATCCTTGCCGTGAGCCGCCGCACCACGGTGCTCAGCCGTCCCTTCCCCGAGGTCGCGTACGGCCGCACGCTCCTGAGCACCGCCGCGCCCCACCACCGGCGCGGCGCCGCCACCGTCTCGGCGTCGGTCTCGATTCTGAACCGCGCGGGCGGCCCGCCCAGATCCAGCTCCAGGTACGCGTCCCAGGTGCCGGGCGGCAGCCAGCCCACCCCGAGCCTGGCCACGAAACCGCCCCCGGGCAGCGCCACGACGCGCTCGACCCGCTCACGGCCGCTACGCCGCTCGCGCCAGACGACCCGCTTGACCGCCGAGGCGGCGGGTGCGGCGCCCGCGACGCAGACCTCGCCGTCGACGATCAGCCGGTGCCCCAGCGCCCACCGCGTCCTGATGAGCCGCACCGAGCCGGGCACCCCGACCACGTGGCCGCCGACGTCGATGCTGAGGTTGCCGTTGTCCCTGGTGAAGTACGGCAGGGCGACGGCGGCGCCGATCAGCCGGGGCGGCGGGCGGTTCACGCCGCTGTCGCGTTCGGCCCCGAGCCTGCCGAGCCGCACCACGCCTTCGGCCTCGACCGCCACCCGCAGGTCCCAGATCCCCGAGCCGAGCGCGGACACGTTCACCCGCGCGGTGAACTCGTTCCCCTTGCGCTCGGCCGGGACGACCACCTCGGCGGCCGGGTCGTGCCGCCCGCGCAGCACCACGGCCAGGCCGTCGTCCCCGCCGATGCCGTCGAGCCCGGCCGATCCCGTCACCACGAGGCCGTCGCCGTCCCAGCGCAGCCCGGTCAGCCTGCGCCGCACGGCGGCGCTCTCGATGCGGGCCAGGCGCACGAGGCGGTCGATGTCGTCGAGCGCCGCCGCCCGCTGCCTGTCGACGCTGTTGAGCAGCTCGTGCACGCCGGGGGTGTACCACTCGTCGCACAGGGCGGCCACCTCCCGCGCGATGTCCTTGCGCCGCACGTCGTCGCTCTCCAGGAACACCTGCCCGAGCTGCGCGAACACGTCCAGCCTGAAGTGCCGGCGCAGCAGGTGGTCGCGGAGCGGACCGGGCTCGACGTGCCCGGCCATGAGCCGGATCGGCGCCTTGATCATGGCCAGCCAGGCGAGCGGGTCCCTGCTGCCGCGCTGCTGCATGATGCTGGTGCCGTCGGGCCTGGACACGAGGTGGTAGCAGTCGTAGTCGGCCACCACGGAGACGGCGCCGGCGTGGCAGTAGGCGTGCACGGTGAAGAGGATGTCCTCGCCCACGAGCATGCCCTCGCCGAACCTGATGCGGTGGCGTTCGAGCAGCTCCCTCCTGAACAGCTTGAAGCAGCACAGGCTGTTGTAGACGTTGCTGTCGCCGATGGTCACGCTCTCCGCGCTCTGCTGGAACATCGACGCCGGCGCCCGCCTGCCGTGGCCCACGATCTTGCCGAGGACGATGTCGGAGCCGTTCCTGTCGGCCATGGCGACCATGCGCTCCAGCGCCTCGGGGCCGAGGTAGTCGTCGGCGTCGCAGAAGAACACGTACCGGCCCGAGGCGTGCTCGATGCCGACGTTGCGCGGCCGGCCCGCGCTGCCGCTGCCGTCGATGTGGACGACCTTGACGCTGGCCCGGTGATAGGCGGCGTAGAGGTCGAGGAGCTCGGCGCTGCCGTCCGTGGAGCCGTCGTCGACGACGATGAGCTCCTTCTTCACGCGCTGCACGAGCACGGAGGTGAGGCATCTGTCGAGGTAGGCCCGGCAGTTGTGTGCCGGGATGACGACGCTCACGTCGACCGCGTCGTCACCGTTCCCCGTTTCAGACATCCGCCACCACCGCCACCACTTCAGAGAGTCACGTTGCGCTGCCGTCCGGCTTCAGTATGTGACGAGCCCGGGCCTCCGCGAGGGCCGATCGTATGTCTTCACCCCCGCTTTTGCAGCCAACGGAGATATACGGCATTCCACTAATAGGCCCTGGCAGTACCACATTTATCCTGGACCGAATGAGTTTCAGGGATGAGGTTTTCCTACCGAGGAATAGAAACCTCTCCGCCAGGATCATTCAGCCACCCCCGGGCGTTCCCCGGTGATCCTCTCGAGGGGCTTGCGCGTCTACAGTTAGGCAACCTTGACCGGGAGGTGGCGGGAAATGGCATCGGATCTCCGCAGGCGGGCGTCGGACGACTCGCCCGTGCACTCTGCTGAGTTCATCGTCTCCGCGGCTCGCTTGGAAGAGCTGCATCAGTGCTCCGCCGTGCTCCGCCGTACGAGGTTGCGCGCCGAGGAGATCGTGGACGAGGCACGGACCTTGCTGGCGGAGGCCGAGCAACGCGGCGACGCCGACCGCGTCCTGGAGCTGCGCGCCCAGTTGGAACAGGCGCGCGCGCTGTACGGCAAGGTGCTGAACGCGTACGTGACGATCTGTCGCAAGATCGCCGAGGAACGTCAGGCCATCCTGCAGGAGCAGATGGGGTTGTCAGGTGCAGCCTGACGGGCTAATGTCAGGGCATGCCTGACGACTGGAAGGACAAGATCCGCTGCTCTTTCTGTCACAAGAAGAGCGCGGAGGTGAAGAAGATGATTGCCGGTCCCGGTGTGCACATTTGTGACCAATGCATCGAACTGTGCAATGAAATCCTCACGCAGGAGCGCCTCGCCACCTCTACCGAGCCCCGCCTCCCGATGTGGGAGTCCATGACAGAGGAGCAAATACTCGAGCATCTTCCGAAAATCGCCGCCGTGCAGGCACAGGTGGACGACAACCTGCGCGACTGGGTGGCGCATCTTCGCGGCAGGGACGTCAGCTGGGAACGCATCGGCGCCTCGCTCGGCATGACGCGGCAATCCGCGTGGGAACGGTTCAGGAGCGAGACCTGACAGGTGAACCGTTGTGACCTGTGGGACGTCCTATGGTCAGGGAGGCCCGACATGCGCGTCCTACACGGGCTCACGGCGCCCGATCTGGAGGAGCTCCAGCTCGAGCTGATCCTGATCCTGGCGCTGCACGACGAGGCAGAGCGACTCGCTGCCGAATGAACGGGCTCCAGCTCCCCGGGCGTACCGGGGAGCTGGAGCAGGGGACCGGATCCTCCGTAGGATTGCTGGTCATGCTGCGCTGCGCCGTGCTTGACGACTACCAGGGAGTGGCTCTCGGCCTGGCCGACTGGTCGAGGGTGCGGGTGACCAGCTTCCGCGACCACTTCACCGCCAGGGACGACCTCGTGGCCGCCCTCCGCGACTACGAGATCGTGGTCATCATGCGGGAGCGCACGCCGTTCCCGGCCGAAGTGCTCGACCGGCTCCCCAACCTGCGGCTGCTCATCACCTCGGGCATGCGCAACGCGTCCGTAGACGTGGCCGCCGCGCGGGCGCGCGGCGTCACGGTCTGCGGCACGGCCAGCGACTCGACCGCGCCGGTGGAGCTGACCTGGGCGCTGATCCTCGGCCTCGCCCGCCACCTGCTGCCCGAGGCGACGGCCCTGCGCGCGGACGGCCCCTGGCAGAGCACCGTCGGCACGGACCTCCATGGCCGCACGCTCGGGCTGCTGGGGCTCGGCAAGATCGGGTCCCGGATGGCGGCGATCGGCCGGGCGTTCGGCATGGACGTCGTGGCGTGGAGCCAACACCTGACCGAGGAGCGCACGGACGCCCTCGGCGTGCGGCTCGCCCCCGGGAAGGACGCGCTGCTGGCCGAGTCCGATGTCGTCTCCGTCCACCTGGTGCTGAGCGACCGCACGCGGGGGCTGATCGGGGAGCGGGAGCTGTCGCTGATGCGGCCGGCCTCCTACCTGGTCAACACCTCGCGGGCGGCGATCGTCGACCAGGAGGCGCTGGTGGCGGCGCTGCGGGCGGGGCGCATCGCGGGGGCCGGGCTGGACGTGTTCGAGCTGGAGCCGCTGCCCGCCGGCCACCCGTTCCGCACGCTGCCCAACGTGCTGGCCACGCCGCATCTGGGATACGTGACGGAGCTGAACTACGGCACGTATTTCCGCGAGGCCGTCGAGGACATCGACGCCTTCCTCGCCGGCACCCCGATCAGGACCCTCTAGCCCCGGTCAGTCGGCCCGGCTCCTGGCGCGGAAGGCGGCCGTCTTGACGCGGTTCTGGCAGGCCGTGGAGCAGAACCTCCGGGTGCCGTTGCGCGAGACGTCCACGTAGACCCGGTCGCAGTGCGGCGCGGTGCAGACCCCCAGACGGTCGCTGAACTCGCTGCCCAGCACGATCGCCAGCCCGGTGGCGCAGCTCGCCGCCCACTCGCCCGCCAGCGTGCCGCCCGGGCCGTGGAAGTGCAGGTGCCAGGGCTCGCCGTCGTGCCGCTCCAGCGTCGGCCTGGCGTGGCTCTCCTCCAGCAGCGCGTTCACCTCGGTGGCGGCGGCGTCGATGTCGTCCGCTGCCACGGCGGCGAAGACCGTCCGCAGGCGGGCGGCCACCTCCGCCAGCTCGGCGCCCTCCGCGTCGGTGACCTCGCGATGATCCGGATAGACCGTACGCAGGCTCTCGGTGGCGGCGGCACCGGCGCTGCCCGGCGCCGGATAAGCGCGTCCCCGCTGCTCGCCGGGGGTCAGCGCGTTGACGATCGCCACCGTGGTCCTGACCACGCCATCCGTGTGACTGTTGTAATCCAATTGACCGGTTACACCTTCATGTTCTAGCTTGTAACTGTCCAAAGCATAAACGACAGTCACAAGGAGACGTACGTGCTCACTCACGATGCCGCATTGGAGTGGATCGCGCGCTGGGACCGCCAGCAGGAGGGTTACCTCCCCGACCGCGAGGAGCGCTTCACCGCCCTGATCGACGCCGTGGAGGCGCTGGACCGGCCGGACCCGGTGGTGATCGACCTGGGCTGCGGCCCCGGATCCCTGTCGGCCCGGCTGCTCGACCGCCTGCCCAAGGCGAAGGTGATCTCGGTGGACGCCGACCCGCTGCTGCTCGGGCTCGGGCGGGCCGCGTACCCGCGGTTGACGTTCGTCTCGGCGGACCTGCGTACCGGCGGCTGGACGGAACTGCTTGGACTGGACGGGCCCGCCGACGCCGCGATCAGCACGACGGCGCTGCACTGGATCTCCGCCGCCGACCTCAGGGGCGTGTACGGCGAGGTGGCGAGCGTGCTGCGGCCCGGCGGGCTGCTGCTCAACGGCGACCACATGGACACCGACGACACCTCCCCCGCTCTCTCCCGCCTTGAGCGCGCCGTCCACGACAGGGAGACGGAGCGGGCGTTCGGCGCGAACCCGCCGGAGGACTGGCGGACCTGGTGGGACGCGGTCGCGGCGGAACCGGCCTTCGCCGAGCTCAACGAGGCGCGCCGCACCACGGCCGGGGCCTCGCACCACGGCTCGGAGTCGCACCTGCTGTCGCATCACGTCGAGGCGCTGCGGGAGGCCGGCTTCTCGGAGGTCGGCACGCTCTGGCAGCGGGGGAACAACCGCCTGCTGTGCGCCGTACGCGGCTGACCCCTATACGACTAACCAAGCGCTTGCTACGCTCCGCCCATGATGTCCACGGTTGTCTGGGGCACGGGCAACGTCGGCCGCGCGGCCATCCGCGCGGTCGAGGCCCATCCGGGGCTGAAACTCACAGCCGTACTCGTCCACGATCCGGACAAGGTCGGCAGGGACGCCGGCGACCTCGGCGGGCTCGGCCACGAGCTCGGGGTCGCCGCCACCGACGACGTCGACGCCGTCCTGGGCGCGAGCCCCCGCGCGGTGGTCTACGCGGCCTCCGGCGACCTCCGCCCCCAGGAGGCACTCGACGACGTGACCAGGGCGATCCGAGCCGGAGCCGTCGTCGTCACCCCCTCCCTCTACGCGCTCTACGACCAGCGCAACGCCCCGCCCGAGCTGCGCGAGCCGGTGCTGGCCGCCATCGGCGAGGGCGGCGGCTCGCTGTTCGTGTCGGGGATCGACCCCGGCTGGGGCAACGACGTGCTGCCGTTGCTGATCAGCGGGCTCGGCTCCACCATCGACGCGATCCGCTGCCAGGAGATCTTCGACTACTCCACGTACGACCAGCCCGACTCCGTCCGGTACCTGGTCGGCATGGGCCAGCCG
The DNA here is from genome assembly GCF_040610775.1 of Nonomuraea sp. NPDC003709. Classification (NCBI taxonomy): domain Bacteria; kingdom Bacillati; phylum Actinomycetota; class Actinomycetes; order Streptosporangiales; family Streptosporangiaceae; genus Nonomuraea; species Nonomuraea sp. NPDC003709. The sequence goes on along the minus strand of NZ_JBEXMW010000020.1, from coordinate 195,477 downwards.
ATGGACTACGAGCCGCCGATGATCGCGCCGACCGTCCCGACCATGGTGTGGGGCGGCCAGGTACGGCTGATGGCCAGGGCGCTCGGCGTCGAGCTCGACGAGATCCGCGAGACCCGGGACCGGCGCGCGCTCGACGCCACGGTGGGCGAGTTCGAGGCGGGGACGCAGGGCGCGGTCCGGTTCGAGGTGCAGGGCATCGTCGAGGGCGAGCCCCGCATCGTCGTCGAGCACGTCACCCGCATCCATTCGTCCTGCGCGCCCGACTGGCCGACGGCTCCGAACGGCGTGGGCGCGCACCGCGTGATCATCGAGGGCCGGCCGCGCATCGAGGTCACGGTGGAGGCCACCGACGAGGGCGGCAACCTGTCCGCCGGAGGGAACGCCACCGCGGTCGCCCGCCTGGTGGGCGCCATCGACTGGCTCGTGGACGCCGGACCCGGACTGTACGACGCGCTCGACGTCCCGCTGCGACCCGGCACCCTCGGAGGAAAACGACCGTGAACATCGACATTCCCGCAGGCAAGGACCCGATCTCGTACGTGTGGGGCGAGATGGTCCCCGGCATCGGGATCGCCGCCTCGAAGTTCTCGATGTCGGTGTACACCCACACGACCCTCGGACTGCGCGAGTTCGAGGCCGCGCGGCTGCGGATCGCGCAGATCAACGGGTGCGCCTTCTGCCTCGACTGGCGTACGGAACGGGACGGGCAGAAGGTCGAGGACACGTTCGCCGACGCGGTCACGGAGTGGCGCACGACCGACGCGTTCGACGACCGCACCCGCCTGGCGGCCGAGTACGCCGAGCGGTACGCCCTGGACCACCACGGCCTGGACGAGGAGTTCTGGGCCCGGATGACGGCGCACTACAGCCAGCTCGAGATCGTGGAGCTGAGCATGTGCCTCGGCTCGTGGCTGGCGTTCGGCCGCCTCAACCACGTACTGGGCCTCGACACCGCATGCACGCTGACCGGCGGCTCATCGCCTACCCCCCGAAGATGAGAACCAGGAAGTGAGGGACCGCATGCGCAGCACCGGAAAGACCTCGACCCCCGACATCTCCCGCCGCGGCTTCCTCATCGGAACCGGGTCCCTCCTGGGCGCGGCGGCCCTCAGCCACCCGGCCGCCGCCGCTGCCGGCCCGATCGCTGACGGGGCCCACGTACCTGTCCTGGTCATCGGCACCGGGTACGGCGGCTCGGTGGCCGCTCTGCGCCTGGCCCAGGCGGGTGTCAACGTCCACATGATCGAGATGGGCATGGCCTGGGACACCCCCGGCTCCGACGGCAAGATCTTCTGCAACACGCTCCAGCCGGACAACCGCTCCTACTGGCTCCGCACCCGGACGAAAGCCCCGCTCAACTACTTCCTCGGCTTCCCCATCGACCGGGACATCCCCCGCTACACCGGCGTGCTGGACGCCGAGGATTTCAGCGGCATCACGGTCTACCAGGGCCGCGGCGTCGGCGGCGGCTCGCTGGTGAACGGCGGCATGGCCGTCACCCCCAAGCGCGAGAACTTCGCCGCCATCCTCCCCTCGGTGAACCCCGCCGAGATGTACGACACCTACTACCCCCGCGCGAACACCGGCCTCGGCGTCGGCACCGTGGACCCCGCCTGGTTCGACTCCACCGACTGCTACCAGTACGCCCGCGTGGGCCGCAAGCACGCCCAGCGCTCCGGCTTCCCGTTCACCTTCGTGCCGGACGTGTACGACTGGGACTACATGGAGCAGGAGGCCGCCGGCACGGTCACCAAGTCGGCCCTGGCCGGCGAGATCCTGTACGGCAACAACTACGGCAAGAAGTCCCTGCAGAAGACGTACCTCGCCCGGGCCGCGGCCACCGGCAGGGTCACCGTCTCCCCCCTGCACCGGGTGACCTCGGTCGTTCCCGCGTCCGGCGGCGCCTACACGGTGACCATCGAGCAGCTGAACACCAGCGGCGACACCACGGCCACCAAGACCGTGACCGCGGACCGGGTGTTCTTCGCGGCCGGCAGCGTCGGCACCAGCAAGTTACTGGTCAAGCTGAAGGCCACCGGCGCGCTGCCCAACCTGAACGGCGAGATCGGCAAGGGCTGGGGCGACAACGGCAACGTCATGTGCGGCCGCGCCAACCACCTCTGGGACCCGACCGGATCACTCCAGTCGTCCATCCCGTGCTCCGGCATCGACAACTGGGCCGCGGGCGGCGCCTTCGCGGAGATCGCCCCGCTGCCCACCGGGATCGAGACCTTCGCGTCGTTCTATCTCTCCATCACCAAGAACCCGAACCGGGCCCAGTTCACCTGGAACGCCGCGACGGGAAAGGTGGACCTGAACTGGCAGACGGCCTGGAAACAACCGGCCATCGACATGGCGAAGACCATTTTCGACAAAATCAATTCGAAAGAGGGGACGATTTACCGGACCGATCTGTTCGGCGTCTACAAGATCTGGGGCGACCATCTGACGTACCACCCGCTCGGGGGTGCGGTCCTGAACAAGGCGACCGACAATTACGGGCGCCTGACCGCCTACCCCGGCCTGTACGTCATCGACGGGGCGCTGATCCCGGGCAACACCAGCGTCAACCCGTTCGTCACCATCACGGCCCTGGCCGAGCGGAACATCGAGAAAATCATCGCCACCGACCTGTGAAAGATTTGAGGCCCGCATCTCTGCGGGCCTCATATCCAAGCGTCGTGTCATCGCTTGGATCAATGATGACCTCGGTTACACGTGATCGTCAAGCTAATCCCATGGCATGGCATAGAAACAGCAGCCTTTTACTCCGATATTTTCCCTTATATCGCCGCCCCGGCCGCCTATGGTGGAATGAAAGCCGCTGAGGAGGCTGCGATGAGAGAGCACTTCGTCTGGGTGACGACGCGCCGCATCAGGCCGGGGGCGTTGGAGGAGTTCGAGAGGGCCTGGCGCCCGGACCCGTACCCGGAGGGTCTGCGCCACGCGTACGCGTACTGGTCGGAGGACGGGCAGGAGATCACCGGGGTGTCGTTCTGGGACTCGAAGGAGGCCTGCGACTCCTGGCGCAGCTCCGAGGCCGAGAACCGGCGCCGCGAGATCATGAGCCCTTACGTCCTCGAGGAGCGCGAAGGCTTCTACCAGGGCCGCGAACTCGGCGTCCCCGTACGGTGAACCACCGGCCCGCCTCCCAGCGGGCCGTCACCGGACTCGGCCACATCAAGATCAGCCATGGAGGGGTGGTACGGCATCGGAGAAGGCACCCGCGGAAACCCTGATGTCGGCCGACGGTCTCCGCCCTGGGAAGTAGGCCATTCGGCCACCCGCCTCCCTCAGTGACCGGGCGCGTCCGGGGGCGGCTGCTCGGCGGGGAACAGGATCGCGCTGAGCAGGTACGGCGCGCGGTCCGGCGCGGGAGCGTTGGCGACCCGGTTCCGCAGCACCGCGAGCAGCTCGGTGAGCATCTCGGCGAGCTCGTCCGGGCTGAGCCACAGAGTGCCCTGCCGATAGGACACCGAGTCGGCGACCGGGTCGGCGCCGGCGCGGTCCAGGTAGGCGTTGAACTCGGCGATCAGGGCGGCCATCGTCGCGGCGAATCCACGGCGGTGGTCGTCGAGCGACATCGCGGCCGCGGCCCCGGCGTCGATCGCGGGCCGGTCCTGGCGCAGCCGGTAGCTCCGCTCGACGGCACCGCGTACCCGCTGCTCGCCCTCCACCTCGAGAAAGCCGCCCTCGGCCAGCAGGGCGACCTGCCGGTAGACGGTCACCTTCGACACCTCGGGCATACGGGCGCACAACTGCGCGGTCGTCAGCACCTGTCCTGCCGACAGGGCGTGCACGATGCGCAGCCGTACCGGATGCAGCAGCAGCTCAACGGCGTCCATGGTCCAACGATTTCATATGAGATACCATTATCCAAAATGAAAACGGTTGGGAGGAGCGGGCATGCGGGATGTAGCGGGGCGGGCGGTGCCGGTGAACGGCCGGCGCGTCTATGTCGAGGAGTCCGGCCAGGGGCATGACCGGACGGTGGTCTTCGAGGCGGGCGGAGGCTGCGGCCGGACCTTCTGGGATCCGGTGCTGCCGCTGCTGGCCGACACGGCGCACCTGGTGGCCTACGACCGTGCCGGGCGCGCGCTCAGCGGCCGCGTCACCCAGCGGCTCAGCATCGATGACATGGCCGCCGATCTGATCGCGATGACCGAGGCCGTCGTCCCGGGCGAGTTCGTGCTCGTCGCGCACAGCATGGGCGGGCTGGTCGCCCGCCGCGCCGCCGAGCGCCTGGGGCCTCGGCTGCGGGGCCTGCTGCTGGCCGACGTCCTGCCGGAGAGCTCACCGGTGTACGACACCTGGGACCAGACCTCCAAGAAGATCGACCGCATGCTGGCGGTGACGCAGATGCTCAGCCGGTTCACTCCTCTGGCACGCCTGTTCACCGGTAACGTGCGGCGCCTGTTCTCCGCCGACACCTACCGGACCATGCTCGCCGAGGACTTCACCCCCGCCGGGACCTCCCAGACCCGCAAGGAGATCCAGGCGGTGGCCGCCGCCATCCCGCAGTTCCGCGCCCGGCCGCCCCAACTCCCGAAATGCTCGACGATCGTGCTGTCGGTGACCCGCGCGGAAAGAGGGCGGGAACGTCAGCACGCCGCCAACCGCGAGCACCAGCGCCGCTACGCCGAGACCCTGCCCGACGGGCGCCACGAGGACGTCGCCTCGGGGCACTTCATCCAGGCCGAGCAGCCCCGACTGATCGCGGACCGGACACGACAGCTCCTGACGGCCTCCCCAAAAATAGATGGACACGGCTGTTAGCGTCCCTGGCATGGGCATTGTTGACATTGACCGCTTTGTCGCCGACGGGTTCGTGAAGCTGGAAGAGGCCGCCCCGCGCGAGGTCGGCGACGCCGCCCGGGCGTTGCTGTGGCGGCAGACCGGTCTGTCACCGCAGGACCCGGCCACCTGGAAGGAACCGGTGGTGTGGGCCGCGGACCTCACGGGTGAGGGCGCGCTCGGGGAGTTCATCCGGAGTCCCCGGCTCGCCGAGGCACTCGACGAGCTCTGCGGGGCCGGTGGCTGGGTGCCGCGTGGTTCGCTCGGCATGGTGCCGATCCGATTCCCGCATCTCCCGCCCGCCGACGACAGAGGCTGGCACATCGATGCCAATGCCGCCCAGCCGGACGGCGGCTACCTGTGCAGCGGGCAGCCGGAGACGATGCTGCTGCTGATCCTGCTGTCGGAGGTCGGCCCCGACGACGCGCCGACCCGGATCAGGGTCGGTTCACACCGGGACGCGGCCGCGACGTTGGCGGGGCGTGTGCTGGACCCGTTCGAGGCCGGACCGCTGGTGGACGCGGCCAGTTCACACCGTCCGCTCGCGTACGCGACGGGCCGGCCGGGCGACATCTACCTGGTCCATCCCTTCACCGTCCACGCCGCCGACGAGCACCGGGGCGACGAGCCGAGGTTCATGGCCCAGGCGCCCGTCTTCCTGACCGAACCGGTGACTCCGGAGGGGGGCAACGCACTGGCTCAGGCCATCTCGTGAACTCCCGAGGTCAGCACGCGCCGCGTGCCCCTCGATCGCCAGGCGGTCATCACCGACTGCACAAGTGCGTCCGAAACGCCCTGGCTGGTGTCCAGCTCGTAGTCGTACGGACCGAACGTGTGGATGCCGTCGACCTCGACGTGCTCACGCCCCTCCCCGATGCGGCGGTCCCCGCGCTCGCGTTCTCTCCGATCGATCTCCGCAAGGTCGCAATGCACCCCGACGAGGAACACGTCGAAGTCCGCCAGCAGCTGTGACAACTCCTCGCGCCACGTCGGGAATTCGATGATGTGCTCCACGATCAGGTCGTTGCCCGCGCTCGCCAGGGCGGGCAGGCACCGGTGAAAGCCGTTGAAGAAACGCGGCCGCATCTCGTACCACCACGAGAAGGGACCTTCGTGGTCACGCCGCTCCGGAAGCATGCCGCTCGCCACGAACTGGTCGGACGAGACGTACAGAAACGGCTCATCGAGTGCGCGCTGCAGGGCCTTGGCCAGGGTCGATTTCCCGGAGCTGGAGGCCCCGCTGAGAATGATGACGCGGCCCGGGCCTCGAGTCGGTGGGGTGGGTTCCATGCTCACACAATGGCAGACCGCTCCCGAGCCATGTCCTATCGTACGGCTGTGTATGGCCCGATCCGGCGGCGATACTCGCGCGGAGACGCGCCGGTGACCCGCTTGAACGCGTTGCTCAGCGCGCTCTCCGAGCCGTAGCCGACCGTACGGGCGATCATCGCCACCGTGTCGTCCCCACGCCGCAGGCGGTCGGTGGCCAGTTCGATCCGCCAGCCGGTCAGGTAGTCCAGCGGGCTCTGCCCGACGGTTCGCTTGAAGCGGGCAGCGAGCGTCGACCGGGACACCGCCGCGGACTCGGCCAGCTCGGCGACCGTCCAGGCGTGGGCCGGCCGGGCGTGCATGGCCCGCAGCGCCGGGGCCACGACCGGGTCGGTGAGTCCGGCCATCCAGCCGGACACCGCGCCCGGCCCGGCGACGGCCAGGTGCAGGCGCAGCAGGTGGATCAGCATGACCAGGGCGAGATGCTCGGTGACCAGCGTCGAGGCGAGCGACCGGTCGCGTAGTTCGGCGTCGATCTGCTCGAGCGCCCAGCGCACGGTCGCGGCCTCGGCGGTGCGGCCGGGTACGTGGATCACCGGCGGCAGCACGTCGAGCAGCAGGTCGCGGGCCCGCTCGCCGAAGTCGAACCGCCCGCCGATGAGGACCACGTCCTCGCCGGTCCCCACTCGGGCCACGCCGTCGGTGGCCGCCGCGAAGACCGGGCCGGCCGGGACCGGCCGCACCCCCGGGCCGCTGGCCAGGGTGAAGGCGCGCGGCTGGGTGAGCAGGAAGCAGTCGCCCTCGGCCAGATCGATCGGCTCCGGTACGCCGTCGACGGTGAGCAGACAGCGGCCGCGGCGCACCGCCACGAACTTGACCGCCGGCGGCGGGCCGTACGACATCGCCCACTCGCCGCCGGCGACCAGCCTGACGGACAGGCGGCTGTTCGTGCCGACGAGGGCGAGGACGTCTTCGAGGGGATCGGCTTGCTGGACGCTCACTCAACTATGTTGGATCCTGAACCATTCCGAGTCCAAATCCTGGTCCCTACCGTTGCGGGTTATGACACGTATGGGCACCCCGTTCGACGCCAGGACCACGGCCGCCGAGATCCTCGCCGGCGTTGACCTCACCGGCCGGCGGATCATCGTCACCGGCGGAGCCTCCGGGATCGGCCTGGAGACCGTACGGGCGTTGCGGGGTGCAGGAGCCGAGGTCACCGTCGCGACCCGCAACCCCACGGGCGACCAGCGGGCCCTGGACCTGAGCGATCTCGGCTCGGTGCGCGCGTTCGTGGCAGGCTGGATCGGGCCGGTGCACGCGATCGTGGCGAACGCCGGGATCATGGCGTTGCCCACCCGCCAGGTCGCCGCCAATGGCTGGGAACTGCAGCTGGCGACGAACTTTCTCGGGCATTTCGCACTGATCACCGGCCTGCGGGAGAACCTGCGGCAGGCCGGGGACGCGCGGGTGGTCATGGTGAGTTCGGGCGCCCAGCTGCTGTCGCCGTTCGACTTCGACGATCCGCACTTCGAGCGCCGCCCGTACGACCCGTGGGTCGCGTACGCGCAGTCGAAGACGGCCGATGCGCTGCTCGCGGTCGGCGCCGCCCGGCGCTGGGCCGCCGACGGCATCACCGCGAACGCCTTCGAACCCGGCTACATCCACACCAACCTGCAGCGGCACCTCGACGACGACACCATGCGGGCGGCGGGCGCGATGGACGACGAGGGGAACCTGGTGACCCCGGACTACTACAAGACCCCGGAGCAGGGCGCCTCCACCTCGGTGCTGCTCGCCGCGTCCCCGCTGCTGGACGGCGTGACCGGCCGGTACTTCTCCTCGGACAACCAGGAGGCCGAGGAGGTGCCGGGCGCGACCGCGGGCGTCGCCGCCTGGTCGGTGGACCCGGCCGCCGCGGACCGCCTCTGGGACTACGCGCTCACAGCGGCAGCGGCCCACTGACCGCGGCCGCATCACCGACCGGTACCGCACGAAAACCATGGAGCACCATTGATGACCACCGTGATGCTTGTCCACGGCGCCTGGCACCAGCCGGCCACCTGGGCGAAGCTCGAGACCGAGTTGCACGCGCTCGGCCATGCCACGCACACCCCGGCGCTCCCGAGCGCCGGTGAACATCCCACCGCGGGCATGCACGACGACGCCGCCATGCTGGCCGCGGAACTGGCGTCGCTCGCCGGACCGGTCGTGCTGCTCGGCCACTCCTACGGGGGCATCCCGATCACCGAGGCCGCCGCCGGAGCCAGGCATCGATTCTCCGCAAGCCACCATCGCGGGCGCCGGGGCGGACCTACCATGATCAACCGTATCCCCCGGCAGCCAGGAGAGATCACATGCTCGGCCGTTTCACGTCCAGCCTGGTGAGCGCACTCGTACTCGCCACAGCCCCAGCCTTGGCTGCCGCGCCCCTGCCCCAGCCGACGAAAGGCCCGTTACCTGGCGTAACGGAACGGTCGGGAGACGGCCAGGTCAGAAAGGGCCAGGCCGCGGTCGCCGCCGACCTGAACGGCCGCCCTGTCCGGTTCACGTCCTACAGCACCACCGACTTCCAGCCGCAGGGGAACCCGTTCACGCTGTGGGCCTGGCAGCCGGACCGGCGGCGGTTCGTCAAGAGCGACTACGGGGAGATGGCGGTCTCCCCCGGCGGACGCTGGACGGTCGCGCACCTGGAGTCCCCGAGAGAACCGGTCAAGGACCGCCTGCGGATCACCGACCGGAACACCGGTGAGAGCCGGGACATCGACATCGAGCTCACCGAGTACACGCCCGCCAGCACCGAGAACGGCGGCACCCAGTATCCCCAGATGCGCTGGCCCCGGTGGTCGCCGGACGGCAAGAAGCTGCTGTTCACCGTCAGTCTGGCCCGGCAGGGCGACCGCTCGGCAGGAGTACTGATCCTCGACCTGCCCGACTTCACGCCCCGCTTCATCAAGATCCACAAGGCGCTGGTCACCGTCGGCGGTTTCGAGTGGAACCAGGACGGCACCCGCTTCCTGGTCAGGCACGGCCGGCTCGGCAGCACGACCGTCCGCCTGTACGACCTGCAGGGCAAGGCCGCCAGGGAATACCAGGTGCGAGGCAGGCCGGGCGGTGACGGGCGCGGCGTCTTCTCCCCGTCCGGCAAGCGGTTCGTCACCGCCTGCCTGCCGCTGGAGAAAGCCGCCTGCGTGTGGGACGCGGCGACCGGCAAGGCCGTGACGAGACTTCCCATCGTCGGGGGCGCGCGTCCCACAACCCTCGGCTGGTACGACGAGAAGCACCTGCTCATCTCCACCGCGGCCGGCATCGGGATCATGGACCTGACGGGCCGCGTGACCGAGACCCTGCTCAAGCTCGGCAAGAACTCCGAGATCTACCCGCACTTCAGCGCCGCGTAGCCGTTCATCGCTCCCAGGAGTGGTCGATCGCAGCGTCCACAAGCTGTGGATCGACACCCGGAAACGAACCGTCACCGAACAGGATCCGCGCCGCCACGGCACGACCGGCACGACCACGCAGCACGGCCACCGCCGCCTCCGCCGCGGCGGGGGACCGGATACCGGCGAACACCCGGCGCAACAACAGCCGGCCCCGGAACCGGGCCCGCAACGCGCCCCCGTCGTACACGCTCAACCTGCGCTGATCGCCAGTACGCAGGTACCCGGCGGCGACCGCCGCGGCCAGTTCCGCCATGCGTAAACACGGGTCCAACCCACCGGCCGTCAGCGGCGACACCGCGCCCGCCGCGTCTCCGACGAGCAGCCCGGCGGGGCACGCCAACCGTCGCAGCACACCGCCGACCGGGATCGGACCACCGCGGCGCTCGACCGGACCGGTCGGTGCCGCCCGGCCGGGCGCGTCCGCGGCGAAAGCGTCCAGCAGGTGACGGACGCCGGTCCGCATCGCACCCGGATATCCCGCGACGCCGACGTGCGCGTGCCGACCGTCGTCGATGACCCACCCCAGGTACCCCGGAGCGACCCGAGGGTCCAGCACGCAATGGAACGCCGGGATGGTCGTGCCCGACGCGACCGGATGGACGATCTCGGCACCGACGAGAAAGCGCCGGTTGACATCGAGGCCGAGATCCCGCGCCACCCGGGAGCGGGCGCCGTCCGCGCCGACAACGAACCGGGCCCGCACCGGCTCCGCACCCGCGAACTGCACAAATCCCATCGACGCGCCGACATACCTAACGCCCAGGAAGACCCGCGCCCCGGCCGACTCCGCCGCACGGCGCGCATGCTCGTAGACGGCCGCCATGTCAGCCACGCGGTACTCGTCCCGCTCACTGGTCAGCCGGATCGGCGCCCGCCGCGACGGCGGATACAGCAGCACGTCCCTTACGCCAGGCCCGAGCAGCTGGTCCGGAAGGTCGAAGTCGTCAAGGGTACGACGCACGAAGATCCCGGTCGTACGGATGCCCGCCGACAGCGACCTGCGGCGGTCGACCACCATCACATCCAGCTCTCGCAGCGCGAGCAGCCGAGCCGTCCGCAGCCCGGCCAGTCCCGCCCCCACGACCAGTACATCCACTGTCCGCATATCCAGCGACGCTAGGGGCCATACCCCACCCACGGGACCATCTGCACGCGACCCGCCCAGTACCTCTACACCGTCACCACACTCACGCCCGTGGACAGCCCCAGACAGGCCTCGACGGGAGATCCCGGGCCTCCTGTGCGGAGTCCAGGAGGAGGCTTCCAGCAGCGTGCAGGTGGACGAACGCCAGCTGCTACATCAGGCGCGGGACTCGCTGAACCAGCGCCCAGCCGAAGGCAGAAAGAGCAGGACTATGACAGCCCAAGCGAGTATGTGAGAGCCGAACACCGCTTTCCACGTCACTGTGGAGAAAAGAGCCAGGTCGAGGATGGCGGCGCCGATCAACAACAGGTGCGCGGCGATGATTGCCCATCGTAAGTACGTTCGGCGGCTCGACCATCGGCTCAACAGCCACCCGAGAAGGGCGGTGCTTCCTGCGACGTAGATCAGGCCAGGCAGGATGCCCCACAGAAAGGTGGAGAAAAAGCCAGCCAGTGTGATCGCCAGGCCCACCAGACCAAAAGCCACTTCCAGCGTGATGATGAACTGAGCCGCTTTGAGAGTGCCCGGCATCCGGTGCGCCTTGACGCTGTTCGTCACAGCCCCATTCTGACGGGCAGGGCTACAGAGTGCCGGGTCCGTCGATGTCCGGCTCACCATCCGGACTCGCCCGACTCCGCCGGGCCGGATCGTATGATCCACTGCATGCCGATCCCCCGAGCGGTCGCCGTGGTCGTCGACGGTACCCAAGTCCTGGTCATCAAACGGTTCCTCCGACGCAGGCCAGGCGTCACCTGCGTCATGTGCGATGCCGGAGGCCGGCGGGGGTCGCAGTGTCCCGGACACCACTACGCGGTTCTTCCCGGGGGCCATGTGGAGGATGGCGAGTCGTCGGAGAGTGCGGCGGTCCGTGAACTCCTCGAAGAGACGACTCTCACCGGAAAGATCGACCGGTTGCTCTTCACCAGCTCACACAATGGCCGGCCCGCCTTCTACTTCCTCATGCGCGACGTCGACGGCGTGCCGTCGCTCTCCGGCGAGGAGGCTGCGGAGCACGGGCCGGACAACAGCTTCGAGCTCAGATGGGCGACGGTCGCCGAGTTCGAGCAGCTGAACCTGTATCCCGCGGATGTGCGTGGACCGCTCGCGGAGCTGCTGCGCGGTTGACCCTTGCTCCGAGCCAGGCGCGCTCGGAGCTCCAGCTTTCTCGGCCGAAGCCACTTGCCGCACTTGGCGCTTGGTCATGCGGAACGTGATCGATCGGGATCGGAGTGCCGTCCAGGATGACGTAGGCCAGTCCGTCGGTTTGGGCGCGGTCGAGGGCTTCGTGCAGATCGGCGGCTTGAGCTGCGAGAACTTCGATGCCTTCGCGGATGTGGTGCTAGGCGGTGGCCCGGGAGATGCGAGGGTCGCGCCCGAGCTTGGGAACGTCGTGCTCGCCGCGGAACCAGCGCAGCACTTTTCCGACTTTCGGTTACTCCTCCCGAAAGGGCCGGAACGCCACGGACGGCGGCCAAGAAACTCCAATAGCCCCAACTATCCGCTGGGATCACCTCAATGCTCGCGCGGCGCCGGGGTGTTGGTGAACACGGCGATGTCACGGTCAAAACAGACGATGACATGTCCATCTACGCTGATTGCCACCTCTGTTACGGGTTTGGGGAAGTGCAAGTCGGGTCCGATTTGCCTGCGGGTGGTGAGTTTCCACACGCGTACCGTCTGATAACTGGAGGTCACAGCGATGGGTTGACCGTCCACCGTGGCGGCAGCGACGGCTCCGGTGGCTCTGGTGGGAAGTTCACCGAGGGCGTTGCCCGTGGCCAGGTCCCATATCTTCACGGGGTCTGAGCTGTTGCGGCTAGCGGTGATCGCGGCCGGCCGATCGCCGATGGTGGTGACGGCGAGGTTTTGCACGGATTCGCCGTGCCGATCGGCGGCGGAGGTCGTGGCCGACCGGTTGGTGGTGAGGTCGAGCACCTTGAGGGTGCCGTCTTGGGTGACGGTCAGGACGACTGGTCGGCCGTTGAGGGTGGTGGCGCCGACTGCGCCCGTCCAGCGCCGCCGGCCGGCGCGGGATGCATCGATCTCTTCGCCTGTGTTCAGGTTCCACATGCGGATCGTTTCGTCGTAGCTGCCGGTCACGGCCACCGGCTGCCCATCGAACTCCACTACGGCAGCCATGCAGACAGCGTCGGTATGACCGGTGAACGGCCCGCCTGTCTGTGTCCCCGAGCGGAGATCCCATATGCGGACGGCCTTGTCAGAGCTGCCGGTGACCGCCGCCGGTCGGCCGCCGACAAGCGCGGTGGCAACCGCGGTAACCATGTCGGTGTGACCGGTGAGCGGATCACCGACCTGCTCGCCGGTAGGCAAATCCCACACCCGGACGGTCTTGTCGTAGCTGCCGGACACGGCAACGGAACGTCCGTCAAGCACCGTGGCGGCGACGGCGGAGACATAGCCGGTGTGGCGGTTGAGGGACTCATCAACTCGCCGCCCTGACGACAGGTCCCACATCCGTACCGTGTAATCGTCGCTGGCGGAGACGGCCGCCGGTCGCCCATCCACCACCGTCGTCGCGATCGCCCGAACCTGATCGGTGTGCCCGGTGAGCGACTTGCCGATTTGCCGGCGTGATGCCAAATCCCAGATCCGGACAGTTCCGTCGATGCCGCCGGTAACGGCCACCGGCCGCCCGTCCATCACCGTGGTCGCAATCGCCTTCACAAAGCCGGTGTCGCCACTGAACGGTTTGCCCATCTGCTGGCCTGAGCTCAGATCCCACAAGCGTAGAGTTCCGTCGTCCGCACCGCTGGAAATTGCCACCGGCTGCCCGTTCACCACCGTGGTCACAATCAGCTCAACGTAGTACGTGTGGCCCCTCAGCGGTTTGCCGATCCGCCGGCCCGACTTCAGATCCCATAAGCGTAAGGTGCGGTCGTGGCCGCCGGAGATGGCCACCGATCGTCCATCCATCACCGTGGTCGCAATCGCTGTGACCCAATTGGTGTGGCCTCTGAACGGCTCGCCGATCTGCTCGCCTGACCTCAGATCCCACATGCGTACAGTTTTGTCGTGGCCGCCGGAAACTCCCACCGGCCGCCCGTCGATCATCGTGGTCGCAACCGCTTTGACCCAATCGGTGTGACCTCTGAACGGCTCGCCGACTTGCTGACCGGACATCAGATCACACACCCGTACGATTCCGGTGTTGCCACCGGCGAAGACCGCCACCGGCCGCCCATCCATCACCGTGGTCGCAAGCGACTCCACGTAGTCGTAGTCGCCGCGACCGGTGAACGGTTGAGCGATCTGCTGACCTGACGTCAGGTCCCACAGGCGTAGGGTCCGATCGCGACCCCCGGAGACCGCCACCGGCCGCCCGTCCACGACTGCGGTCGCAACCGCCCACACCCGATCGGTGTGGGCGGTTCGTGGCACCCCGACCGGTTCGCCGAACGCCAGGTCACTCGCCGGCCGACTGGTCCACGCCAACGTCCATCGGGAATTCTTCGTGAACGGAAAGCGGGCCGCGCCCGATCGAGAAGAAGGCATGGCGGGCATGCTAGCCGCCACCCCTGACAAAGATCAGCGGAGGAAGCGCACGCCTTTGCCACACCGGCTTGTCCCGGTGCCGGCCGCGATGAGGTGATCGGGCGGCAGCCCGCCGCCGCCGCTTGCTGCCACAGCGGACCCGCTGATCCGACGCTCATAGGGGCGGACGAAGCTCCCGTTCCGGCAATGGCCACGCACCTGCGTCGTTGTCTACGCGGTGTTGGTCAGCGACCTCAGACGGTGCGAACGCAGGCGCACTGGCCTGCCGCGAGTGTGCCCTCCGCAGCCTCTGCGGCTTCCCGCGTGGCGACTTCGGTCCTGGCGGAAGCAACCGCCGCTGCGGCGCGGCCTCCGGCCTCGGCCTTCCTGATGCGTGGCTGGACCGTCGCTGCCGTACGCCCTCCGGCCTCGACCTTCTCGTCGCGCGGCCAGACCGCCAGCGCCGTGACAGCTCCGATTGCCGCCAGGCCCGCCAGCACGGTCCAGGTGGTCGTGAAGCCCGCGTGTGTGGCGACCCATCCCGCGATGGGATAGGTGACCAGCCAGGCCAGGTGGGACAGCGAGAACTGGGCGGCGAAGACCTCGGGAATTCCGGTGGGATCGACCGCCCGGCGAAGCACCCGCCCGGTCGGCGTGACGATCAGCGCCATCCCGCCGCCGACCGCCGCCCAGATCACCCCGGTCGGCAGTGATGCGGCGATGCTCACCGCGGACATCGTGACCGCCGCGCCCACCGCGAACAGCAGCACGGCGGCACCGATCAGCATCACGAACCGGTCCGCCACCCGGTCCAGGACGCGCGGGAGGACGAGGGCCACCAGCAGCGTCCCCGTTCCGGACGCGGCGAGCACCCAGGCCACGTCGGATTGAGTGCCGCCGAGAACGTCGCGGACGTAGTTCACGGTGTTGACGACCACGATGGAGCCGACGGCGGCGACCACGAGGTTCAGTGCCATGACGCCGCGCAGACTCGGGGTGGCCGCGAAAGTGCGGATCCCCGCCACGGCCCGGTCCCAGGCCTTCGTGTGCGAACTGGGGCGCGCGTTGGGGATGCGTGTGGACAGGACCAGCAGCGCGGACACGGCGAACCCGATGGAGGTGCCGAGGAACAGCAGGTTGAACGACATGAAGGTGAGCGCCACAGCCGCGAGCACCGGGCTCAACAGGCTCTCCATGGTGTAGGCAACCTGCGATGCGGACAGGGCGCGGGTGTAGTCCGCCTCCTTGGTCACGATGTCGGGGATGACCGCCTGAAACGTCGGGGTGAATGCCGCTGACGCGGTCTGAAGAACCCCGATCAGGACGTAGATGTGCCACACCTCGGTGACGAACGGCAGCGCGATCACCACCAGAGCGCGCACCACATCGAGGATCGTGAGAAACCAACGTCTGGGCAGCCGATCGACGTACGCGGCCGCGAGCGGTGCGACAACCACGTACGCGACCATCTTGATCGTCAGCGCGGTGGCGAGAACCGCACCGGCACGCGGACCTGCGAGCTCGTACGCGAGCAGCCCCAGCGCGACGGTAGCCAAACCGGTACCGAACAACGCGATGACTTGAGCGCTGAACAGCCGCCGGTAGTCGCGAATCGCGAACAATCCCATGTCCGTCTCCTCCCGGGCACCAAGCATCGAATCAGATACCCCTTGGGGGTATTAGCCTCGGGAGTGTTCTATACCAGGTGGGGGTATGTGTCAACGGAGGGCCAGGGGCGGGACATCGCGCCACGGACGCGCTCGGCGAGTTCGTTGGCGCCGGCTCCGGTCTTTGCCTGCTCGGCCCGCAGCGCCACATTCACCCGTCAGGGGACAGTGACTTCAGCGGAAGTCGGAAATCCGCCTTCTTGAGCGTCGCTCGTGGGCACCCCGGGCGAGGTCGGCCACCGGCGATCGCGACCCCGTGCACCAGTTCGGGCGTCAACCGGAAGTGCGGCACGCCGCGCTTAGGACGTGGCTCGGTCCATCCACGCCGACCCGCGTTGATCCCGACGCGCAGGCAGGTCATCTCCATCTCCTGCCGCATGCAGGAAATCCTCCCGTTGAGCACATCCCACGGCAGGGGAGACCGTGCCATACGAGGGTGTCCGGGTCCACATCAGCGCCTGTACTGCGTTGCCGGCGCACCGGGTCGTAGGCCATCAGCCGCATCGCCGACCACATCCCCAGCAATTGCCCACGCTTGGTGTCGGTCGGCCCCGCCAGCACCTTGGCGGTCGTGTAGACCAACGAGATCACCAAGCGCGACTTGCGCTGGAACGGCTATAAGGTGCACCTCACCGAGACCTGCGACACCGACGCCCCGCATCTGATCACCTACGTGATCACCGCGCCGTCGCCCGGCAGCGACTACGTCGCGATCGTCGACCAGGACGGCGCGGTGCAGGTCAACCGGAATCTTCCCAACGAGGTCAGGACGGCGCTGCGGGCGATCGGCGATTCACGTCCATGCGGTCGACGTACCGTGTCAGGCCGGTGGAGCCAGGCGTTTTCACGCCCGCTCTGGGGCACGTCATACGCCCGCGGCGTCCTCGTCCTCCCAGCGCAGCAGGTCGCCCGGCTGGCACTGGAGCACCTCGCAGAGCGCGGCGAGCGTCGTGAAGCGCACCGCCTTGGCGCGGCCGTTCTTGAGTACCGCCAGGTTGGCGGGCGTGATCCCTACGCGGTCCGCGAGCTCGCCCACAGACATCTTCCGCCTGGCCAGCATCACGTCGATGTCGACGGTGATCGGCATCAGATCACCTCGTCCAACTCGGCCTGCATCTGCGTCGCTTCGACGTCGCGCGCGACGGCCTGGGCGAGCAGCATCCGCAGCACGAACACGATGAGCGCGACCCCCAGGATGGCCACGCCGATCCCGCCCATGATGACGGTGACACCCGGGTCTTCCCGCTGGCCCGGCGCGTTGAGGACCGTGACCGCGAACCACAGGAGGGCGGCCGCCACGATCGCGCCGATCACGGCGTCCACGTACCGGAAGGCGGCGTGGGAGAACACCGTTCCGCGTCGCACCATAGTCACCAACCGCCACACGCTGACCAGGGCGACCTGGCCCGACACCATGCCCAGGATCGTGATAATGCGCAGCGCGGTCAGCGGGAGCGACCCGTCCTCCGGGTCGCTCCCGCTGACCAACACCCACACCATCGATGCCTGTACGAGCACGGTGCCGGCGAGCACCACCACAAGCACGGCACGCAGTGCACGCACTGCCAGCTTTCCCATATCCCATCCTTCCATCGAATTGCGATGAGAATCTATCGAATTTCGATAGATTAAGCAAGAGCCGAGGCGGAGGGTGGGCAGCGGTTTCGCACCGTGACGGCCACGCGCTGTGTCCTACTTCCGGCCCTTGTCCCCTGTCCGTGATCATCCCTTCCGATCACGGCAGTCGATCACCCCAACCAAAGGCGTAGAGCTCGGAGGCGAGCCTCCGTGGTTTCCTGGGCTACGCCGACAAGACGGGACAAGGCGGTCGGATGTAACAACTTTGGGCAAAGAATCTTCATCTAACGCGCCGTGGACGCACTGAGCGCGGGGGATCCGCAGCACATCGGGGATTACTGGCTGGCTGGACGCCTCGGCTCGGGCGGCCAGGGAGTCGTGTACGAGGCCTACGACCCCGAGGGACGCAGGGTCGCCATCAAGGTGCTGCACGCGTCGGACAACAACGGCAGCCGCGACCGCTTCGCCAAGGAGGCGACCGCGGCCGGCAGGGTGGCCTCGTTCTGCACGGCCCGGGTGCTCGCCGCCGACCTGGAGGCGAGCAAGCCGTACATCGTCTCGGAGTACGTCGCGGGACCGAGCCTGCGCAAGGCCGTGATGGAGGGGCGCAAGTTCACCGAGGACGATCTCCACCGGCTGGCGACGGCGATCGCCACCGCGCTGACCGCGATCCACGACGCGGGCGTCATCCACCGCGACCTGAAGCCGGACAACGTGCTGCTCGGCCCGGACGGCCCGCGCGTGATCGACTTCGGCATCGCTCGCACCATGGACATGTCGCTGACGAAAACGGGCGAGGTCTCGGGCACGCCCAGCTACATGGCGCCCGAGGTGTTCATCGGGGAGCGCGCGGGGGCACCCGCCGACGTGTTCGCGTGGGGTGCCGTCATGGTGTTCGCCGCCAGGGGGCAGGACCCGTTCAAGGCGGACACCCTGGGCGGCATGATGCACCAGGTGCTGTCCTCCGCACCGGATCTGCGGGGGTTGCCGCCGCGGCTGGCCCCGCTGGTGGCGGCCGCGATGGCGAAGGATCCCGCCGCCAGGCCCGCGGCACGCGACCTGCTGCTCGCGCTAGTCAGCGGCAACGCCGCCGACACCAGGGGCCTGCTGGCCGCGGGCAGCCGCTCGGCGCAGGGCGTGCACGGGCTCGACCAGGGTGATCCCGAGCTGGGGACGATCGCGGAGGACGCCTACACGGCGCTCACGCCGGAGGAGCGCGAGTTGGCCGCCGCGGTGTTCCTGCGGATGGTGACCGTGGGCGAGGACGGGTACGAGAGCGGGCGATGGGCCTCGCGCGAGGAGCTGTACGGCGGGCGCCCAGAGCGCGAGGCCGCGGCGGTCGAGCGGATCCTGCGGGCGTTCTCGTACGTGGTGACCACGAAGGACACCTCGGTCTCGCTGTCCAGGCCCGCGCTGCTGAGGGCCTGGCCGCGGTTACGCATGTGGGTCGACGCCGATCGCGACGGCCTGGCCGTACTGGGCCAGATCTCCGCGGCGGCACGGCACTGGTCCGACAACGGCAGGCGGGACGGCGACCTGCTCCAGGGCAGCCGTCTGGAGCAGGTGCTCAGCTGGGCGGCGACCGGCCGCCGTCACGTGACGCTCACCCCCGCCGAGCGGGACTTCCTGCGGGCAGGCACCGAACTGACCAGGAAGCGGACCCGTCGCAGGACGCTGACCACGATCGCGCTGGCCGGGCTGCTGGTCGTGGCCATGGTCGCCGGAGGGCTGGCCGTCTATCAGCGGCAGCAGGCCACCGAACAGCGTGACATCCTCACCGCCAAGCAGGTGGCGACGGAGGCCGACCGGATGCGCACGACCGACCCGGTCAAGGCGATGCTGCTGAGCGTGGCCGCTTGGCAGGTCTCACCGCAGCTGGAGACCCGATCCAGTCTCATCGCCTCCCTGCAGCAGCAGGAGGCGGCGGTCTTCCGCGACCCCCTGGTCAAAGGCCTTGCCCATCGCGCCCTCAGTCATGACGGCCGCACACTCGTCAGCGTCAGCGAAGCCGGCGTGAACGTCTACGACGTCCGCACCGGCAAGCGCACCGGCGGCTGGGCCGGGCTGAGGCTGAAGGACGGGACTCCCCAGGAGCCGGCGCTCAACAAGAGCGGCCGCCTGCTCGCCCTGACCATCGGTTCAGAGCTCGGCGTCTGGGACCTCACCTCGGGCAAGCAACTGGTGCGGCGCTCCCTGTCGGAACGCGGCGGGTTCGGCGCGATCTGGGGCGAGCACGAGTCGATCCTCACCGTGATGCACCAAGGCGAAATCGTCTACCTGTTGGACGTGGCGACCGGCAAGCAGTTCGGCAAGACTCCCTACACGGACGGCAGCATGATCCCGTCGCAGCCTCCGCTCGTCGATCCGACAGGCAAACACCTGCTGATGACGGGTGGGCGCTTCGACGAGCTGGCGCTGCCGGGATGGACCCCGGAACGGCGCCTGGCGCCCTGCCGAACTCACTCGGATGTGGCGGCTTTCACCCCGGACGGCAAGACCATCGCCTGCGCGAACGCCACGATCGCGCTCGTCGACGCGGCGACCGGCCGTGAGCACAAACTGGGCGATGAAGACTGGGCCTGCGACATCTGCACGAAGTCCGGGGCCAAGCTGCGCTTCAGCCAGGACGGCGACTACCTGGCCGCCTTCGCCGAACGTGAGCTGCGCGTGTGGAAGGTCGCCGATCGCAAGCAGATCCTCACCTACCGGGCCGAGGACGAGCTGACCGACCTTCGGTTCGACCCCGACGGCAGGACCCTGCGCTACCTCTACGACAACATGGTCATCAGCCTCGACCTGTCGCCGAGAGCCGGCGCCACCCATGTCCGGAAGGGAGTGGCGAAGCTCAGTCCCGAAGGACAGTGGGTGGCGATGGAGGATCCCGATCAGAACCGCCTCGGGCTCTGGGACCTGCGCAGCCGCAAGGAGGTGGCGACGTTCCCGCTCGGCGAATTTGGGGCATGGGGATTCGACCGGACCGGCACACGCATGCTCATCGCCGACATCACGAGCGTGCGGCTGATCGACCTCGCGACACGCAAGAAGCTCTGGCAGATCTCCACGCCGCACACGAACACGAACAACCCCGAGCGTGTCGACTTCAGCCAGGACGGCAAGACGATCGCGCTCACGCTCCAGCCGTCCTCCCAGGAGGGCAGCTTCCGGCTACTCGTGCTGGACACCGCCAATGGGCGCGTCCAGCGCACGTTCAGCTCGCAGATCGACGGCGGGCCGTACACGCCGGACGGACGCCTCGCCTCGACTTTCGGAAGGTTCATCGATCTCACCGCCGGCAGGCCGGTCGACGCGGCCTTCGACGTCGTACGCGGTGCCTCGGCAGTGGCCGTCAGCCACCAGGGGCGGCTGGCGTTCAGCGCCGGTCCGGCCGGCCGCATCGCGATGTGGAAGGTCCAGGGGCCGGACCAGATCACGCCGGTCCTACGCGGGACGACGGGTGAGATCGCGGAACTGGCCTTTTCCCAGAAGGGCGATCTGCTCGCCAGCGTGACCACGGACGGCGTCCTCCAGGTCTGGGACGTCAACGCCATGCGGCGGCTCGGCGGCGCGTTCAACCTGCACGGCTCCCAGATCACCTCGCTCGCCTTCAGCCCGGACGACTCCACCCTCTACGCCGCCGACTGGGGTTCCGTCTACAAGATCCCGATCGGTGCCGAGCGGATCGTCCAGGACGTGTGCCGCCGTGCCGGGCACACGCTCTCCCCGGCCGACTGGGCCTCCTTCCTCAAGGACGTGCCCTACCGCGACATCTGCCCGGCCAGGCAGCCCTAGCGAGCTGGTGGCACTGGTGCACCTGCCTGGCGATGGAGCACGGTGAGTTCTGCTGCTCCGGCAGCTCTCACGCCAGGCCGCTCATGCAGATCATCGACGATAAGGGAGCCTTCCATGGCAGGGTCGGCGCGGAAGCCTCCTTCTCGACCGGCTCCCGGGCAGCGGACATGACGGCGGTGTTCCGCATCACCGACTTCCGCTGACCGGCCCGGGACCTGAGCGGCAAGCTGTCCCGAGCTCCGCGCTGCGCCTTGAGAGATCATGCCGCTGACCAGGCGCTGATGTGCGCCTACATGTCTCGTTCGGCCATCGTGAAGCCTCACCAGTGCCCTGGATGTCTCGCCGCAGCGCGCAAGACAGGGCTTGCGCGCCTGGGATGGCCACCTCTGCCAGCCCGAACCCGAAAATACGAGAGTGGAGGCAAGGAATACCCGCCCGCCTTCAGCAAAGACTATTACCACTTGGGATCCGATCTGCACAGGATTGTTATAAGACATCCCTTATCTCGCCAACCCCACTCTCTTACTCTTTTCCCTGCTATATCCCCCAAGCAAGGACCCTGATGAAACTTTTCTTCGCAGGCCTCGTGGCAACGGCCGCGGCCGTGTGCGTGGTGGCCGTACCCGCTCAGGCGACATCCGTCGCATCCGTGCAGGCTGCTCCGGTGAACCCGGTGAAAGCCCTGAAGGCCCAACTGGTCCCGGGCAAAGGCGTAAAGATCACCGAATCAAGCGGCATCACTCTCGATTTCACCGCCGACGACCAGGCTATGCAGGTACAGGTGAACACCAGCACGGTCGGCACCCTGGCTTTCGGCAAAGGCAACGTAGCGGCTGCCGACCTCCGTGTCCGCATGTCCTCACGCCAGAAAAAGCCCAGCCCTCCCTACCGGGTCATCGCTGAGGGCAGAAACGCCTACGTGACCAACGCCGGCATCGCCAAGGCGCTGCCTTCCGGTCTTTCCTGGATCCAGTCGAAGGCCAGTGGGCGCGACAACGCTCTCCTCAACGTGGGCGTCACTCCGGCAGAACTGCAGTTCATGCTGGACAACGCATCAGAAGTAGCGACCGGCCAATATCAAGGCACCGCCACACTCGCCGAATTCCGGCACGACAAGTCCGCCGGAGAAGGCAACGTCGAGTTCCACCTGTACTTCGATGAACACAACCAGCTCACCCGCACGGTCGTCGACACGACCACCTACCCGGATGACGACACCACGGCCTATGACCAGATGGCCTTCCACACCGATACCAAGTATTCGGGCTGGGGCGCCAAGGTGAAGATCGCCGCACCGGCGGCCGGCAAGGTCATCAGCGAGAAGAAACTCAACGCCAAGACCCGCAAGGCCGTCATAAAGGCCGGCTATCCGGAGACCGGCCCCTTCTAACCTGCACGTCGGCAGGCAACGCGTACATCTTTCCCACCTGAGCGGCGTCCCCTTCAGAGGGGCAGGGGACCCAATCAGGAGGCTGTCCGTGGCAGAGCTGGCCAAGAGCACATTCCTGCAGATGACGATTGAGTTCGGAGTGAGTGTCCTGGAGTCATGCGGCGGCGTGGCGGTGGTCGGCGCGTTTGTTGGGTTGCGGCGTGGCGGGCGTGCGGCGATGCCCCGCGCGGCGCCCGCGCCGTGACCGGCCCCCAGGCCGCAGCGCGGCGCGGGGACCCCGGCGCACGGGCTGATGTTCCCGACAGCCTTCGGCAACCCGTCCGACCCGGACACCTTCTCGCACCTGTTCTCCCGCCTGGCCAAGAAGACGGGCCTCGGCCACTGGCACCCGCACGAACTCCGCCACTCCGGCGCCTCGCCATGCTCGCCCAGGGCACCCCGCTCCACGTCGTCTCCGAAGTCCTCGGCCACGCCAGCATCGCGATCACCAAGAACGTCTACGGACGCCTGCTGGAGGGCGACCGCCGCGCCGCCACCTCCAGCGCGCTCCTGGGGGAACAGTCCCCGGTGGCTCCCAGGGTGGCTCCCAAAGGCGCCGAAGACACCGGTTGAAGATCAGAAAACGAAAGGCCCCTGATGGCTTAATACCTGTTCAGGGGCCTTTCAGTTGCAGAGCCGACGAGGGGAATCGAACCCCTGACCTTCTGTTTACAAGATTCTTCATGCTCGTCCACAACTGTCCGCCGCTGCTGCCGCTTCCTGGTCGGAGCCATCCACAGCTCTTCCCCTATCCACCGTCGTCCACGATCGTCCGAGACCGTTGTTAGCAACCGCGTTAGCAAGATCAGGACTTCAACCACGACCTTCGATGGAGGACCCATACCGCAGGGCCGCCAGGCCCGAGGAGCGGACGCCTCGCGGCGGCCCGCTTCGACAGCTCAAACGGAGCAAGGAGACACGCCGACGCGTGCCAGGTCGACGACTATCAGCCGATTCCGAGTCGTTCGCCAATACAGGAGGGGTCCGTCCTGCGGCCACACGCCGATCTTTATCTCTCCCCACGGCATCTCGGCCTTCGTCAAGGCATAGGACCCGAGGAGGGCGGCCTTCCGCGTGCAGCGATCGTAGACCTGCATCACATGTCCGAGGGTTGCGGCTCCCCAGGTGTTGGGGATGGAGTCGTCACCATCGACCGTTGGGACGCCGAGAAGAGCAAGCCGATCGCGGATCGGAGGCCTCATCAGGAGCGCATCTCCCGGCACGGTGATGCGATCGGAACCATCCACGCGCAACACGGTCGCCCGCGTGACCTTCCACAGCTCCTGCCAGTCCTCCCCGACACACCAGGCAGGCCCGCAGGCAAGACGATGTTCGAGATCTTCAGCCTCGGTTACTTCGGCCTCCTGGCCCGTGTCAAGATTGATCACGATCTGCTCGTACCTGTCATACGCCCAGGGCCACGAGCTCACGCGAAGCCGCCTGCCCGGAAGCACTTGCTCAGGCTCTCCGCCGCGGAGCGAGACCCGCCAGATGTCACCGTCGTATCCCCACCACACAGCGTTCTCGCCGACGATTTGGAAGCCGTCAATATAAGCGCCCTCAGCCTGAACGGATAGCGGCAGACGCGCCACCATACGCATGGTTCCACCTGCTCGCGGCATTGCCCACACCTCGTAGTGGCGTTGCCCACCGGCAGAGGTGCCCGGCACGTAACCCTTGACGATCAATGCCACCTGGGTAGCACCAAGTGCAGTTTTCTGAATCTCGAAGCATCCACCGCACTCTGCCCACTTTGGGGCTCGCGCTACGACCCGCTGTCTCTTGGTCCGCGTATTGAAGCTGATGAACTCCGGAGTACGCTCATCGGTCATCAGGAGCAACTCATCTTGACCGAGCGAACCAATGGGCCATAGCCACGTGCCGTCCTTTCTTTCAGCGGGCACGACGCTGACAGCCTCAGGCCAGACCTCACTGACCGGTGCGATATGCGGCAACATGGGAAGCTGTGCAGGCCGCCTGGGCGCCTCCTCCTCGTTTCGAGGCAGCCACACCAGGGCCAGGGTGACCACAAATAACAGCGCCACCCCCACACGCATCAATACAACCCGATCCCAAGAATGCCCCACCCGACGCAACCCCCGCTTCCAACGCCACGATGCCCGCAGAATAGCCAGCCCAAGATCTGACGGTAAACAGTCCGCTGCCTCTAATCACCTCATACGCCGTCGACCCACCGCGAACCGGCAGCGGGCCAGGGACGGAGTGTCAAGCTCGGCTTCGCGTGTCCGTTCACCGGCCGCCGTTCCTCGGTCATGCGTTGCCCTGCGGTCACGGCCGGACTTGATGCGGAGGAGTCGGCCTGCTTCACCCACGCGCTACTGACGGCTGAACCAAGCGGACAGTTCGTCGAACCGGTGGCGCTTCAGGTCTTGATCGTTCGCCGCGGCCCCTGTTAGCAAGATCGCGACATTGTCCTGACAAACAGAAAGCCCCTGAACAAGTAATACCTGTTCAGAGGCTTCCCAGCGCAGAGCCGACGAGGGGAATCGAACCCCTGACCTTCTGTTTACAAGACAGATGCTCTGCCGATTGAGCTACGTCGGCGCGGCCTACCAGTGTAGACGCTAGAGGCGCCTGTGACGAGCGACTTCGTACAGCGCCACTCCGGCCGCCACTCCCGCGTTGAGCGACTCGGCGGCCGCCTGCATCGGGATCCGGGTCACCACGTCGCAGTGCTCCCGGACCAGCCGCGAAAGGCCCTTGCCCTCGGAGCCCACGACCACCACCAGCGGCTCGGCGAGCAGGTCGACGTCGCCGATGTCGGTCTCGCCGGCGCCATCGAGGCCGATGACGAACAGGCCCGCTTCGCGGTACTCCCGCAGCGCCGCCGTCAAGTTGGCCGCGCGGGCCACGCGCATGGTGGCGAGGGTGCCCGCGGAGGTCTTCCAGGCCCCGCCCGTGACCCCGGCCGAGCGGCGGGAGGGGATGAGGAGGCCGTGGGCGCCGAAGGCGGTGGCCGAGCGGGCGATGGCGCCGAGGTTGCGCGGGTCGGTGACCGAGTCGAGGGCCACGATCAACGGGACCTCGCCGGCGTCCTGCGCGAGCTCCACGAGGTCGGACGGGTGCGCGTAGTCGTACGCCGGGATCTGGAGCGCGATGCCCTGGTGGACGACGCCCTCCGACAGGCGGTCGAGCTTGTCGCGGGAGACTTCGAGCAGGGCGATCCCGCGCTCGGCCGCGATCCTGATGGAGTCGCGTACGCGATCGTCGTTGTCGATGCGCTGAGCGACGTAGAGGGCGTTGGACGGGACGCCCGCCTGCAGGGCCTCGAGTACGGGGTTGCGACCGCCGATGTACTCGGGCGCGTCCTCGGAGCGCCGCTGCCGCGCCGGAGCGGGACGTCGGGTGCCGCCGCGATCCTCGCGGGCGATGCGCTCTGTACGGGCCTTGTCCTTGTACCAATGCCGCATTTCGGCAGGCGGGGTCGCGCCCTTGCCCTCGAGCGACCGGCGGCCCTGCCCTCCGGCGCCTTTGGACGGGCCCTTCTTCTTCGCGGGCCTGCCCGAAGCCCTACCGCCTGCTGCCATGCAATAAGGGTACTCGGGCCGCCGGGCGCCTTATCCCACGCCGGGAATGGCGCGTTCCTCCGGGGCCGGGATGCGGAAGATTCCGTACAGAGCACCCAGCGCCGCCGGGTCGCCGGACGCCTCGGCGCGACGCTCCTTGACCGCCTCCGCGAACGTCGTTCGCCCGGCCGCCATGTCCACCAGCACCTCGTCGTCGGTCTCGATGACGGCGTCCGGACGCTGCGCCGGACCGTGCTGGGTGTCGATCGTCCCGTCCTGGACCAGGGCATGGAAGACCTCGTCCCCCACCCGGAACTCGTACATCGCCCGCACCCCCCGCGCCGCCTCCGCGTCGAAGCAGGCCCGCAGCCCCAGAACCGCCCATCCGCCGTGGAACGCCTCGCCCTCCCGGCGTTCGCCCATGGCCCATTTCATGCCCCAGCGCGCCAGGGCGAGCACGGCGGGGGCGAGTTCGGCGCCGGCCTCCGT
Organism: Nonomuraea sp. NPDC003709; assembly: GCF_040610775.1. Classification (NCBI taxonomy): domain Bacteria; kingdom Bacillati; phylum Actinomycetota; class Actinomycetes; order Streptosporangiales; family Streptosporangiaceae; genus Nonomuraea; species Nonomuraea sp. NPDC003709. Next base: position 168,856 of record NZ_JBEXMW010000020.1, on the reverse strand, counting down.
GAGCGTGTACGCGGGCGTGCGGGCGGGCGCCGGGAGTGTGACCTTCCGCACCAGTCCTTCACGTTCGAGATGCTTCAGGCGCGCGGCCAGCAGGCCCGTGCCGAGCCCGCGGAGGCTGTTCTGGAAGTCGGAGAAGCGCTTGGGGCCGGTCAGCAGGTCACGCACGATGAGCAGCGTCCAGCGCTCCCCTACGAGGTCGAGCGTCCGCGCTGTGGCGCAGAACTGGTTGTACGTCCGATCCACTTCATCAGCTTAATCTCGGGCTTCCCCTTTTCGAACCCTCGACTACGTCGACGAGTAGTTGGGTGAGTGGTTCCGGATGTTCGAGCATCACGTCGTGCGGGCCGTCGATCGCGAGCGTCCGGTAGCCGACCGACTTGGCGAACTGCTCGAACGGAAAGGTCTGGGGGCGGCAGAAGATGCCTGTCCCGGGGATTCGGTCGACCGCCCTGCCGAGGCGCGTCGTGTCCGTGAACGTACGTAGCGGGTGCGGGCGCAGTCTCTCCCGGAGCCAGGCAGCGTCGGCGGGGTCGGTGACGCCGAAGAGCTCCGGCGCGGGGGCGGGGATCAGCCCGCCGTCAGCGGAGGCGCGGATGGCCTGTACGAAGGTGTCGGGGGCGAGGGTGAACATGCCGGCGCCGTTCGGGCCTGCCCAGCCGTCCACGAGCACGACATGGTGTACGCGTTCCGGCCGGAGGTCGGCCGCCTGGCGTACCACCAGGCCCGCATAGCTGTGTCCGACGAGCACCGTACGGTCGTCCTCGGGTGCGGTGTCCAGGGCGGTGAGCACCTGTTCGACGTGGTCGTGCAGGCCGGTGTCAGGGGTGTGGGGCAGGTCCGGGGTGATCGTGTGGGCGCCGGATCGTTCCAGGAGAGGTACGACGCGGTCCCAGGCCCATGGCCCGTGCCAGGCGCCTGGTACCAGGACGAACGTGGTCATCTCTCCCCCATCCTGGGCATCACCTGCGCGGCGAACTCCTCCATGGCCGCCCGGTGATCGTCCACGGCCAGCCTGATCACCACATGCCGGGCACCTGCCTCGATGTAACCGTTCAGCCAGTTCGCGGCCTCTTCTGGGGTGCCGGCGAACATGGCCTGGATGCTCTCGACGAACTCGAGCGGCGCGTTGTAGTAGCGCTCGATGCTGGTGCGGAGGCGGTGACGGGCGCGTTCGGGGTCCTCGTCCAGGCAGATGGTGGCGTACAGGGCCGGGGTGAAGGGGTGGGCCGCCGGGGCTCTGGGGGATCCGTGCTCGCGTATGCCGTCCGTGGGCGGTGCTTCGGGGGTGTCGGCTGTGGACGAGACCCCAGAGGCTGCCCACGAGGCTTCGGGGGTGCCGGCTGTTGATGAGGCGTGGGGCGTGCCGACCGACGTCAGCGTGTTCAGGTCTTCCGCGTAGGCCTTCTGCGTCGGTGGGTACGGCAGCCAGCCGTCGGCCAGGCGGGCCGCCCGCCGCAGTGCCCGTTCACCGCTGCCCGGCAGCCATATCGGCGGCCCACCGGCCTGTACGGGTTTGGGGTCGAGCGTCACATCGTGGAACGTGAAATGCCCGCCCTGATGAGAGATCGTTTCGCCGGTCCAAAGGCGTCGCATGATGTCGATCGACTCCTCCATGCGGCTGATCCGGCGCTTGAAGCCGACTCCGAGCGCCTCGAACTGGGCCTCGGTGTTCGGGTGGGCGAATCCTCCGCCCATGCCGACGATCAGCCGTCCGTCCGCGATGCCGTCAAGTGTCGCCAGTTGGTGGGCGAGGAGGAGCGGGTGGCGGAGGGCGGGGAGCAGTACGGCGGTGCCGAGTGTGATGCGGTTCGTGGTGGCGGCGACTGCGGAGAGCATCATCAGCGCGTCGGCTCTGGGGCGCGTCACCGGGCTGTCGCCCGCCCACACCGAGTCGAACCCTAATTCCTCGGCCAGCCTCGCCTGCTCGATGAGCGCGGACAGGTTGTGGTTGCCGAGCACTGTCCAGTCGCGCGTCGGGAGTAAGTAGCCGATTTTCGGTCTCATGGGATCGTCTCCGGGTCGTGGGTGGGGGCCGTGGGTGGGGGCCGTGAGTGGGGGCCGTGAGTCGTCAGATGGTGGTCATTGGGATCTGGTCGGTGGTCGAGGTGCTTGAAATCGCAGGGGATTACGGGGGGCAGGCGCCCGGACGAGGGCGGCGGAGGTCGCACTGACCCTGCTGCCATGGGGGATGGCCGCAGAGCCGGTTGTTGGGGACCGGATGCCGGAGATGTCGGCGGTTTGGCCGCACTGCCCCGAATCCGCGCACGCGACCGGCGGGACGTGCTGGCTTGTGCGTCTGAGGGCGTGCGTGCGGATGCCACCTCGCCTTCCGCCATGTCATGGTCGCAATATTAACCATGAGCTTCCTAATTTTGAAGCGGCAAATTCAATTTCAGGAAGCATCGAAGGAGGAGGGTTCTGACGAGCCGCTCCGCGCGGTGTAGGCACGCGCGGCGAGAAGGCCATCGCACCGGCGCGGTGTACCAGCGACGGCGTTTCTGGACGCCGGCGCGGGAGCCTCTCCTGAACGCCGACGCGGGAGCCTCTCCTGAACGCCGGCGCGGGAGCCTCTCCTGGACACCGGCGCGGTAAAGGCGGGTCGCACGTAGAAGCTCTCTCGGAGGTGCTGAGCTTCTGAGGGGAGCCGCGGCCTTGATACCGACCAGACTGCGGGGGCGTTCTCTAGCCTGGCCTGGGGTGCGGATGGCATCGCCGGTCGGCGGACAGGTAGGCCTTGCAGCTCAGCTCACCTCGCGAGCGGCCCAGAGTGGCCTCCTTCAGCCGCACCCTGCTCCGCAGTGGGGGAACTGCCGGCGCCCGCCCCGGTCCCCGCCTTCATCCGCCTTGTCGAGCCCGTCGACCTGAGAGATTTGCCCCTTTGATGCAGCGCCTTCCCTGGTCAACGGCCTCCCGCGACAGCGGCAGCCCGCGCATACCGCACGGAACCACCGCCTAACGCGACAGTGGCGGCCCTGTGCACACCGCACAAAGCCGCCACTGCCACCAGAACGTCTGCCTAGCGGGTGAGCTCCCAGCGGGCCCCGTGCGGGGTGTCCTCCACCGTGATCCCCGCCGCCGCCAGCTGGTTCCTGATCGCGTCCGCCGCTGCGTAGTCCTTGCGCTCCCTGGCCGCCTTGCGCTGTTCGAGCGCGACCGCCACCAGCGCGTCCACCACCGGCGAGAGGTCCGAGCCCGCACCCCGCCACTGCGGCGAGCGGGGGTCGAGGCCGAGGACGTCCAGCATGTTCTGGGTCTCGGCGAGCAGCCGGGCCACGGCCTCCTTGTCGCCGCGCGACAGCGCCACGTTGCCCTCGCGCACCACCTCGTGCACGACCGCCAGCGCCTGCGGCGTGCCGAGGTCGTCGTCGAGGGCGTCCACGAACGCCTGCGGCAGCGGCGCGTCCGCGTCGACGTCGTGGATGACCTCGGCGGCGCGCGTGACGAAGCCCTCGATGCGCTGGTACGCGGCAGCCGCCTCCAGCAGGGCCTCTTCGGAGTAGTCGATCGAGGAGCGGTAGTGCGGCGCCGCCAGGTAGTAGCGCAGCTCCACCGGCCGGACCTTCTGCACCATCTCGGGGATCAGCAGCGAGTTTCCGAGCGACTTGCTCATCTTCTCCGCGCCGATCTTGAGCATGCCGTTGTGCATCCAGTAGCGCGCGAAGCCGTCGCCCGCCGCCTGGGACTGGGCGATCTCGTTCTCGTGGTGCGGGAAGATCAGGTCGATCCCGCCGCCGTGGATGTCGAAGGCCGGGCCGAGGTACTTCGTCGCCATGGCCGAGCACTCCAGGTGCCAGCCGGGGCGGCCGGGGCCCCAAGGGGTCGGCCAGGTCGGCTCGCCCGGCTTCTCCCCCTTCCACAGGGCGAAGTCGCGGGAGTCGCGCTTGCAGGACTCGTCGTCGGTGTCGGCCGCGGCCCGCATGTTGTCCAGCTTCTGGTTGGACAGCGCGCCGTAGCGATCGGCGTAGGACCGGACGTCGAAGTAGACGTCGCCGCCGGAGGCGTACGCGTGGCCGCGGGCGATCAGCCGCTCCATCAGCGTGATCATCTCGGGCACGTGGCCCGTGGCGCGCGGCTCGACGGTCGGCGGGAGGCAGCCGAGCGTGTCGTACGCCCAGGTGAAGGCCCGCTGGTTGCGCTCGGCCACGACGAACCAGGGCACGCCCTCCTCGGCCGCCACCCTGATGATCTTGTCGTCGATGTCGGTGACGTTGCGGCAGAAATCCACGTCATAGCCGGATCGTGTCAGCCAGCGCCGGAGCACGTCGAAGTTCACGCCCGAGCGGATATGCCCGATGTGCGGAGGAGCCTGCACGGTCGCCCCACACAGGTAAATCGACGCCCGGCCGGCTTCGACCGGAACGAATTCACGGATGGCGCGCGTGCTGGTGTCGTAGATGTGCAGGCTCACGAAGGCAAGGCTAACGCCTCAGAGGGCTAGTCACGCCGATAAATCCCGCCGTCACGCCGATGAATCAGCCTCGCAACGTCACTCTGTCCGGCGAGATCCGTACGATTACTCGCTCGACGCCCGGTTTGTCCTCCCATGGGAGCCCTCGGTACTTGTGCGAGAGCTCCTGAATGAGCGCCCCTTCCGGGTCGGAGGTGATGGTCACGCGCCCGCGTACCTCCACATACCTGTACGGATTCTCCGGATCGATGACCAGCAGGCTCGCCCGCGGATCACGTTCGAAATTCCGCGGCTTCCTGCGCCCCCGCACAGTCGAGAACAGCACGTCGTCACCGTCCGTGCGTACCCACACGACCGTCGACTGCGGCCCGCCGTCAGGATTGAGGCTGGTCACCGTCGCATAATTCGGGGCATCCAAGAGTTTGCGCGCATCTTCCGACAGCTCGGCCATGTATCTCCCTTGATCGGTCCTGGTCCTCATTCTTCTGTAGGCTCGAACCGCCATGGACGTGACTCCCCCCTCTATGCTGCGCCGCCTGGGCATTGCCCTGGCCGGGCTCGCGGTCGCCGCCCTCGCCGGGGCCGCGTGCGCTCTCTCCTTCGACGACCTGCGCGCGCTGGCCATCACCGGCGAGGCGGGCCAGGATCTCGCCTTCCTCTATCCGGCGGCCTTCGACGCGCTCCTGGTGATCGCGCTGATCGACGTGCTGCTGCTGCGCTCCGCCCGGCTGCTGGTACGCGCGCAGGCCGCGTTCGTGCTGGTCGTGCTCATCGTGGCGGCAGCCGCGGCCAACGTGGCGACGGCGGTGCGGTTCGCGTTCGACGTGCGGGCGACGGCCGTGGGCGTGGCCCTGGCGCCCTGGGTCATGCTGGCCGTGGCCCTGTGGCTCTGGCTGCTGCTGATCAAGCACGTACAGGCACATCGAGCGGAGAGCGAGGAGACCGCGGCCGAGCAGGACATCGTCCCCTTCCATCCGGAGCCCGAGCGGCCGCCCGTCGAGATCTACTCGGAACGGCTCTCCGAGACGCCGCAGCCGGCGCCTGTCCAGGAAATCCCCAAGCCGGTCCGGGAAGTCCCCGAGCCGGTCCAGGAGGTCGAAGAGGCCCCTGCCCCGGTGGCGGCACAGGTGGCGGAGTGGCCCGTGCAGCACGAAGAAGCACCGGAGCCCCCCACGCGTCCCGTCCGCTGGGGCGACCGGGTCAAGCCGACGGACGTCCTGGTCCACCCGCGTGTCGACGAGAAGGACGTGGACACGCAGCCGCACCCCGTGATCGAGGACGACGTACCGGATCCCGGGCACGGTCCCGAGCTGGCCGACGATCTCGAGCGCCCGCGGGAGGACGAGTTAGAGGACACCGCCCCCCACCCGGTGATCCACGACGACGACGCCCCGGCCCCCGCCGAACGCCTCCGCAGCACCCCACGTCCCCCTGAAGACTGAGCCGTGAGACGTGAGAGGGCCCGTCCGGCACGATCCCGGGCGGGCCCAGCTATTTCCGTCTAGACGCTGGAGCCGCGCCGGAGCCCGGCGACCAGGCCCACGCCGACGATGGCCAGCACCACCTGCATCACCAGCTCGATCCAGTCGATGCCGTCGGTCGTCGCGACGCCGAGCACCTGAGCGATCAGCGTGCCTACCAGGGCGGCCACGATGCCGACGACGATGGTGAGGATCCAGCCGATGGCCTGCCTGCCGGGGAGCAGGAGGCGACCGATAGCGCCAATCACGGCGCCGATCACGATGGCGCCAAGGATGGACTGGATAGTCATGGTACGAAACCTCCCCGCGAGAGTGAGCGGTTCACTCCCACGGAGATGCTCGCTACCCGATCTACCGCTTTTATGCGCGGTCTTTACGAATGAGCAGGTCAGGTGGGCGTTCCGCGCGTACGCCCGGTGCGTCCCGCGGTGAAGCGCGTCACGAGGAGCACACCGATGACCGCCAGCACGAGCTGGAGTATGTGCTCGATCCAGTCGATCCCCCGCGTGTCGGCCACGCCGGCGGCCTGCGCGATCAGCGTTCCGATCAGGGCTGCCACGATGCCGACGATGAGGGTCAGGCCGATGGACATGTTCTGCCTGCCAGGAACGATCAGCCTGGCCAGGGCGCCGACGATGGCGCCGATGACGATCGCGGAAACTATCGCGCCGATCATGTGCTGCTCCCCCCGAAACGTTCACATGTCGTGGGGACACATACCCTCAGAGCAGGCAAAACAACCAAAAAGGGGAGACGGCGGTCCGTACCGCGCCAGTAACGAACCGCCGCCTCCTGATACAGCGGGCTTCGCGACGACCCGCCGGGACACCCTCACGCATCCACACGTAAGACGCCCGGCGTTCAGGAAAGGTTGACGACCAGGGCTGTCGCGACGGCCGCGACGCCCTCTCCCCGCCCGGTCAGCCCGAGCCCATCGGTGGTGGTGGCCGACACGCTCACAGGCGCGCCCACGGCGGCGCTGAGCGCCTTTTCGGCCTCGGTACGGCGCGGCGCCAGCTTGGGCCGGTTGCCGATCACCTGAATGGCCACGTTGCCGATCTCGTAGCCGGCGGCACGCACCTGCCGCGCGGTCTCCTCCAGCAGCGCGACGCCCGAGGCACCCGCCCATCGCGGGTCCGCGGTCCCGAACAGCTGCCCGAGATCACCCATGCCAGCCGCGGACAGCAGCGCGTCACACGCGGCATGCGCGGCCGCGTCGCCGTCCGAATGGCCCTCGAGCCCGGTCTCGCCCGGCCAGTGCAGGCCGGCGAGGTTGAGCTCACGTCCCGAGGCGCCTGAAGCGAACGGGTGGACGTCGACTCCGACGCCCACCCGTGGAAGATTGGTGTTCAGGAGTTGAGAACCTCGTCGAGCAGGGCCTCAGCCTTGTCCTCGTTGGTCTTCTCCGCCAGGGCAAGCTCACTGACCAGAATCTGACGCGCCTTGGCGAGCATGCGCTTCTCGCCCGCGGACAGGCCGCGCTCGCGGTCTCTCCGCCACAGGTCCCGAACGACTTCGGCGACCTTGTTCACATCGCCGGAGGCGAGCTTCTCCAGATTGGCCTTGTAGCGACGAGACCAGTTGGTCGGCTCTTCCGTGTGCGGCATCCGCAGGACATCGAAAACCCGCTCAAGGCCTTCCTGGCCGACAACATCGCGCACACCGACGAGTTCTGCGTTTTCGGCTGGCACCTGGACGGTAAGGTCGCCCTTGTCGACCTTGAGCACCAGGTAGGTCTTTTCCTCACCCTTGATGGATCGCTTCGTGATTGCTTCGATCCGAGCAGCCCCATGGTGGGGGTAGACGACTGTGTCGCCGACCTGGAAAGTCATGTGACAAGTACCCCTTCCGCTGTACTCCAGGGTACCACGCATCCACAGCCTCCCGGAACAGTGAAATCCTCATAACTGCAGGTCAAGGCCGCATATTAGGGCTTGACAAGTGCTCAACTCTATGTCTGGCATTTCCGGACATAGCTAATGACCTGCGGGGGCGTGGATATGACCATGGATTCGGATGGATATGGTGGGCGCTGCACATCACGCATGCGCGCCACCTGCGCTTAGCGCATGCGTGAGCCCTCCGCAAGACCAAGGAGAACCCGCCCGTGACCAGCCGTCGCTGGATTGTCGTCGCCGCGTTCTTGGCAGCCCCCATGCTGGCGGGCTGCGGGGCTGGATTCGACGCCACCACCAACAAGCCGTACGCGCCCAACGAGGCACTGGCATTGATCGAGAACGGTGCTTACGGCACGCGCGGCATTCAGATCCCGCAGGCGTTCATTCTCGGGCCCGACGCCGGTGCGCAGCTCGCCTGGCGCGGCTCCGCCCCGATCTACCTGAACATTCTCAACACCGGCGGCACCCCCGACGCCCTCGAGGCGGTCTCCGCGGGGAGCATGGGGACGGTCAAGGTCGCGGCCCCGATCCAGCTCCCGAGCCACCAGCTCGTGAACACCGGCAAGCCCACCCCTCAGCTCATGCTCGAGGCGATCCCCAAGAGCCTCAGGGGCGGCGAGAGCATCAAGCTGGACCTCCAGTTCGCCAACGCCGGGATCGTGTCCTTGAACGTCCCTGTGGTGACGCGCAGCCGTGAGTTCAAGGACTACCCGCCGGCACCGAACGCCCCCGCGGCCCCCACGCCCACCCCGACGCCGTCCGCGTCGGCCTCCGAAGAAGCCCACTGACCCTTCCCCGGAAACGCCGAAACCCTTGTTCCGGTACGCGACTCGTACCGGAACAAGGGTTTTCTACTCTTCGGTGGCGTCGAACTTGTAGCCCAGGCCGCGCACGGTGAGGATGCAGCGCGGGTTGGACGGGTCCGACTCGATCTTGGCGCGCAGGCGCTTGACATGGACGTCGAGGGTCTTGGTGTCACCGACGTAATCGGCGCCCCACACGCGGTCGATGAGCTGGCCACGGGTCAGTACACGCCCCGCGTTGCGCAGCAGCACCTCCAGCAGCTCGAACTCCTTCAGCGGCAGCTGCACCTGCTCACCGCGCACGGCGACGACGTGGCGATCGACGTCCATGCGCACGGGACCGACGGCCAGCACCGCGGTCTCCAACTCCTCCGTCACGTCGCCCTGGCGGCGCAGGACCGCGCGGATGCGGGCCACCAGCTCGCGCGACGAGAACGGCTTGGTGACGTAGTCGTCGGCGCCCAGTTCGAGGCCCACGACCTTGTCGATCTCGCTGTCCTTGGCCGTCAGCATGATCACCGGCACCTTGGAGCGCTGCCTGAGGGAGCGGCACACCTCCGTACCGGGCAGACCCGGAAGCATCAGGTCGAGCAGCACCAGATCTGCTCCGTTGCGGTCGAACGTGTCGAGAGCCTCGGGCCCGGTCGCCGCGACCGACACCTCGAAACCCTCTTTACGGAGCATGTAGGACAGGGCGTCGGAGAAGGACTCCTCATCTTCGACGACAAGTACGCGAGTCATTGGGCTGTCTCCAGGGGAATCGAGGGTGGTACTGCCACCGCCGTGCCGCCGAAGGCGGGCAGGCGGAGCGTGAAGGTGGAGCCGGACCCTTCCTTGCTCCAAACGGACACTTCGCCGGCGTGTGCGGCGGCGACGTGTTTGACGATGGCCAGGCCGAGCCCGGTGCCACCGGTCGCCCGCGACCTGGCCGCGTCGACGCGGAAGAACCGCTCGAAGATGCGTTCGAGCGCCTCCTCCGGGATGCCGATGCCCTGGTCGCTGACGCTGATCTCCACCGAGTCACCGGCGGGCCGCACGCTGACCACGACCCGGGTGTGCTCCGGACTGTACGCGACGGCGTTGTCGATCAGATTGCGCAACGCTGTCACGAGCAGTTCGTCGTCACCCCAGATGCGCAGGCCCTCGGTGCCGCCGGAGACCAGGGTGATGTCCTTGGCGACGGCCTTGGTGTTGCAGTGGTCGATGGCGTCGTGGATGGACTCGTCGATCGAGACCTGTCCGGGGGTGGGGATGGGCTCGGCGCCCTGGATCCTGCTGAGTGTGATCAGGTCTTGGATGAGGTAGTTGAGCCGGGCGGCCTCGTGCTGCATGCGCCCGGCGAAGCGGCTGACCGCCTCGGGGTCGTCGGCGGCGTCCTGAATGGTCTCCGCCAGCAGGCTCATGGCGCCCACCGGGGTCTTCAGCTCGTGGCTGACGTTCGCGACGAAGTCACGGCGTACGGCCTCGACCCTGCGGCGCTCGGTCTGGTCCTCCGCGAGCACCAGGACCTGGCCGTGCGAGCCGAGCGGAGCCACGCGTACCGCGAAGTTCGTGGTCTCCTGGCCGAACTTGTGCCCCGCCACGTCGATCTCGCTCTCGCGGATCTCGCCGTCACGGCGTACCTGCCGGGCCAGCGCCAGCAACTCGGCGGCCATCAGCCGATCACCCTTGACCAGCCCGAACGCCCGCGCGGCCGAGCTGGCGCGCAGCACCTTGTCATGCGCGTCGAGCACCACGGCGGAGGAAGGAAGCACGGCCAGCACGGACGCGACGCCCTGCGGCAGCGCGCTCCCGGCCTGTGTGCCATCCTCCATGGCAACGCGTTTCGGAGCCTCGATCTGGTTTCGGTAGAACAGGACCGCCAGGGCGCCCACGACGAACCCGGCCAGGGCCGCGAAGCTCATGGCCATCTCACTCATGTCTTCGATGGTAGGTGGCCTTCTCCCAGGCGCAGACCCTCTCATCAGGGATGGAAGGCCCCTTTCCTGGAAAGTTCATCTGACGGTAGGGGTTCGTTCATCGAGGGGCACGTACGGTGACCACATGCGCGACGCGTACCACGAAGAACTTGATTCGCTGACCGACAAGCTGGTTGAGATGACCAGGCTTGTCCGCTCGGCCATTTCCCGTGCCACCACGGCGCTCCTCGACGCCGACCTTCAGCTCGCCGAGAGTGTCATTTCCCGGGACGAGGAAGTGAACGCGACGTTCGCCGAGGTCGAGGCCTCGATCTTCGACCTGATGGCCCGGCAGCAGCCGGTGGCCGTGGACCTGCGAATGGTCATCACGGCGCTGCGCATGGGCACCGACCTGGAGCGCATGGGCGACCTCGCCGTCCACGTCGCCAAGGTCGCCCGCCTGCGCCACCCCGAGTCGGCGATCCCGGCCGAGGTGCGCTCGACCATCGTGGAGATGGGCCAGATCGCGGAGAACCTCGTCACCAAGACCGGCAGCTGCATCGCCTCACGGGACGTGGACTCGGCGCTGGAGCTGGAGCAGGACGACGACGCGATGGACCGGCTGCACCGGCGGCTGTTCCGCCACATCCTGTCCAAGGACTGGGAGCACGGGGTGGAGCCGGCGATCGACATCACGTTGATCGGGCGCTACTACGAGCGGTACGCGGACCACGCGGTGCGGGTGGCGGCGGATGTCGTCTACCTGGTCACGGGGGCGCGGCCCAGCTAACAGCAAGGCCTTCCACTCAGGGGCGCTGCGCGCTCGGGGTTCCAGACAGTGCTTCCCAGGGGGCTTTAGCCCCCTTCGACCCCTAAAGGCGCGGTCTTCGCAGGCGAGGCGCGCTTCGCGCGAAAGGGCTGTGTTGTGTGGGGGCACGCCCCCACACCCCCGGCGAGGGGACTCCCGTCCCCTCGCGCTCCCCTTGCCTGGGCCCTCTCGGTATCGATGTTGGCTTGGAGCATTCCGCCTGGTCTCAGTTCACAGAGTCGACAGGGCCGAGTCCGTCCTTGCGTGACCCTTCACCGCAACAGGTAGCGTGCTGGCAGGAAGGGGTTGGCAGGCATGAGCGAACATCGCGAGACGACCGGTCGGTGCTATGCGTGCAAGCGCACCTTCAGCTTCGACCCGAAAGAAGTCGTGACTTTCCTGATCGATCCCGAGACCCACATGCCGCCAGGGATCACGGTCCTCGGCTCTCTTCGGCCGGCCAAACCGGAAGCCGTGGCCAGGTCTGTCGACGAGCCCATCTGCCCTGATTGTGTGACCAAGGCGAAGCAGTACAGCGAGGAGAGCGGGTCGGGTCGCCCCTGGGGAAGCTGGCCGTCGAGCAGCAATTGAGCTCTCGTGCCCCGAGACCAAGGTCAAAAGCGGCGAGGCGAGTCCCGAGCGCAGCCTCGGGCGAGGGATGCAGCGATCTTGCGGCACAGCAAAGCCCCGCCCCCGCCTTGAGCCCACAAAGCGGAAGACGCAGTGGGGGCTTCGACAAGGCAGGCAATGCCTGTCAATAGCGAGATCTGAGCCGTCCGGTCAAGTTCCCCTGCGTTGTCCGGACACCTGGTGGAGCCATTTCCTGAGGACCGCCGGATTCTGCGCCACGTTCCAGCGCTCCAGGAATGAGCGGCCCGGTACCTCGATGTCCGCTATGACCAGGCCTGGCTCCTCCGCTCGCGCTGCGGCGGCTACCCGGCCGTCCGGGGCGATGATCCGGGTCGCCCCTCCTCCCGCACGCCCACCCGCCGTGCCGGCGACATCGGCCGCGATCACCCAGCAGTCGTTCTCCACCGCCCGGGCGACGAGCGTGGACCGAGTCCTGACCGCCCACCCGCGCGTGACGTCCACGGGCAGGTCGTTGTTGAGCGGGCACGCCAGGACGCGCGCCCCGGCCAGGGCCAGGAGGCGGGACGGCTCGACGAAGTTGGCGTCGTTGCAGATCACGACGCCGAAGGCGTAGTCGTCCTGGCGATACAGGGGCAGGTCCTCGCCCGGGCTGAAGGCGGGTTCGCGGGGGAAGAGCTTGCGGGTGACCTCTCCGGCCAGCCGCCCGGCGCGGACGACCGCCGCTGAGCTGTGCAATCGCCCGTCGGCTGAACGCTCGGTGAAGCCTGCGACGACGGTCATCGTGGGCGGGCAATCCCGCAGGGCCGAGATCAGGTTCGCGTATGGGGGTGACATCGCGACGGCCTCGGCGGCCGGTTTGTCCGGCGGCATACTGCCGAAATAGCACTCTGGCAGGACGAGCAGCTCCACCCCGGCTCGTTCGCACTGTTCGATCACCCGTGGGAGGTCACCGGCCGCCGATCCCGCGAGCTCCGCCTGGAGCGCTGCCACTCTCATTCAGCGGCGCCGACGAAGCGCTCGCGAAGTTGCACGCGTGGTCCTGCCGGTCGGGACGCCAGAGCACCCTTCTCAGCCGAGGTTTCGATCGGCACACGCCATCCCGACGTCAGCACTCATACTTCATTTGAGGCGCACAGTACCGGGCTTCACGGCATGCGCTCAAAGCTCACCAGACGATGGGCGGCATTCTTAGCTGGAGGCGTTGATCTCCGGCCGTCAGGTCACGCGTGGCTGGCTCTGAGATTCCGACCCTCGCCTGTGACACAGCCTGCCATGACTGGTTGCACGATGGCCGAGGCCCGGGGAGCGCGAGGGGACGGGAGTCCCCTCGCCGGGGGTGTGGGGGCGTGCCCCCACACAACACAGCCCTTTCGCGCGAAGCGCGCCTCGCCTGCGAAGACCGCGCCTTTAGGGGTCGAAGGGGGCTAAAGCCCCCTGGGAAGCACTGTCTGGAACCCCGAGCGCGAAGCGCCCCTGAGTGGAAGACGTCGCCTTTTAGCGGCCCTGGTTGGCGACGGCCTCGATGGCGGCCTTGGCGGCGTCCGGGTCCAGGTATTCGCCGCCCGGCCGCTGAGGCTGGAAGTCGGAGTCGAGCTCGTACAGCAGCGGAATCCCCGTAGGGATGTTGAGGCCCGCGATCTCCTCGTCGCCGACCCCGTCCAGGTGCTTGACCAGGGCTCGCAGGGAGTTGCCGTGGGCGGCCACCAGGACCGTGCGGCCGGCCGACAGGTCGGGGACGATCGAGTCGTACCAGTACGGGAGCATGCGGTCGACCACGTCCTTCAGGCACTCCGTACGGGGCATCAGCTCCGGGGGAAGCAGGGCGTAGCGGGGGTCGCCGGCCTGGGAGAACTCGTCGTCGTCCGCGATCGGGGGCGGCGGCACGTCGTACGAGCGGCGCCACAGCATGAACTGCTCGTCGCCGAACTCCTCGCGCGTCTGGGCCTTGTTCTTGCCCTGGAGGGCGCCGTAGTGGCGCTCGTTGAGGCGCCAGCTCCGCTTCACCGGCAGCCAGAGCAGGTCGGCCTCCGCCAGCGCCAGCTGGGCCGTCTGGATGGCCCGGGTCAGCAGGCTGGTGTGGACGATGTCCGGGCGCAGTCCGGCGTCCTGGAGGAGCTTGCCGCCGCGGCGGGCCTCGTCCTCACCCTTGGCCGAGAGGCTCACGTCCACCCAGCCGGTGAACAGGCCCTTCGCGTTCCAATCACTCTCGCCGTGCCTAAGCAGCACCAAAGTCGCCATATCGCCAATCCTATGGTCAGGGATTACCGGTCCGGGTCGGCGAATCGGGCGAACGCCTGCAGGTTGGCCAGCGACTCCCCGCGCTTGGCCCGCCATTCCCACTCGCGCCTGATCGACGAGGCGAACCCCAGCTCCAGCGCCCGGTCGAACCAGTCGTCCGAGTACGTCAGCACGCACCCCAGCAGCCGGTCCACCTCCGCCTCCGTGACGGCGGCCAGTGGCACCCGGCCCACCAGGTAGACGTCCCCCACGGGGTCGAGCGAGAAGTGCACGCCGTACATCGCGCCGTTCTTGCCGAGCAGCCAGCGGTAGAACTCGGTGTGGTTCTCGTCGGGCTGGCGGCAGAAGAACGCCTCGACGTGCAGCGCCTGCTCCCCCACGATCAACCACGTCATGGTGGCGAGCTTGTGCTGCCCGGGCAGTTTGACCAGGAACGCGCCCGGCCGCGGCTCGTCGTAGGTGACGTCCGCGGCCTTGAGCGCGGCTTCGACGACATCGCGCATGCCGACAAGGATAGAAGGCCGCCAGAACAAAGGTCGGGCTGGGAAAGGGCTAGAAGTTCAGGGCGATGGGTGTTTTGTGGAGGTTTGCGATGGCGGCCGCGTACACCTCCACCAGGCGGGACGCGGTCGCCTGCCAGCCGAACGCCGCCGCGTGCGCGCGGGCTCCCGCCGACATCGAGTCGCGCCAGCGCGGCGAGACGACGAAGCGGCGCAGCGCCTGCGCCCACTGCGCCGGGTCGTGGCCGTCCACGAGCAGGCCGGACACCCCGTCCCGCACGGCGGTGCGCAGCCCGCCCACGGCGGCGGCCGCCACGGGGGTGCCGCAGGCCTGGGACTCTAGGGCGACGAGGCCGAACGACTCGCTGTACGAGGGCACGACCGTCACCGAGGCCGCCCGGTACCAGTCGGCCAGTTCCTCCTGGGGAGCCGGAGGAACGAGGCGGACGACGTCCGAGATGCCGAGTTCGGCGGCCAGTTCGGTGAGCAGGGACGGCCTGGCCAGGCCGTTGCCCGAGGGCCCGCCGACGCAGACCACGACCAGGCGCTCGCGCAGCGACGGGTCGTCGATGAGCATCCTGGAGGCGGCGCGGAGCAGCACGTCCGGGGCCTTGAGCGGCTGGATGCGGCCCACGAAGAGCAGGACGTGCGCGTCCTGCGGCAGGCCGAGCCGCCGGCGGGCGGCGCCCTGCGAGGCGGGCTGGAAGACGGTGAGGTTGACGCCCGGGTTCACGACGGCGACGCGCTCCTCGACGGCGCCGTACAGGTCGATCAGCTCCCGTGCCTCGTCCACGGTGTTGGCCACGAGGCGGTCGGCGACCTGCACGACCTGCTCCTCGCCGACCACACGGGCCTTGGGCTCCGGGTTGTCGCCCTGGGCGAGCAGGAGGTTCTTGACCTTGGCCATGGTGTGCATGGTGTGCACGAGCGGCACGCCCCAGCGCTCCTTGGCCAGCCAGCCGACCTGGCCGGAGAGCCAGTAGTGGGAGTGGATGACGTCGTAGCGGCCCGGGTCGTACATGGCCTCGGTCCGCAGCACCCCGGACAGGAACGCGCAGAGCTGGCTCGGCAGCTCGCTGCGTTCCATCTCCTCGTACGGTCCCGCGGTGAGGTGGCGGACGAGGACGCCTGGGGCGAGTTCGGCCACGGGCGGGAGGTCGCGGGCGGTGGCCCGGGTGAAGATCTCCACTTCCACGCCGAGGTGAGCCAGCCGCTTGGCGGACTCCACGATGTACACGTTCATGCCTCCGGCGTCGCCCGTTCCGGGCTGGTCCAGGGGCGATGTGTGCATGCTGATGGTCGCGACCCGGCTGACCCGTCGTCGCCTCACTCGACACCACCTCCAGAAGGCTTATAACCGTCCAGATTTTTGCGACATTCCCGACACATGGTCATAACTGGGTATTTAGGGCGGTCGTCAACATGCCCGGGAGGGCTGGCAGGATGAGGAGCATGCGGAGAACGGCTGTGGTGACCGGGGCGAGCAGTGGGATCGGCGAGGCGACCGCGCGGCGGCTCGCCGCCGAGGGTTTCGAGGTGGTGGCGGGCGCGCGGCGGCGCGAGCGGCTCGACAAGCTCGCCGCGGAGGTGCCCTCGATCAGGCCGGTGACGTTGGATGTGACCTCCCAGGAGTCGGTCGACGCGCTGGCGGACTCGCTCGAACGGTGCGACGTGCTGATCAACAACGCCGGTGGCGCCCTCGGCCTTGAATCGGTCGCGGAGGGGCACCTGGATGACTGGCAGCAGATGTACGACGTGAACGTGCTCGGCTCCCTGCGCATGACCCAGGCGTTCGTGCCCAAGCTCGTCGAGTCCGGCGACGGCGTGCTGGTGATGGTGACCTCGACGGCGGGCCTGGTGTCGTACGAGGGCGGCGGCGGCTACGTCGCGGCCAAGCACGCGCAGACCTCGATGGTCGAGACGCTCCGCCTGGAGCTGGTCGGGCAGCCGGTGCGGATCGTGGAGATCGCGCCGGGCATGGTGCAGAGCGAGGGGTTCGCGGTCACCCGGTTCCGCGGGGACGAGGCGGCCGCGGCGCGCGTCTACGAGGGCGTGCCCGGCCCGCTGACCTCCGACGACGTGGCCGACGCGATCGCCTGGTGCGTGACCCGCCCCGCCCACGTGAACATCGACCGCATGATCATCCGCCCGCGGGCCCAGGCCGCCCAGCACAAGGTGCACCGCGTCAGTGGCTAGACCGGCCGGGGCCGCCAAGGCGGGGGGCAGACCGGTCGGCGCCATCACCAGGGGCACGACCGGGCACAACCGGCTGCGGCGCTCCGACCGGTGGATCGCCGCCGCGCACGGCCGGCTGCTGCGGGCCGCCGAACGCCCCCTCGTGGTGGATCTCGGGTACGGGGCGTCGCACACCACGACGCTGGAGCTGTTCACCCGCCTGCGCCGGGTGGCCCCCGGCGTCGAGGTGGTCGGGATCGAGATCGACCCGGCGAGGGTGGCGGTGGCCAAGCCGTACGAGCGGGAGGGCCTGAGCTTCCGGCTGGGCGGCTTCGAGCTGCCCGTCGGACGCCCGCCGACGCTGGTGCGGGCCTTCAACGTCCTCAGGCAGTACGGCGAGTCCGAGGCGTGGCACTACTGGGACGTGCTCAGAGGCCGGCTCGCCCCCGGCGGCGTCCTGGTCGAGGGGACCTCGTCCGAGAACGGGCGGCGCGCGATCTGGGTGGGGCTCTCTCCGGAAGGGCCCCAGACGATCACGTTCTCGGCCCGTTTCGATGCTTTCGAGCGGCCTTCTGACCTGGCCGACCGGCTGCCGAAGACCCTCATTCACCGGAATGTGCCGGGCGAGCGGATTCATGCGTTCCTGAGCGACTTCGACCACGCGTGGGCGGTGAGCGCGCCGTACGGGGCCCATGGGCTGCGGCAGCGGTGGCTGGCCTCCGTGCGCGCGCTGTCGGGCTCCTGGCCCATCGCCGGGCGGCCGCCGCTCGGCGGCCCGGCCCGGTGGCGGCTCGGCGAGCTGACCCTCCCGTTCTCGGCGGTGGATCCCCGCGATCAGAGGCGCGCCTCGAACACGGCGTAGGCCGCGCTGTCGAACAGCACGAAGCGAACGTCCTCCACGGACGTGTCCGCCTGCCGGACCGTGTCCAGGGCGATCCGCGCGGCGTCGTCCATGGGCCAGCCGTAGATCCCGGTCGAGATCGCGGGGAAGGCCACCGACCTGGCCTCCAGCGTGTCGGCGACCCGCAGCGACTCCCGGTAGCAGGAGGCCAGCAGCTCCGAACGGTCCACCGACATGGAGTACACCGGCCCGACCGTGTGGATCACCCACTTCGCGGGCAAGCGCCCGGCCGTCGTCGCGACCGCCTTTCCGGTGGCCAGCCCCTTGCCGTAGTGGCCGGCCCGCAGCTTCCGGCACTCCTCGAGGATCTCCGGACCGCCGCGGCGGTGAATGGCGCCGTCCACGCCTCCGCCGCCCATGAGGGAGGAGTTGGCGGCGTTCACGACGGCGTCCGTCGGCTGCTCGGTGATGTCGCCTTTCACCAACGTGATGCGCATCTCACCGAGACTGGCATCAACGGCCGCCCCGCACCAGCACCGCGGTCCCCTTGCCGGCCATGCGCACGGCCAGCAGGACGAGCCCGGGCAGCGGCAGGAGCATGGCCACGGCTCCGGCCAGGCGCTGGTCGGCGAGGACGCCGGGCGCGCCGGACGGGGCCACGAGCGAGATCCAGTCGGCCGCGACCGGGGGCGCGAGCAGGAGGTACGTCCCGACGGCGAGGTGGGTCAGGGTCACGGCGGCCAGCAGGCGGGCCCGGTCGCCCCACGTCTCCGGGTCCGCCCCCGCCAGGACGCCGAACACCAGCATCCCGAGGCCGAAGAACAGGAGCTCGGTGAGCAGGTGAGGAGCGTAGCCGGACAGCGACCACGACAGCCAGGGCGTGCCGTAGAGGAGGACGAACGCCCCGAAGTAGACGGCGGGATGCGCGAGGAACCGGTACCGGCCGGCGACGGTGAACGGGGCGCCCAGGCAGAGCAGGAGCGGGGCGACGACGGTGAGCACCGTGTGCTGGACCGAGTGGACCGACAACATCGCCCGCGCGTAGCTCCCGACCCCGCCGAGCAGCACCAGCGCCGTCAGCGCCAGGCCCGCGTACCAGGCGATCGCGCGGCCGGCGGGCCAGGAGGCCGCCCTGCGCGCGCCGACCGCGTAGGCGATCGCGGGCAGCATCAGGAGGATCAGGACGGTCGGGTCCAGGCGGAGCTCGGTGATCAGCGCTCCCGGGGTGAAGGGGGCGAGCCCGTACTCCAGGGCGGCCTGGTCGTGACCGCCGCCGCCACCGGGCGGTGGCGGCGTGCGGGACAGGCCGATGGCCAGTCCGACGGCCGCCGCCATCACGATCACCTCGCCGGTGGCCAGGCGGACGAAGGTCCGGCGTACGGACCGGTCAGCGATGCCCGCGACCGTGCGGCGGCGATGGGTCCAGCCGAACAGGCCCAGGAGCACGAGGGCCGCGGTCTTGGCCAGCAGGAGCTGCCCGTACGAGCTCTGCCAGAGATCGGACGGGGCGCTGAGCCGTACCCAGGCGCTGGCCACGCCCGAGACGGCCACGGCGGCGAAGCAGCACAACGCGAGCGCGCTGAACCTGGGCAGCACCGCCGGCAGCTCCGGGGACCTGCGGAAGTGGAGGAGCACCGCCACCAGGCCGCCGACCCAGACCGAGACCGACACCAGGTGCGACATGAGGGCGGAGACGGCGATGTCGTGGTCGCCCGCGGAGGCCGCATGCCCGACGTAGGCGGGCGGCAGCAGCCCGAACACGGCGACCGCCAGCCGGACCGCCGAGGGCAGCCGCCAGGTGAGCCCGACGACGACGGTGGCGGCCAGCACCACGAGCAGGGCCTGGGTCTGCGGGATCGAGGTGCCGAACTCCAGCAGATCAGGCGAGGCGAGCAGGGCTCCGGCGGGCAGCGGGATGAGGTTGGACAGGGTGAGCACGTAGCTCAGCCCGGTCGCCAGGGCCCAGCCGAGCGCCCACCAGCCGACCGCGCGACGGCAGGACCGGGACTCGGGCGAGGAGGCGGGAGCCAGGAGGGCGGCGACGAGCGTACCGACGCAGCCGACCGCGCACACGTCGAAGCAGAACCGGGCCAGGGGCAGCCCCCACTCGGTGAACGGCCCGGCGGTGGGCAGCCCGGGAAGCTCCGGCTTGATGGCCCCGCCGAACCGCAGGACGACGACCAGCACCACCACGCCGGCGGCCACCGCCGCACCGGCGTAGATCCTGGCCGACTTCCCTGCCGCGACCGATGGGACCGATGGGACCGATGGGAACGCCCTGGCCATGGGTCAGCCCGCTTGCTTGGCGATCTCGGCCAGCTCCGCCTTCTGAGCCTTGATGATCTTGTCGGCCAGCTCGAGCGTGGGCCCGTGCTTGCCCGACTTCTTGACGGTCTCGGCCATCATCACGCCGTGCTCCAGATGGCCCGACAACGCCGACAGCCACTCCTTGTCGAAGCCGGAGCCGGCCTTCAGGTCCGCGCCCATCCGGTCGGTCGGCTCCGGCGGCACCGTCTCCTTCCAGGACTGCAGCCACGACGACATCATGTCGATGTCCGCCTTCTCCTCCGCGATGAGCTTCGTGCTCAGGTCACGGACGTACGGGGACTTTCCGCTCTTGGCCGCCACCTCGGCCAGCTGGATCGTCTGCTGGTGGTGCGTGATCATCTCCTGGCTGAAGACCACGTCAGCCTGATCGTGTGTCGTCGACGTGCTGTCCGCCGAGGCCGCGCACCCGGCCGCCAGCACCAGACCGAGCAGGGCCACAACCGCTGTACTCCAACGCATGCACGGAGATACGCACGACACGGAGACGTGGTTCACACGCCCCAAATGCCTGCTCGACAGGTTGTAGAGCTAGCCTGTAGGGCGTGAAGGGTCTTGGCGAGCTTGAGCGCAGCATCATGGACATCCTCTGGGCGGAGAGCAGCGCGCTGACCGCCCGTGAGGTCGGCAGGCTCATCGCCGACCGCGACCTTGCCCCCACCACGGTGATGACCGTGCTCGACCGCCTCACCCGGAAGGGCTTCCTCCAGCGCACCCGGGACGGCCGCGCATGGAGATATCAACCGGCCGAAAGCCGCGACGCGTACATCGCCGAGCTTATGCTGGAAGCCTTGGACATGACGGGCGACCGATCGGCCGCCCTGACTCGCTTCGCCCAGGCCGTGTCGGGCTCGGAGGCGGAGATCCTGCGCAGAGCCCTTACGGAGCTGGAGGAAGAGTGATCACGGCAGCGGCGCTGGCAGCGCTCGCCACGGCGTGCGCGGTTGGCTCCTGGCGTTTCACGACTGCCCGGTGGACCTCACGCGCTCCTCGGCTGGCCATCATCGTCTGGCAGTCCCTGGGGGTGTCCTGGGGCCTGGCCACCACCGGCGCCATGCTCGCCTACGCGGTCCAGCCGTACGGCGAGGGGGTGCTGCCCGGACTGTTCGCGTTCGCGCGGGGGGAGGCGCCGCTGGAAGCGTGGGACCCGCTGCACGTGCTGGCCCTGATCGCGGGGCTCACCGCCCTGACCGTGCTGATCGCGGTGTTGCTCACCGCGGGGGTGCAGGCGCTGCGCGCCCGCCGCAGGCACCGCATGCTGCTCGCGCTGATCTCCCACGACGACCCCGGCGTGCCCGGGGTGCGGGTGCTCGCCCACCCCGGCGCCGCCGCCTACTGCGTGCCAGGCCTGCGTTCGCAGGTCGTGGTGAGCGAGGGCGCGCTCAAGCTGCTGTCGGAGGACGAGATGGCCGCCGTGCTCGCGCACGAGGCCGCGCACGTGCGCGAGCGGCACGACCTGGTGCTGCTGCCGTTCGCCGCACTGCGCAGGGCGCTGCCCTGGTCGAAGGTGGTGGCCGACGCGCAGGCGCAGGTGGAGCTGCTCATCGAGATGGCCGCCGACGACCGTGCCCGGCGCTACTGCTCGCCGCGCAGGCTGGCGACGGCGTTGCTCAGGTTCGGTACGGCGGGCGCCATGCCGACCCCCCAGGGCATGCTCGGCGTGCACGCCAAGCACGTCATGGCCAGGGTCGACCGCCTGATCAAGCCGGCTCCCGAGCTGGCCGCCCCGGTGCGCTACGGCTACATCGCACTCTCTGTGACGTTGGTCACCTCGGCGCCTCTCCTGTGGGTCTTCCAGCTCTGACGTGCTTGCTGGCGTTAACCGTTCCGTTTGCAATTGCAAGCACTACGGGGCAGACTATGAGGCATGGCACTACCCAAGGTCGACTCGATCGGTGAATACATCCGCGAGCAACGGCAGCAGGCGAAGATCTCGCTGCGCCAGCTCGCGGCGGCGGCAGGGGTCTCCAACCCCTACCTGAGCCAGATCGAGCGTGGGCTGCGCAAGCCGAGCGCGGAGATCCTCAACCAGATCGCCAAAGGTCTGCGCATCTCCTCGCAGGCGCTCTACGTGCAGGCGGGCCTCATCGAGGACCGCGAGCCGCCGAGCGACGTCATCACGGCGATCAGGGCCGACACGCACCTCAGCGAACGGCAACGCCAGGTGCTGATTGATATCTATGAGTCGTTCCGTAAGGAGAAGCGCGCCGAAGACGAGCAGACCTCCCAGAATGCTCGCCCCCGGCACGACTCCGGATCGGACGACGAACCGCTGTCAGAGGAGTTTCTCGCCGCTCTTGAGCCCTATACGGCGACCTCCGGCAACGGCAACGTCACCCAGGAAACCAAGGAAGGTTAACCCATGACGCTCGCAACCGAGGTCAAGAAGCTTACGGAGTCCAAGCCGTTCTACGCCGTCGCGGGTGTCGGCGACTTCGCGGTCGAGAAGCTCCGCGAGCTGCCCGACCAGCTGCAGAAGCTGCAGTCGCGCCGCACCGAGCTGACCAAGGACCTGCCGGAGATGGCCCGCGTGTACGCCGGCAAGGCCGAGAGCTTCGCCAAGGAGTTCCCGGAGAAGGCCCGCGGGTACGCCGACCAGCTCGCCGGCAGGGCCACCGAGGCCTACGAGGACTTCGCCACGCGCGGCCGCCGGGTCGTCAGCAAGACGAGCGGCGACGCCGCGCTGGAGCTCGAAGAGGTGGCGCAGGCCGCCAAGCCCGCCACCCCGGCCAGGAAGCCCCGCACCACCAAGGCGAGGGCCTGAGCTGACGCGAAAGCCCGTCTCCCGAGGGAGGCGGGCTTTCCGCTTTGGGGTGCCCGTCTGTCAGGGTCGCCTATTAGGCTGAAGCCGATTTCATTGCGGCGTTGTGCGGAGCCAACAACATGAATTTGATCAACAGTGTCCTCAATCTCCTCTTCCTGGTGCTCGCCGCCGTCATCTTCGGCATGTCGGCGTACGCGCTCGTGCACGCGCTACGGGTGCCGACCGGCGCTTTCGTCTCGGCGGGCAAGCTGCAGAAGAACATCTGGTTGCTGATCCTGGCGCTGGCGACGCTGTTCTCGGTGGGCGGCGCCTGGAGCTACTTCATCGACTTCCTCATCGTCGGCGGCGCCGGTTTCATCGGCCTGGGCGCGCTGGGCTTCTTCTCGATCGTGGCGGCCATCGCCGCCACGATCTACATCGTGGACGTCAAGCCGGCCGTCAAGGGCATGGGCGGGCGGGGCAACAACGGTCCCTACGGCCCCTGGTGATCGACCCGGGCGTTAGGCTGCCGACATGACCTACGACCTCCACGGGCGCACGCAGCGGTTGGAACTGTCCGACCAGGTTCTCCGCGACTTCGAGGCCGTCGTGCTGGACGCGACGCCCGAGGGGATCGTGCTGGACAGGTCGGCGTTCTATCCGGGCGGCGGCGGCCAGCCGGCGGATCACGGAGTGCTGATCTGGCAGGGCGTCGAGACGCGCGTCGTGGGGGTGCGCAAGGGCGACGATCTCCAGCTGATCCCGGCCGAGGGCGATCCGATCCCGCCGGTGGGCACCGTGGTCGAGGCGGCCGTGGCCGACGAGCGGCGCTCGGCCCTCATGCGTACGCACTCGGGGCTCCACGTGCTGTGCGGGGTGGTGTTCAGGGACTACGGCTGCCTCGTCACCGGCGGCAACATGGACGAGCTCAGCGCGCGGATGGACTTCAACCTGCCCGAGGTGCCCCCCGGGTTCAAGGAGGCCGTCGAGGACGCCTGCAACACCGAGATCGCCGCCGACCGGCGCATCGACGTACGCGTCCTGCCCCGCAAGGAGGCGTTCGACATCCCCGACATCATCCGCACGGCCACCAACCTGGTCCCCGAGACCGTCCAGGACGTGCGGATCGTCGACATCGTGGGCCTCGACACCCAGGCCGACGGCGGCACCCACGTGGCCTCAACCAAGCAGATCGGCCACATCAAGGTGGCCAAGATCGAGAGCAAGGGCCGCGGCTTCCGCCGGCTGCGCATCCAGATCTCCGACTAGTCGATCACCTTGGCGAGGCCGTCGAGCAGCGGCCCGAGCCCGAACTCGAAGAGCCGGTCCAGGTCGAGGTCGAAGTCGCCGTTCAGCTCGGCCACGACCCCGGCGAAGGCGCGATATTCGTCGGACTCGGCGATCCAGCGCAGGTGCTCCTCCTGCCCGGCCATGAACTCGTCGGCGCTGAGCCCCGTGGCTGCCTGGGCCTGCCGCTCCAGCTCGAGGTTGGCGGCGATGCCCTGCACGTAGCTGTAGAGCAGGGTGTGTACGTGCATCTTGGCCGTGGCGTCGAGCCTCGTGCCCGCCAGCGCGGCCATGACCCACTCCGTGTGCCTGAGCAGGCTGGCCGAGGGCAGCGGCCTGGTCAGCGAGGTGACGCCGGCCATCCACGGGTGCGCGCGGTAGCCGACCCACTGGAGGCGCGCCGACACCTCCAGCCTGGCCCGCCAGCCGTCCGGCGGCTCCCCCGGCAGCGGGAACTCGTCGACGACGGCTTCGACCATCAGCAGGACCAGGTCGTCCTTGCCGCCCACGTGGCGGTAGAGGGACATGGTGGCCATGCCGAGCCGGTCGGCGACGCCGCGCATGGTCAGCTCGGGCAGGCCCTCGGCGTCGGCGATCTCGACGGCGGCCCGTACGATGCGCTCCCGCGTCATCTCGTTTCCTGAAATATCCGGCCGCCGGGCCGCCGCCCTGCCCCCGCGCGGCTCCGCCACGATCGTCCCCACGCGCGGCTCGGCGACCACGACGCCCTCCTGGGCCAGGAGGGCGAGCGCCTTGGCGGCGGTGGCCAGGGCGACCCCCCGGTCCCTGGCGAGCTGTCTGGTGGACGGGACGCGGTCTCCTGGGCGGAGCCGGCCGTCGGCTATGCGGCGCTTGATGTCGGCGACGATCTCGGCGTAGGGGGCTGCCATCTCATCCTCCTGTACTAGTACAGATCCTGCCATCTTACCCTTGCGAGCTGCTGTCCGTACTTCGTACATTCAGCGTACAACGTCAACACCTGCGAACAAGGAGCAGATCATGAAGGTCCTCATCTCGGGCGCGAGCGTCGGCGGCCCCGTCCTGGCGTACTGGCTGCGGCGGCACGGGTACGAGACCACGCTCGTCGAGCGGGCCCCGGCCCCGCGCAAGGGCGGTCAGGCCATCGACATCAGGGGCGCCGCGCTGGACGTGGTCGCGAAGATGGGCGTCATCGAGCAGATCAAGGCTCTGCGGACGACCATGCGCGGCATGTCCATGGTGGACGGCGACGGCAACGAGCTCATGCGCAGCTATGAGGAGACGGTCAGCGGCGGCCGGTTCGACAGCCCGGACATCGAGATCATGCGCGACGACCTGACCGCCATCTTCACCTCGGTCTCGGGCGCCGAGTACGTGTACGGCGACTCGATCGCCACCCTCGACCAGGACGCCGACGGCGTGGACGTGACGTTCGAGAGCGGCGGCCGGGGGCGCTACGACTACGTGTTCGGCGCCGACGGCCTGCACTCCAACGTGCGCAGGCTCACCTTCGGCCCAGAGGCGCAGTTCCTCAGCCACCTCGGCATGTACGTCTCCATCTTCACCGCCGACAACTTCCTCGGCCTGGACCACTGGCAGACCTGGTTCCGCGAGGGCGACACGGGAGGCGCCGTCTTCAGCGACCGGGACGCCACCGTGATACGGGTCAACCTGGGCTTCGGCGCGGGTCCGATCGACTACGACCACCGCGACGTCGAGCAGCAGAAGCGCCTGATCCAGGAGCGCTGCTCGGGGCTGCGCTGGGAGGTGCCCAAGCTGCTGGAGGCCATGTGGAAGGCCGACGACTTCTACTTCGACGCCATGGCCCAGGTCAAGATGGAGCGCTGGTCGAAGGGCCGGGTCGCGCTGGTCGGCGACGCGGGCTACTGCGCCTCGCCGCTGTCGGGGCAGGGCACCAGCCTGGCGCTGGTGGGGGCGTACGTGCTGGCGCAGGAGCTCGGCAGGGACCCGATCGGGGCCTTCGACCGGTACGAGGAGCGCATGCGCCCGTACGTCGCGCAGAACCAGGCGCTCGCCCACGAGAACCCCGGCCAGGGCGCCTCGCCGGAAAGCGTTCAGCGGGCGGCAACCAGCATCACGCTGGACTGACAGTCACGAACCGATACGATTTGCCGCCATGGGTATCAGACTCACGATGGCCGCCCTCGGAGCCACCGCTCTGACGTTGACCGCCGTACCCGCGTACGCGGCGAGCGCCGGGATCACGGACGAGGTGACGATGACCCTCGGCAAGAACGGCACCCTGCACGTGGTCGAGAAGATCAGCGGGGCGTCGGGTGAGCTCAAGCGGACGTTCATCACCAGGACGCGGTACGACGACGGCAACGACCGCGTCTACCAGATCTCGAACGTCAAGGGCGGCACCCTCGCCGGCGACGTGCTCACCGTGAAGGGCGACGGAACGGTCGAGTACGACGTCAAGGGGACGGTGACCACCTCGGGCGGTGTCGAGGAGCTGCGCTGGTTCGCGGTGAACGGCTGGAGCCAGCAGGTCGCCAAGGCGACGGTCAAGGTGAACGGCCCCGGGCAGGTCCAGAACCTGTCCTGCTTCGCCGGCGAGCTGACCTCGGCCATCGGCTGCACCTCGGCCTCCATGGACCACTCGGCCACCGAGGCCGACTTCGAGCAGGAGAACATCGCCCCCAGCCAGGCCCTGACCGTGGTCGTCGGCTACCCCAAGGGGTCCAGCTCCGGCGTCCCCATCCTGGAGAGGCGCTTCTCGCTGGCCTCGGCGTTCACCCTGAACATCGTCACCGGCGGCGCCCTGGCCGGCCTGCTGGTGCTGCTGCTCGGCGGCGTCGCCCTGCTCTACTGGACGCGCGGCCGTGACGCCAGGGCCGCCGGCCACGCGCAGGGCCCGGTCGATCCGGTGCAGAACGGCCACTTCTCCCCGCCCGACGGGGTACGGCCCGGCCAGATCGGCACCTTGGTGGACGAACAGGCCGACGTGGTCGACGTGACCGCGACGATCGTCGACCTCGCGGTCCGCGGCTACCTGCGGATCGACGAGCAGCCGCGCCAGACGTACGACGCGCCCGACTGGATGCTGGTCAGGCTGCCGAACGCGCCGGTCAACGCGCTGCTGCCGTACGAGCGCGCCCTGTACGACGCCATCTTCGACGGGCGGGACGCGGTGCTGCTGTCGCAGCTGTCCGGCTCGTTCGCGGCCCACCTGGGCAAGGTGCGCGACGCCCTGTACGCCGACGTGGTCAAGCAGGGCTGGTTCGCCCGCCGGCCCGACACCGAGCGCACCAGGTGGACGACGATCGGCGTGGTGCTCATCGCGGTCGGCGTGCTGGCCACGGCGGGGCTGGCCTGGTTCACCACGTACGGGCTGCTGGGTCTGGCCGTCATCATCGCGGGCGGCGCGCTGGCCGTCGGCGGGCAGTACATGCCGGCCAAGACGGCCAAGGGCTCGGCGGCCTTGGCGCACACGATGGGCTTCCGGCAGTACCTGTTCTCCGGCGAGCTGGGGGAGGTGCCGGAGCAGCACCGGGTGGAGCTGTTCTCCCGCTACCTGCCCTATGCGGTGATCTTCGACGGGGTGGAGCACTGGTCGCGGGTGGTGGCCTCGGTCACGGGGAACGGCCACCAGTCCGACAACCTGTACTGGTACCACGGGCCCGCGGAGTGGGACCTGTCCAAGTTCGCCGGGTCGATGCGGACGTTCACCACGACGACCTCGGGCGCCATCTCCGCCGCCCGCCAGTTCCGCACCCTCTGACGTCCTTCTATCGGAACCGGAGCTCACCCACCGGCCGGCCGCCGCCGAACACCGGCGGGGCGGCCAGCTCGGCCAGCTCCGGCGCGTCCAGGCCCAGCGAGCGCAGGGCCGC
This sequence comes from Nonomuraea sp. NPDC003709, assembly GCF_040610775.1. Taxonomy (NCBI): domain Bacteria; kingdom Bacillati; phylum Actinomycetota; class Actinomycetes; order Streptosporangiales; family Streptosporangiaceae; genus Nonomuraea; species Nonomuraea sp. NPDC003709. The sequence continues at coordinate 141,024 of NZ_JBEXMW010000020.1, read as the reverse complement.
GACCGTGGCCGGGACGCGGGCGCGCTGGGACCCGTCCTCGATCTTGACGGTGCCCGCGCGCCCGTCCTCGAACGCGAACGCGTCGAACGCCTCCGCCCCCGCCTTCAGCATGAGCCCGGGCAGCGCGCGCATCAGCTTGGCCTCGGGGCGGTCGGTGCCCGAGGTCCACTCGGGGTAGGTGCTCATCGCGTCGAAGATCTTGCGCTCGTACGAGTCGGGAGACGACATCGGGAACGCCCTGAACGCCTTCGTCACGCCGAGCATCGACACGAAGAACAGCGGCGCCCCGCACCCGTCCACCCCGGAAGCCGCCACCCGCTCCCCCGTCAGGTCCTCCACGGTCTCGCGGATCGCCCGCTGGAGCGGGTGCCTGGGCTCGAGGTAGGACTCGGTGGGCCAGTCGTTCAGCACGCAGGTGGCCAGCATGGCGGCGTGCTTGCCCGAGCAGTTCATGTAGACGCGGCCGCATTCCGTGGCACTCCGGTCATATGGGTAGTCCTCGGGGCACAGCAGCGCCGACTCCTCCAGCCCGGCGCCCGCGAGGATCTTCCTGACGCCGTCCACGTGGAACGGCTCGCCCGAGTGCGAGGCGCAGGCCAGCGCCAGCAGCTCATCCTCCAGCCCGAGCCCGGAACGGAGCATGCCGAGCGCCTGGAGCGGCTTCATCGACGACCGTGGCGACGCGGGAACATGCACCGCGCCCTTCGCCTCGACCGGGCGTCCTCCCGCGTCCACCGTCAGCATGCGAGCCTGATGCGTGGACTCCACGAACCCGGACCGGACAACTTCCACAATCATCGACATTTCGCTTCCCCTTTCGGCATGAGTCTACGAACCCTTCTTCCTGGTCCAGAATGGGTTGCCATGCGAGCAGTGGTGCAGAGAGTGAGTTCGGCGTCGGTGATGGTCGACGGTCAGACCGTCGGGGCCATCGACGAGCCCGGCCTGCTGGTGCTGGTGGGCGTCACCCACACGGACACGCGGGCCGAGGCCGCCAAACTCGCCGCCAAGCTCTGGGGCCTGCGCATCCTGCACGGCGAGAAGTCCTGCTCGGACGTGTCGGCGCCGCTTCTGGTGATCAGCCAGTTCACCCTGTACGGGGACGCCCGCAAGGGACGGCGGCCGACGTGGCAGGCAGCCGCCCCCGGGCCGGTCGCAGAGCCGCTGGTGGAGGCCGTGGTGGAGGAGCTGCGCCGGCTGGGGGCGCACGTGGAGACGGGCGTCTTCGGCGCCGACATGAAGGTGTCGCTCGTCAACGACGGCCCGATCACCCTCATCCTCGACTTCTGACCGCCCACGCCCGGGCGCCTGCCCCCGGGAGAGCCCTCACCTCGGCGCCTGCCACCCGGAGAGCCCTCACCTCGGCGCCTGTCACCAGAAGAGCCTCACCCGGGCGTCTGCCGCCGGGAGGGCCCTCAGCGGATGCGGCGGCGGAGGGCCGGGTCGATGGAGACGTTGCGTCCCGCGTCCGGCGGCACGATGACCTCCTGCGCGGCCGCCACCCCACCGGCCAGCAGCGGCGCGTCCACCGGCACCGTCCGCTTGACCACCGCGAGCGCGATCGGCCCGAGCTCGTGGTGCCGGGCGGCCGACCCGACCACACCGATCTCCTGGCTCTCGAAGATCACCGGATCACCGTGCGCCGGCAGCGTGTCGACACTGCCGTCGAGGTGCAGGAACACCAGGCGGCGCGGCGGGTGCCCGAGATTGTGCACCCGGGCGACCGTCTCCTGGCCGCGGTAGCACCCCTTGGTCAGGTGTACGGCCGCACCGATCCAGCCCACCTCATGGGGAATCGTCTTGTGGTCGGTGTCGAACCCCAGCCGTGGCCGGTGCGCCTCGATCCGCAGCGCCTCGTACGCCCACAACCCCGCCAACGGCTTGCCCAGGTGGTCGGGCAGCTCGTCGCGCGGCACCAGGAAGTCCTCCGTGGCCGTGGACAGCACGGCCAGGTCGTCGGCCCGCGACACCTCGACCCGCAGCATGAACCGCATCCGGTCGAGATAGTCGATCAGGCTCTGCGCGGTGCCCGGCTCGACATGGGCCAGCATGCTCTCACCGTCGTCGACGAGCGTCAGGTGGTGCAGCACGTGACCCTGCAGGTCGAGATCGAGCGTCTGCGTCCACTCGCCTGGCTTCAGGGTGTCGAGTTTCTGCGAGGTGAGGTCGTTGAGCCATTTCAGCCGGTCTACGCCGGAGATGCGGACCACCTCACGGTTGCTGCGGTCGACGACCGCCTCACCCTTGGCCAGCGCACGCTGCTCGGCGAACAGATCGCCGTAGTGCGCGGCAACGTCGGAATCCGGCCCATCGGCCGCGACGGCACCGGGGAGATCGAGCAGAGGGCTACGCATGCCCTCCAGGTTATCGGCACTCACGCCACCGCCCGAAAACCCCCACCCACTCGCCCGCGTACGGCAGCCACCCGACAACCGGAAGCGACCACTCACTTACTTACGGCAGCCACCCGACAACCGGAAACACGTACCTTAGGCAGCCGCCCGAGACCCGGGCCCGGCCACTCGCGTATCCACGGCAGTCGCCAAATAGCGGCAAACGACCACCCCACTCACCCACCTGCGGCAGCCGCTCAACGACCGTTAACGACCACCGCCCCGGCTCCCGGCAGTCACGACAACGCCCGAGGGCGGCCGTCCTCCCGTCCGCTACCGGCAGTTGCGGCACCGTCCGAAGACGGTCAGATGGTGCACGTCCGCGACGAACCCCAGCTCCTCGTCCAGCCCCTTGACCAGCCCGTCCGCCAGCTCGGGCCGTACCTCGAACACCTCGTCGCACCCCCGGCACACCAGGTGCACGTGATCGGCCTCAGCGGCCAGGTGGTAGGTCGGCGCACCGTGGCCCAGATGCGTGTGGGTCACCATGCCGAGCTCTTCGAGCAGCTCCAGCGTCCGGTAGACCGTGGAGATGTTCACGCCACGCGCGGTCTCGCGGACCTTGACGCAGATCTCCTCGGGCGTGGCGTGCTCCAACGTCTTGACCGCCTCAAGGACGAGCTGGCGCTGCGGGGTGACCCGGTAGCCCTTGGCGCGGAGTTCCTCATGCCACTGCGTCTCCGTCATGCCCTGAGTGTACGGCCCGGCGATATTCACTTGCCCCTTTCGCGCAGAAGCGCATAGCGTCTTTGGTACGCGGAAAGGAGGTGGTCCAAGCAATGGTGAATCATAGTTGGGCTAGCGAGGTGGTTGTCCGCTAACGCTGCGGACTGTTGTCTCGTGACGTATGCGAATACGAGGCAACCACCGGGGCCCCTGGCAGCCGGAGGGCGGGACCATGATCCCGTCTTTGGTCCATCCGGCCCACCTGCCGAGCAGGTGGAGTTCGCCTGGGGCCCTTCTTCATGTCCACGTCGGGAAGCCGAGCCGTTGCACGCACCTTGCCGGACGGACGCCCCACTCGTGAAAGCCCCGCCTGACGCTTCGGGGCGTGGCCGGCACCGGCTCCAAGAGCACGACCGGGACCACTCACCCGGCCACCGAGGCGACCTCGACACGACCGGAGCCACTCACCCGGCCACCGAGACCTCCGCACGGCCGAGTTACACCCTCGACCACCGAGACCTCGACCGCCGCAGAGCGCCACCGGGGTTACTCACCCAGCCACCGGGACCTCGGCACGACCGGGTTACGCACCCAACCACCGAGACCTCGACCGCCGCAGAGCGCCACCGGGGTTACTCACCCAGCCACCGGGACCTCGGCACGACCGGGTTACGCACCCAACCACCGAGACCT
>NZ_JBEXMW010000020.1:0-137176 GCF_040610775.1 Nonomuraea sp. NPDC003709 | reverse complement strand
ACCTCGACCGCCGCAGAGCACCACCGGGGTTACTGGCCCAGCCACCGATATGCCGCCACCATGATCGCTACGCCATAAAGCGCGGGCTCGGAGGCGAGGGGGAGAAACTCGAGAGACAAAGGGGACAGGCTCGAGGGACGAGGGGGACAGGCGCGGGACCAAGAGCCCCCGAGCCCTCGTTCAGTGCTCACCCCGCGCCGCGATGCCGAGCTTGTCGCACGCGTCCCGATAGAGCTGCACCACGGCCTTACGCACCTGGGCCCGCTCGGTGAGCGTCTCCCCCCAGGGCACCCGCACCCGCTCCCCACCATCGACCACGAACTCGATCGCCTCGGCATCCACGTCACTCGTCACCGCCGAGGTGGCGTCGGGCCGGCCGCCGAGCGCCCGCACGATGATCAGCGAGTCCCCGGCGTGGTCGTCATTCATGTGGCGCTTGATCGCCTCGACGGCGTCAGCGGTGAAAGGCGTGCTCATATCGGCTCAAGCTACCTTCTTCAGCTCCGCCGACATATGGTCCGTGAGCGGGTGACCCACGGCCGCCATCTCGTACGCCCACATCAGGTTGCCGTTGACCAACCCGTACAGCCGGTGCCCCGCCGTGTACTCCTTGGCGGTGCCGGTGCGGGCCACGACGTCCGTCCGCAGCTCGATCTTGTGGAAGACGACCTCGCCGATGTAGATCTCGACGATCCCGGTCGGGTGGGCGAGCACCACCTCGATCTGCCTGTCGGGCTGCGGGCGCCAGTATCCCGATTCGGTGGCCAGCGGCTTGACCCGATTGCCGTCCTGGTCGAGCAGCCAGGTGCGGCTCACGTAGCTCAGGAACGGCTTCCCGTTGTGCCCGAACTCGATCTCCTGCCCGAAGTTGAAGCTCTCGATCGTCGGGTAGCCGCCCACGCCGGCGCCTTCCCACCGGCCGAGCAGGAAGGCGATGGGCTCTAGGGCGGGGTGCACCTCAGGTTCTTCCATGCTCCCCAAGCGTAGTGCTCCTGACTCGCCGTACAGCCTCGGTGTACAGCTCGGTGGTGAGATCATCGCGGCCGATGCCGACGTCCGCCATCACCTGCCTGATCACCCGCAATGCGCCGGGCACCGCGTCGGGCTCGACCACTGCCTCGATTTCGAGAAACGTACCGTCGAGTTCGGGAATGGTCACGAGAGTGGCCAGCAAAGAAAGCCCCGACTTCGAAATCCGGTAGTTCCTGCACCGCTTTTCGTACCGGATCACTTCCTGCAACCCAAGTTTGCGCAGCACAGCTTCCATCGCCACCGGGTCTTCGACGCCGGTCTCGTACTCAGGCTTGGACCCGCTGACCGGATCGACGCTGGGATCCTTGAACGTGAGCAGGCTCACCGCGCCGCCGTCCACCACCCTCACCCGGATCTCCCTCCCGTCGCGGGAGTACCGGAGATCGGGGGTGTCGTAGTAAACATCGCGGTAGACACTGGCCGTCTCCGGCGCACGCTCCCGCAACGCGGCCCGTACGCCGACGGGATCCCGCACTACGGCCTTCAACTCGGCCTCAATCCACATGCTCCTCCTTCAGCCTCCCTCGTAGCAGCCCATGGGGCGGTGTCCTCCGGCGCCCCCTGCGAGAGCCTGTCAGGCGGTGCCCTCTGGCATCCCTTGCGGGAGCCTGTCGTGCGGTGTCCTCCGGCATCCCTCGTAGCAGCCCGTGGGGCGGCGCCTTTCGGCGCCTCCTGCGGGATCCCGTGGGGCGGCGTCCTTCGGCGTCCCTTGCGGAAGCCCGTCGGGCGGCGTCCTTCGGCGTCCCTTGGGGGAGCCTGTTGGGCGGTGTTCTTCGCGGCGTTTCTTCGGTCAAGGTGGGGTCTTTCCCGCGCGGGCTTGTGTATTCGGTTGGAGTCCTTCGCCGGGAGTCGGGGGGCGTTAGGGTGACGGGTATGGAACGATCACTGGTGATCAAGGTGACCGCCGGGGCGGATGCCCCTGAGCGGTGCAACCAGGCGTTCAATGTCGCGGCCGCCGCGCTCGCGAGTGGTGTGCCCGTTTCCCTGTGGCTGACCGGCGAGGCCTCGTGGTTCGCGCTGCCGGGCAGGGCCAAGGAGTTCAGCCTGCCGCACGCCGCGCCGCTCGCCGACCTCCTCGACGCTGTGCTGGCGGCAGGGCGCGTGACACTCTGCACTCAATGCGCGGCCCGTAGGAACATCACGGTGGACGATCTCATCGACGGGGTCCGCATCGCGGGCGCGCCGGCGTTCGTCGAGGAAGTGGTCAGGGAAGGCGCCCAGGCGCTGGTCTACTGATCCTCCGAGATCGTAGGCCGCACATCCCCCTGAGGCTCATCCGCTGGCGTCCCAAAGACGCGCCGCGCGAAGAGCAAGCGCCTGCCCTGAGTGCAGGGATATACGCCGACCTCGGCACGCGCGACCGCGTGTGGTGGCGCGCGACCGTGCGCGCCCGTGTGGCCGTGTGTGGTCGTGTGGCCGTGTGGCACCCCGCGCCGCCGTGTGCGGTCGTGCGTGGCGCGCAACCGTGCGTAGCCGTGTGCCGGTGTGCGGCGGGGCGCGACCGTGCGTGGCGCGCGGCCGGGCATGGCCGTGTGGCGGGGCGCGACCGTGCGTGGCGCGCGGCCGGGCATGGCCGTGTGGCGGTTCGCGACCGCGTGTGGCCGTGTGCCGTTGTGTAGCCGCGTGGCCGTGTGCCGTTGTGGCCGTGTGCCGTTGTGGCCGTGTGGCGGTGGTGGGGAAGGGCGGGGTTATAGGCCGTTGGGGTGGCGGTCGCGTACGGCGTTTAGTTCGATGTTCTGCTCCAGCAGTGCCTTCGCCGCGCACAGGACGATCGTGAAGCCGCCCGTCGAATCCGCCACGTGGGCGACGATCTCGTCGCCGGACCCTGCGAGCCCGCTCTCCGTCACCTCGACGAAGGTGGCGTCCTGTCCGTACGGGGTGAAGCGGAACTCGACGGTCAGCGGATGGTCGTCGTTCCATTGGAAGAGGATCCTGCTCCCCTCCTCCACCTCCTTGACCAGCACATTCGTGGAGACCCCGTACATCTCCCACGTCCACTGGAGCCGCGCGCCCGTTGTCATCCTGCCGGTGCTCTTGGTGAACCAGAACCTGGTCGTGACCTCCGGGTCCGCGAACGCCCTGAAGACCTCGGCGGGCGGCCTGCGGATGAGCATCGCGGTCTGTACGTCGGGGAGCTTGGTGAGTGTGAGCGTGTCAACGGCCATGGTCAGGCTCCTTTCTCGTCCTGCGACTCTCACCGGGCGGTCTCGGTGATGGGCGACAGCGTTTCGCCGGTTTCCAGCAGGGTCTTGAGGTTGGAGAGCAGTTCGGGCCAGCCCTGGCTGATCGACTCGCGTACGCCGCTGCCGGGCTCGAAGCCGCTGTGCACGATGGTCAGCTTGACCGTCTCCCCAGCCTGTTCGATGTCGAAGGTCACCTTGGACCTGGGCTCCGCGGTCACCCGGGCCAGTGTCTCGTCGCTCAGGCCGACGGCTTTGGCGAACTCCGGTGTGAAGGTGTGCCAGGAGTAGGCCAGGCGGCGGTGGGGGTCGGACTCGAGTACGACCTGCTCGGGGTCCTCGATCGTGACACCGCCCAGCTTCCAGGCCATCGTCGAGCCCACCTTCCAGTCGGACTCGATCTCGACGCCCCAATAGCTGAGGGTGAAGGCGGGCTCGGTCAGGGCCTGCCAGAGCCGCTCCGGGGTGGTCTTGATGTATGTCGTGTAAACGAAGTCGTTGCTGGTCATGGGGCTCTCCAAAGCCGTCTTGAGGTCGGCGAGCGCGCCGGCTCGCCGCCGGTCGTACTGGTTGATCCAGCGATCGGCGATGGCGTTGATCGGCACGGCGTTGAGGTAGTGCAGCTTCTCCCGACCGCGCCACATCGTGGTCACCAGGTTGGCCTCCTCCAGCACGGCCAGGTGCTTGCTGACCGACTGCCTGGCCATGTCCAGGCCTGCGCACAGCTCGCGCAGGGTTTGCCCGTTGCGGGCATTGAGGCTGTCGAGCAGCCTGCGGCGGCTGGGGTCGGCCAGCGCCTTGAACACCTCGTCCATTTAGCCCATCTACCGCCATCCAGGCCGGACATGCAGTCGATTGGCCGCATGTTTCGACCGTAGGCAGCTGGATGGCTGCATGTCAACCGGAGCTGATCGTGGCGTTGCTGGAGACGGTGGAGTTCTGCGCGAAAAGCACGAAAGCACGGAAGGTGTGAAAAGCGCGAAAAGACCGCCGCGCGGCCCGGCCGCGGCCCGGGTGAGGCCCGGGTGGGGCCTGGGTGAGGTCTCCGGCCCGCCGACATCGGCCGTCGACCCCGGTGGCCGGGGTCGGTGGCCGATGGCGAGGGCGGCAAGGTGCGGGAGTCGTGGTGGGCAACAGCTCTAACGCCCGTTGCGCGCCGGTCGGCCCCTGGCTTTCGGCCCGGCCGTCATGAGCTCACCAACCAATGCTCGGACCCTGGCCCCAGAGGCCTGTCCTGACCCCCGCCGTTCGGGCGGGCAGAGCGGGTTTGCCTAGGATCGGGAGTCGATCGAGGAGGCGGAGGGTGGAGATGACCGGCGCGTTGGCGGAGGCCGAGTGGGAATCGCATCGCTCCGCGGTCTTCGGGGCGGCCTACCGGATCCTCGGCACCGTGGCCGAGGCCGAGGACGTGACGCAGGAGGTCTGGTTGCGCGCTGTCGCCGCCGACCTGTCCGAGGTGCGGGATCTGCGGGCCTGGCTGGTGACCGTGGCCGCCCGGACGTCCTACAACGTGCTGCGATCGGCCCGCGTCCGGCGCGAGTCCTACGTCGGCCCCTGGCTGCCCGAACCGCTGCTGACCGGGCCCGACGCCGCCGCCCAGGTGCTCATGGACGAGTCGGTGAGCACCGCGATGCTGGTGGTCATGGAGACGCTCACCCCCGCCGAACGCGTCGCGCTGGTGCTGCACGACGTCTTCGACTTCCCGTTCGCGCGGATCGCCGAGGTGCTCGACAGCACGCCCGCCGCCGGCCGCAAGCTCGCCTCCCGCGCGCGGGCGCGGGTCGCCGCGGTCCAGGAGCGGCCCCGGGCGTCCAGGGCCGAGACCGAACGGCTGCTCAGGGCGTTCAAGGCGGCCGCCGACGCGGGTGACCTGGCCGGGCTCGTCGAGCTGCTGCACCCCGAGGCCGTGTACGTCGCCGACGGCGGCGGCGAGGTGACCGCGGCGCGCAGGCCGGTCCGGGGCGCCGAGCGGATCGCCCTGCTGGCGGTCAGGCAGATCGAGCTGAGGCGGCCCGACGCGTTCCAGGTCATCGAGGTGAACGGGCGACCGGCCCTGGCGACCTACCACGGCGGCGAGCTGGTCTGGCTCGACACCGTGGAGATCGCCGACGGGCGGATCACGACGTTCAGGCGGCTGGTCAATCCGGACAAGCTCGCCCGCCTCGGTCACATCTGACCCCGCCGTCTTGTCTCCCTGCCGACCGGCCCCCGATCCCCCGGGGGCCAGGCGGAGAGAGGACGGGACAGTGGCGCACGTTGTGATCATCGGAGGCGGTTTCGCGGGCGTGTGGAGCGCGGCGGGAGCAGCACTGGCGCGCGGAGCGGCGGACCTGCGCATCACGCTCATCTCGCCGAACGAGCACCTGGTGCTACGACCACGCCTGTACGAGCCGGAGCTGGACCTGGCCAAGGTAGAGCTCGGCAGAGTCCTCGGGCCGATCGGCGTCGAGCACCTGCGGGCGTCGGTGAGCACGATCGACGCCGGCCGCCGCGTGGTGGTGGCCGACGGCCGGGAGATCGGCTACGACCGCCTGGTGCTGGCGGCGGGCAGCAAGCTCGTCCGGCCCGAGGGCCTGCCCGGCGCCGAACGGCTCTTCGACATCGACACCCTGGACGGGGCCCGGCGGCTCGCCGACCACCTGCGCGACCGCGAGAACTACCACGCCGTGGTCGTCGGCGCGGGGTTCGTGGGCCTGGAGGCCGCGACCGAGCTGGCCGCCCGGGGCCGGGTGCTGCTGGTGGACCGCTCACAGGTGGTCGGGCACCAGCTCGGCCCGGGCCCGCGCGAGGAGATCGAGGCGGCGCTGGACAAGCTGGGCGTCGAACGCCGCCTCGGGACGACGGTGACGGAGGTAGGCGACGGGTACGCCGTCCTGTCCGACGGCACCAGGGTCGAGGCGGACGCGGTGGTCTGGGCGGCCGGGATGAGGGCCACCGAGCTCACCCGGCAGATCTCCGCCGAGCTCGACCACCTCGGCCGCGTGCCGGTGGACGGGCACCTGCGCGCCCTTCCCGAGGTGTTCGCCGCCGGGGACACGGCCGCCGCGGCGTTCGACGCCGAGCACACGGTCATGCAGGCCTGCCAGCACGCCACTCCGCTCGGCAAGGTCGCCGGGTACAACGCGGCGGCCGACCTGCTCGGCGTGCCGCTGCGCGACTTCACCCCCGGTCCGTACGTCACCTGCCTCGACCTGGGCGGCGCCGGCGGGATCTTCACCAGAGGCTGGGACCGCCGGGTGCTGGCCTCGGGCGCCGCGGGCAAGGAGATCAAGACGCGGATCAACCAGGCAATCCACCCGCCGGTCGACGACGCCGCGAAGATCCTCGCCGCCGCCGACCACGTCTACCTGGAGTTGCCCTTCTTCCCTCCCGACGAGGAGACCGGTCAGCCGGGCAGGACGGCGGCCAGGCGTTCCTGGCGCAGGGCCTCGTAGCGGGAGTTGTCGAGGGGTGCCAGGTCGCCCACCCGCCACGACAGCAGCAGGTCGGCCAGGGCCGGGTTGCGGGCCAGGGCGGGCCCGTGGAGGTAGGTGCCCACCACGTGGCCCGCGTAGCAGCCCTCGAAGCCGTCTCCGTTGCCCACCCCGACGAGGGTCCGGGACAGGGGCTTGACGCCGGGGCCCAGGTGGGTGATGCCCATGTGGTTCTCGAAGCCGGTCAGGGTGGGGAGGTTGAGAGCGGCGTCCACCTCGGCGGCCAGCTCGCCGACCGCTCGGGCGGGACCGCGGGAGCTGGCGATGTCCAGCAGCCCGATCCCGTCCACCGGCTGGCCCTCCTCGCCCCCGAACGTGCTGCCCATGATCTGGTATCCGGCGCACACCGCCAGCATGGCGGCGCCGCGGGCGATGGCGCGGTGGAGGCCGCCGTCGCGGCGCAGGCGTTCGGCGGCCAGGATCTGGGGGCGGTCCTCGCCGCCGCCGATGAGGTAGATGTCGCCCGAATCCGGCACCGGGTCCGCCGAACGTACGTGGATCGTCTCGGTCGCGATCCCCCGGCGGTTCGCGCGCTGCTCCAGGACGAGCGCGTTGCCCTGGTCACCGTACGTGCTCAGCAGGTCAGGATAGATCCAGACGATGCGAAGGGCGCTGTCAGTCGGCACGGCCGAACTCCGTTCGGATCTGCTGGAAGGCGGTGTAGTTGGCGATGACGTCGACCCTGCCGGGAGGCTGCATGGACAGCGCCTCCGTGAACGAGCCGCACAGCGTGAACGGCACGTCCGCCACGTCGAGCCGGAGCGCCAGGTCGAGGCGGCGCTCGCCCGTCACGAAGACGGGGCGCCCGCGCAGGATGCGGTAGTCGACGTCCCACAGCCAGGAGGTGTCGCGCCCGTCGGGACCGTTGGCGTTGACCGAGAGGATGATCGGCAGCTGCGGGTCGGACACGTCGAACGCCTCCAGCCACCCCGCCGGGTTCTTCGCCAGCAGCAGCCGCGCGTGGCGGCCGTCGCGCTCGACCGTGGTGTAGCGGCCGGCCACCGAGGTGACCTGGCGCAGCCGCGGTAGCGCCCGCTCCACCGGCACCCCGAACGCCTCGGCCACCGCCAGCGCCATCACCGCGTTGGACCGGTTGGCCAGGCCGGGCAGCTGGATGTCGAGCTGCCACCGCTGCCCGCGCGGATCGACGGCCACCTCGTCGTCGATCGCCCACTGCGGCTCCGGCCGGTGGAACGTGCACTCCTTGCACGCCCAGTCGGCGTCCTTACGGTCCAGCGGGCCGCCGCACTCGGGGCAGCACCAGGAGTCTTCCTTCCACCGCTGGCCGCCGGAGACCCAGGTGACCTTCGCCGCCGTGGAGGCGCCCCAGGTCACGAGCGGGTCGTCGCAGTTGGCGATGACGTGGGTGGGCTTGCCGGACAGCGCCCTGCGCCACTTCTGCGCGAGCAGCCAGATCTCGGCGGCGCGGTCCATCTGGTCGCGGCTGAGGTTCATCAGGCACACGACGCCCGCGCCGGTGGTGTCGAGGACCTCCGGCAGATATTTCTCGTCCACTTCGAGCACCCCGTACGGGGCGGCCTTGTTCTGGGAGAGCGCCGAGACGTGGCCGGCGGGCATGTTGGCGCCCAGCGCGTTGGTGGCGACGTCGCCGAGCTCGAGGAGCGCCGAGGCGATCAGCCGCGTGGTGGTGGTCTTGCCGTTGGTGGCGCTGACCAGGGCCAGCTTGCGGTCGCGGGCCAGCTTGCGCAGGAGGTCGGGCTCAAGCAGCAGGCCCACTCGCCCGCCGATCACCGACCCGTCCCCGCGCCCGGTCATCTTGGACAGCGTCGCGGCACTGCGGCCCAGGGCGCTGGCGAGCTGGGCCCGCAGAGGAAGCTGGGTCATGCCCAAGGATCCTAGTCGGCATTGGCCGATAGTCTGGAGATGCACACGAAAACGCGGCCCGGTCGGTAGCCCGGGCGAAGCTTCACCGTATCCGCCCTTCCATGGGATGTCCGGTGTGCCGGAAGCGGCCTCGACAGGCCGTCATTTCGGCATACGCGCATGGAGGGCGACGTGGTGACGATGTCGGTCTATCTGGACGGGCCGTTCTGGGTCGGCGTACTCGAGATCGTCGAGGACGGCACGGTCCGGGCGACCCGTTTCACGCTCGGGTCCGAGCCCACCGATCCGGAGCTGTACGAGTTCCTGCGGCGGCACGGCGTCGCGCTGCTCGAACGGGCGGCCGCCGCGCCTCCCGTCCCCTCGGAGGGGCGGGAGACCAGGCGGGTCAACCCCAAGCGGGCCGCGAAACTGGCGGCCCGGGCGGCGGCCGGGGTGTCCCGCCGGAGCACGGCCTCGCAGGAGGCGCTGCGGCTGGAGCTGGAGAGCCGGAAGGCGGAGGCCGCTGACGACCGGCGGGCCCGGCGGCGGGAGGCGGCTGAGCACCGGCGGGAGGTGGCCCGCCGCAAGCGCCTCGAACGCCGCCGCGACCGCTGAGCCCCGCCACCGTCATCGCTGAGACCCGCCGCCGCGACCGCTGAGACTCTCCACCGTCATCGCTGAGACCCGCCGCCGTGACCGCTGAGCCCCTGAGGTCAGGACGGTGAGGGGGCGGCGTCGGCGAAGGCGATCTCCGGGGCGCCACCGTGGTCGAACGGCAGGACGAAGCGGCGCGGCCACGACAGCACGCCCTCCAGCCACCCCGCCCCCATCGTCTGCCCCACGTGCCGCAGCCGCGCCGACGACTCGATCCCGATCGCCACCGTCGTGATGTCCCGCTGCACCCCCTCGTTCTCGTCGTCCCCCAGGATGACCCGCCAGGCCAGCGCCCGGTTCCGGTCCACCTCCATCGACAGCGGGTGGTGCCGCAGCGCCTTGGCACGGTGCCCGAGCAGCTCGGTGTGCACGAGGTCGGGGTTGGCGCCGTTGCCGTTCGAGGGCTGGCGGAAGAGGGCGTACTCCATGGGCGGCGCCGGGCTGCGCAGGTTGGGGGCCGCGTGGCCGTGCGGGAAGAGCCTGTCCACCTCGTGCAGCCACCGGACCTGCGGGATCACCCACGAGGCGCCCGGCCGGTCCCCGCCGCCGTCGAGCCCGGCGAGCAGCCGCGTGGCGGTCTCGGCGGCCTTCTCGGTGAGCAGGGCGGGGTCGAACCAGCTGCGCAGCGACCAGGCGCGCCGCTGCACCGAGCGTTCGATCAGGGTCGCCAGCAGGCACTCGCCGCGCCGCGCCGGCAGTTCGCCCCAGGCGGCGCCCAGGGCTCGCGGAACGCCGGGCAGCGGCCGGTTGCTGACGAAGGCGAGCACGACCGTGTCGCACCAGATGCGCAGCCAGGCCCACTCGGGGGCGTCGGCGAGCACGTCGGCCTCGCGCAGCTCCACCAGCGTGCACGCCTGCCCGGTGCGGCAGGACGCGCCGCACGCCGCGGACCGGCGGCCGCGGATGGGCGGCGGCGGGCCGGGCAGCACCTTCTCGCGGGACTCCCCCAGCGGTACGCGGACCCGCAGCGGCCGGTCCATCCCGTCGGCGAAGACCGCTGCCGAGCCCGGCTGCAGGGAGACCACGTGGCGGGACTGCTCGTCGCTGAGGTTCATGGCGGCGCCGACGAGCTTCCTGTCGTCCTCCGCCGGGAGCCGGTGCACGACCTTCAGCGCGGTGTTCTTGACGACGTCGGAGACGAGCTTGGTCGGGATCTGCTCCGCCACCACGATGCCCTCGCCGTACGCGCGGATCTCCGCCAGCAGCCCGGCCAGCAGCTCCACCGCGTGCGTGGAGGCCCGGCCGTGGCCGCGGTCGCGCAGCAGCCGGTGCGCCTCCTCGATCACGATGACGTGGCGCAGCTCGTGGGACTTCTCCCGGCGGGCCCGCATCCGCAGGTGCTCGACGATCCGGATGATCAGCGTGCCCATGAGGAACGCCTTGTCCTCGTCGTTGGCCACGTCCTCGATCGCCAGCACGACGTCCCGCTCCAGCAGGCCGCCGATGTCGGCGGGGTGGCCGCCCTCGAAGAAGCGACCCGCCGAGCCGACCCGCAGGGACCGGAGCCGGAGCGAGATGAAGCCCTCCACGTCGGCCTGGACCTCGCGGCCGTAACCGATCTCCTTGATCACGTCCATGGCGTGCTGCTGGAGCTGTTCGAGGGTGGGGATGCTGGGCGGGACGTTCGAGCCCGGCACGGCGCCGCCGGTGACGACGTCCCAGCCGGTGGCCTCGTAGACGCGCTGCAGCGCCAGCGACATGATCTGCGGGAACGGCTCCTCGGCGTCGAACGCCGCCATGAACAGCGCCCTGACCATGTCGATGTGGGCCTGGACGGGGTAGCCGGGCTCGGGTTCGAGCGGGTTGATGCTGAACGGCACGCCGTCCGGCGCCGACGGGTTGATGACGGTGACCGGGTCGTCGAGGCGCCCGGCCATGGCGGCGTACTCGGACTTGGCGGGCTCGATGGCCAGCCACGGGATGCGGGCCCGGCTGAGCTGCTCCAGCAGGTGGCGCACCGTCTGCGACTTGCCCGAGCCGGTAGCCCCGGTGACGAACGCGTGCCGGTTGAGCGTGGCCAGCGGCACCCGGAACGTCCCGACCCCCCTGTCCTGCCCGTCGAGGATCTCGCCCAGCTCCAGCTCGCCGCCGTCGGCCTCGGACGTCACGTCGAAGAAGCCCGACTCGAGCACGCGCACCCCCGGGACCTCCCGCCTGGGCAGCCCGGCCAGCGCCGCGAGCGCCCCGGCGGTGGCGGCGAACGGGGCGGCGGCGCCGTCCGTCGGGTCCTGCATGGTGATGGCGAGGGCCTCCGACAGGCCGTAGGCGGCGCCGTGCGAGCTGCGCAGCCGGTACGGGTGATGGCTCATCTCGACCGACCCGACCAGCACGGGAGCGATCTGCCGCAGCTCCTCGGCGGTGGCGCCCCCGGCCAGCACGCGAACGTTCCAGAGCCCGGCCTCCCTGAAGGCGTCCAGCTCCTGCATGCGCCGCTCGGCCCGCTCGGCGTCGAAGCGGGAGCGCTCGGAGGCGTCCCCGTACTGCCTGAGCACGTTGAGCTGGGTACGCAGGTGCGCCACCTCGGCGTCGAGCAGGTCGGTCGGCTCGGCCACCACCAGCCAGGCGAAGGGCCGCGACATGAGCGTCACCAGCGTCGACTCGAACAACGTCGGCCGCCTGAGCTCGTCCGGGTCGAACTCGCGACCCTTGTTCCCCAGCGGCGGCGCCTGGCGGCCCGGGCACGGCGCCCACACCAGGTCCGCCAGGTCGGCGAGATACTCCTCGTCGAGCTGGACCCCGCGCGCCCCGCCCGGGAACAGCAGCGGCTGCGGCCCGCTCGGGCGGCCGGGCGCGTCGGTGGACCTGCGCGGCTGGCGCGGCGGCGACAACGGCCCGGCGTTGGTGATGAGCTCGAGCGGCGCGCCGGATCCCCGCGACAGCCACCCGATGACGAACGGCCGGTCGCGTTGCGCCGCCGACAGCACCGCGGGCAGCACGGTGACGAAATCCCACTCCGCCGACGAGCTTCGCGAAGGCGCTGCGATCGACTGGATTCGATACCAGGGCCCATTCAGCGACACACTCGGCTGCATTTCATTCCCCCACAGACGGTTCTTTGTTAAATTCCGCCAACCGTCAGCTCGTCACGTTGACATTGACCATGTCATTGCCTGCCCTTGCGCCAGTCCAGGCGTGGCGGTGGTGGCCCGAGGTTCGGTGGGGGTTCCCCGTCGGTGCCCTGTTCCTGGGGGTCGAGCGCGAGCACGGCCTCGCGTACGTCCTCCAGCTCGCCGAGCGTGGTCTTGGGGAAGGTCAGGATGGCGGGGTTCGCGTCGGCGAGGCGTACGCGCCTGCCCTGGGCCGTGGCGTCGGTGACGATCACGGAGGTCGTGGGGAGCTGCTGGAGCTGGTGCGGCTCGACGAGGAACTCGCGCGAGCGCTGCAGCACCCGCTCCTTCTCGGAGATCTTGTCGGCGGTCCTGCCCCACTCGGTGGACTCGGTGATGTCGCCGGCCAGATCCGCGAGGTTCTCGTCGCGGTCCTCCGTGCCGTCGTCGTCCATCTGGGAGATCGTGGAGGTGTAACCGCCGTCGAGGCCGGGCAGCGAGTCGCTGATCGTCTCGGTGAGCTGGGCCAGCTCCAGCCGGTGCTCGGTGCCGACGTGCTCGCTGGCGACGCGCGCGTCCTCGGCGTTGCCCAGCCGCATGAACGCCACCGCAGCGTGCCCCCTGCCGAGCCGCTCCCGCACGGTGGGGGTCAAAGACCGATAAGTCAGGACCAGTCCGGTACGGGAGGTCTCGCAGGCGTCCATCAGCCGGTCGAGCACGTCGCCCCTGAGCTTGTCCGCGCCCGCCACGATGATCGTGTGGTACCAGGGCCGGTCCGAGGCCGGGGACTGGCGCAGGATGTGGGTGAGCGCGGTGGCCACGTACGTGCCGAGCACCCGGTTGCCGAAGGCGCCCGCCTGCCGGTCCATGCTCACCACCCGCAGCCGCGCCGGCGGCAGCCGTACGGCCTCCGAGCCGAGCGTCTCCAGCTTGCGCAGCTGCGACTCCAGCGCCCAGGCCCGCTCGATCACCACCCGCTCGCTCACCCCGCGCCCGAACAGCGTGCCGATGCGCTCCAGCTGGGTGGCCGTGATCAGCCCGAACCTCAGGTCGTCGCGCGGGTCGCCCACCTGCGCGAGCGCCCGCAGCGCGGCCGTGACCTGGCTGATCGTGGCGTTCTCGCCGAGCACCTCGAGCACCCGCTCCAGGATCGCGTTGTCGAAGCTGAGGTCGCGCGTGGTGCGGTGCTCCTCGCTCACGCTCACCACGTGCGCCAGCACGTCCGCGAACGCCTCCGGCTTGAGCGTGGCCCCCAGGTCGAGCTTGGGCAGATCGACCGGCAGCACCCAGACCAGCGGGTCGTCGCCGCCCTTGCGGGCCAGCTCGATCAGGTCCTTCGCGATCGCGCCCTCGGACAGGTCGAGCACGGTCAGGTGGCCGCCGCTGTAGAGCCGCGTGGCGCCGAGCAGCGTGATCAGCGCCGACCAGCCGGGGAGCGTGCCACCCGCCACGTCGATGCGGTCGATCTCGTCCGGCACGGCGACCGCGTACCACGAGAGCTGCCTGTCGTGGCGTTCCTTGGAGTCCTGCCACTCGCGGTAGCGCTGGGCGTGCTCCTCCTGGGCGCGGAACAGCTCCTTGTCACGTTCCTCGCGCCGGCGCTCGTTCCTGGCCTGCTGCTCCAGCACGCGGTACTTCACCGCCCGGTCGCCCTGCAACAGCGCGTAACTGCAGATGCCCGCCACGCCTCCGGCGGCGGTGAGCCCGGCGATCGCGAACGGCCACGCGAGGTAGCCCGCGATCCCGGCGGCCAGGATGAGCACGGCCAGCACCAGCATGAACGTCCGGACGAGCCGCACGGGCTTGTTGAGCATGTCCTCCTGGAGCCGCTCGCGGCGCAGCAGGTCCGGGTCGACGGGGCCGGGCGGGTCGGCGGGCTCCTCGAGCGGAGAGGGGCGCTTGGGCGGCGGGCCAGGGTCGGAGTGCAGCAGGATGTACTGCCAGCCCAGGTAGATGCGGTCCGCCTGGAGCTGGGCATGCTCGGGATGCACGTCCGTCACGTGACCCTCCGGCCGCCGATATGTCGTTAGGAGTAAGGGCCAACCCTTTCCGCTCCGTGACAGCGTATGAGCTTCGAGGCCCGTAGCGGCAGGGTTTCTCGGCAATTCTCCCAGTCCGATGGGAGTATTGCGGCAGATGGGACAAGCGAGACCTACTACCATCCTTACCCATGACGGAACCCTCCGGCGCAAGCAGTGACAAGCCCAGACGCCCGGTAGTGGTGCCCGCCCTTGCACTGGTGGCTTTCACCGCCATCGGCATCACCGCCCTCCTGGGCGGACTGAGCGAGGCCGTTGAGGAGCCCGAGGCGCTGGGCGCGGGCGCGGTGCTCGATCAGGGCCTGTACGCCACCAAGTTCGTCGAGTCGCGCGTGACGGTGCAGAAGGCCGAGTCACAGTGGGACGAGGACAAGCGGTTCGTGGAGCTGGTCTTCGAGGTCACCAACAAGGGCGACAAGACCTACCAGGTCGGCCTGCCCCCGGCGAAGCTGGAACAGGCCTTCACGAGCGACTCCTTCGCCGGCTCCCTGGTGAAGATCACCCCCGCCTTCCCCAAGGACGCGGGGCCGTTCACGTTCGCCCAGGCCAAGGGGGGCGAGACCGGCCAGCTCCACCCGGGGGTGACCAACCAGGTCATCCTCCGCTACCGGCTCAAGGACAACGAGCAGCCGCCGGAGAAGATCACGATGGACGTCGCGTCGTTCGAGTACGAGCCCGGCTTCAACAGCAACGTCCCGCGCTGGCAGATGGTCTCCAACGAGGACCTCGACACCATGAAGTTCTATCCCGAGATCAAGGCGCGGGTGACTCTTGCGGTCAAGAAGGGTGACGCAACGTGACCGCCACGCAGCAAAGATCAACTGTCGCGCCCGGTCGCCGCGGCAGGAGAGCGGGCCGGGGACCGGGGATCGGCACCCGGCTGCTCAGCGGCGTCGTCGGGCTGGTGCTCCTGGGCGGCGCCGCCTGGCTGCAGACCCTGCACATGGCCGAGGGTGAGATCACCGACCCGATCACGTACACGGGCGCCAAGGGCGAGGTGGTGGACGCCCGGCGGTTCTCCCTGCGGCTCGACTCGTTCACGGCCGCGAGGTCGATCCAGAGCGGCAGCAAGACGATCGGGACCGACAACCTCTTCCTCGTCGTCAACGTCACGGCCAAGTCCAGCCTCAAGCCCTATCACCTGGAGCAGCCGGAGCTGCTGACCGCCGACGGGAAGAGGTTCGACGCCACCGACCGGGTCAACAACGACCTCACGATGGCCATGTCATGGGTGCAGCCGGACATCTGGAAGAGCGGGCGCTTCTTCTTCGAGGTGCCGTCGTCCGAGCTGGCGGGGGCGCATGTCGTGTTCGGGCTGAACAAGGGGTTCGTGGTGGAGCCGTACCAGCCGGAGGTCGAGGTGGATCTCGGCCTGGACGACGAGGGCGCGCGCAAGCTCGCGGCCTCGCCTCAGGACGTCTACTCGACCGACAAGAAGTGATCTCAGGATGAGCACGAACGAGCGCGACTGGTTCTCGCCCAGGAAAGACCCGCGGCGCGAGGACGATCCGGCCCCGCCCCCACCCAGCCACGAGCCGCCGCCGGGCCTCGGCAACCACTCCGGCCGCGGCGCACCGCCGCCCGGCCAGGGACAGCAGTCCGGGCACGACCCGCGCCTCGATCAGGACCTGCTCGGCGAGGAGACGGCGCCGGTCCCCCGGGTGCCGTCCGCGGGCGACCTGCCCGGCCGTGGCGGCCGTGGAACGCCGCCTCCGGGCTACGGCGCGCCGAACGGGCCGCAGGAGGCGATGGGCTGGCCTGAAGCGCCTCGGGAGGCGATGGGCCGGCCCAACCCGCCGCAGGAGGCGCTGGAGTGGCCCAGCGCGCCACAGGGCCCCACGCACCCCCAAGGCCCCGCACACGCCCAAGGCCCCTCGCACGCCCGGCCTCCGGCGGACGCCCAAGGCCCCGCCTACACCCAAGGCCCCTCGCACGGCCAGGGCCCGGCGCACGGTCAGAGCCCCGCCCATGGGGAAGGCCCGGCACACGCCCGAGGCCCGGCGCACGGCCAGGGACCCGCACACGCGCAAGGTCCCGCACACGCGCAGGGCCCGGCGCGCAGGCCGGGGCTGCCGCCTCGCCCCACCCCGCAGCAGCCCCGCGCCCGGCACGCCGCCCAGCCCGACCAGCAGGTGTGGCCCCCGGCCCCCCGAGAGCCCGTAGGCGGCTCCACACAGCCTCTGCCGGCCGTCCCGGCCGCCATGCCCGTGTCGCCGCAGCAGGGCCCCGGCACGCCCCTCCCGCGCCGGCAGAGCCCCGATCCGGAACCCGCGGCCCACCAGGCGTCCGGGCCCGAGCCGTCGCCCGAGGCCCCGCAGGAGGCCCCTCCCGGGTCGCGGCGGGCCGCCGCCGCCCCGGGAGGCCGCAAGAAGCGCACGGTGCTGATCGCCGTGGCCGCCGTCATCGTGTCGCTGGTCACCGTGGGCGCCCGGTCGTACGACGGCTACCTCTTCTACGAGAAGACCACCACGAAGGAGACCAAGGAGACCGTCGTCCCCGCCGGCCAGGCGGCCAAGGTGAAGAACATCGAGTGGCGGGCCACGGTCACCCGCATCGAGATGCCCGACAACCTCCCGTACGGCCCCGAGGTGGCCGCGCTGAGGGTGGACATCACCAAGAAGATCCTCGACGCGGGCAGCGCCACCAAGACCGGCCTGTTCGCGGATGCCAAGCTGGAGGACCGGGCCGGCCGCAGCTGGGTCGTGAACGTCGTCCCGGAGACCGACCGGCCGACGGACCGGCTGGAGGTCGGCAAGGAGTACAAGATCCTGGCGGCGGCGGTGGTGCCGACGGCGGTGGCGGACGAGGTCGAGCTGTCCTTCAGGCCGGCCAACTACCGCTCGGACACGCCCACGGCGGACCTCTTCAAGCGGGACACCGTGGCCAAGCTGGAGGAGGACGTGGACGTCCTGCGGTTCAGGCGGCGCTGACTGCTCGGACGTCCCGGAACCGGCTCAGACGTCGTCGAACGGCTCGCCTCTGAGCCGGGCCCTGGTGGCCGCGAGGTCGTACGTGGCCGCCAGCAGCGCCATCGTGAGCACGGCCACGATCATCTCGCGCACGAAGGTCAGCGGCGGCCCCTGGAACTGCCACACCCACTCCCGCTCGGTGCCGATGAGCCACCGCAGCCCCCGCTCGGCGTATTGCCCACCGACCTGCAGGCCCACGTAGCACAGGCACATCATGCCGAACAGCGGGAGGCCGGCCTTGACCACCATCCGCAGGGAGTTGGCCAGCGGCAGCCAGCGGTCCCTGAACCCGCCGGTGAGGTGGTCGAACGACTTCTGCGTGAGGTCGTGGGTGCCCTCCAGCCGGTCCACGCCCCGCTCCAGGCGGGTGCCCTTGACCAGGGCGCGGGTCTCGTCGGAGTACGAGCCGAAGACGAGCATCGCCACGGTGAGCCAGGCCAGCGGGACGGCCGCGGCGTCGAGGAAGTACGGCCAGGCGTCGCCGAGGAAGCCGGTGACGGTCTCCCACAGCGGCACGTTCTTCTGCGCCTCGGCCCAGAGCTCCTCCGTGCCGGCCACCACATTGCGGTGCTCGACCCAGTCGGTGCGCGCGGTGCCGATGTAGAGGGTGGCGTTCAGGCCGTAGAAGACGAAGGCGAACTCCGAGAAGGCCGCGCAGAAGCCGTAGAACTTGCCGTTGCCCTCGGTCTTCTCCAGGAGCTTGGCGAAGAGCAGCTTCAGCCCGAACATGACGGCCATCGCCCCCAGCGACACCCGCCAGTCGAGGTCCGTGAGTCCCCGGCCGACCTGGGACTGCTCCCCGAAGAAGGACGCCGACGTCTGGTCGTAGATGTGGTGGAACAGGTCCATCTGGTAGACGTCCCTGGCGTCCTCCGTCTGGAACCCCCACGCCAGGTAGAGCACGGCGAAGGCCGGGGCCACCCGGTCGAGCACCCGGAAGAAGCGCTCGTCCTGCATGCCCTCCTCGGTCTTCGCGCGCATCTCCCACAGGGCGTTGCGCAGCGAGTAGAGCATGCCGGCGGTGACCGTCATCACCGACAGAATGATCAACGTGAGCAGCGTCATCACGAGGACCAGGCGGACCTGCCGGAAGTCGCCGTAGGCGACCTCCGTGGCGGCGTAGAGCAGGACGAAGCGGGTCAGCTGACCGGCGGCGTACCAGAGGATCAGCGGCAGGGCGCACTTCCCCGCCAGCCGTAGGGCGTGCAGGGGCAGCGAATACGGCGACGGCATCCCCTGAGCCGGCGTAGGCCCAGGTCGGGGAGGTGCCGCCACACCTGTCGAACCGGACATCTGCAGAATCGTATCGGTCTGTCACACATGTCGCAGCAGCAACCCCGGAAAGAGCGATGCTCCGCATGCCAGTGCGGGTGTGGTCCCCGGGCAGTGACAAAAGAGTTATCGGCGGGGAAATGGCGGTCCCGCGGCGGGGCGCGTGCCATTGCTCTATGGAGCCACGGCCCGCACTCGACGCCGATCCCCACGTCGTGGGAGATCGCCTCCGGCGGCTGCGGCACGAGCGCGGGGTGTCGCTGTCGGAGCTCGCCAAGCGCGCGGGCATCGACAGGGAAACCTTGTCGGACGTCGAGACCGGCAAGGTCGACGCGACGGCGGAGACGCTCTGGGCGATCACCGCGCAGCTCGGGGTGCCGATCGGGGCGATACTCGACGCGCCGCCCGAGCCGCAGATCATGCGGGGCAGGGCGATGGAGGCGGAGCTGCTGGAGGTGTTCGAGGACGACCGGGTCACGTACGAGCTCTACAGGGTCACCGTCCCGCCGGGCCTCACCCAGACCTCACCCGCCCACCACGAGGGCGTGAGCGAGCACGTCACGGTCTTCACGGGCACGCTCAGCGCGGGCCCCATGCGCGAACCGCTCACCGCCGGGCCGGGCGACCACATCTCGTGGATCTCCGACGTGCCGCACGGCTACCGCGCGCACGGCCCCGACGTCGTACGCGCCACGCTCCTCATGCGCTACCCGATCAAGCCCTAGGCATTGGCGGGCCGGCACGTGCGGCACGGCCGGTAGCCGGCGGCCCTGGCCTGGGCGATGGTGCGGAAGCCGTGCCGGTGCCGCGGCGTGATGCGCCGCGCGTTGTGGCAGGTCGGGAAGCACACCACGCCCGTGGTGTCGCTGGCCAGGTAGAACACCCGGTCCCCCGCCAGCTCCCGCACCCGCTCCAGGTCGGCGCCCTCGGCCAGCAGCAGCCGCTCCTTGGCCGCCGGGCCGAACACGTAGTCCCCCGCGACGCCGTCCGACCGGGTGACGCGGTGGCACGGGATCAGCAGTGGCACGGGGTTGCGGCCGAGCGCCGTGCCCACCGCGCGCACCGCCCTGGGCCGGCCGATCCGCTCCGCGATCCACGAGTACGGCCTGACCTCGCCGCGCGGGATCGTACGGACCGTCTCCAGCACGTCGCGCTGGAAGTCGCTCACCCCGCGCAGGTCCAGCCGCAGCCGGCCCAGGCGCCCCGTGCGCAGCGCGGGCAGCAGCCCGGCGGGCGGGCGTTCGGCGGGCAGCAGCGGGCGCGCGAAGCGCCCTCTGAACGCCTCGGCGAACCCGTCACCCGGGCGCACGTAGGCCACGCCCTGGTCGGTGAACGCGACCCGCAGCTCCCCGATCGGGCTCGGGACGCGTA
Organism: Nonomuraea sp. NPDC003709; assembly: GCF_040610775.1. Classification (NCBI taxonomy): domain Bacteria; kingdom Bacillati; phylum Actinomycetota; class Actinomycetes; order Streptosporangiales; family Streptosporangiaceae; genus Nonomuraea; species Nonomuraea sp. NPDC003709. The sequence continues at coordinate 117,315 of NZ_JBEXMW010000020.1, read as the reverse complement.
CCCAGCGGGCCGCGATCCGGTCGAGCAGTCCCTCTGGCGCGTCGGCGGCCAGCGCCGACAGCCCGGCCAGCAGTGGATCGTGGGTCATCGGGCACCTCCCAGTGCGCGCAGCCGCCGCAGTCCCCGCGACACGTGCGACTTGACCGTGCCCTGGGGGATCCTGAGCACGGTGGCGATCTCGCTGACCGGCAGGTCGACGACGTGCCTGAGCACCACCGCGACCCGCTGCTCCTCGGGCAGCAGGCCGAGCAGCCCGGCCAGCTCGTCGCCGGTCTCGCGGCGCACCGCGGCCTCCTCGACGTCCTGACCGGGGTCGACTTCCTCGATCGGCTGGTCCCGCAGCTCCGGTGGCGGCTTGCGGGACCTGGTCCTGGCGCAGTTGCGCCAGACGTTCATCAGGATCGTCATCAGCCACGCCCTCGGCTGGAGCGTGGCGATGCGGTCGCGCTCGTATCCGGCCAGCGCCCTGTACGCACGCAGGAACGCCTCCGCGGTGAGATCCTCGGCGTCGGCCCAACGCCCGCTCAGCCGCAGCGCGGTCGAGAAGACCAGGCCGCGGTAGGCGCCGTACAGCTCGGCGAACCCCTCGTCGAGGTCGTCGAGCAGCGCCTTGCGCACCGGGTCGGGACAGTCGGTTTCTCTCACGTTGGTACAACACCGGCGCACCCGGATCCGTTGCACCGAAAAGACCCGCGTCCGGATCGGACGCGGGTCTTTTACCTCAGCAGCCTCAGACGGCGACCGCGAGCGAGGAGACCTCGCCCAGCTTCGCCTCGACCTTGATGTCCCTGGTGACGCCGCCGCCCGCGATGATGCGGACGGTCCAGTCGCCGGGGGCGGCGAAGAAGCGGAAGACGCCCTCGTCGGACACCACGACTTCGCCGGTGAACTCGCCGGAGTGGTCGAGCAGACGCGCGTACGCCGTGCCGGCGCCGGTCACCACGCCCTGGATCACGGCCTGGGTGGACAGGTCGATCCCGGCGGGCAGAGTGATCGTCTGCTCCGGCGCTCCGCAACCCTGTGCAGCAGTCATCAGCGGGCCTCCCCCAGCTCGATCGGCACGCCCACGAGCGAGCCGTACTCGGTCCACGAACCGTCGTAGTTCTTCACGTTGTCCTGCTCGAGCAGCTCGTGCAGCACGAACCAGGTGTGCGCCGAACGCTCGCCGATGCGGCAGTAGGCGATGGTGTCCTTGCCGAAGTCGACCCCGGCCTCGCCGTAGAGCGTGCGCAGGTCGTCGTCGGACTTGAACGTGCCGTCGTCGTTGGCGGCCTTGGACCACGGGATGTTGCGGGCGGTGGGCACGTGGCCGGCGCGCTGCGCCTGCTCCTGCGGGAGGTGCGCGGGAGCGAGCAGCTTGCCGGTGAACTCGTCGGGCGAGCGCACGTCGACCAGGTTGAGCTTGCTGATGGCGCCGACCACGTCGTCGCGGAAGGCGCGGATCTTGGTGTCCTGCTCCTGCGCCACGTACTGCGTCTTGGCCCGCTCCGGCACGTCCCGAACCAGCTCGCGGGAGTCGAGCTCCCACTTCTTGCGCCCGCCGTCGAGCAGCTTCACGTTGGAGTGGCCGTAGAGCTTGAAGTACCAGTACGCGTAGGCGGCGAACCAGTTGTTGTTGCCGCCGTAGAGCACGACGGTGTCATCGTTGGAGATGCCGCGGTCGGACAGCAGGGCCTCGAAACCGGTCTTGTCCACGAAGTCGCGGCGCACCGGGTCCTGCAGGTCCTGCCGCCAGTCGACCTTCACGGCGCCACGGATGTGGCCCTTGTCGTAAGCGCTGACGTCTTCGTCGACCTCGACGAGGACGACTCCGGGGGTGTCGAGGTTGGCCTCGACCCAGTCGGCGTCCACCAGGGCGGCGGAGCGGCTCATTTGGAAACCTCCATTTTGGCGGCGGGCAGTAGACGGCGAACGAGCAGGTACATTTCGCAGCCAAGGCAGAATCCGAAGGCTGCGTTGAGGAAGGCGGCGAGGAGAGCCGCCGCCGTGGCCGCGAGGGCCAGCGGCGTGATCCCGGTGAGATATCCGACCAGGCCCGCGATCGCGAAGACCAGCCCCACCGCCTGCGCGAACCGCGGCGGGCGGGCGTCTTCGGTCTCCTTCGGGGCGCTCTTGACGAGCGCCTTGAAGAGCATCGTGTACGGCGAGCGCGCCACGACTCCGAGTGCGAAGACCATCGCCTGGACGGCGAGAAGCCAGGCACTCCCCGTCACCAGGACGAGGGCGAGGACCAGGGTGGTGATGGCCGCGCCGAAGCGCAGCGCTCTAGGATCGGCACGCATCGCGGGATGCTCCTGAAGGGTCGACGGGGCGGACCGGATGTCCGCGGGATCGTCCTCAGGCAGCGCGACAGAGCGCGGTGGTCACGCGGCAGAAATCAACCGCGCGCCGCTTCGTCAGCAGCTCTGTCGTTGGGTACATGCCGAAGACACTACTCGGCGTCTCGTCATCTGTCACATCTCGTCCGGTTGGTGAGACGATTCGTGAGACGACGGCGGCCACACGGCCGCGGCGAGGGCCGCCAGGACGTCCGCCTTGCGGGGCTGGCCGGCGGCCCTTTTCACGATCTTTCCGCTGGTGTCGAGCACCAGGACCGTCGGGGTGCGCATGATGTCCAGCCGCCGTACGAGGTCAAGCCGGGACTCGGCGTCGATCTCGACGTGGGTCACCCCCGGCACGATCCCGCTGACGTCGGCCAGGATCCTTCTGGTCGCCCGGCACGGCTGGCAGAACGCGGTGGAGAACTGCACCAGCGTCGCCCGCTCGCCCAGACCGGCGCCGAGGTCGGCCTCGGACAGCCGGTCGCCACCCGTGTCACGCACCCGTCCGTCGCGGCGCAGGCGAACCACCCCGATCACAGAGCCGAGCGCCAGAGTCGCCAGCGCCACCCACCAACCAGTCATCTCCCGATGCAACCACGCGCACCCGCGTTTACTTCCGCACCGGGATCCTGATCAGCACCTTCTCCTTCTGGTCGACCACGTAGAACGCGGTGATCTCGGACATGGGCAGCGTCGTCGACCGCTTGAAGACGGCCTTGTCCTGGTACGCCTCGCGGCTGATCGTCCAGCTCTCCGTCAGCTCGTGCCGCCCGCCGGCCACGACGAGGAGGCTGCAGGTCGTGTCGACGGGCACGCCCCGCACGCTCACGTCCAGCTCCGTGCCGCTGCCGCCGGGCCAGACCGACACGGTGGCGGAGTACTTCTCGGCCCTGTTCACGCCGGAGAACTTCAGGCCCTCGGCCATCTTGAACGGCGACGCGGACGGCGCCGCCTTGCTGGGCCGTTTGGCCTGCGGTGTCGGCTCGGCCAGACGGCTCAGCGGCGCCTGGTCGGACTCCGAGGCCGAGTCCCGCATCGTCTGCGGCTCCTCGGTGGACACGGGAGCCGCCACCCCGGAGGCCACCTGCTGCTGGGTGCCGCTGTTCACGACCGACACGATCGTGCCGCCGACCCCCAGCAACGCGATGGAGGCGGCCGCCACCAGCAGCAGCCGGCCGCGCCTGTTGCGCTTCGCGCTGGCGTTCAGCAGCCGGTCGAGCACCTGCCGCGGCGGGCTTGCCACCAGCTCCACGTCTCGTTCGGACACTTTGCCAAGAAACGAGGCCACGCCTTCGAGGTCGAGCAGCTCGCGGCCGCACTCCTCGCAGGTCGCCAGGTGGTTGTCGATCTCCAGCGCCTCGTCGGGGTCGAGCGCGCCCAGCGCGTGCGCGCCCAGGGCGAGCCTTACCTCCTCGCACGTCATCATGGCGCCAACCCCCGCTCCTCGAGGGCCAGTTTGAGCGCCCGCAACGCGTAGTAGGTGCGGGATTTGACCGTGCCCGGCGGTATGCCCAGCGTCGCCGACGCCTCCTTCACCGATCGCCCCCGATAGTAGACCTCCAGCAGCACCTCACGGTGCTCCTGTCTGAGCACGGCCAGCGCCTCGGCCACCGCCCACGACTCGACGGCGCGCTCCAGGTCGTCGTCCGCCGGCATGACGGCCAGCGCCTCGTCCCCGGTCTCCTGCGGTCTGGCCTTCTTGGCCCGATGCTGGTCGACAACAAGGTTCCGGGCCACCGTGAACAGCCACGCGCGCACCGGCCGGCCCGAGAGGGCGTCGGGATGTCGCCAGGCCCGCAACAGGGTCTCCTGCACGACATCCTCCGCCCGCCCGGAATCACCGGTCAGCCGCAGGACGTAGCCGTAGAGTGGCCCGGCATGCTCGTCGAAGAGGGTTCTCACGAGTTCCTCATCCGCGGTGCCGGCTGCGCTCACACCCTCTTCACGTACGTCGGGCCGGACCGGTTCAGCCTCATCCACGGATCGGCACGTCAGACGCTTCGGCCGAGATCTCCAATCCTTCGGCCACGCTCTTGACCCCGGTCACCTTCACGTCGAAGGGCAGCTTCCCCTTGAACTTGATGGTGTAGGAGACGAGCGACGCGAGCTGGTCGGGCACGCCCTCGATCTTCTCGGCCTGGATCTTGATGCCGCCGTCGACCAGCTCGACCCGCATCTCGGCGTTGAACTTCACCTTGTTCACCCCGACCGTCACCTCGCCCGACGCCGTGAGCCGCTCACCGTTGCCGCCGATCTTGACGCCGCTGGGGGCGTACTTGTCGATCGTCGCCCTGGTCAGGGTGCCGGCGATGGCCACGCGCCCGGCCTGGATGTTGGCTCTGTTCTGCAGGACGTCCGCCAGGGGAGCCGTCACGTCGTAGGCGGCGCCCCGGAGGTTCTTGATCGGCACGCCACCGTAGGTGAACGTGCCGAGATTGAACCGTACCTCCGGATAGCGCCCCGAGATGGCCTGCGTGAGAAATGGGATGCCCTCAATTGTCACGGTCGGCTTGTCGGACAGGTCGGTCGCGGCGGCGATCCGGTTGGAGAGATCGCGCTCCACGCCCGCCACGGCGACCCGGTCGACGGCGACAAGGAGAATGACCAGCACGATCAGGAAAATGATCAGCTTCCGCATGGGGCTCCCTGTCTGTGGCGGGGGTCAAGAGCCTATCGACTGGACTCACTCATTCCCCCACGGAAGGCCCCATCACCCGCCGGCGAACGGCGGCAGCACCTCCACGGTCGCCCCGTCGGCGAGAACGACCTCGTCATGAGGGCGTTTGCCGACCGGAGAGCCGTCCACGAGGAACGAGCAACGCCTCACCACGCGCGCCAGATCCCCATGGTTCTGTGTGATTTTCGTCATGAGTTCACCAAGAGTGACCGCGTCGAACGGCTCTTCCGCCACTCCGGCCGCCTCCTTCGCCGCAGCCCAATAACGTACCTTTCCCGTGGCCATGGGCACCTCACAATCCCTTTCCGGTCTATTGTGCGTCGCCCTTAACAAGGTTGTTTCGAGAGACGCGCTGTTCACCTGTTGGACGCGCAATGGACGCGACTTACTCGTGGGATATCCTCACCTACGGGACCTGGGCGATGAAGCCCCCGGGTCCTTGCGTGTTTGAGGAGGCCGTAATGAGCAACCTGCTCCTGCTGACCAACGCCCTCGAGCCGTCCGCCGAGGTGCTCCCGGCGCTGGGCCTGCTGCTCCACTCGGTCCGGGTCTCACCCGCGGAGGCGTCCGCGCTGATCGACACGCCTCCCGCCGACGCGGTCCTCGTCGACGCGCGGAAGGAACTCGTGCAGGCCAAGAGCCTGTGCCGGTTGATCCGCACGACCGGCATCGACTGCCCGCTGCTGGTGATCGTCACCGAAGGCGGGCTGGCCGCGATGACGGCCGAGTGGGGTGTGGACGACGTGCTGCTCGACAGCGCGGGCCCGGCAGAGGTGGAGGCGCGCCTGCGCATGGCCACGGGCCGCATCTCGCAGGCCGCGACGGAGGAGGTGCCCGACGAGATCCGCAGCGGCGACCTGTCGATCGACGAGGCCACCTACACCGCGCGGCTGCGCGGACGGGTGCTCGACCTCACGTTCAAGGAGTTCGAGCTGCTGAAATACCTCGCCCAGCACCCGGGCCGGGTCTTCACCCGCGCCCAGCTGCTGCAGGAGGTCTGGGGTTACGACTACTTCGGCGGCACCAGGACGGTCGACGTCCACGTGCGGCGCCTGCGCGCCAAGCTCGGCACCGAGTACGAATCCCTCATCGGTACGGTCCGTAACGTCGGCTACCGCTTCGTCCCCGACCGGCAGGACACCGCCGCCGTCTGATCGTTGACAGAGGCACCCGCCGATATGACACATTGTCGTTGAGGTTGTTTCGCGTCTGTCATACGAGGACACCGCCGTCCCCAGATTGGTGGTGTCGGGGTGGGTCTGTTCCGGTCGTTGGTGGACGAGGGCGCCAGGCCCCGCGTCTTCCGGCGTAACGAGACCATTTGCTCGCCGTTGCGGCCCGCCCACCGGATTTACCTCATCGACCACGGCTACGCCCGCGAATACACCCCCGCGGGCGAGCGCGAGGCCATCCACGACCTGCGCGGCGCCGGTGACCTCGTCGGCGAGCTCGCCTTCTGGAACCCGGGCGAGCGCGCCAAGGTGGACGCGCTGACCGAGGTGCGGGCCTGGCCCATCGACATGCGCCGGCTGCGCGAGCACGCCGCCGCCGGCCCGGCCGTGGCCACGGCGCTGGTGCAGGAGCTGTTCGCCAGGAACGTGGCCGCCCGCAGGCACGAGTCGCTGGCCCGGGCCCCCGTCGCCGCCCGGCTGGCCGTGTGGCTGCTGCACCTGGACGAGCGTTACGCGCTGGCCGCGGAGTCCGCGCCGCCGCTGTCCATGGAGACGCTGGCCGACCTCGTTGGCAGCTCCCCCGACGTGGTGCAGCGTCAGCTCACGCAGTGGGTCCAGCGGGGCTGGCTGGTACGGCCCGGCTACCGGCGGCTGCGCATCGCGGACCCGTCCGCGATGCGCGATGTGGCGGGCGGCTGGGAGCACCTGTCGGAGCCGTGGCAGGGACGGGTGACGCCGTTCCTGACCAGGCCGGGGGCGCTCGCGGAGCCGCTGCCCCTCGGCGAGGTGCCGAAGCCGCGCCAGCTCCCCGCCGATGTGTCCGACTTCACCGGCCGCCAGCAGAGCCTGGACCTGCTCACCGCCTGGCTGGAGCGGCCCAGGCGGACGAACACCATGATCGTGCAGGGACTGCCGGGCGTGGGCAAGACCGCGCTGGTGACGCACTGGGGGCACCTGCACGCCGGCCGGTTCCCCGACGGCCAGATCGTGATCGACCTGCGCGGGCAGTCGCCGAGCCAGCCGCCGATGACCCCGGCCGAGGCGCTCGGGCAGATCCTGCGCTCGCTCGGGGTCGGCGAGCACATGCCCGCCGACGACGAGGCCGAGCTGACGCTGCTCTACCGCAGCAGGATCGCCGGGCGCAGGCTGCTGCTCATCCTCGACAACGCCGCCGACCCGGCGCAGGTGCGGGCGCTGCTGCCGGGCGGCAAGGACTGCGTGGTGCTGGTGACCAGCCGCACGCGGATGGCGCCGCTGCGGGCCACCGGGCACGCCGACCTCATGGACCTGCCGGTGCTCGACCCCGGCAACGCGGTGGCGCTGCTGGTGGCCGTGCTCGGGGAGCAATCCCCGCGGGCCGCCGACCGGGACGCGCTGGCCGAGCTGGCCAGGGTGTGCTCGTACCACCCGTTCGCGCTGCGGATCTCGGCGGCCAAGCTGGCCGAGAGCCCCGGGCTGAGCGTGCAGGAGCGGGTCCAGGAGCTGCGCAGGCCGGGCACGCTCCTGGTGGGCGATCCGGAGGAGGCGTTCAGGTCGGCGCTCGACCTGGCGTACGAGTCGCTGAGCCCGGGGCAGCGGCGCGCGTTCCGGCACGTGGGGCTGCTGCCGGGCCGGGACTTCACGCCCGAGGTGCTGGCCGCCGCGCTCGGCGCCCCGGTCAGCGAGGCCGTGGTGGCGGTGGAGGGGCTGCACCGGGCGTATCTCGTCGAGCCGCTGGCCGGGCCGCGCTACCGGGTGCACGACCTGGTCAAGCGGCTGGCCAGGGAGCTGGGCCGGCATGCCGAGGCAGGCGTGCGGGAGGCCAGGGCGCGGCTGCTCGACCACTACCTGGCGGTGGCGACCGACCCCGCGACGGCGCCCGAGTGGTTCGAGGCCGAGCGGCGCTCGCTGGTCTCGGCCGTGCGGCTGGCCGAGGAGAGCGGCGCCCAGGGGATGGCGTGGCGGCTGGCCGAGGCCGTGTTCGAGCCGTTCAGGAAGCTGCGGTACAACGAGATCAACCTGGAGATCCAGCAGGCCGGGCTGACCTCGGCGATGCAGGTGAGCAACCGGCGGGCGATCGCGCGCATGCGCAGCAACCTGGGCTCGATCCATCGGGACATCGGGCCCTCGACGCTCGCGGCCAGGTTCATCGGGGAGGCGCTGGAGGAGTTCGCCTCGCTCGGCGACGCCGAAGGGCGGGCCCGCGCGCTCAACGACCTGGCCGAGGTGCACGGCATCGCGGGCCACAACGAGGAGGCCCTGCGGTGCGCGGGCGAGGCGCTCGACCTCTACCGCGAGATCGGCGACCTGGCCGGGGTGGCGAGCTGCCTGCACACGCTCTCGCGGCTGCACCTTTCGCAGGAGCGCTACGAACTGGCGTTGCAGCACGCGGGCCAGGCCCTGGAGGTACGCGAGGAGCTCGGCGACCGTAGGGGCACGGCGCAGAGCCTGATCATCCTGGCCACGGTGCAGCGGGACCTGGGCGAGCCCAACGCGGCGCTGTCCGAGGGCCTGGAGGCGCTGTCGATCTGCCACGAGCTGGGCGACGAGCACGCCGAGGCCGAGACGCTGCTCTGCCTGGCCGAGATCTACGACCTGCTGCGGCTGCCGCACGACGCGCAGCGGGACGCCGAGCGGGCCCTGGCCGGGTACACGGCGACGGGCGACCAGCACGGCTGCGGGCGCGCCCTGTGCGCGCTCGGCCGGATCGCGCGCAACGGCTCCCGGTACGACGAGGCCCTGGCCTACTACGAGCAGGCGCTGGCCGTGCAGGTGGAGCTCCACCACGAGCAGGGCAAGGCGGAGACGCTCGGGGACATCGGGCTGGTGCACTGGCGGCTGTCCGACTACCTGCGGGCCGACGACTACCTCAACCAGGCGCTGACGATCAGCCGGGTGATCCGCGACGAGCCGGTGGAGGCCCGCATGCTCAACCGGCTCGCCAGGGTGCGGCGGCGGCAGGGGCTGCCGCACGTGGCGTTCGTGTACGCGCTCGAAGCCCTGGACATCGTGCAGGGCATGGGCAACCGGCGGGCCGAGGCGGACGTGCAGGAGACGCTGGCGAACACGTACCTGTCGCTGGGGCAGCACCAGCCCGCGCTGCGGGCGGCCAAGTCGTCGCTGGCGATCAGGGAGGAGCTGCGGGACAACCGGGCCAGCGCGCTGCTGTCGATGGCGCAGGCGCTGCACACGGCGGGCGAGCCGCAGGAGGCGCTGAAGCTCGCGTGGGAGACGGTCGAGCTGCAGAACGAGACCGGCACGAAGGACCGGTGGGCGGCGGCGCTCACTACGCTGGCCATGGTGCTGCTGGACCTCGGTCTGGCCGGGGAGGCGCTGGTCCACGCGCGCCAGGCCAGGGACGTCCATCTGGAGTGCGGGACCAGGCGGGACCTGGGGTGCGCGCTGCGGGCGCTGGGGCTGATCTCGGCCAGGCTGGGGAACCGGGGCCCGGCCGGCGGCTATCTGCGGGAGGCGCTGCGGCTGCTGGAGGAGGTGGGGGACGTCTTCGAGGTACGGCGGGTGTCGGAGGATCTCCGCGAGCTGGGGACCAGCCCCACGTCCTGAAATATCGCTAAAAGTCGTGAAATCTCGGATGTGAGGTCGCAGATCTTCTCCGGAAATTTCCGTTAGCTGGTGCTACCAGCTACTCCAACGGGGGTGATCCGGATGCTCAAGAACCATCTGCGTCGAGACCTTCAGTGGCTCAAACGCCAGGCGCGCAAGGACCGGCGGATCACTGTTGTCCTGCTCACCGGCGTGCCGGCCGCCTGGGTCCGCCAGCTCCCGCCGTCGGACCTCCTGGGCGGCTCCCCGATCCTGCTGGCCCTCTCCCTGGGGCTGCTCGGCGGATCGGGGGCGGCCTGGCTGATGTCGGCGTACTTCGTCACCAGGACCCTCAAAGCGCGCAGGGAGCCCGCGGAGGAGCTCCGGTGGATCTCCAGGATCAGCCGGGGCAAGGAGTGGGCCTTCTGCTCGCTGAGCGCCTACGTGGCCTGGCACCTGCTGCAGTTCGTCACCGCGGTGGTGCTGGGCTGACCTGGACGACGGCGGGGCGCCACCCTCGGAATGGGGCCGGGTGGCGCCCCGCCGTCATGCTCGGGCCGTCACGCCCGGCCCAGCCGGGCCTCCTCCAGCGCCTTGACGTGGATGCTCGTGTCCGCGAGCACGAACTGCACGATCTCCGCCGTGCCCAACTCGGCAAGGCCCAGGTCGACGTCGGCGTGGGCGTCGCACCAGTCGACGATCGGGCGGGGGCTGGCGAGCGGGCCGGCGAAGTGGACGAGGCTGACGTACCAGCGGTCGCGTACGCGTCCGTGCTCCAGGTCCCGCACCCCGCGCGAGGCCATCGCCGCCGCGAACCGCTCCCACAGCCTGACCAGCGTGTCGTCCTCGGGATGGCCGCAGACCAGGACGCCGCCGGGATGGGGGCTCACGCCCGCCAGCCGCACCCGCGCGGCCGGGACCCCCTTCGCCGCCTCGGCCAGCGCGTCCCGGTAGACCGCGCGGAGCGGGTCGCCGGCCGGGATCCGGTCGCGGTAAGGCTCCAGGGACCTGAGCGTGACGTGCAGGGTCCGCCTGCCGTGCACCCAGTGCCCCGGCGCCTCGATGGTCCCGGCCAGCGCCGCCAGCCGGTCCAGCACCTCACCCGAGGGACGGAGCACGGCCGCCGCTCCCCACCGCCTCGCGCCCTCCACCATGGGACTGTCGTGGGTCGCCCGGCCCGCCAGCAGAGCCGCCCGCCCCTCGATCCGGAAGTCGGCGAAATCGGACATCCGTGCAGTATGCCTGATCACGCCATACCGGCGCGGATAGACCAGGGCTTGCACGGGCAGTGGCAGGTGGACGGGGAGGGAGGTGGGGCACGTGTCCGGCGATCTGGTCGTTCCCGACGCCGCTCATGGAGTGGTGGTGTTCGCGCACGGCAGCGGCAGCAGCCGGCTCAGCCCGCGCAACCGCTACGTGGCCGGGGCGCTCAACAAGGCGGGGCTGGGCACCCTGCTGTTCGACCTGCTCACGCCCCAGGAGGAGGCCGACAGGGCGAACGTCTTCGACATCGCGCTCCTGGCCGAGCGGCTGCTGGAACGTACGCGCCGGCTGCGCGAGCAGGAGGACGCGGCGGGGCTGCCCATCGGCTACTTCGGGGCCAGCACCGGCGCGGCGGCGGCGCTGTGGGCGGCGGCCGAGCCGGACAACGCGGTCTCCGCGATCGTCTCGCGCGGCGGGCGGCCCGACCTGGCGGGGCCTCGGCTCGCGGCGGTACGCGCGCCCACGCTGCTCATCGTGGGCGGCCGGGATCCGATCGTGGTGAAACTGAACGAGGAGGCCCAGCAGCGTCTGAGCGCCGAGAGCCGCATCACCGTCGTGCCCGGGGCCACCCACCTGTTCGAGGAGCCCGGCGCGCTGGAGACAGTGGCCGAGCACGCCAGAAACTGGTTCACGACCCATTTCAGGAGTCCCGCATGAGGTTCAGGTGGTCGACCGTCTGTCTGGAAGCGCTCGACGGGCCGGCGCTGGCCGCCTTCTACCGCGAACTGCTCGACTGGCGGGTCAAGGACGAGGAGACCGACTGGGTGCTGCTCGCCGCGCCGGAAGGCGGCCCCGGGCTGGCCTTCCAGAGCGACCCCGGCTTCGTCCGCCCGGCCTGGCCCGCGCCGCCCGGCGGCCAGCAGATGATGATGCACCTGGACATCGAGGTCGACGATCTCGAGTCGAGCAGCGCCCGCGCCGTCGAGCTGGGCGCGACCGTGGCCGATTTCCAGCCACAGGACGACGTACGCGTGCATTTCGACCCGGCAGGGCACCCGTTCTGCCTCTGGGTGAGCGGGTAGCGCCGGATCGACACGTTGCGGAAGCGGTCAATTACGTTGCCGTGATCCACTGTTTGTGAAAACGTCGAATGGTGGTCGAGGTCGCGCCGGTTCTTGAGCTGTCCGGCCTCGCCTGGCAGGCGCACGGCACGCGCCGCGCCCTCGCGCCCGATCCCCTGACCGTCGGCCCCGGCCGCACCGCCGTGGTGGTGGCCGCCGACTGCGCCGAGGCCGACGCGTTCACCGACGTCCTCATCGGCCTGGAGATGCCCGACGACGGCCAGATCCGCATCCACGGCCAGGAGATCACCATGCGGCTGCCCGCCGAGCGCGAGATCGGGCTGGTCCCGGCCGGGGCGGGCCTGCTGCCGCACCTGACCGTCGAGCAGAACCTCGCGCTGACCGCCCGCGACGACCAGGCGTCCCCGCCCATCCGCGGCATGGTCGCGTACATGGCCAAGAAGACCGACATCCAGGGCTTCCTGCGGTCGCGGCCGCACGAGCTGGCCCACGACGAGCGGCTGCACGTGGCGCTGGCGCGGGCCCTGTGCCGGCGGACGGCGGTCAAGGTGATGGTGGTCGAGGACCGCACGGGCTGCGGGCCCTGCCACGCGGCCGTGAGCGCGGCGCTGGGCACCGACCCGAGCCTGGCCGTGCTGGTCGTCACCGACGACCGGACCAGGGTGGCCAGCCTCGCCTCCCCCTCGCGCTTCTGGGAGATCGCCGATGCCCCTGACCCGTAGAGCGTTGCTGGCCGCGTTGCCGGCGGCGGCCCTGGCCGGCTGCGCCCGCGAGCGGCCGCTGCAGGTGGCGGTGGTCTGGAGCGGCGACGAGCTGCGGCGCTTCCTCGGCGTGGTCAAGGAGTACGGGCGCCCGGTCCACGTCTTCTCGGCGGGCGACAACATCGCCGCCGTGCTGCGCGGCCCCGCGGAGGAGGTCGTCCCCGACGTGGCCGTGATCCCGAGGCTGGGCCTGCTCTTCGATCCGATGATCCGGCCGCGCATCCGGCCGTGGACGGGAGACCACCGGCAGCAGGAGTTCTGGCGCGGGCTCGTGACGCCGCCTGGGAGCCACGAGGAGCTGGGCGCCTGGTTCAAGCTCGCGCACAAGTCGCTCGTCTGGCACCGGGCCGGGGAGTACACGCCGCCCGCCGACCTCACCTCCTGGCAGCCCACCCCGGGCAGCCTGGCGATCGGGGCGGCCGACGGGTGGGTGCTCAGCGACTGGTTCGAGAACGTGCTGCTCGCCTTCGCCCCAGAGGTCTACGGCGGCCTCTTCCCGCCCGGCCTGCCGGGCAATCCCGACTGGTGGAGCGTGCCGCAGGTCGCGGACGCGCTGGAGCTGCTCGGCACGATCTGGCGCGGCGCGTTCACCCCCGAGCAGGCCCGGCGGGCGCTCACCATGCAGTTCCACGACTCGATCTTCGACGTCTTCGCCTACCGCACCGCCGGCGTGGTGGCCGCGCCGGACTTCGCCCTGCCGGTCATCGAGCACTACGGCGGCAAGGGCGTCGGGGCGCACTTCCGCTTCCCCGCCTACGGCAGCAACCTGCCCCCGCTGGTCGTCGGCGGCGACGTGGCGGTGGCGATGCGGGCCGGCCCGGCGCACGCGATCGACTTCGTCAACTGGCTGACCAGGCCGCGGGCGAGCGGCGAGCGCGACGCGCTGACCGGCTGGATCGCCGACGGCGGCTTCCTGACGCCGTTCACGCCGCCCTCCCACCAGTTGCTGCGCGGCCCCGCCCAGGAGCTGAACGCCGCCGTGAACGCCCACTACGACCTGTCCGACCGGCTCATCGGCGGCCTGGAGGGCGGCGACGGGCGCGGGCTGTGGCGGGTGCTCACCGAGCTGTTCACCGACGTCGCCGTCAACGCGGTCGATCCCGCCACTGCCGCGGCTGCGGCCCGCGACAAGCTGGTCGCGGGCAGCAAGGAGGGGGCCCTGTGAGCCGGCGGAACGCCTTCCTGTTCGAGGCCGCCTCGCACCACGACGCCAGGATCCCGCTGGTCGGGCACGGGATCGGCCGCCTGCGCGCCTCGCTCTACCTCCTCCTGGCGGTCCTGCTGTCGGCGGGCGTCATCCTGGTGCCGCTCTGCGCGACGGTCGTGCTCAGCCTCTCCGCCGGGCCCGGCGCGTACGACGTGCTGCTCGACGGCCGGGTGCTCCAGTCGCTCGGCAACTCGTTCATGTGGCTGGTGCTGGCCGTGGTCGTGTGCGCCGTGGGGCTCGGCCTGGCCTGGCTGGCCAGGAACGCGGGCCCGGTGCTCGGCGGCGTGCTGCGCTTCCTGCTGGTGCTGCCGGCCGCGGTGTCCCCGCTCACCACGGGTGCGATCTTCCGGCTGATGTTCGACACCAACCCGCGCCGCGGCCTGGTCAACGCCCTGTTCGGCACGGAGGTGGCCTTCCTCGGCCCCGTGTGGATCTGGCTGGTGTTCGGGCTGGCGCTGGTCTGGCAGTGGGCCGGGGTCGCGTTCCTGGTCTTCCACGAGGCGCTGGCCCGGCTGCCCACCAACCTGCTGCGGATGGCCAGGGCGTTCGGCGTCGGGCGGCGGCGCAGGCTCTGGTCCGTCGTGGTCCCGGCGCTCGCCGGGCCGGCGGCGCTGGCGTACCTGTTCGCGCTGGCGGCGGCGGCCCGCGTGTTCGACGTCGTGCTGATGGGCGCGCCCGGCTCGATGCAGGCCGAGATCGAGGGCGGCGGGCTGTTCTGGTGGCGGCACCACGGCGACCTGGGCGACACGCGGGCCTCCGCGCTCTCCGTGGGGCTGTCGGTCCTCGTGGCCGTGATGGCGGTGCCCGCCCTGTTCGGGCTGCGCGGGCGGGTGACCTGGGCCGAGCCGGTGGTCTCGCCGCCGCCCAGGAAGGGCTGGCGGATCTGGCTGCTGTGCGCGGCGGTGTCGGTGCTCTGGGTGCTGCCGTTCCTGGTGCTCGTGCTGACCTCGCTGCGCGACCCGGTCGCCGCGGCGCTGTCCGGGTGGTGGGGCGGCGGGCCCTGGACGCTGGGATCGTACACGGAGGCGCTGGCCGACGGCGGGTTCGCGGGCGCGCTCGGGACCACGTTCCTGCGGGCCGTCGTGGTGGTGTGCCTGGTGCTGCTGGCCGCCGTGCCGGCCGCGTACGTGCTGGCGCACGAGCACCTGCTGCCGCGCCGGGCCTGGCGGCCGGTGCTGCTGGTCGCGGTGGCCCTGGCCGTGCTGCCGCCGCAGGCGTTCGCGGTGCCGCTGCAGCGCTGGCTCAGCCCGGTCGTCGGCACCGCTCCGGCGCTGGCCATCGTGCACGCGGCGCTGGTGATCCCGCTGGCGGTGCTGGTGCTGTACAACGCGTTCGTCCGCGTGCCGGCTCCCATGCTGGCGCGGGACCGCTGGGAGCTGTTCCACGTCGTACGCGAGGCGCGCCCGGCCCTGGTGCTGGCCGCGGTCCTGGCCTTCGTCCTGGTGTGGAACGACACGGTCGTCGGGCTGCTGCTCAACTGGCCGTCGGGCGACCACCTGCCGCTGATCCTGCTGGAGCAGGCCCGCCACTTCATGAGCGCCGCCGGGCCGCTGGCGGCGCAGTCGGTGATCGCGACCGCGGTGCCCGTGCTGCTGGTGGTCGTCACCGGGCGCTGGCTGTACCGGGGGCTGACGCGAGGAGTACGCCGATGACGGATATCTCGCGAAAGGACCGGCTGCGCTTCCGCCTGTCCCAGCTCTCCCGGCAGGCCGGGGCGCACCTGCCCGAGCTGGGGCTCGGCGGGCTGCTGACCGCGGGCGGCACGGTCCTGCTGCTGCAGGAGAAGCTGATCGAACGGGTGACGGAGTGGCTGCCCGTCTGGCTGCTCGTCATCCTGATCGTCTCCCTCCCGGTCGTGGCCGGCTGGCTCACCCATTTCGTACGCAGCCGCCGCAAGGCCCCACCCCAGACGATCTTCCACCGCCTGCCCTTCCCCGACCGGATCGACGGGCTCGTCGGCAGGGACGCCGAGGTCCAGCAGGTCAAGGAGCGCGCGAAGGAGCGCGGGATCGTCGTCGTGCAGGGCGCGATGGGCATGGGCACGTCCTCGGTGGCGACCCTGGCCACGTGGGACCTGACCGCGGACGCCCGCAAGCAGCGCTACGCCGATCTGCGCGGCCCCGACCGCGACCACGCGGAGACGCCGCTGAGCGTGGCCCAGCGGGTCCTGCGCACCCTCGACCGGCCGCCCGGCGCGATCCAGGAGCCGGAGGACGCCACCGCGCAGGTGATCGACGCGCTCACCGGCACGGACCGGGTGCTCCTGCTGGACAACGTCAGCACCTGGAGCCAGATCGCCTGGCTCCCGCCCCGGGTGCCGGGCGCGCACATCGTGGTGGCGGGCACGTTCACCGACGAGCTGCCGCAGCACATCGAGCCGATCCAGCTCGGCCCGCTCGCGCCCGCGGCCGGGCAGGCGCTGCTGGCCCGCCACATCGGCGACGAGCGCGTCAACCGCGACCCGAAGGCGCTCGGGCTGCTGGTGGACGCCTGCCTGGGCAGCCCGCTGGAGATCGTCAGGATCGGCCGCTGGCTGGCCCGCAACCCCGGCGTCGCGCTCCAGTCCCTGGTCGACGACCTGCGAAACCTGTCCGTCGTCAAGACCCTCGACTTCGTGCTCAACCTCAGCATCAGGCAGCTCAGGCCGACGGCCAAGCAGCTGTTCGTCCTGCTGGCGAGCCTGCCGATCGCCGAGGTGGACCACCGGGCGGCCGCCGCGCTGCTCGGGGTGCCCTCCGCCGCCGACGCGATCGGGGAGCTGGCCGACCTGGGCCTGGTGGAGAACGTACGGATGACGCGCGTCAGGGTGACCGGCGCGTTCCCCAGCGGCACGCCCGGGCCTCCTCCCTCCCCGAAGGACGCCGCGGCCTGGCGCCGGCTGGTCGAGCACTTCGCCGACGAGGCCGACTCGTTCGCCGCCCTGTTACCCGGCGAGGAGGCCCGCGCCTGGTTCGCGATCGAGGACAGGGTGCTGCTGGAGGTGCTGGCGCACGGGAGCCCCGCGCCCAAGACGGCCCGGGCGCTGGCGCGCATCGCGGACGGGCTGGAGACCTGGTTCCGGCTCGAACAGCGGCACGAGGACCGGCTGCGGGCCGCGGAGGCGCTGGCCGAGGCGGCCAAGGCGCTGCGCGACGAGCACGTGCAGGCCACGGCCGAGCTGCGCCAGTGCGCGATCCTGCTCACCTGGGGTGACCCGACCACGGCCCGCCAGCACTTCAACCGGGCGGCCAGGCTGCGGGTCAGGGTGGAGTCGTGGCCCGCCGAGCTGCACCTGGAGCACGCGGCCATCCTCCTGGCCGCCGGCGACGAGTTCACCGCCGTCGAGTCGGCGCTCGTACGGTACGGCCAGGCGCTGTCCGGCGGCGACCTGGCCGGGCACTCGCTCCGGCTGATCAACGTGGCCGCGCTGCTCCTGCGCAAGGGGCAGACGCTCGACGGCGACGGGCGCGACCCCGAGGCGCGCCGCCTGTACGCCGACGCCCGCGCCGTGCTGTTCGAGTCGCTCGACCTGGCCACGCGGGCCGACGACGACGGCGCGGCGGCGCACGCGCAGGAGTTGCTCGCGCTCGCGCACCACTACCTGGGGCTGCGCTTCGACGCGAGGTCCAACCTGAAGGAGGCCGAGCGGCTCTACGCGGAGACCGCCGACGAGATCGGGCGGGCCCGCTGCCTCGTGCAGCGGGCCGGGGTGCTGCTGGAGGAGCCCGATCACCGTCCCGAGGAGGTCGTCGCGCTGCTGGCGGAGGCCGAGCCGCGGCTGCCCCCGACGGGGGTGAGCACGGCGCTGGCCCACCTCCACCTGGCCCGGCTGCGGGCCGGGAGCGCCGCCGAGCACCGCGACGCGGGGCTGGCGGCGCTCTCCCCCTGGGACGGGATCGCGGAGCCGCGGCAGGTCCGCGAGCTGCGCGCGAGCCTGTCGGAGCTGTGAGCTCACACCGGGATCGTGGCCAGGCTCCTGCCGTCGAAGGTCTCGACCGTGAAGTGGTTCAGCTCGGACTCCGGGAGGCTGGTGCCGCCGTGCAGCAGCAGGGGGTCGGGGGCTCCGGGCACGCCGTACCCCTTGTCGGGCACGCCCCAGCTCGCCACCACCTCGGAGCGGCCGTCGTTGCCCACCGCCAGGAGGCGGCACTGCAGCGGGCCCTTGACGCCCTTGAGCTCCAGCGCGACGTGGCTGCCCCAGCCCTTGTCCTCCAGCCCGACGAGAGCGGACACGCCGGTGCTCTTGTCGGTGGCGGAGTAGGTGTGGCCGGTCATGAGGAGCGCGCGGGCCGGGCTGTGGACGCTGTCGGGGTTGGGGCCGCTCGTGACCGAGCTGACGGCGAGGAAGACGCCGGCCGCGACGAGCACGCAGGCGGCGGCGGACATGAACGTGCGGTGCAGGCTCCGGCGGCGGCGTTCGGTGGCGGCGCGGCGCACCAGGAGTGATTCGACCTCGGGGTCGGGCGGGCTGGGCAGGAGGTCGTCCGGGTGGACGGTCTTGATCAGCTCCCCCATCGCGGCGAACGCCCCGGCCTCCTCCGCGCAGCTCGGGCAGCCCCTCAGGTGGCGCTCGAAATCGGCCTTCTCCTCCCCGCGGAGCAGGCCGAGCGCGTATGCGGCCACGTCTTCGTGACGCACCTCGGTC
Organism: Nonomuraea sp. NPDC003709; assembly: GCF_040610775.1. Lineage (NCBI taxonomy): Bacteria > Bacillati > Actinomycetota > Actinomycetes > Streptosporangiales > Streptosporangiaceae > Nonomuraea > Nonomuraea sp. NPDC003709. Next base: position 98,746 of record NZ_JBEXMW010000020.1, on the reverse strand, counting down.
ATGAGAGCGTCACCCCCCTTGCTGCGTGACGCATCTCCGACATGAGCGCGTCACCCCCCCTTTCGCGGTGGCTTCCGTAGTGACGCGCCTCCCTCGTCATGGCAGCGTCACCCCCCTTTCGGTGTGGCTCTCATCGTGACGCGCCTCCCACGTCATGGCAGCGTCACCCCCCTTTCCTCCAGCGCCACGCGTAACGCGCGCATGGCGTAGTACACGCGGGACTTCACGGTGCCCACGGGCACCCCGATGATCTCCGCCGCCTCCTGGACCGTGCGGTCCAGGAGGAACGTCTCCGTGAGCACCTGCCGATGGGCCGGTGAGAGCGACATCATCGCGTCGGTCACGACGATCTCGCGTAACAGCTGCTCGTCCTCCGCGGCCACCGAGTTGAGGCGTTCCGGGACGTCCTCGACGGTGTCGAGCGGGCGCGAGCCGGAACGGCGCCGGTTGTCGATGACCACGCGGCGGGCGACGGTCGCCAGCCAGGGCATCAGGGAGCCGGAGTCGGTACGCAGGTCGGGGAGGTTGCGCCAGGCGCGTACCAGGGTCTCCTGCACGACGTCCTCGGCCCAGCGCCGATCACCACCCGTCAGCCGGACGGCGAAGGCCATCAGGGGGGCGCCGTATTCGCGGTACAGGGCTCGGACCATGGCCTCGTCGGTCACGCGGTGATTCACCCGCGACTCCTCGCGCTGCGGATACCAGGGAATATCCCGCCGATATTGGAATCATCACTCTAGCCACGGAGGGGGCCAGATGCTGGCAGTTTTCCCTTCTCACCGCTTCGGTGGATTTACCGCCTAAATCATGCTTTGCCCACCTGCGGCGACCCCGCAGACCGACGGCTCAGTGATCTTCTGGCTCGGCGGTGAACAGCTCGTAGCTGTGGCCGTTGGGGTCACGCACGTACACGCCGCGGCCGCCCGCCAGATGGTTGATCTCGCGGTCCCAGCCGTTCATCGGGCCGGAGCCGTACTCGATCGCCGGGTCCCTCTCGAGCCGCTCCATGAGCGCGTCGAAGGTGCCGTCGTCGACCAGGAAGGCGTAGTGGCCGGACTGGGGCGCGCGGCGGTCGTCGAAGTCGAGCGTGAGGTCGTCGTTGACGCTGACGGGCGCGAACGGCCCGGCGGGCGGGCCGACCCGCAGCCCCAGCAGGCCGGCGAAGAACGCCGCCGCCGCCTCGCGGTCGGCGGCGGGGACGATCAGGTGGTTCATGACGATGGCCATGACGGCATCCCTTCCGGAGAAGATGTATGTGAAACGCACATAATCATACGTGCGTATCGCATGCAACCTGTCGTAGGGTTGGGGCATGAGCGAGGAGGCCGACGGCGGACCGGCGCTGTTCCACCTGGTGCGCTTCTGGTCCCGCCGGTGGGCCGGGCGGGCGTCGGAAGAGCTGACCGGGGAGCAGCGTCACGTGCAGCACATCCTGGTGGTGGAGGCCGTGCACACGAACGCGCGCGCCGGCGGAGAGGCGCCCGAGCCGCCCACGGTCGGCACCGTGGCGCACCAGCTCGGCCTCGATCATTCGGGCGCCAGCCGCATGGTCAGGGACGCCGTCGAGGCGGGCTACCTGGCCCGCGACACCTCCGAGCGGGACCGGCGCCGCGCCTCCCTGCGGCTCACGGACAGCGGGCACGCGCTGCTGGCCGGGGCCAGGCAGTGGCAGCGCCGGGCCTTCGAGGAGCTGACCGCCTCCTGGGACGAGCGCGACCGGCGGCGGTTCGCGACCTATCTGAGCCGGCTGGCCGACGACCTCGGCGCCTGATCCCCGGCCCCCGGAGGTCTCAGGCTCCGCCCGTCTCCGTGAGCCGGTCGAGCCTGAGGCCGAGGTCGATCATCTCGCAGCGCAGCGAGTCGATCTTCCCGAGCAGGTCCGAATGAATGGCCTTGTAGTTCTCGGTCATCTGCACGCGGACCCCGGCGACCTCCACGATCAGAGCCTCGAAGTCCTGGCTCACCTCGGTGCGGATGTCCGCCATCTCGGCCCTCAGCTCGGCCACGCCGATCGACACCTGCGCGACGAGGGCCGGCAGCTCGGACCGGTAGGGGCCGGCCTGGGCGGGGATGATGTCGTCGTACCGGGCGTTGGAGCGCAGGGCCGCTTCGAGAGCTTCCACCCGGAGCTTCAGGTCGAGGATCTCCGCCTCTACGTTCACGCACACCTACCTTCGCTGCGGTCGGAAGGGATCCCGGCCCAGGTGGCCGGGGCCCTTGCTTTGTGTGAGCACATGATGGCAAGCCGTTCATGATCAGGAGTGATCGATCGTCGAAGCGGGTACGGATTTTTCTCCGCCGGCAGGCGTGCTGTCCTCCCGGGACGTGCAGATTCGACCCCGGGCCGGATGACCTCGCCGGTTTGCGGGTGTCATGTCCGCAATGGTGACGGCCATCGCATGAACGCTCCCGCGAAAGAGCCACGCTTCACGTTTCGCGGAGAACCGGCGATGGCCGCAGGGACAGTCTGCTGTCTGGCCGATCGCCGGTGAAGTCCCATCGCGATCGGTGACTCCTACTTGTTGGGTGCGGAGCCGCATGACCGTACTTTCGGCCGGTGCGGCGGGCGGGCGGCGGCTCCTAGCCTGGGCGGTGTGCGGGTGCTGGAGTGGCGGGCCGGGGTCGCGGCCGACGTGGTGATCGGCGCGGTGTCCGCGGCGGTGCTCGCCTTCTACGGCTACCGGATCGGCGCGAGCTGGGGTGGCGCGTACTGGGTGTCCGGGTGCACCGCCGGAGCGGCGGTCTGCGCGCTCGCGCTCGTCCGCCGGCGGAGCCGGTTGTGGACGGCGTTCGCGGGGATGGGCGTCGCGGCGGCCGCCATCGTGGTCGCCCGGGTCGCCCACCTGCCCACCGAGCCCGGTCCCGGCGTGACCTTCGGGTTGTCCGTCCTCGTCGGGTCCGCCGTCCGGGTGCTTCCGCCCCGTCCGGCCTGCGCCGTCGCCGGTGGCGGGCTCGTGGTGGTGGCGGGTGCCTTCGCCGCCGGCTCCCAGGCGGCCGTGGGGACGATGAGCGCCGCGGGTTGGGCGGGCGCCGTCGTGGCCGGGCTGTGGCCGCGGCTGCTGGCCGGCCGCCGCCGGGCCGTCGAGGAGCGCGTACGCCGTGGCGAGCGCATGGAGCTGGCCAGGGAGCTGCACGACGTCGTCGCCCACCACGTCACGTGCGTCGTGCTCCAGGCGCAGACCGCGCGGCTGCTCGCGCACAAGCAGCCGGAGCGGCTGGCGACCTCGCTGGCGGACATCGAGACGGCCGGCTCCGACGCCCTGGCCGCCACCCGCCGCGTCGTCGGCCTGCTCCGCGACCCGGCCCGGGGCCTGCCCTCCCTCGACGGCCTCGACGAGCTGGTCAGGCGCTTCGGCGGCCACGGACCCGCCGTACGGCTGCGGCTCCCCGAAGGCGAGGACACCTCGCTCTGGCCGCCCGAGGTGGCCACCACCGTCTACCGGATCGTGCAGGAGTCGCTGACCAACGTCTCCCGCCACGCCCCGCAGGCCCGCTCGGTCACCGTCACCGTCACGCGAGCCCGGAACTCGGTCACCGTCGAGGTCGCGGACGACGCCCCTCCCGCCCCGGCCCGGCGGCTCCGACGCTCCGGATATGGCGGATCCGGCGGATACGGCCTGGTCGGGATGCGCGAACGCGTCGAGGCCCTCGGCGGGACGCTGCGCGCGGGCCCGCGCCCCGGCGCCGGCTGGTCCGTGGTCGCCGCCCTCCCGGTCCCGGCGCGGGAGCACCCATGAGCGCCGCGGACATCACCGTCATGCTGGCCGACGACCAGGCGATGATCCGTGACTGCCTGCGCCTCATCCTGGAGGACCAGCCCGGCATCAGGGTCGTCGCCGAGGCCGCCGACGGCGCCGAGGCGGTCGCCCTGGCCCGCCGGCTGCGCCCCGACGTGTGCCTCGTGGACATCCAGATGCCCGGCCTCGACGGCATCGAGGTCACGCGGGCCCTCGCGGGGCCGGAGGTCGCCGACCCGCTGCGGGTGGTCGTCGTCACCACCTTCGACCTCGACGAGTACGTCCACGGCGCCCTGCGCGGCGGGGCGACCGGCTTCGTGCTGAAGGACGTCGGCCCCGACCTGCTCGTCGAGGCGGTCCGGGCCGCGAACGCCGGGGACGCCCTGATCTCCCCCTCGCTCACCCTCCGGCTGCTGCGCCACCTCACGGCCACCGCCGCCCCGGTCACCCATGCGCCCGCGCAACCGCTGTCGGACCGGGAGCTCGAGGTCGTCCGGGCGGTCGCCAGGGGCCGTACCAACCAGGAGATCGCCGCCGAGCTCTTCATCTCGCTGAGCACCGTCAAAGGCCACGTGTCCGGCATCATGACCAAGCTCGGCCTGCGCAACCGGGTCGAGATCGTCGCCTGGGCCTGGGAGCGCCGCCTGGTCGACTGAGCCGCCACGGATCCCCGGCCGAAGTACGGCGGGACGTGGACGCCGGGCGACGTTTCGGGAGCGGTGGCAGCGGGTAAGGCCGTCGGTAATTTCTGAGCTACCTGGTCTTCAGGAGCCACAGATGCCCCGTGTCACGCTCACGCCGGCCGCCCGTGAAGCACTGCGCGACGACGAAGTGGTGTTCTTCGACTGGCACGTGACCGGCCTCTGCTGCGCCGACGCGGGTGAGTTCTCGGTCCGGCCGTTATCCCGCTCCCGGCTCCCACGGCGAGCGCGCCGGCTCGGCGACGAGGACGAAAAGGTCTACGCCCACCCGACCGCCTGGGTGCATCTCGCCGAACTCCCCGTCACGATCGACTGCCGCCCGCTGTGGCGCTGGCGGCGTTTCACGACCGATCTGCCGCCGGACGCCGGACTGCGCTGCTGCCTGGGGCGACCTCTGTATGGCCCTTCACATATGGGAGGTAACCGGTGAAGTTACGTTCCATCATCATCTGGACGGCGGTCGCGCTCGTCGGGGCCGTGGGGTGGGCCGTGCTGGCCCTGTCCAGAGGGGAGAACGTCAACGCGGTCTGGCTGCTGGCCGCCGCACTCGGTTCGTACGCCATCGCCTACCGGTTCTATGCCCGTTTCATCGTCCGCAGGGTGCTGGGCGCGGACGACCGCAGGGCCACGCCGGCCGAGCGGCTCGACAACGGCATCGACTACCAGCCGACCGACCGCCGGATCCTGTTCGGCCACCACTTCGCGGCCATCGCCGGGGCGGGGCCGCTGGTGGGGCCCGTGCTGGCGGCCCAGATGGGCTATCTCCCCGGCACCATCTGGATCGTCGCGGGAGTGATCTTCGCGGGGGCCGTGCAGGACATGGTGATCCTGTTCTTCTCCATGCGGCGCAACGGCCGCAGCCTCGGCCAGATGGCCCGCGAGGAGATCGGGCCGATCGGCGGGGTGGCGGCGCTCGTCGCGGTCTTCGCCATCATGATCATCCTGCTCGCCGTGCTGGCGCTGGTCGTGGTCAACGCCCTGGCCAAGTCGCCGTGGGGCGTCTTCTCCATCGCCATGACCATCCCGATCGCCCTGTTCATGGGCTTCTACCTGCGGGTGCTCAGGCCGGGCAAGGTCGTCGAGACCACCGTGATCGGGGTCGCGCTGCTGCTGCTGTCGATCGTGGCCGGCGGCTGGGTGCAGGAGTCGAGCTGGGCGCCGTTCTTCACGCTGAGCCCGTCCGCGCTGGCGCTGTGGCTCATCGCGTACGGGTTCGTCGCCGCGGTGTTGCCCGTCTGGATGCTGCTCGCGCCGCGCGACTATCTCTCGACCTTCATGAAGATCGGCACCATCGTGCTGATCGCGATCGGGATCGCCGTCACGATGCCCACACTGAGGACGACGGCTTTCACGGACTTCGCGTTCAGCGGCAAGGGCCCGGTGTTCGCCGGGTCGCTGTTCCCGTTCGTGTTCATCATCATCGCGTGCGGCGCGCTGTCGGGGTTCCACTCGCTGATCTCGTCCGGCACGACGCCCAAGATGATCCAGAAGGAGACCCAGGTCCGGATGATCGGGTACGGCTCCATGCTGATGGAGTCGTTCGTGGCCGTCATGGCCATCACCGCGGCCTGCGTGCTGACCCCCGGCCTCTACTTCGCGATGAACTCCCCGGCCGGCGTCGTCGGGGCCACCGTGCAGAGCGCCTCGCAGGCGGTCACCGACATGGGCTTCGTGATCACGCCGGAGCAGTTGCAGGCCGCGGCGGCAGCCGTACAGGAGCAGACCCTGATCGCCCGGACGGGCGGCGCGCCCACGCTGGCGGTGGGGATCTCGCAGATCTTCTCCGGGTTCATCGGCGGGGCGGGGTTGCAGGCGTTCTGGTACCACTTCGCGATCATGTTCGAGGCGCTGTTCATCCTCACGACGGTCGACGCGGGCACCCGGGTGGGGCGGTTCATGCTGCAGGACACGCTGGGCAACCTGTGGAAGCCGATCTCCAGGGTGAGCTGGTGGCCGGGGCTGGTGGCGGCCAGCGCGGTCGTCGTGGCGGCCTGGGGATACTTCCTGTACGTGGGCGTCAACGACCCGCTGGGCGGCATCAACCAGCTGTTCCCGCTGTTCGGCATCGCCAACCAGCTGCTCGCCGCGGTGGCGCTCACAGTCGCCACGACGTTGCTGATCAAGAGCGGCCGGCTGAGGTGGGCCTGGGTGACGGGGGTGCCGCTGGCCTGGGACGTGGCCGTCACGCTGACGGCCAGCTACCAGAAGGTGTTCTCCTCCGACCCCACGCTCGGCTTCTTCGCCCAGCGCGACCGGTACCAGACGGCGCTGGACCAGGGGAAGCTGCTCGCGCCGGCCAAGACCCGGGACGCGATGGAGCAGGTCGTGCTCAACTCCACCGTGGACGGGATCCTGGCGGCGCTGTTCGCGGTCCTGATCATCATCGTGATCCTCGACGCGCTGCGCGTGTGGGTGAAGGCAGTCAGATCGCGTGAGCCGCTGCCGACCACGGAGGCGCCGTTCGAGGAGTCGAAGATCCTCGCGCCCGCCGGGCTGATCCCCACCCGCGAGGAACGGGAGACGATGGCCAAGGCGGCCCCCTAGAACGCGTTGATGACGCGGCTCAGCGTGGTGTTCAGCTCGGCGAGGCCGTCCTCGCCGAGCAGGGCCGCGAGGCGTCGTTCGACGTCGTCGATCGCGGTGTAGCCGACCCTCAGCGCCTCGTCGCCGCGCTCGGTGAACTCGATGAGCTTGGCGCGGCGGTCGGCCGGGTCGGGCACCCGGCGCAGGTAGCCCAGCTCCTCCAGGTCGTCGACCAGCGCCCCCATCGCCTGCGGGGTCATCTGCGCCTTCTCCGCGAGCCTGCTCAGCCGGATGCCGTCGTGCTCCATGTGGAAGAACACCGCCGAGTGCGCGGGCCGGATGCGGGCGTCGTACGACCTGCCGACCTCGAGCACGACGTCCTGCAGGCGCAGGTACGCCTCGTACAGCAGGGCTATGACGTGCGGTGGATGTGTGGCGGCCAAACCCCTTCTCCAATCGCTCAGGAAGCCTTATATTAAGGCCACCTTAGCAATGGGAGGGTGCGATGAACCAGGAAGAGATCTGGGCCGCCCTCGAGATCGAGCGGCGCGGCGTGGCCGACCTGCTCGGCTCGCTGCCCGCCGACGACTGGGAGCGGCCGTCGCTCTGCGAGGGCTGGCGGGTCCGCGACGTGGCCGCCCACCTCGCGCTCGCCACCAACGTGAACGTCCCGCGGGCGCTGGTGGACTTCGTCCGGGCCCGCGGGAGCTTCGATCGTTTCGTCCGCGACACGGCGGTACGTCACGCCAGGCTGCCGGTCGGCGAGCTCGTCGCTCAGGTGCGCGAGTCGGCCACCTCGCACCGCCGGGCGCCGACGACCAAGCCGCTCGACCCGCTCTTCGACGTGCTGGTCCACGCCCAGGACATCGCCGTGCCGCTCGGCCTCGACCGGGCCATGCCGCTGGAGGCGGCCCGCGCCTGCGCCGTGCACATCTGGGAGCGCGGCTTCCCCTTCCATCCGCAGCGCCGCCTGCGCGGGCTGCGGCTCGTGGCCACGGACGTGGACTGGTCGGTGGGCGAAGGGGACGTGGTCGAGGGGCCCGTACAGGCGTTGCTCCTGCTGATCAGCGGGCGGCCGGCCGCGCTGCCCGGCCTGAGAGGAGCTACAGGCGCAGCTCTGGCGGGAATCCGGTCCACCTGAGCTCGGGCGGCAGGTGCGCCATGTCGTTGAAGAAGAGCACGGAGGACGGGCGGTCGGACGCGTACCGGATGACGGTCAGGGCGGCGTTGCAGTGGTTGAGGCCGAGCCAGCGCCAGCCGGGGGCGTCCAGGGCGGCGCGGACGAGCCAGCCGATCAGGAAGTTGTGCGTGACGACGAGCTCGTGGCGCGTCTCCTCCACCGGACCTGTGAAGAGCTCCTCGGCCTGGCGGACGAGCCGCGCGCCGCCGTCCGCCGGGAAGTTGGCGAGGAAGCCGAGCAACCGGTCCGCGTGCTCGGGGGGAAGTTCTTCCTTCGCCGGCACGTACGGGAGGTAGTCTCCTGCCGCCTCCGAGACGCGCACGGGCACGCCGGGAAGATGCTCGGCGATCAGACGCGCGGTCTGGGCGGCCCTCGGGAGCGGGCCGTGGTGGACGGCGGAGAGGGGGACGTCCTTCAGCCGCTCGCCGAGCAGCGCGGCCTGGCGGCGGCCGTTCGCGGTCAGGCCGGTCTCGTCCGGCGTGGCCTCGCCGTGGCGGGTGAGGTAGAGGTAGCGAGTCATCGGGCTCCAGTTGTTGACCTCGGACACACGTCATGGGCATCGTAGGGCGGGTGGCCGGCGATGAGACACGTGACGGGGTGGCGCTCACCAACCTCGACCAGCCCCTGTTCGACGGGGCCGGCGCGACCAAGCGCGACCTGGTCGACTACCTCGACGCGGTCGGCGACCGGATCATCCCGGTCCTGCGCGACCGGGCGCTCTCGGTCATCCGCGTGCGGCCGGGACAGGAGCCGTTCATGCAGAAGAACCTGCCCAAGTACGCCCCCGAATGGGTGCAGTCGGTCTCCGTGTGGGCCGAGGCGTCGCGCAGGCAGGTGACGTACGCGCTGTGCAACGACCGCAGGACGCTGCTCTGGTTCGCCAACCAGCGGGCGGTGGAGTACCACCCCGGGCTGTTCGTGGGCTCCCATCCCACCCACATGATCCTCGACCTCGACCCGCCCGACGGCAGCGACGCCTTCGAGCTGGCCGTGCGCGGGGCCTTCCTGGTGCGCCAGGCCCTGGACGACGCCGGCCTGGCGGGCGCGGTGAAGACCAGCGGGGCGAAGGGTGTGCACGTGTTCGTGCCCGTGGCCGAGGGGACGGGCGTGGAGGACCTGGCCGCGGCCACGCGCGCGCTGGCGGCCCGGGCCGAGCGGGTGGACCCGGCGCTGGCCACCACGGCGTTCATCCGCGAGGACCGCGCGGGCAAGGTGTTCATCGACTCGACCAGGGCGGGCGGGGCCACGGTGGCGGCCGCCTACAGCCCTCGCGTACGCCCCGGCACGCCCGTGTCGTTCCCCGTGGCGTGGGAGTCGCTCGATCAGGTGGTGCCCGCCGACTTCACCGTGCACACGGCGGCCGGGCTGCTCAAGGACGCGGACCCGTGGGCCGAGTCCATGCCCGAGCCGCAGCGGCTGCCCGTCGACCTGGTCGAGGAGGGGCACACGATCCCGATCGCCCGCGTACAGGCGATGCACGAGGGCAAGCGGCGCGCCCGCGCCCGCCGGGCCGAGTGAACCAACCGGATATGTCCGGATATTGACGCACTAGTGGGCCTTCTCAGTGATCCTCTGCCGGGTTACGTTCACGTGGCGGCTCGGGGGAATCATCGCATTCGTCCACCAGGGGAACCCTTATGCGTCGAATCGCCATCGCACTGATCACCGCACTGGCCCTACCACTGGCTCTGACCACCCCGGCCAACGCCGGCGGCCTTGACGACCTCTTCGCCAAGTTGCTCGTCAAGCAGGTGAAGGGCCCGAACGCCAAGAAGCACCTCGACGCCCTGCAGGCGATCGCCGACGCCAACGGCGGCACCCGCGCCGCGGGCACCCCCGGCTACAACGCCTCCCGCGACTATGTGGCGGGCAAACTACGCAAGGCCGGATACAAGGTCACGCTCCAGCCGATCAACTTCGTCCAGAGCTGGACCGAGAACTCCCCGCCCACGCTCAACCTCACCGCGCCGGGCTCGAAGACGTACGTGCCTAACGACGACTTCTTCTCCTTCGAGCCCTCCCCCGCCGGTGACGTGACCGCGCAGGTCCAGGCCGTGGACCTGACCCTGCCGCCGACCCCGACACCCACCTCGACCAGCGGCTGCGAAGCGTCCGACTTCGCCGGGTTCGTGGCCGGGCGGATCGCGCTCATCCAGCGCGGCACGTGCGCCTTCGCTCTGAAGATCCGCAACGCGGGACGCGCCGGGGCGTCCGGGATCATCGTGTTCAACGAGGGCCAGCCGGGCCGGACCGACGCCTTCCCGCTCGACATCGGCGAGTGGCGGGCCGGGGTCCCGATGGTCTTCGCCGACTTCGCGGTCGGCAACGAGCTGGCGGCCACGGCCGGGGCGACCGTACGGCTCAAGGTCGACTCCACCCTCGTGCTCGGCACCAACGACAACGTGATCGCCGAGTCCCGCTTCGGTGACCCGCGCAACGTGGTGATGGTCGGCGCCCACCTCGACAGCGTGCCCGCCGGTCCCGGCATCAACGACAACGGCTCGGGCTCCGCCTCCATCCTGGAGGTCGCCGAGGAGATGGCGCTCTACCCGGTCAAGAACAAGGTCCGCTTCGGCTTCTGGGCGGGTGAGGAGATCGGGCTGCTCGGGTCCGACCAGTACGTCGCGTCGCTGTCGGAGACGCAGCGCGACCGGATCCGGGTCTACCTGAACTTCGACATGGTGGCCTCGCCCAACTACGCGTACAAGCTGTATGACGGGGACAACTCCGACAACGAGGGCTCCCCGGCCGGGCCGCCCGGATCCGACCGGATCGAGAAGCAGCTCGAGGCCTTCTACGGCTCGCGCAACCTGCCCACCGTCGGCACCGACTTCGACGGGCGCTCCGACTACGGCCCGTTCATCGACGTCGGCATCCCGGCGGGCGGGATCTTCACGGGCGCCGAGGGCATCAAGACGCCCGAGGAGGCGGCGAAGTTCGGTGGCACGGCGGGGGTCGCGTACGACGCCTGCTACCACCAGGCGTGCGACACGACCGCCAACATCAACGACACCGCGCTGGACGTGGACCTGGACGCGATCGCGGACTCCGTCGCCCGCTTCGCCTTCAACCTGCGCTCCATCCCGCCGCGAACCGCCCCCGCGGCGGCGCCCCTGGCCGCCAAGACGGCCGCCTGACGGCTCCACACCGGGTGGGCAGCACCCCTGCCCACCCGGGCACCACCTAGGCACCACGGCACTTTGGCACCACCGCACCATCGAACCTTCGCACCACGGCACCACGGCACCACCGGTTCCAACGAGCACCATCTCGGGATCTTCCACCCTCGACCCTCGGATGGAGGCGCCGCAATGCGATCGATCATCGTCGCGGCAACAGCGTTATCCCTGGCCATCACCGCCCTGACGGCCGTGCCGGCGCAGGCCGCAGCAGCCCCGAACATCTCCCTCACCAACGTCAAGGCCCACCTCACCCAGCTCCAGTCCATCGCCACCGCCAACGGCGGCAACCGCGCACACGGCCGCCCGGGCTACCTGGCCTCCGCGAACTACGTACGCGGCCAGCTGGACGCCGCAGGCTTCACCACCACGCTCCAGTCGTTCACCTACAACGGCGCCACCGGCTACAACGTCATCGCCGACTGGCCCGGCGGGGACCCCAACGACATCCTCATGGTCGGCGCGCACCTCGACAGCGTCACCGCGGGTCCCGGCATCAACGACAACGGCTCGGGCAGCGCGTCCATCCTGGAGACCGCGCTCGAAGTGTCGCGCCAGGCGCTCCAGCCGGCCAAGCATCTGCGCTTCGCCTGGTGGGGCGCGGAGGAGCTGGGGCTGCGCGGGTCGCAGTTCTACGTGAACAACCTGCCGGCCGCGGACCGGGCGCGGATCAAGGGGTACCTGAACTTCGACATGGTCGGCTCCCCGAACCCCGGATACTTCGTGTACGACGGCGACAACTCGGACGGCACCGGCTCCGGTCCCGGCCCGGCCGGATCCGCGGAGCTGGAGAAGGTCATCCAGGACTACTTCACGTCGATCGGCGTGCCGACCCGGGGCACCGACTTCGACGGCCGCTCCGACTACGGCCCGTTCATCGCGGTCGGCATCCCGGCGGGCGGCACGTTCACGGGCGCGGAGGGCATCAAGAGCTCGGCCCAGGCCACGCTGTGGGGCGGCACCGCCGGTCAGGCGTTCGACGCCTGCTACCACCGCTCGTGCGACACCACTTCCAACATCAACGACACCGCGCTCGACCGGAACGCCGACGCGATCGCGTACTCGGTGTGGACGATCGCCACCGCCGTACCACCCGCCGTGGTCTGGCAGGACACGTTCGAGACGGCCAACGGCTGGACGGTCAACCCGTCGAGCACCGACACCGCCACCACCGGCCAGTGGGAGCGCGGCGACCCCGAGGACACCAACTCCAGCGGCGCCAAGCAGCTCGGCACCACGGTCAGCGGCACGAACGACCTGGTCACGGGCCGTCTGGCGGGCTCGGCCGCCGGTGACTTCGACATCGACGGCGGCATCACCTCGATCCAGTCGCCCCCGATCACGCTCCCGTCCACGGGTCCGCTGAACCTGTCGTTCTCGTGGTACCTGGCGCACGGCTCGAACGCCTCCAGCGCCGACTACTTCCGCGTCCGCGTGGTCGGCACCACCACCACGACGGTCCTGAACCAGGCGGGCGCCGCGTCCAACCGCAACGGCGCCTGGACCACGGCCACGGCCGGCCTGAACGCGTTCGCGGGCCAGACCGTCCGCATCCTCATCGACGCCGCCGACGCCTCCGGCGCCTCCCTGGTGGAGGCCGGCGTGGACGACGTCAAGATCACCCGCTAACCGCGCGGAGGGCCGGGCCCGTTACGGCCCGGCCCTTTGCTCCCTCGCGGGCCGGGCTCCACGGCCCGGCCCGCGACGCCCCCGAATCAGGCGGCCTCAGCGGTCCGGTCAGTACGCAACACCCCGGATCAGGCGCGCTCAGCGGTCCGTCCAGTACGCAACGCCCCCAGATCAGGCGCGCTCAGCGGTCCGTCCAGTACGCAACGCCGCCACCACCTTCTCCGGCTCATCGGCGAAGAACCGGATCGACGTGGCCTCCCCCCGGCGGCCGAACGGGCGCACGAAGGCGACCGGCTCGCTCAGCTCCACCGTCATGTTCGTCTGCGAGGAGACCGCCACACCGAGCCGCCCGTCCTTGACGGTGACCATGCCGCTCTCGTTGTAGTTGCGACTCGTCCGCACGGCGGCGATCCGCTCGACCGGCACGCGCACGTCGAAGTACACGCCGAACCGGATGCGCAGCTCACCAGAGGTGATGACATGCGGCCTGGTGGCGCAGGCGGCGGCCAGCATGACCCCGAACAGCAGCCCGTACACGTCAGCGATCAGCACCGCGAACCGCAGCCACGCCGGCACGTCGAGCGCAACCAGCAGCAGATCGACCACCACGGTCTCGACCGCCATCGCGAACAGCATCAGGGACAGCATGAACGTCTGCGCCTTCGTGTACGTCACGACGGTCGCCCCCGCCGGCACGCCATCACGACGCCGGACGATCCACTGCCCGATGGCCAGCAGGCCTTTCAGCTCGAACACCACGATCCGCAGCGCGGCTCTGACCATCGGTCCCCTCACTTTCGGCTCTGTGGGCCCGGTCGATCCCGATTAGACACGTTGACGTCGCGTCAAGGTCAACCCGATGAGATTCCGGCTCTCCCGACTGCTCAGTCCCGGGCACGCGAGGACGACTGCCAGGGTGTCGATGAGGACACCGCCGAGCAGCGGCCCGGTGACTGTGGCGAGACCGGAGACGCCGCCCAGGACACCCATGGCGCGGCCGGGATGGCGGCGAATGCGCGTGTTGTCCGCCGCATGTCACGGTTTCTCGGCGGCGGCCAGCGCCGGCGCGACTGTGACACAACCATGACGCGGCGCGAACGAGGCGGGGACGCGGCCGGCCGACAGTGGACGGGGTTGACCGGCGGGCGAGTTACGGAGCGTGCTGCGAAGCGATCCGGCCGCCCGCATCGGGACGACGCCGTACGGCCCGGGTGGCCCCGGCACCACGGCGTCGCCCTCATCAAGCAGGGCGAGACGAACCGGCCGGAGCCGCCGGGACAGAACGTTACGACGAAGGCGATCACGAAAAGGAGAAGGCGTGGCTAATGACGGGAAATGGGACCGGCGTTCGCTGTTTCAGGGCGCTGCCGTGCTGGCCGGTGCCGCCGCGGCCGCGCCGCTGATGGGCGAGGCAGCCACGGCGCTGGCCGGCAGCGGTGACGCCGACGCGCTGTTCAAGGCCGGGAAGTTCGAGCAGGCCGGCCGGGCGTACGAGGAGATCCTCAAGACAGACCCTGCGAACCTGCACGCGGCCCGCCGGCGCGGCTATGTCGGGCTGCTGTCCAACCGGTTCGCCGATGCCGAGAAATACCTCAAGATGGCCCTCCAGCTGGCGCCCGACGACAAGCAAACCAACGGGCTCCTGGGCGATTGCTACATCCGGCAGGACAAGTTCGGCCTGTCCGCACCGCACTGGAAAGCGGCCGGTGAGGACAGCTACGCCAAATGGTTCGCGGCGGTCAGTGGTGAGGCGTACCAGGTCCACGGCGACATCGCGCGGCTGGAAATCAAGCAGCTGGATCCGATTCCACTGGTAGAGGCCTCGGTCAACGGCGGACCGACGAAGCGCTTCATGTTCTACACCGGCGCCCCGAATCTGAGCATGCGGGCGTCGGTGGCCAAGGAGGCCGGGCTGAGTCCCGTTGCCAGTCAGAAGGTGGAGTACGAGAACGGCATCATATGGGCGTACTACGGGATACTGGACTCCTTCAAGCTGGGTGGCATCGAACTGCGCAACGTCCCGGTGGGCTGGTCGTCGACGGAGTCGGGCGAGGATGTCGGAACTGACAGCGACGGCCTGATCGGCACGTGGGTCTTCTACCACTTGCTGACCACCTTCGACTATGCGGGCCGGCAACTGATCCTGCGCCGCCGGACCCCCGAAACGGCCAGGAAGGCACGCGCCGCCGCCAAATCGGCGGGCGCACAGCCCCTTCCCATTTGGCTGGCCCGTGAGCAATACCTGCACAGCACGGGCAGCTTCGCCGGCACCGCCGGCTCCCGCACAGGGGTGGTGGGCGTCAACTTCGGCGGAACCAGCGAGATCGTGGCGGGCTTGCGGGGAAAAACGGCCGAGCAGTTGGGAATCCGCAGCGACTACGACCGCGAGATCGGGACTTTTGGCAGCAGCCACCCGGCCGTCGTCTACCCCTGCTACCCGAAGGAGATCCGCCTTGGCAACGCCGTCGCCAAGGAGGTCTACTGCTACACGAACCCCAACCAGCCGGCCAACGTGCCCTGGCCCTATGGAACAGGGTTCGACTCGATGGGCTGGTTTTCCCACTGCTTCTGGAAGCCCTATAACATCACCGTCGACTTCACCGACATGAACCTCTACATCGCCCGCGGCAAGGCAACCTGATCAGGAGCTACGTGGAGCTGCCGGCTCCTACGGGCGACGGGGTAAGGGCGAACCGGACGCCTTCACCCCCTCGCCCGGTGCCGTACCAGGCCCCGGGCGCCGCCGTAGCCATGCGCGGCCGGAGTCAGGCGCCCGGTGGGGCGACGGCGTCGGGTGGGAGGTGGTGGGAGAGGCGCAGGAGGGTGAGGGCGGCCAGCGCGAGCAGGACGGTGAGCGTGCCCCACAGCAGCGCGGGCGCGGCGCCCAGCAGGGCCGAGAAGGCGGCCGGGGCGACGACGTTGCCGATGGCCCAGGTCTGCTGGTGGATCGCCAGGTAGCGGCCGCGGAGGGCCGGTGGTGCCGTCGCCGCGGCCAGGGCCCATGACGGGGTGGCGTGCATCAGCTCACCCGCCGTGAAGACGAGGGTGGCCGTCACCAGGGCGATGACGCGCGGTGGTCCCGGGGGGAACGCGGCCGCCGCGGCGTACGCGACGCACGACACGATCAGGACCGCCCCGCCGAGGGCCATGGCGTGGGTACGGCGGGCGGCGCCCTGCCGTCGCCGGACGGCGATCTGGCCCACGGCCACCAGGATCGTGTTGAGCGTGTACAGCAGGCCCAGCAGCCAGGCGGGGGCGCCGAGCACGGTGACGGCGTACACCGGCAGCGCGACCGGAAGGACCAGGCGTGTCAGCGTGAACGCCTGCTCGGCCGCCACCAGCCCGAGGAACGGCCGGTCCGCCAGGACCCGCCGGTACCCGCCGCGCTCCGGGGGCACCGGATCGATCGGTGCGCGCCGCCCCGCCAGGACCAGGCAGGCGGTGGCCACGACGAAGCTGGCCGCGTTGACCGACGCGATGATCACGAAGCCGGTCGTGCCGCCCAGCGACACCACCCCCGCTGACAGGAGCCCGCCCAGACCGAACGCGACGTTCCTGGCGGTCGACATCAGCGCGTACAGCCGGTCCCGGTCCGCGCCCGTGGCCAGGACCGAGATGTAGCCGCCGGAGGCGGGATAGTAGGCCCGATCTCCGAACGCGACCACCGCCGCGACCACGATCAACGCGGCGAAACCGTCCACGAACGGGTACGCGGCGAAGCCCAGCCCGCGCAGCACGTACGTACCCATCAGCACCCGCCGCGCGTCGAACCGGTCGATGAGCACGCCCGCCACCGGATTGGCGGCCAGCCCCACCGCGGCCGCGGCCGTCACCCCCAGCCCGACCACGGTCATGGGCAGGCCGGTGACCCGGTGGATGAACAGCAGGGTGAGCGGGTAGTACAGGCCGCTCCCCAGGGCGTCCACGAACATCCCGACGAGAAACGGCCGCACGCCCGACTGGCGCTGCGCGGAGGCGATCGACATGAGCAGGAGTATCAGCACGCGCGAGTGCCGTCGCGGATCGGCCGCCCGCCCTAGACGTTCTACGCCAATGGTCTTAGCACCCGGGTGAGCGCTGCGGCGATCCACGTAAAAGGCCAGGTCAGGAAGCGTGCGACACGCTCTTTGCGCGAATGGGGCCTATCGGTCGCGGGTATCGGTCGCATGCATCTCCGGCAACACCACAGGCCTGAAAGGGAGTCAGATGACCACGACCGCAGAGCGTACCGAGACGTCTGAGCGCGACACCGAAGAGCGGGAGGCGTTCGAGTCGCTGATGTTCGCCGCACTCGCGGCCCGCCGCGAGGAAAGCACCGAGATGGGCATCGAGCACCCGCTGCTGCTGGCCATGCTCATGCGCCGCCGCAAGGAAGGCGGGACGAGCATGATCGAGCACCCCCTCCTGCTCGCCATGCTGATGCGCCGCCGCGAAGAAGGCACCGAGATGGGCATCGAGCACCCGCTCCTCCTCGCCATGCTCATGCGCCGCCGCAAGGAAGGCGGGACGAGCATGATCGAGCACCCCCTCCTGCTCGCCATGCTCATGCGCCGCCGCTCGGAAGGCGAGGAGACCGGCATCGAGCACCCGCTGATGCTGGCCGCGCTCATGCGCCGCCGCAGGGAGAGCGGCATGAACATCATCGAGCACCCTCTCCTGCTCGCCGCGCTCATGCGCCGCCGCTCGGAAGGCGAAGAAGCCGGCATCGAGCACCCGCTGATGCTGGCCGCCCTTGCGGGCCGATAAGCACCGGATAACCGCCCGACAACCACCCGACGACCGCCCGACGACCGCGCCCGCCGGCCCGCAAGGAAGAACGCCGTCTCCTGGTTTCCCGGCAAGGGGAAATCGGGAGACGGCTCACACCGACGTAAAGGAGCACCTCATGGCGCCGGAGCAAACCGGTAACTCATCCGAGCACAACCCTCTGGAGTCCATGATCGACGACCTCATCCGCGACATCCTCAGCGAGTCCGGCCAGACCACCAAAGCCCGCACACGCGGCGTGGATCCCATGGCGAGCCTGATCGAATCGGCTCTGTCGTCGACCTCGCGTACGGCGTCGAAGGCGTCGCCGATGGAACGGCTCATGCTCACGCAGGTGCTGTCGTCCGCGTTGGCGGACGCGCTCGCGCCGGCGCTGGCAGAAGTCCTGGCACCCGAGATCATGAAGTCCCTGGAACATCATCTGTCTCCCGGCCCGACCAGCGGCATGGCTTCGACGCGCAGCCCCGCCAAAGGAGGAGCGGCGAGCAGGAGAAAGACCTGAGTCTCCGGCCGCGGCGACAGGGCCCGGCCGCCGTCCGGCGACAGCTCCGCGACGGCGGCCGGGCCCTGCTGCCTGACGGACCGGGGCAGGCGCCCGAAATCAGGGCCCAGGCGGCTTATGGCGCGTGCTGATCAGGTGGAATCATCGGCGCATGAACGCTGACGTCATCGTCGTCGGGGCCGGGCTGGCCGGCCTGGTGGCGACCTGCGAACTGATCTCCCGGGGCAAGAAGGTCGCCGTGGTCGACCAGGAGAACGCCGCCAACCTGGGCGGCCAGGCCTTCTGGTCGTTCGGGGGGCTGTTCCTGGTCAACTCCCCGCAGCAGCGGCGGCTGGGCGTGAAGGACTCCTTCGAGCTGGCCTGGAACGACTGGCAGGGCAGCGCCCAGTTCGACCGCCTGGACGACGAGGACTCCTGGGCCGTGCGGTGGGCGCGGGCCTACGTCGAGTTCGCCGCCGGGGAGAAGCGGGCCTGGCTGGACGGCCTGGGCATCAAGTTCCTGCCCACGGTCGGCTGGGCGGAGCGGGGCGACCTGCGCGCGGACGGGCACGGCAACTCCGTGCCGCGCTTCCACGTGACCTGGGGGACGGGGCCGGGGGTGCTGAAGCCGTTCGTCCGCAGGGTCCGGCAGGCGGTCGGCAGCGGGCTGGTCACCTTCCACCACCGCCACCAGGTGGACGAGCTGATCGTCAGCGGCGGAGCCGTACAGGGCGTGCGTGGCACGCTGCTGGCCGAGGACGACTCGCCGCGAGGAGTGGCCTCCAACCGCGACAGGATCGGCGAGTTCGAGCTGACGGCACCGGCCGTGATCATCACCAGTGGCGGCATTGGCGGCAACCACGACCTGGTGCGCCGCTACTGGCCGGAGCGGATGGGCAGCGCGCCGGAGAGCATGGTCACGGGCGTGCCGGCGTACGTGGACGGCCGGATGCTCGACATCAGCGCCGAGGCCGGGGCGCGGCTGGTCAACCGCGACCGCATGTGGCACTACACGGAGGGCCTGCGCAACTGGGACCCGATCTGGCCGGGCCACGGCATCCGGATCCTGCCCGGCCCCTCCTCGATGTGGTTCGACGCGCTGGGGCGGCGGCTGCCCGACCCCTGCCTGCCCGGCTACGACACGCTGAGCACGCTGCGGCACCTGCGCGGCACCGGCCACGACCACTCCTGGTTCGTGCTCACCCAGAAGATCATCGAGAAGGAGTTCGCCCTGTCGGGCTCCGAGCAGAACCCCGACATCACGGGCAACGACCGCAAGGCGTTCCTCCGGGAGCGCCTCCTCGGGAAGGGCGCCCCGGCCCCGGTGGAGGCGTTCAAGCGCAACGGCGCCGACTTCGTCGTGGCCGCCACCTTGGACGAACTGGTCGCCAAGATGAACCAGCTGACGCTCGAACCCCTGCTCGACGCCGACCTCGTGCGCCGCCAGATCGAGGCCCGCGACCTGCAGGTGGCCAACCCGTTCAGCAAGGACTCCCAGATCCAGGGCATCCGCAACGCCCGCCGCTACCTCGGCGACAAGCTGGGCCGGACGGTCGCCCCGCACCGGATCCTCGATCCCGCCGCCGGGCCGCTGATCGGGGTCATGCTCCACGTACTCACGCGCAAGACGCTCGGCGGCATCCAGACCGACCTCGACTCCCGCGCCCTGGGGTCGACCGGCGAGCCCGTCGACGGCCTGTTCGCGGCGGGTGAGATCGCGGGCTTCGGCGGTGGCGGCGTCCACGGCTACAACGCCCTCGAAGGCACCTTCCTCGGCGGCTGCCTCTTCTCCGGCCGCCAGGCCGGCCGCGCCGCGGCACGCTGAGCTACTTCCACAGATAGTCGTGACGCGGCGAGGCCCGGCCGACGAGGACGCCGCCGTCGCGGACCTGCCACTCCTGCTGCCCCTCGACCTCGTGGAACACGAGGAAGAGACCGCAGACGCGATCGCCGTCCGCGT
This sequence comes from Nonomuraea sp. NPDC003709, assembly GCF_040610775.1. Classification (NCBI taxonomy): domain Bacteria; kingdom Bacillati; phylum Actinomycetota; class Actinomycetes; order Streptosporangiales; family Streptosporangiaceae; genus Nonomuraea; species Nonomuraea sp. NPDC003709. Next base: position 78,589 of record NZ_JBEXMW010000020.1, on the reverse strand, counting down.
CCGCGGGCGGCAGGGCGGCGATCCGGCGGATCAGCGCGAGAACCTCGCCGGATCGGCTCTCGCGGACGGCACGCGCGTAACAGGCGGCATCGAGCCAGCCCCCTTCGGGGAAGGCCCAGCCCTCCGTCTCGCCCTGCCGGATGATCCGCTCCGCCTCGGATCGTTGACCCGAGAACTCCAGCCAGCCGCGTATGTAGACCCACGCACTCATAACCACATGATGGCTTGCGGGAAGTCGAGAGCATTTGTCGGAATTGCCTGCGGAGGCCACCGCCCGGACGGCAGACTGTTGCCGCGGCCATCACGAGCCTTTCTCCGTTCTCTGACGAGAGCCCGCGGAGGGGGCCGGGGTGGCCGTCACCATTTCCCGGACACCCTCAGCCCAGCAGCCGCGCCTCCACCTCCGGGGCGAGGCCGACGCTCGGCCGGTCCGGGCGCGTCGGGGGCAGGCCGCCGATGCTCCGGAGCCACTCCCACGTGTCGGCCACCGTCTCCTCCAGCGGACGGCACCGCAGGCCCGCCGCCACCGCCTTGGACACGTCGCCCCCGTGCATGAAGTCGTAGCCCTCGCCCACCAGCCAGATCGGCAGGTCCGTCCACGGTTTCACGCCCGCCGCCAGGATCCGCTCGGCCGCCACCCAGCGCAGCTCCGCGTCCGATCCGGTCACCTTGACGCAGGTCTCCAGGAGCTGCCTCATCGTCGCGAACCCCGGCGGGCTCACCACGTCATAAGCCCCGCCGAGCCCGCGCCCGGCCGCCGCCAGGCACCAGCCGGCCAGGTCGCGGACGTCGATGTACTGCAGGCCGAGGTCGCGCGGCTCCGGGGCGAGCACCGGGCCGCCGCGGGCGATCCGGCTCAGCCACCAGGGCATGCGCCCGATGTTCTCGTACGGGCCCAGGATCAGGCCCGCACGGGCCAGCAGCGCCCGGTCCCCGAACGCCGCGACCGCCCCGGCCTCCGCCCCCGCCTTGTCCTTGGCGTAGTCGCCGTCGCCGTCGTCCGCCGCCACCGCCACGACCGGGGCGCTCTCGTCCGCGCCGAACGGCACCGGCGGCGCGTACACCGACCGGCTGGACACGTAGACGTAATGGCCGGCCCGGCCGGCCAGGAGCGACGCGGCCGCACCGACCGCGGCCCGCGCCCACGACCAGGTGTCGACCACCACGTCCCACTCCCCGCGCTCCAGCGCCGCCAGCCCGCCGGGGGCCGTGCGGTCGCCGCGCAGCGCCGTCACGCCGGCCCCCGGCTCGTGCGTGCCACGGTTGAACGTCGTCACCTCCCAGCCCAGCGCCACCGCCTCATCGACGAACGCCCGCCCCACGAACTCCGTGCCGCCCAGCACCAAAAGCCTCATGGCATCCACCATGGCCTGCCGGGTTCGGGCGCGGTAGGTGTGCACGCCCTCAGCGGAATCGCCACCAGCGAATATGCCGGGGCGGACGCGGGCCCGGTCATGTTGCGACGGCCCTGCGCGGGTAAATGTCACAGACAGTGATGAAGTCGGGACGGGACGGGATGGTGAGACGGCTGTTTCCACGCTCGATCCGCGCACGCCTGACCACGGTCGCGACCTTGATAGCGGCCGTGGTCTTCATCGCGACCGCCACCATCACGCTCGCCACCGTGCCCGACAACCTGCGCAACATGGTCCAGACGAGGGTCGAGCTGGCGGCACGGCGGGTCGCCGCCGAGGCGCGTACCGGAAACCTGCCCCCGGTGCTGGAGACGCCGTCACGCGTCCGCATCCTCCAGGTGGTCTCGGCGGACGGCAGGCTGCTCGCGAGCAGCCCCGGCCCGGCTCAGGGCCTGCGGCTGGCGGATCTCAAGCCCACCTGGCCCCAGGTCGTCCGCGTCGGCGAGCGCACCGTGTCCCGCAGCCCCGACGAGCCCGAGACCCACTACCTGGTCATGGCGATCGCGGCGCAGACTCCTCAAGGGCCTGTGACGGTCTACGGGGCGTCCTCGCTGACCGACGTGGACCGAGCCCTCAACTGGATATATGTCCTGGTATTCATTGGCACTCCGCTCGTCCTGGTGAGCGTGGCGGGCATCACCTGGGTCTCGGTCGGGTCCGCGTTGCGCCCCGTCGAACGCATCCGTGCGGAAATGGCCGAGATCACCGGCCAGGACCTCAGCAGGCGCGTGCCCGTGCCCGACACCGGCGACGAGATCACCGACCTGGCCGCCACCACCAACGACACCCTCGACCGCCTCGAACGCTCCGCCGAGACCCAGCGCCGCTTCGTCGCCGACGCCTCCCACGAGCTCCGCAGCCCCATCTCGGCCCTGCGCGCCCAGCTGGAGGTGGCCCACGCCTACCCCGACGAGACGGACTGGCAGGCCACCGGCGAGCAGGCGCTGGCCGCCGCCGACCGCCTGGCCGGCATCATCGACGAGCTGCTGATGCTGGCCCGGCTGGACGCCGGCGCGCTCAGCGAGCGCCGCGTGGTGGACCTGGCTCGCGTGGCGATGGACCACGTCCGCCGCCGCGAGGGCAACCGGGTGCCCATCATCCCCGACGTGTGCGCCGCGGCGCCCGTCCACGGCTCCCTCATGCAGCTCGACCGCCTGCTGACGAACCTGCTCGACAACGCCACCCGGCACGCCGCCACCCGCATCGACCTGGAGGTGGCCGTGGAAGGCGACAAGGTGATCGTCACCGTGACCGACGACGGCGACGGCATCCCGCCGCAGGACCGGGAGCGGGTCTTCGAACGTTTCACCCGCCTGGCCCCCGCCAGGGCCAAGGACAAGGGCGGCAGCGGCCTCGGCCTGGCCCTGTGCCGCGACATCGCCGCGGCCCACGACGGCACCCTCACCGTCGCCGACCACTCGCCCGGGGCCCGCTTCGTGGTCGTCCTCCCCCTTTACGGGGAGCCGTGATCGGCCGCGGTCTGCCGTAGGCTCGCGCCCATGGATCTGCGCCAGCTCGCCGCCGAGATCGAACCCATTTCCAGCCGGTACGCGGACAAGCTCGGGATCGAGCGCGACGACGCCTGGTTCCTGCTCAAGCTCCAGGAGGAGATCGGCGAGCTGACCCAGGCGTTCCTCATGCGCTCCGGCCGAGCCAGGACCAAGGGGCGCACGGCGGACGAGCTGGACGCGGGGTTCCGGGAGGAGCTGGCCGACGTGCTGTGCCACGTGGTCCTCCTGGCCCACCATCACGGGGTGGACCTGGAGGCGGAGGTGGCGCGCAAGTGGCTGGCCTGGAAGCGCTGATGCGTGCGCCGTTACGGCGGCCAGGCCCGTGCGGGTCAGCGGGCGTCACCCTGGAGGCCCTTCGCCACGTGCGGCGGGTGGTGCCGCCCGTGCTCTGCCGTACAGGATGAAAGAGCCCCGCCACGTGCGGCGGGAAAAGGGGCGGCCCGCCCGGGAGGAAACGGGCGGGCCGGAGGGCAGAGGGGTCAGTTGACGGCGGTGATCCGGTTGGTGGCCGGCGGGGCGATGGGGTTGTCCTTGCCGAGCTGCTCGACGAAGGCGTCGATGTCCAGCGGCCCGCTCCACAGGTCGGTGCCGTCCTTGAAGCCCGCGAAGGCGTCGCCGCCGCCCACGAGGAAGTTGTTCGCGGCGACCCGGATCGACTGCGTGTCCGTCACCGGCACCCCGTCGATCTTCATGTCCGACACCTTGGAGCCCCAGGCGGCGCTCCGGCTGTAGGTGTAGGTGAAGTTCGCCGACGGCTGCAGGATCTTGGCGAACGGCTGGTTGTTGGGACCGCCGGTGAACTGCTGCTCGAGCACGGTCTTGAGCTGGGCGCCCGTGAGCGTGACGACCTGCATGAGGTTGTTGAACGGCTGCACGGTGAACGCCTCGCCGTACGTGACGACGCCGTCGCCCTCGTTCGCCGGGGACGTCGCGTACGTCAGGGACGCCCGCACCCCGCCCGGGTTCATCAGGGCGATCTGGGCGTTGCCGCCGGTCTTCGTCCCGGCCAGCTGGCCGTCGGCGATGAGGTCACCGAGCGCGGACTCGCCGGACGGCGCGGCCGTGTTCGTGATGTCGGCGGTGATCTTGCCGACGGGCTTGTTGGCGACGGGGGCGACGCGGTCCTTCCACGTCTGCACGAACGTCGAAATTTCGGGATCCGGGGTGACTGTCCGGGTCACGACGTGGTTGTCCGCGACGACCGAGGCGCGGTCGATGTCCCGCGTCTTGACGTTCACGTTCAGGTCCACCTGCGTGATGACCCGCCCGAACGAGCCGCCCTGCGAGTAGACGCGGTCGTTGCCCGCCGGGTCCTTGACCTTGCACAGGTACGCCTGGTGGGAGTGCCCGCTGAGCACGATGTCGATCTCCGGGTCCACCTGCGTGGCGATGCGGTTGCCCGCACCCGGGACGGCGCTGCAGGCGTCGGGCGACTGGCCCGCGTTCACCTGGTCGCCCTCGTGCATCAGTACGACCTGCGCCTTCACCCCGACGAGCTTGAGCAGCTTCGAGGCGACGTTCGCGGCCTTCACCTCGTCCACGAACTTGAGGTCCTTGATCCCCTCGGCCGTGACGATGTTCGGCGTGGTCTGCGTGACGAGGCCGATGAAGCCGATCGGCACGCCGTTCATCCACTTGATGCTGACCGGCGGCAGCGCGGGCACGCCCCAGTCCGACAGGACCTGCTTGACCTGCGCCGAGTCCGAGCCGCCGAGGGCGGCGAGCGCGTCGGTCTTCTCGTTGCGGTTCTTGAACAGGACGTTCGCGCCCACGTAGTCGAACTTCGCGCCCTTCCACGGGCCGGCGGGCGAGCAGCCGTCCACCGGGTGGCAGCCGCCCTTCATGATGCGCCGCAGCTCGGTGTAGCCCTCGTCGAACTCGTGGTTGCCCACCGCGGCCACCTTGAGCCCCAGCTTGCCCATGAACTCGACCGACGGCTCGTCGTGGTAGGCCGCCGAGATCAGCGGCGTCGCCCCGATGAGGTCGCCCTGGGCCACGGCGATGGTGTTCTTGTCGGCCAGGGCCTTCATGTGGGCGGCGACGTACGCGGCGCCACCGGCGTCCACGGTCTGGCCGTTCTCGTCCACCATGCGGCCGGAGGATCCGGTGGGGGGTTCGAGGTTGCCGTGGAAGTCGTTGAGCGCAAGCAGCCGTACGGGCACCGTACGAGGGGCTTTGCTCGCGTCCGCCGGGAGCGTGGCGAGCATGACCGCACCCGAGGCGACGGCTCCGGCCAGCGCCAGCCGGAGGAAGGAACGAGACGTCATGGCCCAAGACGTTACGTTGGGAACCTATGCAGCCAATGGCGCAAAGGTAACGATTTGCCAGGCTGTCACATGGCGTTATTTGCCAGTCATACGCCTAGAGTTCGTTCTGTGAGCGAACGGGGGATTGGCGCCACGTGATCGCTCACAGCGAAGGAGGGCCTGTGGGCGAGCATGTGAAGGTCAGGGAACGGCTCGATGACACCGAGGTCGCCTCGGTGCTCGGCCTGGTGGAGGCGGCGACGGAGGCCGACGGCGTCCGGCCGCTCAACGAGCACGTGATGCTCCATCTCCGCTACGGGGGCGACCCGCAGGCCCGGTCCCTGCTCCTGGAGGCGGACGGCACGCTCGTGGGCTACGCCCACATCGACCCGACGGACGAGGTCGAGGGCCCGAGCGCCGAGCTCGTCATCCACCCCGCCCACCGCCGTCAGGGCCACGGCGCGCGCCTGCTGAGCGCGGTCGCGGAGCTGGCGGACGGGCGGCCGCGCCTGTGGGCGCACGGCGACCACGCGGGCGCCGGGGCGCTGGCGGCCGCGTTCGGCTTCGAGCGGGTGCGCTCGCTCTGGCAGATGCGCCGCTCCCTCTTCGCCCCTCTTGAGGCTTCCGCCCTGCCCGACGGGGTCGTGCTGCGCACGTTCGTACCGGGTCAGGACGAGGAGGCGTGGCTCAAGGTCAACGCCGCCGCCTTCGCCCACCACCCCGAGCAGGGCGCCTGGACGATGGACGACCTGCTCCGCCGCGAGCAGGAGCCCTGGTTCGACCCTGAGGGGTTCTTCCTGGCCTTCCGCGGCGACCGGCTGGCCGGCTTCCACTGGACGAAGATCCACGGCTCCTCCTCCCACGGCCACGAGCCCCTGGGAGAGGTGTACGTCGTGGGCGTCGACCCCTCGCAGCAGGGCACCGGCCTGGGCAGGACGCTGACCCTGGCCGGGCTGTGCCACCTGCGCTCGCGTGGCCTCGCCCAGGCGATGCTGTACGTGGACGAGGCCAACACGGCGGCGATCAGGTTGTACGAGTCCCTCGGCTTCAACCGCTGGGACGTGGACGTGATGTACGCGCCCGCCGAAGAGGCGGCTACTCCACGATCGAGTGAAGGATGAAGTAGGAGACGGCGGCCACCAGGGCGGCGGCCGGGATGGTCAGGATCCAGGCGGTCACGATGTTCCCGGCGATCCCCCATCGCACGGCGCTGAGCCGCTTGGTGGCTCCCACGCCCATGATCGCCGTGGTGATCGTGTGCGTGGTGGAGATCGGCGCCCCGAACCCGATGGCCGCCCCGTACAGGACCGTCGCCGCCGCCGACTCCGCGGCGAAGCCCTGGGGCGGGTCGAGCGCGATGATGCGCCGGCCCAGCGTACGCATGATGCGCCAGCCGCCCGCGTACGTCCCGAGCGAGATCGCCCCGGCGGCGGCCAGGATGACCCACTGCGGGATGGGGTCGGACGGGTTGGCGAACCCGCCGACGGTGAGCGCCAGGAAGATGACACCCATGGTCTTCTGCGCGTCCTGCAGCCCGTGCCCGAGCGCCATGGCGGCGGCCGAGACGGTCTGCGCGTAGCGGAAGCCGCGGTTGGTCTTGCCCGGCTGGCTGTTGCGGAAGATCCAGTAAATTGCGATCATGATCAGGGCCGCCAGCGTGAACCCGATCAGCGGCGACAGCACCATCGGGATGACGACCTTCTCGACCACGCCGTCCCAGTGCACCACGCTGGCCGAGGCCAGGGCGGAGCCCACCAGTCCGCCGATGAGCGCGTGACTGGAGGAGGAGGGCAGGCCGAAGTACCACGTGATCAGGTTCCAGGAGATCGCACCGATGAGCGCCGCGGCCACGACGACCAGCCCGTGGGGGCCGTCCGGAGCGTCGATGATCCCCTTGCCGACCGTCTGCGCGACCTGGGTGCCCAGGTGGGCGCCGATGAAGTTCATGGCCGCGGCCATGAACAGCGCGGCCCTGGGGGTCAGGGCCCGGGTCGAGACGGAGGTTGCGATGGCGTTCGCCGCGTCATGGAACCCGTTGGTGTAGTCGAATACCAAAGAGATGACGACCACGCCGATGACGAGGGCGAGCGTGAGGTCCACTACTGGGCCTAGCTTTCCTTGACCGCGATCGACTCGACGGTGTTGGCCACGTGCTCGAAGGCGTCGGCCGCCTCTTCGAGGGCGTCGACGACCTCCTTCATCTTCATGACGGTGAGCGCGTCGTACTCACCGCTGAACAGCTTGGCCAGCAGCCTCCGGTAGACCTGGTCGCCCTGGTTCTCAAGGCGGTTGACCTCGATCCAGTACTCGTTGAGGTTCTTCATGGACCGCAGCCGCGGCATCGCCTCGGCCGTCAGCTCGGCGGCCCGCTCCAGCACCTCGACCTGCCTGACCACGTCTTTCGGCAGGTGGTCGAGCTGGTACAGGACGATCAGGTCGGAGGCCGCCTCCATGGCGTCCATCACGTCGTCGAGGTTGGACGCGAGTCGGTAGATGTCCTCACGGTCGAACGGAGTGATAAAGCTCTCATTGAGCCGGTTCATGATCGCATGGGTGCGTTCGTCCCCGGCGTGCTCGCATGCACGCATCTTCTCGGCCAGGGCCTCCCTGTCCGATCCGTCACTGATGATCTCTACCAGCAAACGGGATGCGGTGACCAGGTTGTTCGCGGAGTCTGCGAACAGGTCGTAGTAGCTGTCCTCACGTGGCGTGAGACGCAGGCGCACGTCGTTCTCCAGATGTGCGGGGATGGTCCGTGGAAAGGGTACGGGCTACCAGGCGAAATGCGAACTTCATGTCCCCTTCTCCTACTGGTTACCCTGCGTATGTTGTGCGACACCCGGGACAGAGGGTACTTTGGTGTCTTTTTTGTCACGTTACCGGGGGACCGATATCAAACCTTGGTCCGATGGAAGTCCCGGAACGACCTCGACGGCGTCGGCCCCCGCTGCCCCTGATACCGCGACCCGTACTTCGCGGACCCGTACGGGTGCTCAGCGGGCGAACTGAGCCGGAACACGCACAACTGCCCGATCTTCATCCCCGGCCACAACTTGATCGGCAACGTGGCCACGTTCGACAGCTCCAACGTCACATGCCCGCTGAACCCCGGATCGATGAACCCCGCGGTCGAATGCGTCAGCAACCCGAGCCGCCCCAGCGAACTCTTCCCCTCCAGCCGCGACGCCAGATCATCCGGCAACGTCACCACCTCATAGGTGGAGGCCAGGACGAACTCCCCCGGATGCAGGATGAACGGCTCATCCCCGTCGGGCTCGACCATCCGCGTCAGATCCGGCTGCTCGACCGAGGGGTCGATGTGCGGGTACCGGTGGTTCTCGAAAACCCGAAAGAATCGGTCAAGCCGTACGTCGATGCTGGAGGGCTGGATCATGTCCCGGTCGAACGGCTCCAGCCCGAGCCGGCCGACTTCGATCTCGGCAAGGATGTCACGGTCAGATAGCAGCACGGTGAGCAACCTACCGTCCGATCGGAAACTCTGTGGGGTTGGGATTGCTGTTGTGCGCCAAGTTTCCGCTACAGTGGGGGACGCGGCTTCGGGTCGCATGCGGGTGTAGTTCAATGGCAGAACATCAGCTTCCCAAGCTGACAGCGCGGGTTCGATTCCCGTCACCCGCTCTCACTATGAAAAGCCAGGTCAGGGATGGTTTCCCGACCTGGCTTTGATCGTTTCTGGGCTCTCTTCGATCTTCCGTGCAATTAGCGTGCAATTAGCCCACGGGAGCCAGCACACCCGCCGAGCCGTCATCGTCGCCCTCGTCGTGCTGCTTGAGCTGCTGATCGATGGCATTCGTGATCACCTGGTCAGCGCCCCTGACCGCGTGCTGGTAGATCATGGCCGCCCTGACGTTGTCGTGCCCCATCCGGGCCATCAGGTCCTTGAGACCGGCCCCCGACATCGCGGCCAGCATGTTCCCGGTGTGACGGAGATCGTGGAAGTGCAGACCGGGGAGCCCCATGTCCTTGACCACGTCCACCCAGCGCGTACGGGTGTTGAACCCACTACGCCGCATCGGCCCGCCCTTCGCTGCCGGGAACATCAGTGCCCCCGGCTCGTCCTGGACGTAGGTGTCCATGTGCTCTTTGAGGACGGGGATGATGCTCTCGGGGATGCCCACGGTCCGCCGGCCCGCCTTGGACTTGGGAGGCCCGAGGAGCAGCCCACCTGTGGAGCGTTCCACGAAGGCGACACGCACGCGAACGGCCTTGACGACGAGGTCCACGTCCATCCGACGCAGCGCGCTGACCTCTCCCCACCGGAGACTCGCGAACGTGGCCAGCAGGACCATGCCACGGAACCGGCGATCTTGATCGGAATCCGCCCTGCCGTCACGGGCCATCTCCCACAGCGCCCGCTCAGCTTCTGCCCGGGTCAGGAAGATCTCAGGATGCGTCCGCATCTCCCCGTGACGCTGGAACCGTAGCCGGTAGGCCCCGTCCTTGACCTTGCGCACATTGCCGAAAGGACGACGGCCGAGGCGGTCCGCCAGTTCGAAGACCTGAGGAACGGTCAGCACTGGACGCTCCTCAGCGTGCTCAGCGTCCGCCCCGCGGATCCGGCACGGGTTACGAGGGATGATCCCGTCGTCCTCCGCAGCCGTCATGAGCACAGCCCGTAGGAGCCTGTACGCCTTCGCCAGCATGGTCGGTGACACGCCCTTGCCGAGCAGGTCGGCCCGCCACCTCCGGACCATGGCGGTAGAGAGCTTCCCGAGCTGGACAGTGCCGAGGTAGGGCGTGATGTGCTTGTTCAGCGTCCAGGTGTAGAGATCGACGGTCCGCGGACGCAGGCCCGGACGTTCCTTGATCCACATCTCGGCGTAGTCCTTGAGCTTGATCTTGCCTCGCTCGGGGTCGATCCAGTCTCCCTTGACGATCTCGGCCTCGATGAGGGAGAGCGCACGTTCCGCGTCGCCCTTCCGCTCGTAGGTCTCCGGAGCGTTGTGGCGCCGCCCGTCCGGACCAAGGTAGGACGCTTGATACCGGCCGGAGGGAAGCTGACGGATGTTGCCGAAACGTCGGTGGTTCGGCTTGTTGCCCTTGGCCATCAGGCAGCCCTCCCTGTGACGTCATGGCTTGTGAGCGGTGCGACGGTGCCCGCGACGACGAAGGCGATCAGTGCGGACTCACGGATGCGGACGTGCCGCCCGACCTTCACGAACTCGATCCGGCGTTCGGCGATCAGTCGGCGGACGAAGCGAACCGAGGTGCTGAGCAGTTCGGCCGCTTCCGGAACGGTGAACAGTTGGTCCAAGATCTCCTCCTCTCAGGCTGCCTTTGGAGTTGCCGAAAGTTCTTCGAGCTGTCTCAGGTGAGCGCGCCATCGCTGGCGTTCGGCGATGGATCGGAGGAGCCGGACGCCGATAGGAGCGACATCGGGATCGCCCGGTCTGACCGGCTGCCAGACGTAGCGATGCGGATCGGTGGGCTCGTCGACCTGGCCGAGCGCTTCAAGGACCCAGGTCCGGCGGTCCTGCTTGTGTTCGGCGAGCGTCTTGTTGCTCCACTTGCGGGAGACGAGGACCCGGCGACCGGCGTAGCCGAGGTGCTCGGGCTTGTGGGCCTTGGATCTGCACTGGCCGGGGACCATGCCCGGCTTGGCGTTCTTGGGCTGCACGCCGTATCGCAGCCAGTTCGGGCAGGTCGGCGAGCACGGCTCGTAGCGCAGGGCATCGACGAAGCGGGCCGCGTGCTCCCGCTGAGCCTGACCATCCAAGGTCTCGCCGAGGCTCTTCGTCAGATACTTGGACAGGTAGCGGATGCACTGGTCAGCGTCCGGCGACCCAGCGAGCACGCCCTTGACGTCCACCTGATCGCCGAAGCGGATCACGTGCATGGGCTCGTCGCCGAGCTGGTCGAGAGCTTCGTCCCAGGTGGGCAGGACCTCGCCCGTGTCAGGGTCCACGTAGCCGACGCCGTCGTTCCAGACAGGCAGGTGCTCGCCCTCGAAGCGCGCTTCATCTGCCTGGGGCCACCAGATCTGGTGATAGGTCGCCGCCGCGATCTGCTTCATCTCGGCGCGCGGCAGGGTGCCTCGGACGGCCATGTGCAGATGCGGAGCGAGCCGCTTCTGAGGCTCCACCGTGGCGAAGTACTGCACGTCATAGCCAGCGACCCGGCGAAGGTTCTGCACGAACCGGTCCACGAGCTTGGAGAAGTGCAGCGCATCACGAGCTGCCTGAACGTAGTCGTACGTGTCTGGATCGATGGGAGCGCCGTTCATGATCTTGCCGTAGCTCGGCAGGGTGAGCGTGACGAACAGCGAGGGCCGGTAGGTCCTGCCGTCCGCCGCCTCGAAGGTCCGGCCCAGAGTCGTGCTGGCCATCTTCCGCTTGGGCAGGTCGGGCGCGTCTTGGCGGCGTTTCGTCGAGCGGACCCGCTTGGACCCCGTTCGGCCCAGCACGTTGCCGCGCATCCCGGCCTCATTGATCTCGATGTCGAGCCCGGTGAGCACGGCGTCCAAGTCGGAGGTGTCGCCGCCGGCCTTTTCCTCCTCGTCGCGCTTGGCCTGCATGTCGGCCCGGAACTCGACGAGCCAGCGCTGTCCATCGGTCGTCTCGTCGGGCGTGATGATCGGTTCCTCGTCGAGGTGCCAGCCCTCACGGCACTGCGCCATCCGGAGCTGCCGGTTGCGCTTGGCGCACGGAGGACACTTGCTCTCCAGCGGCGAGCCGCACGGAACATCGACGACCTCTGACATGCCGGTCGTCATGTCGAGCCGCTTGAGCGCCACGGGCCGGATGCAGACGCCGTAGAGCTTGGCGATCTCCTCGGCCACGTCGCGGGCAAGCGGTTGAGCCATGCGGACGGCGCGCGGAGTCTTGCGGTCGGTCAATGGACCTCCTCTCCGATCTCGGGGAACGTGAGCGCGGTCTGTCCGCACTCGGAGCACTCGACCAGGCCACGCAGCGAGTCGAGCCAGAGGACATTCAGCGCGCCGTACAGAGCGCAGCGCAGGCCGTCGAGGAAGTGAGCCAGCGTCATCGGGCCTCACCGACCATCGCGCGGATGTCGTCGTCGGAGACGTACGCCGCACGGACGCGGATCGGATCGGGACTGGTCTCCAGCCGCACATATCCGACTCCTGCGCCCTGCTCCGGACGAGGAGAGATGCGATCGGCCAGCGCGCCCCGATCCCTCGCCCCGTCACCGAGCACCATGTCCACCTGCTCCGACTCGTCGAGCCGAAGAGCGATCTTGTCCGGGAAGAGGTTGCGGATGTTCATGACCTCCTTGCGAGGGTCCTGGAGAGCCGCCAGGACGCCAACGCCGACCGCGCGTCCCTGAGTAGTCAGCGTGGCCAGGGCAGCGGAGATCCGTTGCCTGAGCTGCCTGTCGGACTGGTAAGCGGTAAGGAACGCCACCTCGTCGACCACGACCAGGACGAAGGGGTCGTCGAGGGTAGGCGTGTGCGATCGCTGTACTCCGGCGAAACGAGCCGCGCGCTTATGCATGACACTCACGGCCTCGTCGAGCAGGTCAGCGCAGTCGGCGGGATCGGCCGCGTACCGACCGCCGAAGAGTGCCTTGCCGTACGACAGCTCCATCAGCTTCGGGTCGAGCGCCCAGATCTCGACCAGGCCCGCATGCATCGCAGGCATGAGCCCACGAATCGCTGACCAGATGATCGAGCCCTTGCCCGCCCCCGTGGCCCCAGCGACGAGGACATGAGTCCCATGCAGCCGGAGTAGCCACGGAGAGCCGTCCTCTTGCCTGCCGATCTCGACCGGTCCGACAGTCGATGTGTCTGGAATCGGAAGCGCTGCCATCGGCGTGGCCAGCGGATCGTGGTGCGGAAGGGTCAGCAGGAGTTGACCGGCCTTGACCACCGAGACGCGGCATGTCTCCGACCCGAAGCCATGGGACAGGTTCTCGACCCTGTCGGCCCAGTCCTTGACCGCCTGGCCGTCGAGCATGCGGACGGTGAGCCTGTCGGCCCAAGAGTCGGAGGTGACCTTGACCAGCCGCGGAACGTACTCCCGCCCGCGTATGTGCCGAGCCAGCCCGGCGACGGTCATGACCGGTTGCCAGCGCCGCCGATAGATCCAGAACCAGCGACCGAAGGCGACCAGCCGCCAGCCGATCCACCGCGCGAACGTCGGCCTGTCGAGGATCGCCCAGGCGCCCATGGCCACGAGAGCCGGAACGACGAGCAGCAGCGCGACGCGCCACCCGTACACGAGGCAGAGCCCTGCGGGAGTGGAGATCGCAGCCAGCGCGACGGGGTGCCGCCAGACGAGGCGGAAAAGGCCGGCTACGAACCGGGCGGTGAAGATGACCAGGGTGATGATGGCCGGGGTCTGCACCACGGCCGGTTTGAAGACCACCGCCGTGTCAGGGGTGGTGGAGACGATGCGGTGCGGCTCGTCGCCGGGCATCCTCTTGAGCATTAGGGTGAAGTCCTTCCAAGCATGTCGCGCGTGTACGGAAGACCGAGGGGCCGCCGGAAGTTGCCGCTTCCTGCGGCCCCGCTCAACATCAGGCCGCCTCGTCTGCGGTGGCCTTGCCTGACTGGCTGGAGTGCAGCCGCTCGCAGTCGGCCAGGTATCGAGCGGCGGCGTTGAAGATCTCGCGAGCGATGGCCAAGTCGTCGTCGGTCACCGGCCCCGAGGTCGAAACGGTCACCGAGGCGTCCGAGGCGTCCAGGTCGAAGCAGGGCTTGCCGCTGTCTCCGAGCCAGGCGCGCGCCCGCAGCTCCGCCGAGCAGAAGGCGACACTGACCCGTGAGGGCCGATCGGGACGCATGGAGACGGTGACGTAGGTGTACGGGCTGAGCGTCATCGACCAGCCACCCCCAGCCCGTTCGGGAGACCGTGGAACATGCGCTCCACCGCAACCGCGAACATGGCAGCCTCCCGCGCCAGACTCCGAGCGAACTCGACGTCGTCGAGGGTGACGTGATCGTTGGCCGACGTGGTGACGAGCACCTGTGTGCCGCCGAAGACAAGCCCCAGGACCGGCGACCGCTGCGGATACGGATGGTTCCGAACATCAGCGCCCTGTCCGACCTTGAGAGCGATCGTGCTGACCGGACGGGCCTTCCGCCGCCCCATCACGCCGCGTCCTTGGCAGTGGCTGTCGCCTTACCGGCCGGACGAGGAGCACGCATCTCGCGGACCTTGATCGAGTACGCCAGCCGCCCGGCCTGGTTGACGTACGGCGTTGCGGTCATGTGGTCGAACTCGACCGGCGTGAACGGCAGCCCAGCCATCGGAGCCGGAGGAACCGGCTGCGCCGGGCTGAGGATCTTGACGGAGACGGTCTTCTGTGCCGCCTTGAGCGTGGGGTCGGCGTCCATGACGCTGACCTGCCAGACGAGCTCTCCGCTCTGCTTGTCGCGGGTCTGGACGAAACGCCCGTTGGTCGAGGCGTCGAAGTCCTTGACGGGCTCGACCTCGCCCACGATGTAGCAGCCGTGCGGGAAGACCATGTCGAACGTGACGGGGATGGGACCTTGCAGTGCCATGAGGCTTGCTCCTAGCTAGTCGTCTTGTCGCTAACTCGTCTTGTCGAGTTGTCATGAAGGTACCCGCAGGTCAGGGACTTGACAACATGAGTTAGCGGGATTTCTTCAAGATCTTTTTATGGGCTATGACAAATCCATCTATAAGCCATTGCGGCAAAGAGGATGGACCGGTTTAATGACGACCAACTCCACGTGATCTCCAAGGCTCACACGGAGACCATGTGGCAGTCGCGCCGATGTGGGACCGTGCAAGGAGTGCGAGATCTCGAAATTACGGTACGACCTCAATCACGCCCGCGACATGTCGCTCAGAAGCGAACCCGACGATGAGCCCATAGGCCCATTACCAGGCGGTCGAGGGGTTAACATCGCCAAGATCAAAGCCCATAATCGACAGCTAGCCAGACATAAGCTGACACAGCAGGAAGAGAACGCATTAAAGCGAAGAATCGTGTTGGCTCGGGCTGAGCGCAGGGAACAGGAGCGCCGCAGAAACGGGCTCTGAACTAGAGCGAATAAGAGTCTTCCAGCTCGTGAAGGTCTCCGGGCAGCACGAGGTCTACGACGAGCACGGGTCGCCCCCCGCCGTTGAAGACGCTGGCCAGCACCCCGAGAACTGGCGCAGTCTTGCGGATTTCCATGAACTTGGCTTCATCCGCCGAAGGGTGTCGAGCGGTCAGTCGTTCGACGACATGTTGGAGCTTGAGGCCCTTGCTCGCCTGGAGATGTTGCCTGATGCCGGCAGTGAGCGGCTGCGCCTCGCTGAGCTGCGTTCCTTCGGCCTGATGCGCTGGACACCACACAGTGAACAGGTCTGTCGGTCGCTCATCATCCCGAAAGAGAACACGGCGCCGTACCACTGTGGACCCCTCCGGTACGTCCAACAGCTTCGCGATCCCAGCAGTAGCCGCTAGTGATCCAGCGTCGATGACCGTGCAGTTCTCGTCGGCTTCCACGCGGTCCAGAACGGCTCGTCCCGGACGGGGATTCTGGTTGGACGCGCCCGGTGGGGCAGCCTTAACGAAGGACCCCTTGCCGTGCTCTCGTTCGATAACCCCGCGGAGCTGAAGAACTTGGAGGGCCCGGACGACCGTCGGGCGGCTCACCTTGAACTCGCGGACAAGCTGCGTCTCGGAGGGCAGCAGAGAGCCGGGCGGATAGGTCCCGTCCGCGATCTTCTGCCTGATCGTCTGCACGATCTGGGCGTACTTCGGTGGCGCGAACTCTTCAGAGGACATGACGACCATCCAACAACTCGACTTGTCGTAAAGCCTAGTTCGAGATGAACGGTCTGTCTCCTCCTCGCGCACAGGAACCGTACGGACTGGTGAGGGACTGTCTGACTGCGCGACAGCAGTCCCCCACCAACCCAAGGCACGACGAGATGGGCACCCCTCCGCACCCCTCGCCGCGCCCGCTTATCGGGCCCGACCTTCGAGAAGGGCTATCCAGACGCCTTGCGCCTCCTTGCGCAGCCATCGGTACGTCTCATGGACCTGTGTTGTCCCGGCCCTTCGCCGAGTCCGGCGGATGAAGGAGTGGCCCGCCGCATGGCACAGTTCGTAGACCGTGTCCTTGCAGTCACAGGTGTAGGCGGTCACCCGAACCAGGTCCTCCGCCTTGTGGGGCTGTTGCCAGACCAAGCGCATGTGATCCGGTTGCGGCGGAGCGACATGGAAGCTGAAGCAGTCGGTGTCCATCGTCACGACAACGCACCGGCCTCTCCGCTCCCGTTGCACCGCCAGCAGTCGTCCTGGTGCCTGTCGTCCGAGACGGCGACATCGGGGTTCTCCGCCACCACAACAGCCCGACGAAGGCTGACGTATTTCCAGCCCCGTCCCGAGCAAGAGTCGCATCGCGCAGTCATGCAACGAGGATTGCCCGAGGGACTGTCACGTCTCGATCGCCCGCGAGTACCGTCTGTGATCGACTCGTCTCCGTTCGTCTCCTCTGTGTCTCGTCCGAGCCCGTCTCTGTCGCTAACCTGAGCATGTATGGCACCCCAGCCCGAGGCGCGGATCATGACTGACCAGCCGATCCTGTTGAAGACCCTCTTGACGCAACGCCACTGGCAGACCTACAGCACGTTCTGTAAGGAGTACGACAAAGCCGCCAAGAAGGTGGACCCGTCGTTGCAGGGTGGTTGGCCGAGCCGCGCTCAGCTCCATCGATGGCTGACCGGCGAACTCAAGGGTCTGCCCTACTCCGGCCACTGCCGCGTCTTGGAAGCGATGTTCCCGGGCAAGTCGGCACGTGAGCTGTTCTCCACGAACGCCGTCGAAGTCCCCACGCCGAGGACACAGCCAGAGCCAGCCCGAAGCGCCGGCCCCGACGTTGCAGCCTGCGCGATGCCGCAGATGGCCGACGTAACCGCGGTCTTCAGCAGCCGTTCCGCCTTCTCATCCGCGTATCCCCCATCGACAATGTTCGACAGCGCGAAGGAGATCAACGCGGCGGGACTGTCGCTCAACATCATCTGCCAGAGCTACCCCGACCATCAGCTCAGGCGCCTGCTGGACTCCGGCACCCGCATCCGCTGCCTCTTCCTCGACCCCAAGGGCCAGGCGATCCGCGCCCGCGAAGCAGAAGAGCGCTATACCGACAACACTCTGACGACCCTCACAGCCCTCAACATCACCATGCTGACCAGGCTGCGCGATCGACTCGACACCGCCTCGGCCCAGCGCCTCGAACTCCACGTCTACGACGAGACGATCCGCTTCAACCTGCTGATCGTTGACCGGGCCCTCTGCGTGGTCCAGCCGTACCTACCGCAGTCCCGCGGAGTCGACTCGCCAACCTTCGTGATCAAAGACAACACCGCCGCGGAGGGGTTGTTCCCCGTCTTCGACCAGGTGTTCAGGGATATGTGGGAGCGGAGCAAACCTGTATGACCATCGACGCCCGAACTCTTCTCCCCATCGCCGAACGCGCTGTATCGATCGCCAGCGCGATCATCAGAACCAAGGCTCCAGGCGTCGTCACCGCCAAGGGCGACCGCGACATGGCGACCGAGGTGGACTACGCCGTCGAGCACGCCATACGGGAATTCCTGTCTCGTGAGACACCCGAGATCGGATTCCTTGGTGAGGAGGAGGGTGTCAGTCGGACAGGCGATGGCCTGATGTGGGCGCTGGACCCCGTGGACGGGACGGCGAACTTCCTGCACGGCATCCCGTTGTGTGGGGTGTCCTTGGGCCTGGTGGACAAGGACATGCCCACGCTCGGGGTGATCGATTTGCCGTTCCTCAACCTGAGTTACTCGGCCGTCGAAGGGGCCGGCGCACAAGCCAACGGATCTCACATTCAAGTGAGCGACGCCCGCGACCTGGAAACTGCCATCGTCGCCATCGGCGACTACGCCGTGGGCAAGAACGCCCAGGAACAAAACAAACCACGACTCGCTCTGACCCAAGAGCTAGCCGCACGCGTCCAGCGCATACGGATGTTCGGCTCAGCCGCGATCGATCTCGCGTGGGTGGCAGACGGCAAGATCGACGCCAACATCATGCTCAGCAACAACCCATGGGACACCGCCGCAGGCGTCATCATCGCCCGCGAAGCCGGGGCCACAGTGATCGATCTCGACGGCAGCCCACACAGCATGACCGCTCACGCGACCATCGCCGCAAGCCCCAAGCTCGTAGCCGACCTCGTGGAGCTCATCGCCGAAGCTCGCGAGGCCACAAGGCATAGCCAGCACACTGCCGAATAGCTCTTGTAGGTATCAAGGCGGCGGCGCACGCGCCGCCGCGCGGCCCGAGCTTGCGGGCCGCGCGCTGCGCGTGCGGCCTGGGGGCCGTTCTCGCGCGCGCCCGCCACTCGGACCGCCAGGGCATCGCCCTGCTTCGCGATGTACCGTCTTGCGTCGCGAAGTTCGCGAGGTTCGCGACCAACTTGCAAGCGCTTCCGCTAGCCTCAAAGCAGTGCGTTGCGTGCGTGCACGGATTCCGTGCACGCACGCAACATCAGAATGGAACTCGTCACCAAGTGATTAAGGGCAAGTTCCTGACTGCGATGAAGGCGCCGACTGCTACAGCGACCGCTAGCAGCAGTAGGCACATTCGGGCGGTACGGCCCCAGTTCGATGCCGCGAACCGGGCCGTCCGTCCGAGTTCTCTGAACGCGCTCACTATCCCTCCTTCCTTACAACGAAAAAGCGCTCCAGGGACCCCGCCAATCGAGTGATCTTCGACATCACTCGGACGAGACACCTGTAGCGCTTAGACAAACTCGCTCCGCAATGCACCCGCTGCTTCTCTCGTCGAGCCTGAACGAGATGCCACGTCGAAGATGGCGATGCAGGGTGGTAGTTATGCATTGCTTCGCGAACCAAGGCTCAAGATATAGCTGATCCATTCGCGTTGCGAGCAAAACAGAGAAGTTGCCTCCGGCGGGGCACTCCGGCTCCGGGATGATCGAGGTGCGTGAGACGAGGTCCGAGGGTGGCTGAGGTGGAAGCCTGATCATCCCGCCCGCCATCGACCCGGGACAAGCCGAGCAGACCAGGGCCACGGGGCCAAGGTCGTTCCTCCGGTTGGGGGCTCCACCTTGTCCCCGTGGCCCTGGCCCGCTTCCCCTTCGGGCGGGTCGACGGCAGACGGGATGATCAGGGCGCAGGGTGTGCGCGTCGCGTGAGAAACCCCAGGTCGCTGGCTGATCACCGTGCAATTAGCGTGCAATTAGACAGGGTAACGAGGGGTCAACCACGGTCACTCGCGACCGGCTTTCCGTCCAGCTCAGGACCCTCACGTGCCGCGATCCTTCCAGTTCCCAAGCTGACAGCGCGGGTTCGATTCCCGTCACCCGCTCTCATCGTGAAGGCCCAGGTGGGGATATGAATCCCGACCCGGGCCTTGATTGTTTGCGGAGTGATTCGATCTTCGCGGGCCATTAGCTCTTGATCACCCTGTGGGGACCAGCGCGCCCGCCGTGCCCTTGTCGTCGTCATCGTCGCGCGCTTCGAGCTGCCGATCGATGGCGTTGGTGATCGCCTCGTCGGCTCCCCTGACAGCGTGCTGGTAGATCATGGCCGCTCGAACGTTGTCATGTCCCATGCGGGCCATGAGCTCTTTGAGCCCCGCGCCAGACTCGGCGGCCAGCATGTTGCCCGTGTGCCTCAGATCGTGGAAATGGAACCCCGGCAGGCCCATCTCCGTGACGACATCCACCGCACCGAGTGCGGGTGTTGAAGCCGTTGCGGCGCATCGGTCCGCCCTTGGCCGCTGGGAACATGAGCGCGCCCGGCTCGTCCTGGACGTAGGTGTCCATGTGCTCTTGGAGGACGCGGACGATGCTCTGCGGAATGCCGACCGTCCGTCTCCCGGCCTTGGACTTGGGCGGTCCCAGCACCAGTCCGCCCACAGAGCGCTCGACGAAGGCGCCTGCTGGACTCCGGCACCCGCATCCGCTGCCTCTTCCTCGACCCCAAGGGCCCGCACAGCGGCCCGTCGCGTTGCCCGCCGCCCCGAGCATGCGGCCTGGGGGCCGGTCCCGGGCGGCAGCAGCACCGGGCCGCCACGCCGACCGTCGGACCCGCCGTACCCAGCAAGCCCGCCGACCCAGCACCACGCCGCCGCGCAGATGCAGCCCTACGATCGCCACGTGTGGGCCGGCCTCCGCTGATGGTTGGGGGCGATCGACGATCCAGTGCTTCGTTCCTCAGCAGCGGCTCACCGGATAGCGGCCGCCTGTCCGAACTTCCACCCTCATCCCCGCACCCGTAGCCTGTCATCGGCCCGACTCACGATCATGCCCTCGTCGACAGGAGCGCACGCATGAGCGCCATGCACGACTACTACCGCGCCCCCGATCGCGCCACCGCAACCTGGCGACCGAGCCAGTTACGGGCACCGGCCAAACCCTTGCCCGACGCTCCAGCGTTCGACGTCGTGGAAACCAAGTGGATCGATCCCACCGGGTCTTTCGGCGAACTCGTGGCCGTCGTCAAGGGCGTCCCCTACTCGAACGACCTGGTCGAGACCATCACCTTGTACCCGCCGCCCGAAGGGGCTCCAAAGACCGAAGACGAATGGCTAGCGCTGCCGGAGGACTCCCCCTATCGCGAGGGACCAGAGATCGAAGAACTCTCGGTGAGCGTCCGCGACGCACTGGCCGAGGTCGATGACGACCGCCTGCCCGAAGTGGCCCAGCGATGGATGAATGAAGATGCCTCCAGCTTCCACGGCGGTGACCACGTGCTCGATCTGGTCAAGGAGTTCGTCGCGCTAGCGCGAAGGGCCAAAGAGAGCGATCAACTGCTCTACTGCTGGTGGATCCCCGGCTAATCACGATCCTGTACAGACACTGAACGCCTCGATTCACCAGAGTTGGAGCAGTCATGGTGGAGCGCTTGGCAGATGAACGTCCAACTCCGGAGGTCGAAATATCAGGCCCAGGAGTGACCTTCATCAGGCTCGCGCAGTGCGAGCGTCCACACGACGACGCCTTGATGTTCTTCCTTGCTCAGGCCGAGTCAGCCACGCTTCACGCCGAGGTAACTGTGGAGACAATCATGGGAGACGGGCTCGCCGACTTCCTCGAGAACCTGGTGACCGACTTCAAAGGGTGGCGCGGAACGCGGACATGGACGTCCTATAGAGCTGATCTTCAGCTGGAAGCCATCCACTCTGGTTACTGGGTGGATCTCCGCTGGACCCTTCGCTTTCCGAATCCGAGCGAGGATCCGGACGACATGTGGTCCGCCACCGTTCGCACCCCGATTCTCCCTGGAGAGGCCTTGACCAATCTCGCGCGTGAGGTTCGCAGCTTCCTCTACGACGAGTGAGCTATGCATGCCGAGGCCAAGCCCTTGATCGTCGTGCCATTAGCGTGCCATTAAAGGCGGTGACGAGGGGGCAACCACGGTCACTCATGACCGGCCTCAGACCCAGGTCAAAGCTCTTATGAGGCGAGATCCCTGCAATTACCAAGCTGGCAGCGCGGGTTCGATTCCCGTCACCCGCTCCACGTACGAAGGCCCAGGTAGACCGACGAAGTCGGAATCTGAGCCTTGATCTTTGTTGGGCCAGATGCAACCGGGCCAGGCAGACCATCCACGTCCCCGTCATCATCGTGGCCTACCGGATGAGCCCTACCGCTCCGGACAACGCCAATCTCGACCATCCTGAGTGGATCAACATCCTGAACTCGGCTGGCGCCGCCCACCCGGCCTTGTCCCCCGGCAAGCGCAGCTTGTGACGAAACTCCGCGCAACGCCCTTGCACATAGGAGCGTCAGGCGCGTGGGGTGCGCGCGTCGCGCGAACAAGACCAGGTCGCGGGAGAAAGGTGGCGCCTCGTGGCGCACCTCCCAGGCGGTTCATCACGTACGTCCTCGGCGGACGGGTGTGAGGTGCGAAAACCGCCGCTATTCGTTCTTCCTCCGCAAAGCCTGGCCTGAAAGCTTCACCAAAGCCGGAAGTGTTACGGCTGGTCGCCATTGGAGAGCTACGCTCCCCCTTTGCCGGGCTCCTATACGAAGGCCGGTGGACCGAGCCAGTAGCGATCAGGGAAGGGAGGCATCATGGCGCAGCCGCCCTACCGCGCCGGGCCCGGTGCGTGGCAGCCGCAGGGCCAACCGCGCCATGCCAGAAGCGGGCCGCAGGGCGTATACGGGAATGCGCGGCAGCCGCAACCGCCCTACCCGTTTGGTCCGCCGTATGCGCCCGGAGGGCCACCGCCTCCGCGGCGGCGCAGGAATTCGGGGTGTACGGCGGCGCTGTTGGGCGTCTCAGGGCTGCTGATAGCCGCCTTGGTGATCGCCGTCGGCTTCGTGGCGGTGTCCAAGCTGCGAGGCGATGTCCGTCCGATCGCGCAGGGAGACCGCACCGCCTCGCCGGAGCCCGGGCGGGACATCGCCGAAGGCGGCGCCAAGCTGAAGACGGTCGAGCGTGACGGCTACGACGAGCTGAAAGGGGAGGAGGCGGAGGGGATCGCCGATCCTGGGCCGCTGGTGGCGAAACCCGGCCGCTCGCCGCGCCGGTACGCCGGCTCACCGGTCATCTCAGCCTGCACTCTGCTGACGTTCGCCGATCTGAACAAGCTCGGGCTGCTTCTGCACCCCAATCCCCTGGTCGGATCGTACCGGCGCTCCTACTTCGACGGGCAGGGCAATGGTCCGATCGAGAAGGGCGGGCTGTTCGTCCCGACCGACGCGCCGAACAGCTGCAAGTACGTGCTGTGGCCGAAGTCCCCAGTGGAGATCGCGGTTTTTCAGGAGAGCTACACCAGTTCCCGCGCCATGGACTACTCCTTCGATCGCTACAGCACGAGGCCGGCGATCGGCGACGTAACAGTGCGGGAGCGCAAGCGCAGCTCGAGCCGAGTGAACGAGACCATCGACTACCTGCACTACGTTCTACGGCTGAAGAACACGGTCGTTCAAGTGGAGTTGTCGCTACAGCGCGGACCCCAGCAGGAGAAGCTCAAGCGGGCGCTGCTGGAGACGATCGCCGGCAACCTGGTGGAACGCTCGGCGGATCCGGCGGGCATCCCTTCTATCGCCTATGACAGCCCTCTGATCACCGCGAAGCCGGCGCCCGCCTGCGCCCTCATCGAGGCCAAGGACTTCCGGACGCTGTTCCACCGGCCGCCCGCGCCGTTCGTCGGGGAGGAGTTCGGCAGCGCGGCCGGCAGGACGAACTTCAGCATCGGCACGGGCATCCCCGACCAGAACGAGTACGCCTACGTCTACACACGGTGCGAGCGGAGCACGGGGCACAACTACCTCACCGACCGATACAAACTGCAGGTAGAGGTCATCAGCTACATGGCCGACGCCGCGCCCGCGCACTCTATCGAGTTCACCAGGCCGCTCGACGGCGGGCAGCCGCTGACCCGTCCTGCGGGCGAGGAGTCGTACTGCGTGACCCGACCCTATGCCCGATCGGCCGGCGCGCTGGTGCTCCGGAAGGGGCGATTCCTGGTGACGCTGTGGATGACTCAGCCCAATGATGTTCAGCGCTTTGATCCGCGCGAGCGCTGCGGGCGCATCGCCTCCGTGGCTCAGCGGGTGGCCGGGAGACTGTAAGGCCCCTGCCCTGGAAGGCACGCCGACCGCATGCGGCGGCTCGTCGCAACCGCCGAGGCGAACGTTTCCGAGTTCGACGACTGACTCTCCTGTTGCTGAACGGCGAATGCCAAGCCCGCCAGCCGCACGGGCGCGCTCGATCCGACGTGCGACTTTTGCGCACGCAGTAGGCCGAGCGGCGGCATGAGCGTGTGCGTCAGCAGTGCTCCAGCATGGTGAGATGGCGGTTGTGGCGACCAGCGAAGTCGACGGCTGGCCGGTGGGTAAGCGGACGGTCGCGTCGGTGGCACGCGAGTTCTGATCGTGGGCCCTTGGCCGTGCCCGTTGCGTGTCCGTCAGGTTGGTGCATAGCGGGGAGTCACGGAGACTCATGGTCGCTCGGCTGGCATTTGCCCAGGTCAGCGTTTCCCCAGCTCAAGCCGTGTGATCTTGAAAGGCTTCCCGGGCTGGCAGCGCGGGTTCGATTCCCGTCACCCGCTCCACGGCAGAAAGCCCAGGCCAACCAGCACAGGATCGAGCTTTGATCTTGTTCGAGCTTATTGATCTTCTCGTGCCATTAGCGTGCCATTAGGACCGGTGATCACTCAGCGGGTACCAGCACGCCAGGCGGGTCGTCCTCGCCGTCACCGCGTGCCCGTTCGTTCCCGATCAGGTGCTTGTCGATCGCTTGCGTGATCATCTGGGTCCGCCCCGCGCACCGCATGCTGATAGATCGTCGCGGCGCGCACATTGTCATGGCCCATCCGAACCATCAGGCCCTTGAGGCCCCGCACCTGACTCCGCCGCGATCGTGTTCGCCGTGTGGTGAAGGTCGTGCAGATGGAGCCCCCGCACCCCGATGGTCTGTACGGCATGCGTCCAACCGCTCACTTGTTGAACCCACTCCGCCACATCGGACCGCCCTTGACCCCCGCGAAGACGAGCGCGTCATCCTCCGGCGTGGAACAACGGCCGGAGCTGACCCTGCGCAGGGCCGTACCCTCCACCTGTGACACTGTCCTGCCATAGCGGAACGCCCCGGCGTTCGGTGCGCTCTACGGCCGCACCGATGACGCCACCTTCGGCTATTCCACCAGCGTGCCGAATACGTAGGTTCCGGGAGCGTCCGGGTCGTCGCCGGCCCAGAACTCTGTCCAGTGGGTGCGGAACTCGTCGCGGGTGAGGTGACCGTCACCATCCAGGTCGAGGCGCGGGAAGATCTCATCGGTCGCTGAGGGCGCCCCGTTCCACGTCTCGATGAGCGCGCCGTATTCCGAACAGGAGATGAGGCCGTCGCCGTTGAGGTCGATGGCCTCGAACATCGCGTCCGCAGTGCCGGAGACCGCGTCGGTCATGTCACCGAGTTTTTCCACGACGCGAAGCACCTCGTCGAGGGAGACGGCGTCGCCGCCGCCGGGGCCGGAGGCGGCTCGGAGCACGGGCCACCAACCGGTCATGATGGAGGCCAGTCGCTCTGGGTCGACGGACCCTCCGACGGCCGTCCAACGGTGGGCGAGCGCCTGGAAGTCAGCCTGGGTCAGTCGGCCGTCGCCGTCCACATCCATCGCCCGGAAGACTCTGCCGACCTTTCTACGCTGGAACTCACTGGCCACATCCGCCTCCACTCTTCGGGAGACTCAATGTTTTCGAAAGATCACTAATCGTGACCATAGTCATTTGAGTGATGAACATATTACTTAGCGTAGACGTCCTGGTTAGTGATGTAGGAAATCGTCATCCGAAGGACAGGGTCAACGAGGACCAGAGAATTGTCCCGGCCGCCCCGAGAGCACGTGCGGTCGATCGCGCCACAGCCACCTTGCTTGCGGCCGTGGGACCAGCGCCAAATGGTGACGCCAGTTTCTAGTGGGAAGGGAACAGACCGGTCCTGGTCACCCTGCGCAGGTGCGAGTGGAAGCCCTGATTACCTCTGGCGAAGGCGCTACGGCTCCGGGATGGTCGCCGAGCACGCGCTCATCATCGCAAGTCCGTCAGCGGCCGAGGCAGAGACCTGATCATCCCGCCCACCATCGACCTGGGGCAAGCCGAGCAGACCGGGGCCCGCTCCCCCTGCGGACGGGTCGAGGGCGGACAGGTGATCAGGCGGACGGCACATGCGCGTTGCGCTCCCAGTCGACCTCGTCGTATTCGTCGACCCACACTTCGGCGCCGACTCCTCCCAGAAACTTGATCACGGAGGCATCCAACATGAAGCACAAAGCACCAACTCCGGGTCCGAGCAGGTCACGCGTAAGGTGCAGTTCGATCGTCGCCCCCTGACTGACCAGCGAGGCGACTTTGTCCGCAACCCCAAAGAGGGGACCAGTTACCGCCCTGACGAGTTCCTCCAGTGAGGCCTCGCTGCCGTGAGCAGATGCTTCGAGCCGCCAATCGCCAGTATGGGTGGCTGCTGAAGGCCGTACCCCTAATGCCTCGGAGATTTCGGTGGGACCATGCACATCGCTCACGATCCGAAGCGTTGCGCTGTGTTCGACTCTCACGGCGCATACGCTAGAGCCCTGTGTCATTAGCCGGCAGTTAAGAGGGTGACGAGAGTCAGCCACGGTCACTCAGGATCGACTTTCCGCCCAGTTCAACGCCTTATCGGGAGTGATCGATGCTGTTACCAAGCTGACAGTGTGAGAACGGCAAATTCCAGATCGGAAAGTTGTCAGTTGCTCCTGCGAGGATCAGCCCAAGTTTGATCCTTCAGGAAAGGCGAGTAGATGAGCGACGCCACGGTGGAAGAGTACGCATGGCTCTACCAGGAGTTCACTGACGATGCCGGCGATACGTGGCTCTGCATCAGCTTCGTGCAAAGCCTACTTCCTCGCGAGGTTCTGCGTCGGATCGATGTCGTCCCCGGGACCATCGGCGAATTCGGAGTCGAAGCCTATGCGGCCGATGGCGGAACAGTCCTGATCGACTACGGTTGGGGCACATCACTGGACGCAGCGCCAGAACTCCTGTCGTCGGGCACGACCGTGGCGACGGTGTTCGCCAATATCAAGAGCGACAACTTCAGCCTCCTCGTCGATGGGGACTTGATCATCAAATTCGGCCTGTACGGCTACTCCTATCGCCACGGAGAAGTCCCGGAGCACCTCCTTCCCCACCTTCAGGAATTGGGTCTCGACCGTGATGGCCTCACCGAGAATCCCGTCCCCAGGGCTCTCGCCTTCGCCTCCCGAGCCACCGGTGTGCGCTTCTCGCGCAGGCACTTCGCCCAGGACGCCCTGACCGGTGCAAGCGATCACCTTCAGTGAGACCTGTACTGTTTGCCATGCGTCCTTGTCGGTCTTGCTGGCGTTGGTCGAGCGATGGATCGCCGCCCAGACGCCCAGAGGTCCGGAGAGTGGTTGGTTGCCGCATTACCGGTCGTGTGGCAGGTCAGGCCATTCGCCAGGTTCGTCGAGGTTTGTTGTGTGGGCGTCCGGGGATGCCGGGGCGTTGCTGCCATGGGCGGGGTCCGTCGGGCGGGCGGTAGGCGACGCCCAGCGCCTCCAGGCGGGCGTAGTGTGCCGCGTTCATCCGGCGCTCGAAGCCGTCGAAGTCGCGCTCGTGGGGAGCCGGCAGGTCCGACCAGGCCACTTCGGCGAACGCGACCAGCCGGGGAAACGCCTGGTAGTCCACTCGGCCGCGATTTTCGGCGACTTCCGTCCACAGGTTGGCCTGGGTGCCGATGACGCGGGCCGCGTGAGCCGTGCCCGCCAGCCGGGGCGGTACGGGCTCGAACCGGTAGATGTCCTCCAGCGTGTGCACCCAACCGAACGGCACGGGCTCCCGGGCATCCTGGGACTGGACGTGATCGAGGTAGACCTCCTGTTGAGGGCACATCACCACATCGTGACCGGCCTCGGCAGCGGCGATGCCGCCCGTGTACCAGCGCCAGCACGCGACGGCGGCGCCCTCCGCCAGGCCGCCCTCCAAGATCTCGTCCCAGCCGATGAGACGACGGCCACGCTCGGCTAGCCAGCGGCCGAAGTGGCTGATCATCCAGGACTGGAGCCCATCTTCGTCCTTGAGCCCCAATTCCCTGATGCGTGCCTGCGCCGTGGGTGACTCGCGCCATTGGCCTTTGAGACACTCGTCGCCGCCGATGTGGATGAACAGGCTGGGGAAAACCTCCAGCACCTCTTCCAGAACGCCCTCATAGAAACGCAGTACGGCGTCGGTCGGCGCGAGCACGTTTGGGCTCTTTCCCCATTCGGTCCACACCTCCAGCGCGGTGGTGTCGATGACGTCGGTGTTCCCCAGTTCGGGATAGGCGGCGATGGCCGCCTGCGAATGACCTGGGATATCGATCTCCGGGACGACCGTGATGTGCCGCTCCCCGGCGTACGCGACGATCTCGCGTAAGTCGTCCTTG
This sequence comes from Nonomuraea sp. NPDC003709, assembly GCF_040610775.1. Classification (NCBI taxonomy): domain Bacteria; kingdom Bacillati; phylum Actinomycetota; class Actinomycetes; order Streptosporangiales; family Streptosporangiaceae; genus Nonomuraea; species Nonomuraea sp. NPDC003709. Next base: position 50,552 of record NZ_JBEXMW010000020.1, on the reverse strand, counting down.
GTGTAGAACCCGCCGTGCGGCCGTTCCTCCCAGATCGCCGGGTCGCCCCAGCCCATGCGGGTACGCGGTCGCCACGCGCCGACCTCGGTCAGCTTGGGATAACGCTCGATCTGGACGCGCCAGCCCTGGTCATCGGTGAGATGCAGATGGAAGACGTTGAGTTTGTGCGCGGCCAGCAAGTCGACGTATCGCATCAGGTCTTCCTTGGGCAGGAAATGGCGTGCGACGTCGAGCATGAATCCCCGCCAGGCGAAACGCGGCGCGTCGTGTACGGTCACGTACGGCACCATGACCGGCTCTCGGGCGATGGGGGCACGGCGAAAGGCGTCCAAGCCCTGGATCTGCCGTAAGGTCTGACGCCCCCAGAAGACACCGGCCTCGTCTCCGCCCGCGATCTCGGCGCCGTCGGCCGACACGGTCAGTCGATATGCCTCAGGCCGGAGCAACGGATCGACGCGGGTACGCACGACCCCTGTGAACGGCCCGGAACCTCCGGCCCATTCGAGCCGGACCGGTGCGGGAATCAAGCCCGGTTCGATCGCCACCGGCCTATTCTGCGCTCGGCCGGCGGCATGGGAAAGGCAGCCGGCCCGGCAGAGATATCCACTGGAAATTTCGCCGCCGGGCCGCGAACCTGGCGAGCATCCATCAAGGCCAGTGTTCGAACATCTGGAAGGCGTACCCGATGACGCAGACCTCCCAAGAGCATCCGGACCTGCTGGTGAAGGGGCATCCTTTCCGGCAGTGGAAGACGTGGCGGATCCCCGGCACCGCGTTCACCCTCACCGGTTACTCCCGGGCGAACGACAAGACCTTTTTCCACATACCGGAGCTGCGATGCGCCCTGGACGCCGGGTTGTGCGAAGGGCGGCAGCCCGAGACGGTCTTCTTGACGCACACGCACCACGACCACGCCAAGGATCTCGACTTCCTCGCCTCCAGGCCATCCGGCGCCGACATCTACCTGCCGGCCGAGGCGCTGCCCTATGTGGAGGCTTTCCTGCGTGCGTCCGCGGAGCTGAATCACGCGGCGCCGTACGATCCGGCGCTGGCCCCGGCCTATCGTCTTCACGGCGTACGGCAGGACGACGAATTCGCTTTCGGCTCCCGTGGCCACCACGTGCGCGTGGTGGGATGCGAGCACAAGGTGCCCTGCGTGGGCTACGCGTTCAGTGAGACCGTCAAAGAACTGCTGCCCGAATTCCAGGACCTGCGGGACGAACTCGTCCGGGACGGACGCGGCGCGGAGTTCGGCCGGATCATGGCGCGGAAACGGCGAGAAGGCGTGGAGGTCGACCGGCAGGCACGCCGCCCCCTTTTCGCCTTCCTCGGCGATACGCATGTGTCGGTGTTCGAGCGGAACCCCTGGCTGTTCACCTATCCGGTCATCATCACCGAGTGCACCTTTCTCCACGACAGCGAGCTGCCTCGCGCGGACCGGGTCGGGCACACGGTGTGGAGCCGGCTCGAACCCGTGGTCGAGGCGCACCCGGACACGCTGTTCGTGCTGACCCACTTCAGCCTGCGCCATTCCGATCAGGAAGTGGTCGATTTCTTTCGGCGGGAACGGCATGACAACGTCCTGGTGTGGGCGCATTCGGAAAGCCATCTGCCCGAGCAGCACCAGTCCGGGCACATAGACCAGTAGACGATCGAAGGAGAGGATGAGGTCATGCTGCCCGCGGACAGTCATGTTCACAGCGAATGGTCGTGGGATGCGCCGGGCGGCTCGATGGAGCGGACCTGCGCGCGGGCGGTGGAGTCAGGGCTGCCCGCGGTCGCGTTCACCGAGCACGTGGATTTCACGGCCTGGGTGGTCCTTGCCGACGACCTGGACGAATACGCGCATCTCAAGCCGTTCGTCACGCCGGCCGGAACGCTGGTTCCACCGAGATTCGATCCCGGCGGATATCTGGAGTGCGTGCGGCGCTGCCGCGATCGGTTTCCGAGCCTGCGCATCATCACCGGGGTGGAATTAGGCGAACCGCATTGGTACGGCGACGAGGTCGCGAGGCTGCTCGACGCCGGGCAGTTCGACCGGGTGCTCGGTTCGCTGCACTGCCTGCCGGTGGGGCGGCAGTTCTCCGAGCCGCCGTACCTGTACCGTCAGCGACCGGCCGCGGAGGTGATCCGGGAATACCTGGCCGAGATACCTCGCCTGATCAAGAGCTCGGACGCCTTCGGGGTGCTCGCCCACATCGACTACCCGCTTCGCTACTGGCCTGCGCAGGCCGGGCCGTTCGATCCGAACGCGTTCCAGGAGGAGTTCCGTCATGCCTTGCGCGTGCTCGCCGACAGCGGCCGGGCTCTGGAGGTCAACACGCGGGGGCCGCTCCATCCCGAGATCGTTCGCTGGTGGCGTGACGAAGGCGGAGACGCGGTCACCTTCGGCAGCGATGCCCACGACCCGACCGGAGTCGCGTACCGCTTCGCCGAGGCGACGGCCATGGTCGAGGCCCAGGGGTTCCGGCCCGGCCGTCACCCCCATGACTACTGGACGCGTACGGGCTGACCGCCGGTGAAGTACTTCCCCGCCATCCACGTGTGCAGCGGGAACGCCAGCTCCTGCGGCCGGTCGATCACCAGCCACTCCGTCGTTTCGGCCGTGGCCGTCACCGGTGGAAGGGCGGCCGAGCTCGTACGCGGCCCCAAGCCGAAGATCAGCACCGTGCCGTCGGGGGCGCTGAGCACGTCGAACAGCCGGACGTCGTCCGCCTCGACGAGGATGCCCGTCTCTTCCCGAAGCTCTCGGGCGGCCGCCTGCTGCCAGGATTCGCCCAGGTCGATGAAGCCACCGGGCAGGGCGAGCTCGCCGCGGCGCGGCTCGACGTCACGGCGGATCACCAGCAGTCCTTCGTCCACCGGAAGCACCATCACGGCGACGGGCAGCGGGTTGAGGTAGCTGGTGTTGCCGCAGTCGGCGCAGGTCCGCGGCCATGGCTGATCCGGGACGTAGGCCGTGCCGCAGAAGGAGCAATGTGAGTTTCTGGTCGTCACGATCACGAGGCTAACGCCGTGACCGAAAACAGCCGACGGTCGCAAGAAGGAAGCGATGGAGAAGAGACACGGAAGCCCCGGCTGCCAGGCTCTGCGCAATCGAGAAAAGGATGAGTGGCTTCATGCTGTGGAACAAGGTCAGGAACGTGGCGGTCACGGTGGCGGCGGCGGGGGCCGTCGGCGCGTTCGTACCGGCTCCGGCCGGCGCCGATGTCTGGGACTACGTCGCGGCCTATCCGCTCACCACCGCGGGTTACAACAAGTGCATGGTCGACGGCAAGCAGTGGCAGGGGAGCTGGCGGTGCCGCAAACTGACGGGTGAGCACTGGTCGCACAAGAAGTCGGACTACCACCTCGAGATCCTCAAGTAGCGCTCCGGCATCCTGGCGACTCCGCTGAGCAGGGGCTCCTCCCAGGGGGCGAGGGGCCAGGGATGCGGCTCGTCCAAGAAGTGCACAACGACGGGCTTCACCAGTGCGAGCCCGTCGAAGAAGCCGGTGGCGTGGAGCGTCACCTCCAGCCGGCGCCTTGGCCTTCGGGGGTTCGGAGGCCAAGGCGCTCTTGGATGCCGGCCAGGTGATTACCCGGCCGGCATCTGTCGTGAGGAGCGGGGGTCCGAGGGCGGTTCGGGTTGTTCGTCGGTTATGGCACGCTCTGACCCATGCAACTCAGAACGGGCATGCCGCGCGACGCCGACCTCATCGCGGCGTTGCACGCCGAGAGCTGGCAGACGGCCTACGCCGGGATCATGCCCGCCTCCTTCCTCGACGGCCCGCTCCTGGAGGACCGCAAGGCGCTCTGGGCCGCCCGGCTCGCGGACCGTGAGCCGGGCAGCGTCGAGAACGCCTCCCACCTGCTGCTCGCCGAGCAGGACGACGCGCTGCAGGGTTTCACCTACCTGATCGCGCAGCCCGACGGCCGGGTCCTGCTCGACAACCTCCACGTCCGCCCCGCCCGCAAACGCTCCGGCGTCGGACGCCTGCTCATGAGCCGCGCCTTCGGCTGGGCAGCCGCCAACCACCCAGGCAAGGCGGTCTACCTGGAGGTGCTCAGGGACAACGCCCCGGCTATCGCCTTCTACGAGCGATGCGGCGGCAGCGCCACGCGGGACTTCTGGGAGAGCGTGCCCGGAGGGGTCGAACTGCCCGTGATCGAGTACGCCTGGACGCCCGAAAGCGTCAAGGCCCTGGCCGGCTGATCAGGGGTTCAACCAGGAGAATCCGATGTTGACCAGTTCGGCGGAGGCCGCCACGATCCCCGACTTCTCCTGGCCGATCAAGAAGCGTTATTCCTTGATGACGTCGTCGCGTGGACCGCCGTAGACAGGGTTGCGGTCGTAACGCTTGTCGGTGACGAGCAGGCGGATCAGCCCGGGCTCGCGGATGGACTCCTCCGCCTCCCAGACGACCCAGTCGTCGCCCACGGGAGTGGTCCGCGTGGGGCCCTCGCCGAAGCCGCCAGGGTTACCCGGCGCGATCTCCATGATCAGGAAGGTGACCTTCAGTCCGCGCTTCCTGAGCTCGGGCAGGACCTCGCCGACGGTCTTCTCGTCCACCCGGAGCCCGGCGAGCGAGCGGCCCTTCACGGTTGCCCGCCGGTAGTCGGGCTTGACCTCCTTTTGAACAGGCCTGTCCTCCAGGACGCACGGCCCGACCGGGCCGGTCATCAGGATGGTGGTGGTGAGCGTTTCTCCAATCGTCCAGACGAAGGTCTGGCCGGGCTTGAACAGCTTGGTGTCGATCCGCATCTGCCAGCCGCGCCCCTCTTCTCCGGGAATGTTCTCCGGCACGGAGTACAGGCCCCGGGGGATGTCCTCGACGTGGGTCCCGCGCGGCTCCCGGCACATCTTGCCCGGAGGCACGTAGTCGACGATGGCGGGGACGTTGAGCTCCTGCAGTTGCCTCGTCAGCCCCGCGGCGTCACGGAAATCCCGCAGCTTGACGTACGCGACGCCGTCGGAGTCCTTGGTGACCGCGTACGAAGGCGGCACGCCGGTCCGCAGCAAGCCCTGCCCCACCACGATGCCCGCGGCGAGTGTGGCCGCCACGGCCAGCCCCAGGAACAGGCGCCGGGCCCGGTACGGGCGTGGGCGAGCCGCGGGCGGGCCGGGTTCGGTGGCGGTGATCGAGGCCAGCAGCGTCCGCGCCCCCGCGTCGGACGCCTGCCCCCCTGGCCGGCCCGGCTCCACTCGGGCCAGTGAGCGGGTGATCGTGTCGATGTCGTCGGTGTTCTTCACAGCTGCCTCTCCGCCGGGATCAGCCGGCTCTCCGACGTGAAACGGACGTCCGCCTCGGCCAGCGCGCGGGCGAAGCGCTTGCGGGCGCGGTGCAGTCTGATGCGTACGGCGTTGCGCGACAGGCCGAGCACGCCGGCGATCTCCTGCCGGTCCAGGCCCTCCCACGCGACCAGCGCCAACAGCTCGCGGTCGTCGTCGGACAGGTTCCGGAAGACGTGCGCGATCGCGGACAACTCGACCCCGCTGTCGGGCGAGGCTCCGTACAGATCGGCCATCTCGGTGTCGAGCTCCACGCTGCGCGCCTGACGGCGGACCTCGCCGCGATAGTGGTTGGCCAGCACCTTGCGTGCCGTGCCGTACAGCCACAGCGTGGCTTCCTCCCCGTCCGGGAGGTCGTGTATCCGCCGCCAGGCGACGGCGAAGGTCTCTGCCACCACGTCCGCCGCATCCTGCGGGGAGTCGCAACGGCGCGCCGCGTACGCCGTGATCAGGCCGTACGTTTCCTGGTAGACGGACTCGAACCTGGCCCGTTCCTCATCCACGAGGCATCCCCATGCCTGGCTCCTTCATAGTGCGATGTACGGACATCTGTGCCTATGTAGGGAGGCGGGCCATCATTTCGCGTCAGAGCGGAGAAAGTTCGAGGGAGCTCAGTCAGTCGCGCGTTCGAAGGCGCTGAGCACGCGGGTGGTCGGGTCCGGCGCCCCCTCGTCTCTGAGGCGGTCGGTGAGGAGGAAATCGGTCAGCTCGAACGCGGCGGCGTGCTCGTCCTCGCTCAGGACGAAGACCCCGCCGGCGGTGTCGGGGTCCCAGCCATGCGTCAGCGCATGGTCGATGACCTCCCGCACGTCCTTCGGGGTCGGGTAGGAGTTGTCGCTCGCGCAGCCCCACGGCAGGACCGCCTTCGACAGCAGGTCCGCCTGGAGCACGCGGCTGTTCTTCCCCGCGCCCCAGACCCGCAGGCGGACACATCTGTGGCAGTCGCGCCCGCCGGACACGTGGTGGATCTCGCCCTTCCACACGAACTCCCGCCCACCCGCGCGGAGCTTGCGCAATCTCGTTCGTATGGTGCCCACCCCCGCGGCGAAGCCTAGCCGACCCGGCGAACGGGACGCCTGGTCATCCTTCGAAGCGGATCGTCGCCCCCCGGTCGGTGATCGACAGCACGCGGAAGTTGAGCGTGCGCTTGTTCCCGTACCGGAACTCCCCCCTGGCACCCTCCCCCAGTGACGAGGTGAGGCCGGGGGCCCGCACGACGACCATGTCCTGGTTGAAGAGGCCGCCCATGAACTCCTTGGAGACGCGCACTCTGCCTAGGCCGTACGCGCTGGAGACGCGGAAGCTCACGGCCCTCGTGAACGTGAACTTACACTTCCCGTCGTAACAGGCCCGCAGGTTCGGGGCGGAGGCGGCGGCCGGGGTCGCGGTGAGGGCCGGCGTCGCGACCAGCGCGCAGGCGAGGGTCAGGGCGGTGATGGCCTTCCGGGGGTGCATGGTCTCCCTTTCGTCGGCTGTTGCGGCCCGGTAAGCCGTGCTCGCGTGGCCCGGCCGCAGGGGGTGAGGCCTTTCTACAAGGCATGCGCCGGGAGGGGTCCCGAGCGGAGGCGCTAACGCGGGCGGGCGAGGTCGTACACGGCGGCCACCAGGGAGAGGAAGATGAACAGCAGGACCACCGCCAGGCCGTGACGGAAGGCGGTCGCCCAGTCCGCGCCGAGCGCGCCGAAGAACGTGGAGCCGGCCGTCGCGATGCCGATCGCCGAGCCCAGCCGCTGGCCCGTCTGCAGGACCCCCGCCGCGCTCCCGCCGCCCTCGGGCGGCACCTCCGACAGGGTGATGGCCTGGTTGGGCGAGATGACCAGGCCGCTGCCGATGCCCGCGACCAGCAGCGGCAGGGCAGTGGCCAGGCCCGCGCCGGGCCCCGGCACCAGCACGGTGGCGGCCATGGTCGCCGCCAGGCCGGCGATCACCGTGAGCAGGCCGATGACCACCACGCGGCGTCCCGCGCGGGACACCAGCCGCCCGCCCACCACGCTGGACGACGCCGAGCCGAGGGCGAACGGCGTGATCGACAGGCCCGCCAGCAGGGGGCTGTAATGGAGGCCGCTCTGCAGGTACAGGGTGAAGATGAAGAAAATGCCGGTGAATCCGGCGAAGTAGAACAGCCCAATGGCCGTGCCGAGGCGATAGGAGCCTTTCCTGAACAGCGCCAGGTCCACGAGAGGCTCGCGGCGGTAGAACCGTTCCCATGTCACGAAGCCGCCCAGGATCAGGAGCGAGGCGGGGATGATCAGCCATTTGGCGTTCCCCTCCCACTGGTGGCGCTGGATGAAGGGCAGCAGCAGGCCCGCCACCCCGACGCCCAGGAGGAGCACGCCCACCGGGTCCATGCTCTCCCGCCGCCGCGGCACGTCCTGGCGCGGGGCCGGCAGGACGTGCCAGGCCAGGGGCAGCAGGGCCAGCCCGATCGGCACGTTCACCAGGAACACCCACCGCCACCCCAGCTCGGGCCCGGACAGGGTGACCAGTGCGCCGCCGATCAGCGGCCCGGCGGCCGTGGAGAGGCCGATGGTGGCGCCCAGCGCGCCGAACGCCCGGCCCCGCTCGTGCCGCGCGAACATCTGCTGGATCAGCCCCGACACCTGCGGGTTCACCGTTCCGGCGGCCATGCCCTGCACGAGCCTGGCCGCGATCAGCACCTTCATGTCCCAGGCGAAGCCGCACGCCGCGCTGGCGAGCGTGAACAGCGCCACACCCCACATGAACAGCGTCCTGCGGCTCCTGGCGTCCCCCATGCGCCCGGCCGGGACCAGCAGCAGGCCGAACGTCAGCGCGTAGCCGGAGACCGTCCACTGCAGGCCGTCCGCCGTCGCGTGCAGGCCGGCGCGGATCGACGGCAGCGCCACGTTGACGATGCTCACGTCCAGTCCGGTCATGAACGCCGACACCAGGCACACGGCCAGTGCATGCCGCCGCCTGTCGAACCCGGTGGTCTCCGCGCTCATGCCGTCCAGACTCTCACCGACCGTCCAAGGGTTCTCTTACCGGGTATGGGGCGAGTAACGTCCGATCATGGACACGATGACCGTCGAGCAGAACGGCATCAACGCGGTCCCCGAGGCCGAGCGGCACGGCCGGCCGGGAGACCTCTTCTGGCCGTGGGCCGGCTCCAACCTCTCCCTGTTCGGTGTCGCCTTCGGCGTGTACATGGTCGGTCTCGGTCTGGGCGTGATCCCCGCGATCATCACCGGGGCGGTCGGGTACGCGCTGTCGTTCCTGCTGGTGGGCCTGGTCGCGGTCGCGGGGACGCGGTCGGGCGTGCCGACGATGACGCTGGGACGGGCGCCGTTCGGGTACCAGGGGAACAAGCTGCCCGCCGTTTTCTCCTACATCTCGAACGTCGGCTGGGAGATCGTGCTCGTCACGCTCTCCGCGCAGAGCGGCGCGGCGATCCTCGCGCGGCTCGCGCCCGGCGTCCCCGCCACCACGGCCACCGCCGTGTGCTTCGCCGTCGCGGCCGTCGTGGTGATCGCGGTCGGCGTGTACGGCCACGCCCTGATCATGGCGGTCCAGCGCTACCTGACGTACGCGTTCGTCGTGCTGACCATCGTCTACATGGCCCTCATGGTGCCGAAGCTCGGCGGGGCGCTGAAGAGCGACGCGGGTCCCGGCGAGTGGGTCGGCGGGGTCGTCTTCGCCATGACGCTGCTGGGCCTGGGCTGGGTCAACTGCGGCGCCGACTACTCCCGCTACCTGCCCTCGAACTCCCGGGCCAGGTCGGTGGCGCTGTGGACCACGCTGGGTGGCGCGGTGCCACCCATGGTGCTGCTCGTGTTCGGCGTGCTGCTGGCGGGCGGCGATCCGAAGCTGGCCGAGGCCGCCGGGGGCGACCCGGTGGGCGCGCTGGCCCAGGCGCTGCCGACGTGGTTCCTGCTGCCGTACCTGCTGACCGCCATCGGCGGCTTCCTGGCCGGGGCGATCATGGACATCTACTCGTCCGGGCTGTCGATGCTGGCGCTCGGCGTGCCGGTCAGGCGGCACTACGCGGTGCTGATCGACGGCGTGCTCATGGTGCTCGGCGGCTACTACCTGCTGTTCGTGTCCAGCAGCTTCCTCGGCACCTTCCAGGCGTTCCTGGCGATCATCGGGGTGGTGATGGCGGCCTGGGTGGCGATCTTCCTGGTGGACATGTGGCGGCTGCGCGCGGGCGGCAGGGCGTACGACGAGCGGCTGCTGCGGCCGGGCGCGCCCGCGCTCAACTGGGCCGGGCTGGTCTCGCTGGTCGTGGCGTCGGCCGTGGGCCTCGGGCTGATCACCTCGGGCGACCCGAACATCGCCAGGATCGTCGGCTTCCTGATGAGCGACGAGATGAAGACGGGCACGTTCGGGGGGGCGAACATCGGCGTGGTCATCGCCCTCGTGCTGGCCGGGCTGCTGTACTTCCTGATCACCATCTTCACCGGGCGGCGCCGCGAGGCGTGACGGCGCCGAGTCCTGAGGTTACTCTTGGTGAGTAATGATGGACATTCCGTCGCGGTTGCTGCGGTGGGCGGTGCATGCCACGGCCTGCGGGCTTCTGGTGCCCGCGGTGGTGGGCTCGCTGCGCGAGGACCAGGTGGCCGTGGCCGTCGGGGGGCTGGTGCTCGGCTTCGCCTATGCCGCCGGTCCGCTGACGTCCGGAGGGCTGCGGGTCGTGTGGCTCGGGCTCGTGACGGCCGGATGGGTGGTGCTGGCGGTGGCGGCGCCGCCCTTCGTGTGGCTGGCGTTCCCGCTGCTGTTCGCGTACCTGGACGTGCTGCCGCTGTGGGGGGCAATGTTCGGGGTGGCGGTGCTGACCTCGGCGGCGATCCTGGCGGCGGTGTGGCACGCCGGTGAGCTGACCCTGCCGCTGGTGCTCGGGCCGGGCATCGGGGCCGCGGTGGTGACGCTGCTGGCGCTGGCCTGCAAAGCGCTGCGCCACGAGGTCGAACGGCCCGAGCAAGAGCCCTCGCTCAGGCCGTGACGGCAGCCCGGCGAAGGCTCGTGTCGTGACGGCCCGAGCGAGGACAGAGGCTCAGGCCGTGACGATGGCGAAGTCGGGTGTCGCGTGGTCGAGGACGGCGACCAGCCGTTGCAGCGCCCCCGTGTCCCCCTCGCGCTCCACGCCCCCGACTCCCTTGCCCGCCAGCAGCCCCACGAGCTGGTCCTTCGTCAGCCGCAGCGTCAGGTCGGCGCTCTCGTCCGCGGGCTCCCGCTGCTGGATGAGCGCGCCGTTCGAGAGCGTCGTACGGTACCGCTCCCCCAGGTCGGTCAGGTACCAGTCGATCGACAGCCGCTCGTGCCAGGCGCGCGGCCCGTCCACGCGGATGGCGAGCGAGTCGAAGATCTGCTCCACGGACAGCGCGGCGAGCAGGTCGAGCGAGCCGGCGTCCACGGTGGCGGGCACGATGCCGTCCGACAGCTCCAGGGCTCCCATGAGGTAGAAGTTGCGCCACACGGCGTTCTCGGCGCCGTGGCCGAGCCGGGTGTAGACCTCGGCGAGCAGGTCGCGGGCCTCCTTGTTGCCCTCGTCGGCGAAGACGGCGTGGTTGAGCAGCTGGGCGGCGAAGCGCAGGTCGTTCTCGTCGATGTAGCGCCTGGCGAACGCGACCACGGCCGAGCCGCCGCCCAGGCAGTCGACGTACCGGACGGCGCTCTCCCGCGGCGGGTGCTCCCACAGATGTGCCGGGTTCCCGTCGAACCATCCCAGGTAGCGCTGGTAGACGGCCTTGACGTTGTGGCTGACCGAGCCGTAGTAGCCGTGCGTGTGCCAGGCCTGCTCCAGCTCGGGCGGCATGTGCATGGCCTCGGCGATCTCGGGCCCGGTCAGGCCCTTGTTGAGCAGCCGCAGCGTCTGGTCGTGCAGGTACGCGTACATGTCCCGCTGCTGTTCGAGGAAGCGGACGATGCCGTCGCGGCCCCAGGTGGGCCAGTGGTGCGAGGCGAAGGCGACGTCGACCCGGTCGGCGAACAGCGTGACGGCCTCGTTCAGGTAGCGCGCCCAGGCGCGGGCGTCGCGGACCATGGCGCCGCGCAGGGTGATGACGTTGTGCTGGTTGTGCGTGGCGTTCTCGGCCAGGCACAGGACGCGGCGGTCGGGGAAGAGGAAGTTCATCTCGGCGGGGGCCTCGGTGCCGGGCGTGAGCTGGAAGAGCATCCGGATCCCGTCGACGGTCTCCTCCTGGCCGGTACGGGTGATGTCCGTCGTGGGCGGGATGAGCGACACGGTGCCCGTCGAGTTGGTCATGCCGAGGCCGCAGCCGATCTGGCCCTCGGGCGAGCGGGGCAGGGCGGGGCCGTACATGTAGACGGCCCGGCGGGTCATGGCGGGGCCCGCGTAGACGTTCTCCGACACCGCGTGCTCCATGAACCCCTCCGGGGCCAGGATCGGCACGCCTCCCCCGGTGACGCCGCGTACGCCGCCGAAGTGGTCGACGTGCGAGTGCGTGTAGACCACGCCGGTGACCGGGCGGTCGCCGCGGTGCTCGCGGTAGAGCCGGAGCGCGGCGGCGGCGCACTCCGTGGAGATCAGCGGGTCGATCACGAGGACGCCGCGCTCGCCCTCGACCAGGGTCATGTTCGACAGGTCCAGGCCGCGTACCTGGTAGACGCCCTCTGCGACCTCGTACAGACCTTGCCTGGCGCACAGCTGGCCCTGCCGCCAGAGGCTGGGATGGGCCGTCGCCGGGCACTCCCCCTGGAGGAAGTCGTAGGAGTCGTTGTCCCAGATGACCCGGCCGTCGGCCGCTTGGATCACTGCCGGACTCAGCTTCGCGATGAAGCCGCGGTCGGCGTCCGCGAAGTCGTCCTTGTCGTGAAATGGAAGGTCTGCCATGTCTAACCGAGTGCCCGGGAATCACTCCAGATAGCTCAATAAACACCCCTAATAGCATGAATCTAGGGCAATACGGACAGGCCTGGCCCGGCTCCTCGGCGCCGAGTGATGGGGCCGTGTGGTTGGCTGGTCGGGTGGAAGCGTGCGTGTTCGACCTCGATGGCGTGCTGGTGGACTCCGAGCCCGTGTGGGAGGAGGTGCGCCGGGCGTTCGTCGCCGAACACGGCGGCACCTGGCAGCCCGACACGCAGTCCAGGCTCATGGGCATGAGCACCGGGGAGTGGGCCGCGTACCTGCACTCGCTGGGGGTGTCGATGCCTCCTGACGAGATCGCGCGGGGTGTGGTGGACCAGATGGCCGCCCGCTACCGCGACGGGGTGCCGCTGATGCCCGGGGCGGTGGAGACGGTGCGGCGGCTGTCCGATGCCGTCACGCTGGGGCTGGCCAGCTCGTCCCCGCGCAGGCTGATCGACGTGGTGCTGGACGCGGCCGAGCTCGAGGAGTGCTTCGCGGCCACGGTCTCGACCGAGGAGGTCGCCCGCGGCAAGCCGGCGCCCGACGGATACCTCGAGGCCGCCCGGCGGATCGGGGCGGACCCGCGCAAGTGCGTGGCGGTGGAGGATTCGAGCAACGGGCTGCGTTCGGCGCACGCGGCGGGCATGCGCGTGATCGCCGTGCCGCACCCGCACTACCCGCCCGCTCCCGACGCGCTGGCCCTGGCCTGGCGCGTCCTGCCCGGCCTCGACGAGCTGACCGCCGATCTGCTGCTCGTTTGACCGCACCCCCGGGTCGCTCACGCGAACGCCGAGGCCGGGTGGCTATGCTTACGGAATCGTGCGAGACATCACGGTTTTCTCTGGAAGCGCCCACCCTGAGCTGGCTGAAGAGATCTGCAGGCATCTGGGTACGCCACTCCACCCGGTGCGCATCGAGCGCTTCGCCAACGACGTCCTCGAAGTACAGCTCCAGGCCAACTGCCGTGAACGCGACGTGTTCCTCATCCAGCCGCTCGTGCCGCCCGTACAGGAGCATCTGGTCGAGCTGCTGCTGATGCTGGACGCGGCGCGGGGCGCGTCCGCGGCGCGGACCACTGTGGTCCTGCCGCATTACGCCTATGCCAGGTCGGACAAGAAAGACGCCCCGCGCATCTCGATCGGCGCGCGGCTGGTCGCCGACCTGATGGTGGCCGCGGGCGCCAGCCGGGTGCTGGCCATGACGCTGCACTCTCCGCAGGTGCACGGCTTCTTCAGCGTCCCCGTCGACCACCTGCACGCGCTGCGCGAGCTGGCCGCGCACTTCCGCCAGTACGACCTGTCGAACACGGTCGTCGTCTCCCCCGACCTCGGCAACGCCAAGGAGGCCGCCCACTTCGCCCGACTGCTCGGCACCGGCGTCGCCATGGGCGCCAAGCAGCGCTTCAGCGACGACCGCGTGGTGATCAGCTCCGTGATCGGCGACGTCACGGGCAAGGACGTGATCATCCTGGACGACGAGATCGCCAAGGGCAGCACGGTCATCGAGCTGCTCGACCGGCTGCGCGAGCGGAGGGCCCGCTCGGTGCGGGTGGCCTGCACGCACGGGCTGTTCGCGGGCGGGGCGGTGGAGCGGCTGAGCGCGCTGCCGGAGGTCGAGGAGATCGTCTGCACCAACACCGTGCCGTCGCCCAAGCCCAGCGACAAGCTCACCGTGCTGTCGATCGCGCCCGCGCTGGCCGAGGCCATGCGCCGCATCCACGACGGGGAGTCGGTGAGCGCGCTGTTCAACGCGTCGTGACGATCTGACCGGAGCCGCGCGGAACCGCTGTGATCTGCGCGGCTTTCCCACTCGGCGGTTTATCGATCATAGTGACCAGTATGCACGCGGCCACCGAACGACTGCTGAGCGACTTTCTCCGGGGCGTCGAGCCGGCCGTGCCCTTGGTCGCCTTATGGGCACACGGTTCGCTCGCCACCGATGACTATCAGCCCGGCCGCAGCGATCTGGATCTGATCGCGGTCATCGACGCCCCGGTGACGATGGAGCAGTGGCGCCGGATCAAGGCCGTCCACCGGGCGCTCGACGGGCCGCTGTCCGCGCACCTGCACTGCTCGTACCTGGCCAGGGAAGAGCTGGCCGACCCCTCGGTCGAGCACGTGACCTGGGCGCACGAGCGCATCTTCCGCCGTCCCGTCAACGCGGTCACCCGCCGCGAGCTGCACGAAGGGGCCCTGGAGCTGTACGGCCCGCCGCCCGCCGGGCTGCTGCCGCCGGTGTCGGACGAGGAGCTGACCGACTTCGTACGCGGTGACCTGCGCGACTACTGGCTCGTCAAGACGCGGGCCCGGCGGCGCTGGCTGCGCGACATCTGGGTGGACCTGGGCCTGCTCACGGTCGCCCGGGCCACGGTCACGCTGCGGGAAGGGCGGATGATCAGCAAGCGGGAGGCCCTCGACGTGCTCGCCGAGCTCGGGGCGCCGGAGAACGTGGTGGCCGACATCCGGGCACGCAGGTACGGCACGGCGCGGCCGGTGCTGAGCCGGTTCAGGAGGGGGAGGCTGGCCCGCGCGTTCCTCAGGTCCGCCATCAGGAAGGCCCTGACCTGAGGGTCGCCGTGAGCTCGGCCAGCGCCCGCGTGATCTGCTCCGGGGTCAGGCCGAGCACCGAGCGCTGGTAGCCGTACACCTCGGGGGCCAGGGGCGCGAGCAGGACGTCCACCAGCGCGTCGGGATCCGGAGTGCGGGCCGCGACCAGGAGCGCGCGCACGTGCGCCCGCCAGAAACCGTACGCGCCCGTCTCGAAGCGCGAGCGGCCCACCTCCGAGCCGAGGACCAGGTGCCGGTGGTCCTCCAGCAGGCGCACCATCGCGGCGTAGAAGGCGGCGAGCCGCTCGGCGGGCGGCGCTCCCGGGCCGAGCGGCGGGTCGCCGCGCAGCAGCCGTTCCTGCAGCGCCCGCTCATGCTCGTCGAGGAGCGCGACGGCGATCGACGCCCGGTCGGGGTAGCGGCGGTAGAGCGTGCCCCGGCCCACCCCGGCCTTCTTGGCGATGTCGTCCATCGTCACGTCCTGCGGGAGCCGCTCCGCGAAGAGCTGCGCGGCCGCCTCCAGGATGCGCGCGCGGTTCCGCGCGGCGTCGGCTCTCTCCATGTGTCCGATTGTATCTGGACACGGCGTCCGGTTATATTGAAGTGGACAGCGTGTCCACTTCAAGGAGAGACCATGTTGCTGCATTTGGACGCGAGCGCGCGCCGGGCGTCGTCGTTCTCGCGCAGACTGTCCGCCGTGTACGCCGACACGTGGCGGGCCGCGCATCCCGATCGCGGGTACGCGTACCGGGACCTGGCCGCGCAGCCCGTGCCGCACATCGGCGAGGCGTGGACCGAGCTCTGCGACCACATCCTCGAACACGAGATCACCGACATTTCGCGCTATCGGGAGGCGGTGCGGACGCCTGCCCGGCAGCAGGCGTGGGCCGTCGTGGAGCCGCTGCTCGACGAGGTGGTGGCGGCCGAGGTGATCCTGATCGGCACGCCGATGTACAACTACTCGATCCCCTCCTCGCTCAAGGCCTGGCTCGACCAGATCACGTTCCCGAAGATGTCGCTCGAAGGCCGCTCGTTCGTGGTGACGAGCGCGCGGGGCGGCGCGTACGGGCCGGGCACGCCCCGCGAGCCCTACGACCACCAGGAGCGCTACCTGCGCGACTTCTTCAAGGGGCACTTCAGGGTCGAGGACGTGACGTTCATCCACGCGGAGCTGGTCAACGCGCGGCTCGACCCGGCCCTGGCGCACCTGCGCGACAGCCACGAGCAGTCCCTGGCGGCGGCGCTCAAGGAGGCGGCCCGGTGAACTGGATCGTCCTGTTCCTCGCCGGACTCGTCGAGGTGGCGTGGTCGCAGAGCATCAAACCGACGCAGAACTTCACCCGGCCGGTGCCCACGCTCGTGTCCCTCGTCCTGATGGCCGCCGCCGTCTGGCTGCTGTCCCGGGCGATGAACACGCTTCCCGTCGGCACCGCGTACGCCGTCTTCACGGGCATCGGCGCGGTCGGCGCGATCACCCTGGGCATCGCGCTCAACGGCGACCCCGTCTCGGTCGGCCGGATGGCGGCGCTCGGCCTGATTGTCGGAGGGATAGTCTTGGCGCGAGTTACCACCTAAACCAGGGGAAGGGCGGCAAATGGGGGAAATCAGGCAGTCCTATCTGGTGGCCGCGACGTCGGCGGTCTCGCTGCTGCGCGATCCCGCCGTGGCGGCGGCCTGGGACAAGCCGAGCGCGCTGACCGAGTTCAGCGTCGCGGGGCTGGCGGGACACCTGGCCCACCAGCTCGTCCGCGCCCGTGACGTGCTCGCCCCCGACGGGGTGGCCGGCGAGCCGGTCGGGCTCCTGGAGCACTATTCGAGGTCGCCGTGGGTGCAGGCGGGGCTCGACCACGAGAGCAACGTGAGCGTCAGGCGCGGCGGCCAGGCCGCCGCCGCGGACGGGCCCGGGGCGCTGGTGGACCGGACGCAGGAGCTGCTCGACCTGCTGACCGCCGCCCTGCCCGCCGAACCCGACGACCGGGTCGTGGACCTGCCGTGGACGGGCTGGTCACTGAGGCTCGACGACTTCCTGCTCACGCGGCTCGTGGAGCTGGTCGTGCACTCGGACGACCTGGCGGCGAGCGTGGGGCTGGACACGCCGGAGCTGCCGTCCTCGATCATCGATCCCGTGGTCGAGCTCCT
Source organism: Nonomuraea sp. NPDC003709 (assembly GCF_040610775.1). Taxonomy (NCBI): domain Bacteria; kingdom Bacillati; phylum Actinomycetota; class Actinomycetes; order Streptosporangiales; family Streptosporangiaceae; genus Nonomuraea; species Nonomuraea sp. NPDC003709. Next base: position 33,769 of record NZ_JBEXMW010000020.1, on the reverse strand, counting down.
GGCCCGGCTGGCCGTCCACCGGCACGGGGCCACGGCGGTCATCCGCACGCTCAGCCGCACCGAACGCGCCCCCGCCACCATCAGCGCCTTCTGACCGTCTCGTCAGGAAGCGAATGAGCGCAGGGCCGTGACGACCTCGCGGCCCGACAGGGCGCTGCCCGGGTCGAGGAGCCACTGCGACAGGAAGCCCGTCAGCAGCGCCTGGTAGAGCGTCCCCGCCAGCCGCTCACGCTCCGGATCACCCCCCGGCTCCACCCCCTCGAACAGCTCGGCCAGCCCCAGCCGTGCCTCCCCGGTGGCCTGCACCAGTTGCTCGCGCACCTCCGGCAGGTGGTCGATCTGCCCCAGCAGCTCGAACTGCGTCAGCCACAGCGGCCGCAGGCGGGTGAACGACTCCACCACCCGGTCCCAGGCCGTCTCGAACCGCTCCAGCGGCGTGGCATCCGGTTTGACGTCGGCCGTCAGGGTCTGCGCCAGGTCGTCTCCCCACTCCCGCATCGCCTCGAAGAGCGCCTCGTTCATCAGCGCCTCCTTCGACTTGAAGTGGTAGCCGATGCCCGCCAGGCTCACCCCGGACGCGTTGGCGATGTCGCGCGCCGTCGTACGCGAGTAGCCCTTCTCGATCAAGCATCGCTTGGCCCCGGCCAGCAGATCTTCCCTGTTTCCCATGCTCGCAGCCTAGCACAAATGTCTTGAAAATTCGTCCTAGACAAGCGTCTGAGACATGTGTACCGTCAGGGCTATGACGAAGAGCATCCTCATCTCAGGCGCAAGCATCGCCGGCACCGCGACCGCGTACTGGCTCAGGCGGCACGGCTTCGACGTGACCGTGGTCGAGCGGGCCCCCGCGATCCGCGAGGGCGGCTACAAGGTGGACATCCGGGGCGTGGCCCTCCAGGTCATCGAGCGCATGGGCCTCATGGAGGCGGTCCGCGCGGCGCGCACGGACATGCGGATCGCCACCCACTACGACGCCAGGGGCAGGAAGATCGCGACCATGGACGCCGACCTGTTCGGCGGGCGCACGGGCGACGACGCCGAGATCATGCGCGGCGACCTCAACGAGCTCCTGTACGACCTCACCCGCCACGACGTCGAGTACGTCTTCGACGACTCCGTCACGGGCATCGCGGCGGACGGCACGGTGACGTTCGAGCGCTCGGCGCCCCGCAGGTTCGACCTGGTCGTCGGGGCCGACGGCGCGCACTCCAACACCAGGAGGATCGCCTTCGGCGAGGAGTCCCGGTACGCCCGCGACCTCGGCTACTACATCTCCATCTGCACCGTCCCCAACACCCTGGGCCTGGACCGCGAGGAGGCCGTGCACGTGGCCCCCGGCCGGACCGCGAACGTCTACAGCACCCGCCAGGACACCCGCGCCAAGGCGCTGTTCATGTGGTCGTCCGAGCCGCTGGCCTACGACCACCGCGATGTCGAGGGCCAGAAGGAGCTGCTGGTGAAGGCCATGGCGGGGGTCGGCTGGGAGGTGCCCGCGCTGCTGGAGTCCGTACGCGACGCCAAGGACTTCTACTTCGACTCGGTCACCCAGATCCACATGGACCGCTGGTCCACGGGGCGCGTCGTGCTGGTGGGCGACGCGGCGTACTGCGCCTCGCCGGCTGCCGGGCAGGGCACGAGCCTGGCGCTCGTGGGCGCGTACGTGCTGGCCGGCGAGCTGGCCGGCGGCGGCGGGACGGAGGGCTACGAGCGCGAGATGCGCGAGTTCGTCGAGGCCAACCAGGCGCTCGGGCCGGCCAACGTCAAGGGCATGGTGATCGGCTCGTCCCTGGCCGCCTGGCTCCAGACCAGGATGATCAGGCTGCTCCCGCACCTGCCCGGCCGCGACCGGATGATCGACAGGATCGCCGGCCCCATCCACCGCGCCGCGAACGCCATCTCGCTCAAGAATTATTCGGAATGAAGCGTTCCGTTCTGCTATAGTAAGAGCAGAACATTCCGTTCCGAAGAAAAAGGGGTTCGCCATGACCATCCTCGTCACCGGAGCCACCGGGACCGTCGGCCGTCTCGTCGTCGAGGAGCTCCTCGCGGCCGGGCAGCACGTACGCGCCCTGACCAGGAACCCCGCCAAGGCCGGACTCCCCGAGAACGTCGAGGTCGTCGCCGGTGACCTCGCCCGGCCCGAGACGCTGAAGGACGCCTTCGAGGGCGTCACCGGCGCGCACTTCATCAACTTCGCGGGCGACGACTACGCGCCCCTGCCGGACGGCGCCGCGATCGTGGAGCTGGCCGTCAAGGCGGGCGTGCGACGGGTCACCGTCCTGGGCGGCCGCGAGGACGGCCCGCTCGAGCAGGCGCTGGCCGCGACCGACCTGGAGTGGACGCTGCTGCACCCGGTCGAGTTCATGTCCAACACGCTGCGCTGGTGGGCGCAGACGGTGAAGACGGAAGGCGTCATCAAGGAGCCGTTCGGCGACCGGCTGAGCGCCCTCGTGCACGAGCGCGACATCGCCGCCGTGGCCGCGACGGTGCTGGTCGAGGGCGGCCACGGCGGCAGGACGTACGTGCTGACGGGGCCCGAGGCGATCACGCTCAGGCAGAAGGTCGAGATCCTGGGGACGACGATCGGCAGCCACGTCGAGTACGTCGAGCTGACCGTGGACGAGGCGCGGGCCAAGTGGGCCGCCGACGGGATGGGCGAGCAGACCATCGAGTTCCTCGTCCAGGCCCTGGGCAACACCCCGGAGGAGGGCTACACGGTGGTCCCGACCGTGCGCGAGATCACCGGCCGGGACGCGCGCGGCTTCGCTCAGTGGGCCTCGGAGAACGCCGACGCGTTCCGGGTGTGATCGGTGACCTCGGGATAGCCCTCGGCCGGAGTCCGCTTACCGAGCAGGTGCAGGTCGAGGAAGCTGACCAGATGAGCGCGGGTGATCCGCAGCGCCCGCGCGCCGTCCAGCTCCTGCGCGGGCAGACCGAGCGCCGGCCTGAGCACCGCGTAGTCGACGAACGCCGAGTGGTCGGTCCCCGCCACCGTGATCCAGCGCTTCCAGCCCTTCAAGTTGACCCAGGCCTTGTCCCAGGAGCCGTAGCCGGGGGCGTGCCCCGGCACCCCGACCAGCATGAACGGCCGGTCGAGCGGCTCGTCCAGCGCGAACGTGCCGTCCAGGTTGACGCCGGCCTTGATCCGGGTGTCGGCCAGCATGGTCTGGGCGGTGGCGTACCCGCCCATGGAGTGGCCGACCATGGCGATCCTCGACCGGTCGATCGCCTTGCCCCACCGGCCCTTGACCAGCTCGCCGAGCACGAACCGCACGTCCTTGACCCGGCTCGCGGCCACCTTGACGTTGTCCTGGCCCTTCACGCAGGCCAGGCAGGTGGTGGTCCGGCCGTCGGGGAACGTGGTCGCGACCGACTCGTACGTGTGCTCCACCGCCGCCACCAGGTATCCCCTGCTCGCCAGCTCCTCGGCCAGCGAGGTCAGGGTGGCGCGCGGGAAGGAGAAGCCCGGCGACATGACGACCAGGGGCAGCCTGCCCCCTCTCACGGGGGCGTCGAGCCTGGCGTACGTCCTGGTCTTCGTGAGCGCGTCCGGGGAGACTCCCGGGAAGCCCTTCACGATGGCGGCCGACTCCTGGGGCGTCACGTACGGCGCGGGCCGCCCCACGGCCCTCCTGGCCGGGTACCAGAGCGAGACCATCAGCTCCCGCCGGGACGCCTCGGGGTTCCAGGGGTCGGGGCGGCTCGAATCCACGAGGTGCAGGCTGGTCGTGCCGACGGGCCGCGGCCCGGTCGGCTTCGGAAGGGCGAGGTCGGCCGCCTGCGCCGGAGCGGCTCCGGCGAGGACGGCGAAGGACATCGCGACTGTCGCGAGGGTTTTACGCATGGGCCCAGGCTGGTGCCGGAGGCCGCCGCCCGGGACGCCCCGATCGTCGATCGGCTCTTACTACTTTCGTCGTAATGTCCCTTTCCGGGTGGCCCATACGCTGTGAGGCATGCGGTTCGTGCTGCTCGGCGCAGGTGTGTTCGCGGCCTCGCTGCTCGTGGTGAAGGGGCAGATCGGGGTGCCGTCGAGCCTGCCGTTCCCGGTGCTCGTCGCGGTCGCCGCGGTCGCGGGCCTGGCCGCCTGGCAGGCGCGGCGGTCCTGGTGGCCGCTGGCCGCGGTGGGCGCCGTCGGCTACGTGTGGCTGGTGATGTGGCCGCCGCTGCTGGTGGCCTCCTACTTCGCGGGCCTGACCCTGAGCGGGCGCCGCCTGGCCGCCTACCTCGGCGGCTGCCTGGCCGTGTGCGGGGTCGCCGCGCTCGCGGGCGCGGGGCGGAGCGGCCCGTACGAGCTGATGACCGCCACCACGGGCAACGCGCTGATCCTGGCGCTGGCCGTGATCGGGCTGCCGCTGGCACTCGGCCTCCTGGTACGCACCCGCCGGGACGCGGCCAGGGAGCGTGCGGAACGCCGCGAGCACGAGCAGGTCATGCGGGCCGAGCAGGCCAGGGCGCAGGAGCGGGCCAGGATCGCCAGGGAGATGCACGACGTGGTCGCGCACCGGGTCTCGCTCATGGTGCTGCACGCGGGCGCGCTGGAGATGCGGGCGTCCGACGAGGAGACCGAGCGGGCCGCCGCCCTGATCGGCGGGATCGGGCGCGAGGCCCTGGCGAACCTGCGCGACGTGCTCGGCGTCCTGCGCACGCCCGAGAACCCTCCGCTCCGGCCACCGCCCGCCCTGGGGGACCTCGACCGGCTGCTCGACCAGTCCCGTGCCCTGGGCATCGCGGTGACCAGGCACGACGAGGGCGAGGCGCGGCCGGTCGAGCCGACCGTGGAGCGGACGGCGTACCGGGTGGTCCAGGAGGCGCTGACCAACGTGCACAAGCACGCGGGCGACGCCGCCACGGACGTGCTCATCCGCTACGGGCCCGAGGAGCTGGAGGTGGAGGTGCGCAACGAGGCGCCCAAGGAGCCGCCCGGGGAGCTGCCCGGCGCGGGCTGGGGCCTGGTGGGCCTGCGGGAACGGGTGGAGCTGCTCGGCGGCACGCTGCGTACCAGCGCGCAGGACGGCGGCGGTTTCCTCGTGAGCGCCAGGATCCCGGCATGATCAGGGTGCTCGTCGTGGACGACGAGGAGCTCGTCCGTTCGGGGCTGCGGCTGATCCTGGAGGCGGCGGGCGACATCGCGGTCGCCGGCGAGGCCCGCGACGGCGCCGAGGCCGTCTCTGCCGTGCGGCGGCTGCGGCCCGAGGTCGTGCTGATGGACGTCCGCATGCCGGGCATGGACGGCCTGACCGCCGCCGCGCAACTCCTGTCCGAGCCGGACGCGCCCAAGTTGATCATGCTGACCACGTTCGACCTGGACGAGTACGTGCACGAGGCGCTACGCCTGGGCGCGGTCGGGTTCCTGCTCAAGGACACCCCGCCGAGAGAGCTGGCCGCCGCCGTCCGCACGGTCGCCGGCGGCCAGGCCATGCTCTCGCCCTCGGTCACCAAGCGCCTGATCGCGTCGTACGCCAACCGCGCCCCCTCCCGCGCCGAGGTGGCACGCAGGCAGCTCGACCGGCTCACCGGGCGGGAGGAGGACGTGATCAGGGCCGTCGCCCGCGGCCTGTCCAACGCCGAGATCGGCCGCGAGCTGCGCCTGACGGAGGCGACGGTGAAGGCGCACGTCAGCCGCGTGCTGGCCAAGCTGGGCCTGGCCAACCGCGTGCAGGCCGCCATCCTGGTCCACGACGCCGACCTGGGCTAAGCGTCGAGGGCGTCCGCGTAGTAGCAGGCCGCCTGGGCCTCGGGCACGGCCGGCAGGATGTCCAGCAGTTCCGAACGGCACCTGGCGTCCACCCCCGCCTCGGCCGCCTTCCCGGAGGCGAGCACCTGGCAGCGGGCGTGGAAGCGGCACCCGCCCGGGATCCGGGTCGGGTCCGGCGGCTCGCCGGTCAGCACCACCCGCTCGGGAGACTCCGGCAGCACCGACATCAGGGCCTGCGTGTACGGGTGCCGCGGCGCGGTCAGCACCTGCTCCACCGGCCCCGACTCGACGATCCGGCCCAGGTACATGACCGCCACCCGGTCGGCGATGTTCCAGGCCAGGCCCAGGTCGTGGGTGACGACCAGCGCCGACAGCCCCAGCTCGTCGCGCAACCGCAGCATCAGGGCCAGGATCTCGCCGCGTACGGAGGCGTCCAGCGAGGCCACCGGCTCGTCGGCGATCAGCACCTTCGGGTTCAGCGCCAGCGCCCCGGCGATCACCACGCGCTGCCGCTGCCCGCCGGACAGCTCGTGCGGGTAGCGCAGGAAGAACCGGTCCGGCGGCCGCAGCCCAGCCCTGGACAGGGCTTCGGCCACGACCTCCCGCTCGTCCGGCAGGCCGTGGATGCGCGGCCCCTCGGCGACCGCCTCGTACACGGTGTGCCTGGGGTTGAGCGAGCCGGTCGGGTCCTGCAGGACGAGTTGCACCTGCCTGCGGTACGCCTTGAGCGCCCTGGAGCCGTAGTCCAGGGCGGTGCCGCCGTAGCGGACCTCGCCCGAGGTGGGGCGTTCGAGGCCGAGCAGCGTGCGCGCCAGCGTGGTCTTGCCGCAGCCCGACTCGCCGACCAGGGCCACGATCTCGCCCTCGCCGACGGCCAGGTTCACGCCGTCCACGGCCTTGGCGCGGCGGCCGCGCGAGGAGAACTCCACGCGCAGGTCGCGGGCCTCCAGCAGGCTCGGCCGGGCCGTCGAGACCGCCTCGGCGGTGGTCTGCGTCTCGGTCATGAGGCCCCCTCCTTCTCGCGTACGTGCACGCAAGCGGCGGTACGGCGCTCACCCGCGGGCCACAGCTCCACGTCCAGCGTGGCGCATTCGTCCAGCGCGACCGGGCAGCGCGGGTGGAACGAGCAGCCGCCCGGGAGCTGCATCGGATCGGGCGGGTCGCCTCCGAGGCCCTTCGGGGCCAGCCGCGAGGCCGGGTCACCGACCGTGGGGAACGCCGCCGCCAGCGCCCGGCTGTAGGGGTGCTTGGCGTCGTGGAACACCTCGGCGGACGGCCCGTACTCGACGACGCGGCCCGCGTACATGACCGCGAGCTGCCCGCACACGTCCGCCAGCACCGACAGGTCGTGCGAGATCATGATCAGTGAGATGCCGTGCTCGGCGACCAGCTCCTTGATCAGCGTCAGGACCTGGGCCTGCACCATCACGTCGAGCGCGGTGGTCGGCTCGTCGGCGATGATCAGCCGGGGCGAGCAGGCCAGCGCCATCGCGATCATCACGCGCTGCCGCTGCCCGCCGGACAGCTCGTGCGGGTAGCTGCGGGCCCGCCAGGTGGGCAGGCCGACCTGTTCGAGCAGCTCGGCCACGCGCTTGCGGGCGGCCTCCGGCTTGGCCAGGCCGTGGACGAGCAGCGGCTCGGCGATCTGGTCGCCGATCCTGCGCACCGGGTTGAGCCCGTGCTGCGCGCCCTGGAACACGATCGAGGCCTCGGCCCACCGTACGGCGCGCATGCGGCCCCACTTCATGGTGAGCACGTCCTCGCCGTCGAGCAGGATCCGGCCACCGACGCGCGCGTCGCGGGGCAGGAGCCGCATCAGCGCCATGGCCAACGTCGATTTGCCGGATCCCGACTCGCCGGCGACTCCGAGTGCCGCCCCGGAGTCGAGCGTCAGCGACACACCGCGCACGGCGGGCACCTCGCCCGAGGCGATGCGGTACGTCACCGACACATCATCGAGTTCGAGCAGGGTCATGCCGCCCTCCTGAGCCGCGGGTTCAGCACGGCCTCCAGCGCCCGCCCGACGAGGGTGAACGCCATGACGACGGCCAGGATGGCGAGACCGGGGATGAGGATGTACCACCACGCGCCCTGCGTGGCCGCGCCGTAGTCGTAGGAGGAGCGCAGCATGGTCCCCCATGACGTCTTGTTCGCGCTGGCGCCCAGGAAGGCCAGCGTGGACTCGGTGACGATCGCACTGGCCACCTCCAGCGTGGTGCTGGCCAGCAGCAGCGGCGCCACGTTGGGGAGCACGTGCCGGGTGGTGATGTGCCAGTGCCCGCCGCCGAGCGCCTTCGACCGCTCGATGTACGGCCGGGCCTCCACGGCGAGCGTCTGCGCCCTGATCAGGCGGGCGGTCGACGGCCAGGAGGTGACCGCGATCGCCATGATCACCGTGAACGTGGTGCCGCCCAGGATGGCCGCCAGCACCAGCGCGGTCACCAGCGAGGGCAGCACCAGGAACCAGTCCGTGACCCGCATGAGCGTGCCGCCGGCCCAACCGCGGAAGTGCCCCGCGGCGATGCCGATGACCGTGCCGATCACGATGCTGAGCAGGGCGGCCAGGAAGCCGATGAGCAACGACGTGCGCGAGCCCCACCAGATCATCAGCAGGATCGAGCGGCCGGACTCGTCGGTCCCGAAGGGGAAGCCGAGGCTCGGCGCGGCGAACTTGCCCCCGGTGGCATCGACGACGCTGGTCACGCCCTCGTCGATGAACAGCGGCGCGATCAGTGCGAACACCACGGCGATGAGCAGGACCACCATCCCGGCGAGGCCTGCTCGGTGGGTGCGGAACTCGGCCCAGAACCGGCTCAGGACGAGCCGTCTGCGGGCCGCGGCGACGCTGGTCATGCCGACCTCACTCTCGGGTCGAGCATGTGATAGACCACGTCGGCCAGCGTGTTCATGAGGATCACGGCCACGGTGATCAGCAGGAACGTCCCTTGCATGAGCGTGAAGTCAGGCACCTTGATCGCGCGGTAGAACAGCTGCCCCAGTCCGGGCCAGGTGTAGATCGTCTCCACGGTGACCGCGCCGCCGACCACGAAGCCGATGCGCATGAACACCAGCGTCACCGTGGGCAGCAGCGCGTTGGGCACCGCGTGGCGCCGCCGGACCTCGTCGTCCCGGAGTCCCTTGGCCCTGGCCACGGTCACGTAGTCCTGGCTGACCTCCTCCAGCAGCGACGAGCGCATGATCAGCAGGTACTGGGCGTAGACCACGCCCACCAGGGTCAGGCACGGCAGGACCATGTGCGAGGCCACGTCCAGCACGTACGCGAAGCCGTCGGGCGCGTCCACGCTCTCGATGCCCCTGAACGGGAAGAGGCCGGGAATGGGCCCGATGCCGACGCCGAGCACCATCATCAGCAGCAGTCCCAGCCAGAACGTGGGCACCGACCAGAGCACCAGCGACACGCTGGTGGAGAAGCGGTCGAACTTGGTGCCCGGCCGCCATCCGGACCGCGTGCCCTGCCAGATCCCGAGGCTGACGGCGATGACCAGACCCGTGCCCGCGAGGAGCAGCGTCGGGCCGATGCGCTCGCCGATCAGGTCCAGGACCGGCCGCTTGTACTCGTAGGACGTGCCCAGGTCGAGCCTGAGCGTGTTGCCCACGAAGTCGAAGAACTGCTGGAGCACCGGCTTGTCCAGGCCGAGCCGGTGGCGTTCGAGGTTGAGCTGGTCCGGCGTCATGTTGCGGCCCTGCGCCAGGTTGCGCACCGGGTCGCCGGGCAGCAGCCGGAACACGAAGAACGTCCCGACGATCACCATGGCGATGCTGAACAGCGCCCCACCGGCCTTGGACAGCGCGTACTGCAGCGTGCCGCGGCCGGTGGAGCGCTCATCACCAGGGCCCGCCGCCTGGACGGCGGGCTCTGCTGCTTCTAGCGGAGTGGTCATTCGCGCTCGTCTGCGACGCTCTTACGCCGCCTGCTCAGGAAGAAGCCGGCCAGTCCGAGGACCACGACGCCGCCCACGATGCCGGCGATGAGGCCGGTGTTGGAGCCGCCGCCGCCGCTGCCGCCGCTCGCCGCCGCGGCCTTGACGTCCACGGTGTAGAACGGCCAGTAGCCGCTGCCGCCGTACAGGAGGCCCTTGTCCTCGGGGATCGGGGTGATGCTGGTGACCCGGTCCTTGCGGTAGCCCTCAAGGTCGTTCGGGTAGTAGATCGCGATGACCGGGGCCTCGGTGTAGAGCCGCTCCTCCATCTTCTTGATGGTCTCGGCGCGCTTGGGCCGGTCGAGCTCCTTCAGCTGCTCCTGGTAGAGCTTCTCGAAGGTCTCGTCGCAGAAGAACGACTCGGTGCCGCCGCCCTCGCCGCCCGGGGCCGGCCTGCGGCTGCACAGGTGCGTGGCCAGGACCTCCTCGGGGTCGGGGTTGACCGACCAGCCGCTGATCGCGATGTCGAACAGAGCGGTGACGCCCGTCTCCTCGGAGAACTTGCTGGAGTCGACCTTCTTGGTGGTCAGCGTGATGCCGATCTCCTTGAAGAAGCCCGTCAGGTATTCGGCGAGCTTGTCCTCGACCGGGGTGTCGGTGTGGATGCTGAAGCGGAACTCCAGCTTGCGCTTGCCGTCGGGCATCGTGCGGATGCCGTCGGAGCCCTTCTTGTAGCCGGCGTCGTCGAGGATCTTGTTGGCCTTGGCGGGGTCGTAGCTGACCTTCTCGTCGCCCGTGGCCTCCCAGAAGAAGTCCTTGAACATCGGCGGCACGATCGAGCCGTCGGCGGGCTTGGCCAGGCCGTTCTGGACCTCGTCGACCAGCTTCTGCTTGTCGATGGCGTAGTGCAGAGCCTGGCGGACCTTGACGTCCTTCAGAGCCGGGTGACCGTCACCGACGGGCTTGTTGTCGGTGGTGGTGGCGCCGTGGTTGATCTGCAGGTACGCCGCGCGGCGGCCCTGGGTGTTCCAGGCCTCGATGTTCTGGTCGTTCTGGATGGCCTCGAACTCGGCCGGGGACATGCGGCCGAGCAGGTCGATGTCGCCGTTCTTGAGGCCGGCGACGGCGGCCTGCGGGTTGTCGTAGAAGATGACCTGCAGCTCGTCGATCTTGGGCTTGCCCCGCCAGTAGTTGGGGTTGGCCTGCAGCTTGACGTACTGGTCCTTCTTGTGCTCGATCGCGATGTACGGGCCGCTGGTGACGGCCGGGTACTTCTCGGCGTCGTAGTTGGCCATGTCGGTGACCGACTCCCAGACATGCTTGGGCATGATCGGGATCGGGTTGTCCAGCATGGACGCCTGCGGCGACTTGAGCTTGATCGTCAGGTCCTGGCCGCTGGCGGTGACGCTCTCGAAGTTCTCGACCGCCGGGCCGTTGGCCGTCTTGGCGGCCTCGTCCGTCATGATCTTGTTGAACGTCCAGGCCGCGTCATCGGCCGTGACGGGCTTGCCGTCCGACCACTTGGCCGCACGGATCTTGAACGTCCACGTGAGCCCGTCGGGCGTCGTGGTCCACGACTCGGCCAGGTCCGGGCTGGGCTGCAGCGTCTTGGAGTCGGGCACCGTGAGGAAGCCGTACATCCAGCGGTGGATCGAGGTCGAGACCAGGCGGACCGCCAGGAACGGGTTCATCGAGTCCATCGACTGGGTGGCCCCGACGCGCAGTACCTTCTTCCCCGCCGCCGGCTCCTGGGCATGGGCGGCTGTCGCACCCTGACCCGCCACTAACAGCGCGACACCCAGCGCTGCCAGGCGCGCGATCCATTTCCTCATATGTGCCTCACCTTCAGGCGGGGGTTTTCCTGTGTAGAAGAAGGCACACCATAGAGAGTCCGCGTGTCAACGCGCTGCGGAAAATTGTTTCATTCTCGTTTCCTTTTGCGGTGTAAATTTTCAGTCCCCTTGGGACTGCCGTGATGCGGCACCCCCAAGGGGACGATGAGGCATCCTACGGGGCGATCAGTGGCAGCCGCCGGAGCCGCAGCACGAACCCCCCGCCTGCGGCAGCAGCTCGATCGCCCCCGCAAGCTCGTAACCGGCCTCCACCACCGCCGCGTCGATCAGCACGCGGTCGATCGGCGCCTCGCTCGTGACGGTCACGGCCTTGGCCGCCAGGTCCACCTGGACCCCGCTCACGCCCGCGACCTTACCGACCTCCTCGGTCACGGCGCTCACGCAGTGACCGCAGGTCATGCCCTCAACCTGGTACGTCGTGACGGTCATGCCTCGCTCCTCCACTCCTTGATCCTTGGCCGCCACTATACCCCCTAGGGGTAAAGGTGCATACTACGGCCGCGCCCGGAAAGGGGAGAGGGAAGCACTCAACCCAAGGGGGAGATCCCATGTTGGACGGCAAGACCATCGCGTTCCTCGTCGCTCCCGAGGGAGTGGAGCAGGTGGAGCTCACGGAGCCGTGGAAGGCGGTCAAGCAGGCGGGCGGCACGCCCAGGCTCGTCTCCACCAAGCGGGGCCAGATCCAGGCGTTCCACCATCTGGACAAAGGCGACCGGTTCGCCGTGGACGACACGGTGGAGGACGCCGACCCGGCCTCGTTCGACGGTCTCGTGCTCCCTGGCGGCGTCGCGAACCCCGACTACCTGCGGATGGACCCGCGGGCCGTCCGGTTCGCCCGCGCCTTCTTCGACCTGGGCAAGCCCGTGGCCGCCATCTGCCACGCGCCCTGGACGCTGATCGAGGCGGACGTCGTGCGCGGCCGTACGATCACGTCCTGGCCGAGCCTGCGGACCGACCTGCGCAACGCGGGGGCGACGTGGGCGGACCAGGAGGTCGTGATCTGCACGTCAGGGCCCAACACCCTGGTCAGCAGCCGCAAGCCGGACGACCTCAAGGCCTTCTGCCAGGCCGCTACCGACGCGTTCGCGGAGTAGCCGCACCCTGGAGCAGGGTCTCGGCCAGGCCCCTGACCGCGGACTTGAGCCGCGCCACCCCGCCGTCCGCCATGACGTGCCGGGCCAGATCGGCGTCGAAGGAGCCCAGCAGCGCGTGGGCGGCGAACTCCGCGTCCAGGCCACCTTCCGGCCGGGCCGCGGCGATCAGGGCCGTCACGTGCGCGTGCCAGCGCAGGTAGGTCGGATCGCGGTACTTGTCCTCGGCGCAGGCCCGCTCGTGCGCGGCGAAGAGCGCCAGGTTGCGCTCGGCCAGCTCGCACAGCTCGTCCAGGAAGGCCGTCAGCCGGCCCTCGGGCTCCGCGCCGGGCCCGAGCGCGGAGCCGGGCGTCTCGATGGCCAGCGCCAGCGCGGCGGCCCGCTCGGCGAGCAGCTCCTGGAACAGCCCGGTACGGCTGCCGAAGCGCCGGAACAGCGTGCCCTTGCCGACCCCCGCCGCCGCGGCCACCCGGTCGAGGGAGATGTGCTCGGCACCGTGGGCGGCGAGCAGCTCCTCCGTGGCCCGCAGGATCGCCTCCCGATTACGGGTCGCGTCTGACCGCACCGGCCTTACCTCCTCTTGCAAACGGACCGTCGGTCCTCATACTATCCCTGCCATCGAAGCGGACCGACAGTCCGCATCCTGACAGCGGGGAGAATGAGCATGCGTGCGTTGGTCGCGGGCCCGGGAGCCGAGGGACGCTTCGCGGAGGTGCCGGAACCCGAGCCGGGGCCCGGGCAGGCGCTCGTCGAGGTCCGTCACGCGTCCGTCAACTTCAGCGACCTGCGGCACATGGGCCGCCTGCCGGAGGGCACCGTGCTCGGCTACGACGCCGCCGGAGTCGTCCTGCGCACCGCCGAGGACGGCACGGGACCGCGCGAGGGGGCGCGGGTGGCGGCGTTCGGGGCGGGCGCGTGGGCCGAGCGGGCGGCGTTCGACACCGGCTCGCTCGCGGTGGTCCCCGACGGGGTGGACCTGGTACGGGCCGCCGCGCTCCCGATGGCCGGCCTCACGGCGCTGCGTTCGCTGCGGGCCGCCGGACCCGCGCCGGGCTCGCGCGTCCTGGTGACCGGGGCGTCGGGGGCCGTGGGACGGCTGGCCGTGCAGCTGGCCGGGCGCGCCGGAGCCCACGTCATCGCCTCCGTCAGCAGACCGGAACGCGCCGAGCAACTCGCGGCCGGCCTCGGAGCTCCCGTCGACATCGTGGTGGGCCTGGACGGGGTCGAGCCGGTCGACGTCGTGATCGAGACGGTCGGCGGCCCGGCACTCGTCGCCGCCTGGGCCCTGCTGAAGCCCGGTGGCAACCTCCAGAGCGTCGGCTGGGCCTCCGGGCAGCCCGCCGTCTTCCCTCCGAACTCGACCTTCTCCCTGGGCCGGGCCAGGTCGCTCAACTCCTTCGGCGACGTGACGGCCCCCGCCGACGACCTCGCCCACCTGCTCGCCCTCGTGGCCGCGGACGACATCTCCCTCGAAATCGGCCTGGCCGGCTCGTGGGAGGACCTGGACGACGCGAAGGCCGCCCAGCTCGGTGGTTCCCTCACCGGGAAGATCGTCCTGGCGGTTGGCCGAACGCCCTGACGGGCCCGAAACCCACCTGTAACGCCTTGTCGTCGCCAAAGAAATGGTCTAGATGTAGTCCAAATGGAGCGTCCTCCACGCCCCCCAGGGAGACCTCAATGACCACTGAAGAGGATTCCAGGCGACTCGCCGAGCTCGGCTACAAGCAGGAGCTGGCCCGCACCTGGAGCGGTTTCTCCAACTTCGCCATCTCCTTCTCGATCATCTCCATCCTCGCCGGCTGCTTCACCACCTTCGGACAGGCCTGGAACTACGGTGGCCCGATCGCCATCTCCTGGGGCTGGCCGCTGATCTCCGCGTTCATCCTGATCATCGGTTTCTGCATGTCGGAGCTGGTGTCGGCGTACCCGACGGCGGGCGGCATCTACTGGTGGGCCGCCACGCTGGGCAAGCCGATCCACGGCTGGTTCACCGGCTGGCTCAACCTGATCGGCCTCATCGCCGTCACCGCGTCGGTGGACTACGGCTGCGCCACGTTCCTCAACATGACGCTCAAGCTGCTCACCGACGGCGCGTGGGAGGCCACGCTGCCACAGGCGTTCCTGCTGTTCGTGATCATCCTCGTGGCCCACGCGCTGATCAACATCTACAGCCACAAGCTCATCTCGCTGCTGCAGAACATCTCGGTCTGGTGGCACGTCGCGGGCGCCGCGATCGTCGTCGGGATCCTGATCTTCGCGCCCGACCACCACCAGTCGCTCGGCTTCGTCTTCGGCGGCACGAACAACAACTCCGGCTTCGGCGCCGGCTCCGACGGGCTGTCGTTCTGGTTCTACGTGCTGCCGCTCGGCTTCCTGCTCACCCAGTACACGATCACCGGCTTCGACGCCTGCGCGCACGTGTCGGAGGAGACCCAGGGCGCGGCCAGGACCGCCGCCCGCGGCCTGTGGCAGTCGATCTTCTACTCGGCGATCGGCGGCTGGATCCTGCTGCTGTCGTTCCTGTTCGCGGCCACGAACGTGGACGAGATCAACAAGCAGTCCGGCTTCGTGGGAGCCATCTTCGAGACCGCGCTCTCAGCTCCGCTGGCCACCGTGGTGTTCGCGATCTCCACGATCGGCCAGTTCTTCTGCGGGATGAGCTGCGTGACGTCGATGTCGCGCATGACGTACGCGTTCTCCCGGGACCGCGGCGTGCCCGGCTGGCGGCTGTGGTCGAAGGTGGACCGCAACCGCACCCCGGTCAACGCGATCATCGGAGGCTGCGTCGTGGCCGCCCTGATCACCCTGCCCGCCCTCTACGCGCCTCCCGGGCTGACCACGCCGGTCGCGTTCCTGGCCGTCGTGTCGATCGCGGTCGTCGGCCTCTACCTGGCCTTCCTCATCCCGATCTGGCTCCGGCTCCGCGCGGGCGACGCCTTCAAGCCGGGCCCGTGGACGCTCGGCCGCAAGTACAAGGTGCTCTGCTGGATCGCCTGCGTCGAGATCGTCGTCGTGTCGATCTACTTCATCATGCCGATCTCGCCCGCCGGGGTGCCCGGCAACAAGGCCTTCGACTGGACCTCGGTCAACTACGCCCCGATCGCGGTCGGGGTGGTGCTGGTCGGCATCGCCCTGTGGTGGGCGCTGTCGGCCAAGCACTGGTTCACCGGCCCCCGCCGCACGGTCGACGAGGTCCCGATCTCCTGACCCGGCCCGCGGGTACGGCCACCGCGGCCGTACCCGCCTGCTTGCAAACTGCTAGCATTCCTCTATGGCAACGCTCTACATTCGCGATGTCCCCGAACCCGTAGCCGAGTCGTTGAAGGAGCGCGCGGCCGAGGCAGGCATGTCTCTTTCGGCTTACGTCGCGAGGGAGTTGGCAGACATCGCCGCCAGGCCGACCAATGCCGAAATCGTCAAGCGGCTCAAGTCTCGGGATCGATCCCAAGGGCCGTCCACCGCCGACATCCTCGACGCCGTCCACGAGGGCAGACGATGATCGTCATCGACTCGTCCGCGATGGTCGAGGCATTGGCGGGACGTGCGGCGGATGCCGAGCTCATCGACGCCCTCCAGGCGAGTATCCACGCCCCTCACCTGCTCGATGTCGAGGTTCTCTCGACCCTGCGGGGTCTCTCGCTCGGCGGCAAGCTCGGCACGGCCGCGGCGGAGCAGGCGCGAGCCGATTATCTCGCGCTGAAGATCGCCCGCTACGAGATCAAGGGCATCGCGGAGCGCATCTGGGAGCTGCGGCACAACTACACGTCCTACGACGCTTCCTATCTCGCACTCGCCGAAGCGCTCGAGGCCCCGCTCTACACCTGCGACGGCAAACTCGACGGTGGCGGACATGATGCCGACGTGCGGGTCTTTCCGCGCGGCTGAAGGAGCGCTCAGGAGGCTTCGAAGGCGGTGGCCACGGCCGCGCGGACCTCGGCCATCGAGGCCGTGCCGAGCTCGCGCTTGAGCGAGGTCATGTCCACGTCGGGCATGCCGCAGGCGACCGCCCAGTTCCACGGCTCCAGGTCGCCGTCGACGTTGAGCGCGAACCCGTGGCTCGTGACGCCCCGGCTCTGCCGCATCCCGATCGAGATGATCTTGCGGCCGGTCTCGGCGGTCCAGACGCCGGTCAGCAGCTCCGAGCCCGGCGGCGTGTCGCGGCGCTCGGCGGGCAGCCCGAGCTTGCCCAGCGCCTCCACCAGCCGCAGCTCCACCTCGCGCACGTAGTCGACGATGCCCTGGTCCTCGGCGAGCTTGACGATCAGGTAGCCGACGAGCTGGCCCGGCCCGTGGTAGGTGAGCTGGCCGCCGCGCCCGGTCTCCATGACGGGGATGCCGCGCTCGGGGGCCGGTAGGTGGGCCATCGGCGTGCGGCGCCCGATCGTGTAGACCGACGGGTGGCTGAGCAGCCACAGCGCGTCCGGCCGCTCGTCCCGCTGGCGCTGCCCGACGAGGTCGGTCATACGCTCCATCGCGGCGTCGTAGTCGACGAGATCGTCCTGGACGAGTGTCAGCGGCCTTGCCCTCATCCTTCGAGGATAAGCGGCATCCCGGGCATCGGCGCACGCGGCCCGGACCGCCAGAAGGTGTGGTCTTGTAACCCTTTTCCGGTTTCTCACCAAGCAGGGGCGTGAACCGACGAAGGGAGCTTGGCCGGTGCGTCTCAAACAGGCGAAGATCGCCACGGACCCCGTGGCATTCGAGGCCTTCTACCGGCGGCACGTCGACGCGGTCACCCGGTTCCTCGCCCGCCGCGTCGAGGATCCGCACACCGTCGCGGATCTGGTCGCCGAGGTCTTCGTGGCGGTGCTGGACTCGGCCCACACCTACCGCGCCGACCTCGGCACCGAGATCGCCTGGCTGTACGGCGTGGCGCGCAAGACGATCTCGGCCGAGCGGCGGCGGGCGTACAAGCAGTACCGGCTGACCGACCGGGTGAGCGGGCGGAGGCCGTTGGACACCGACGACGTCGCCCGGCTCGAAGAGCGCATCGACGCGGAGCGGCACGCCCGGCGGGCCTTCGAGGCCATGGCCGGCCTGCCCGAGGGGGAACGCGCCGTACTGGAGCTGGTCGCCATCGACCAGCTCACGGTCACCGAAGCGGCGCACGCCCTCGGCATCCGGCCCGGGACCGCCAAGGTACGCCTGCACCGCGCACGCCGGACGCTCCGGAACCTGCCCTTCGTCATGGATGGAGCACCACGATGAGATTCGAGGAGCAACTGCTGATGGATCTGAAAGCGGAGATCGGCGCGCGGACCGAACGGCGTCGCCGCGTCACCCGCCGGCTGCTCGCCGGGGGCGCGGTGGCCGGGCTGGCCGCCGCGGCGGCGATCACGGTACCCCTGCTGGCCGGGGCGGAGACGCCCGCGTACGCCGTGACCAAGCAGGACGACGGCACGATCCGGGTCGAGATCAAGGAGTTCGGCGACGCCGGCAAGCTGGAGCAGGACCTGAAGGCGGCGGGCGTGACCGCCGACGTCACCTATCTCAAGCCCAGGACGACGTGCGCCCCGGGCAGAGGCGAACCGGTCGGAGGCGAGGCCACCACCCCTGAGGAGTGGCGCCGGTCCGTCTCCTACAAAGCCGCCCGCCCCCGGACCTCCGGGGTGGACATCAGTCCCCAGTACGTCGGCGCGGGCCAGACCCTGGTGCTGGAGTTCGCCGAGAAGCCGTACTGGAAGCTCAAGGCTCAGGTGATCACCGGCCAGGTCAAGCCCTGCACGGTGATCGACGACCCGGGCGGCTCCTCAGCGGGGCAGCCGCCCATGGGTGACTAGCGACCGGTCGAGCCGGCCGTCCGCCGATCCACGGCGGGCGGCCCACCGGCGCCTGTCGCGGACGTCACGCCGCCGAACGGTAGCCCCTCGGCTCCTCCGGGATGAGGATCCACATGACGACGTAGACGACCCACAGCGGCCCGGGGATGAGCGACAGCAGGAGCCACAGGATCCGGACGAGAGTGGGCGGCAGGCCCATCTTGTCGGCGAGACCGCCGCAGACGCCGGCCAGAATCCTGTGCTCTCGTGAGCGGTACATGATGTTTCCTCCGTGTGTGACGACCTACCTGTTCAACGGACGGACAGGCCGACGGACTCCCGTCAGGAACCCTGAGAAAACCCTGTAAGGGTCAGCCACTCATGTGCCATGCCCAGATGTCGGCTGGTCAGTCCCCGTGCCGGGTCCACGTGGATGAGCAGGAAGTCAGCCAGACCCTGATGCACCCTGAGATACTCCTCGTCCTCCGCCCACACCTGGTCGTCGAACCAGACGAACGGCCGCCGGCCCACATAGCGGGCCACGTGCTGCGTCTTGAACATCTCCCCGCGCTCCGAGACCACGTTCGGGTCCACGGGGATCACGGGCAGCGAGGGCAGGCCGATCCTGGGAGCGATCCAGTCGTTGGCGTGGTGCTCCCACGTCGTCGCCCAGACCAGCTCGGAGCCGGTCGCCAGGGCCAGGTCGAGGAGCCTGCGGCCGTGGCGCGGGTTGAGGTGCACGGTGTAGACCTCGCCGTCGATCGTGCACCGGTAGCGCCGGAAGTCCGGAGTGGGCCGGCCCATCAGGTTGAGCACGCCGTCCACGTCCAGCAGCAGCAGTGGTTTCATCCGGCCCGGTACTCCTGCGGGCTGACGCCGCGTACCCGCTTGAAGGCCGCGCTGAGCGCGAACGGGCTCCCGTACCCCACCTTCCTGGCCACCGAGCCGATCGTCGCGTTCGGCTCCCGCAGCAGGTCGGCGGCCAGCGCCAGGCGCCAGTCCGTGAGGAAGGACATCGGCGGCTCGCCGACCAGCTCGGTGAAGCGCCTGGCCAGCGACGCTCTGGACACGCCCACCTCGGTGGCCAGCGCGGCGACCGTCCACGGGTGCGCCGGGTTGTTCTGCAGCAGGCGCATGGCCCGGCCCACCACCGCGTCGCCCATCGCGCGGTACCAGGCGGGCGCCTCGTTCGCGTGAGTGGCGAACCACGAGCGCAGCACCGCGATGAGCAGCAGGTCGAGCAGCCGGTCGAGGACCGCCTCCTGGCCCGGCTCGTCCTTGACGATCTCGGCGCCGAGCAGCGAGATGATCGGGTCTCCCGGCTGGACGAGCAGCTGCGGCAGCGCGTCCAGCAGCCGCCTGCTGACCTCGCCCTCCAGGTTGTACGTGCCGGTGAGCAGCACGGTGCCCCCTGACGGGTCGTTCCCCCACGTGCGCACGCCCATGGACATGGTGTCGTAGGGCGACTCGCCGTCGATCGTGCGGCACTCCTGGCCGGGGAGGATGACGACCTGCGGCTTGAGGCCGGGCTCCGAGGCCACCGTGTACGGCCGCGGCCCCCGGGCGATCGCGACCTCCCCCGGCGACAGGCGCACGGGCTCGCCCGAGTCGAACGCGATCCACGACTCCCCGCGCACCTGCGCGATCAACGACAGCGGGGCCTCGTCCTGGATGCGCATCGACCAGGGCGGATCCAGGATCGAGCGGAGCAGGAAGGCGCCACGGGCCCGCGGGCCGTCCAGTAGCGCCGCCAGCTGGTCCATGGGTTAGACGATCGCATATGCCATTGCGCTTCTCAACCATGGAGAGTCTTATGGGTATGGCGGCTTACTAGATATATGACGATTCTGGTTCTGGGCGGCACGGGCAAGACCGGCCGCCGTGTGGTTGACCGCCTCAACGCTCTCGGCCTGCCCGTGCGGATCGGGTCCCGCCCCCTCTTCGACTGGCAGGACCGCTCCACGTGGCCGACGGCCCTCGACGGCGCGACGGCCGTCTATCTCGCCTATGTCCCCGATCTGGCCTTCCCCGGCGCGTACGAGGACGTCAAGGCATTCACGGAGCTGGCCGTGAGCGGCGGCGTGCGGCGGCTGGTCCTGCTGTCCGGGCGCGGCGAGCCGGAGGCGGAGGCCAGCGAGCGGACCGTGCGGGAGTCCGGGGCCGAGTGGACGATCGTCCGCTGCAGCTGGTTCATGCAGAACTTCAGCGAGGGCTTCTTCTACGACCAGGTGCTCGAAGGCGTCATCGCGCTGCCGGTCGCCGACGTCCCCGAGCCGTTCGTGGACGTGAACGACATCGCGGACGTGGCCGCCGCCGCGCTCAGCCGGGACGGCCACGCGGGCCGGCTCTACGAGCTCACCGGGCCGCGGCTGCTGACGTTCGCGCAGGCGACCGAGGAACTGTCCAGGGCCACCGGCAGGGAGATCTCGTTCGCGCGGGTGACGCCGGAGGAGTACGTGACCGCGGCCGTCAAGAACGGCGTGCCCGAGGAGGAGGCCGCGGGCCTGGCCGCGCTGTTCACCGGCATCCTGGACGGCCGCAACGCCTCGGTGGCGGACGGCGTGCGGCAGGCGCTCGGCCGCCCGGCCCGCGACTTCACCGACTACGCCGAGGCCGCCGCCGCGATGTGGCAGCGCCTCTGAGATCTCACGGGGCCGGTGCTCCTCGTGTCCGTACGGGACTCTGTACGCGACGCGAGCAACCCACCGGCCCCGGCATCCGCTAGCCTCACCCTCGTCACTCCCGCGTTCTCGGAAGGTTGTCGTCGTGATCGGCTGGCTAGAAGCGGTGGTTCTGGGGTTGGTCCAGGGGCTCACGGAGTTCCTGCCGATCTCCTCCAGCGCCCACATCCGGGTGGTCTCCGCCATCGCCGGCTGGCAGGACCCAGGGGCGGCGTTCACCGCCGTCATCCAGATCGGCACCGAGCTGGCCGTGCTGATCTATTTCCGCAAGGAGATCTGGGAGATCATCTCCACCTGGACCAGATCCCTGTTCAACAAGGACCTGCGCGGTCACTGGGCCGCCCGCATGGGGTGGTACATCATCGTCGGCTCGCTGCCGATCGTGGTGCTCGGCGTGACGTTCAAGGACCAGATCGAGACCGTCTTCCGCGACCTGCGCCTGGTGGGCACCACGCTGATCGTCTTCGCCCTCCTCCTCTGGTTCGCCGACCGCACCGCCCGCAACAAGCTCACGCTGGAGAAGCACCTCAGCTTCCCCCACGCCATCGTGTACGGCTTCGCCCAGGCGCTCGCCCTGATCCCCGGCGTGTCCCGCTCGGGCGGCACCACGACCGCCGGCCTGCTGCTCGACTACCGCCGCGAGGACGCCGCCAAATACTCGTTCCTGCTGGCCATCCCCGCCGTGCTGGGCTCGGGCGTCTTCGAGCTGCGCGAGATCGGCAAGGGCCCGGCCCCCGAGTGGGGGCCGACGATCCTCGCCACGGTCATCTCGTTCGTCGTCGGATACCTGGCCGTGGCCTGGTTCCTGCGTTACATCAGCACCCACCGCTTCACCGGCTTCGTGATCTACCGGATCGTCCTGGGCTTCTTCCTCATCCTCGCGGTCACCGCGGGCTGGATCCCGGCCCTAGGCTGACACGAGGGCCGGAGCCGGATAGTACGCCGCCCACGCCTCGTCGCCCATGCGCAGGATCTTCAACCCGGTCCAGCCGAGGGCGACGACGGGCAGGATCCAGAACACCACGGTCAGGGGCCCGTACGGGACGGGGAACGAGACGACGTAGCCGACGAAGACGAGCAGCGGCACCCACCAGCCGACGAAGCCCGCCCGCCACACGGCCGCGGTCAGCAGCGGCAGGCCGAGGACGGCGAAGAAGATCCACGGCATCTGGAAGCCGATGATGACCCCGGGCAGGTTCAGCATCTCGTCGAGGATCCGCTGGGCCTCCTCCGGCGGGTGGTGCTGCCCCAGCCACCACTCCACGGGGTCCATCATGAGCAGCGCGGACGTCGAGAGATAGCCGATCACCGTCATACCCGCCGCCACGTGGCCGAGCCGCGTGGCCTTGCGCCGGGTGAGATGGGCCAGGCCGAGCGCGGCCACGGCCATGAGCATCCAGCTCCAGTGGTAGAGCGCGGACTCGGTCTGGGCCAGCGCGGGGTTCGCGCCGTAGCTGACCGCCTCCCGGTCGTCGCCCCAGGTGCCTGGATCGACGACGACGGCGACGGCCTGGAGCAGCGGGGCCACGATGAGCAGTACGCCCGCCGCGATGCGCCGAAAGGTCACCTGGTCGTTCAACATGCCGCCGACGGTAGGCGCCGCGCCCGCCGCCCGTCGTCCGCCTGCGGACCGATCCGGCGTCCCCTACGCGGTGGAGAAGATCACGTCGGCCGGAGGGTCCGGGGGTAGCGGCTGCAGAGGGCGAAGACGACGGCGAAGAGGGTCCAGGCGGCGACGTACGCGACGGGGTGGGCCCAGGCGTCGCCGACGAGGTCGCCCAGCGCGGCGCGGCCCTCGAAGTAGAGCGCCAGGCCCGCCACCGCGCCGGGGATCGCACCCCACCACCGCTGCCACCACACCTCGTGGACCACCACCTCGAACACGACGAGGGCGATCGGGCCGAACAGCAGGAACTTCAGCCCGGGCGGCTGGGACAGCAACGCGGTGAGCCCCATGACCGCCACCGCCGAGGCGGCCGTCAGGAGCACCACGGCCCCGAAGGGCGCGGGCTCGTTCCGGGGGTCGATGTCTTCGGACATGATCACCATTCTGGCCGACGGCGCGCTACCCGACGGACACGCCCTCCTTCGGGGAGACCGCCTGCGGGCGGTAGGTGGCCAGCGTGAACAGCAGCGCCACCAGCCCGAACGCGGTGGCCAGCACGGTCACGCCCGTCCTGCCGTACCAGTCGAGCGTCGCGCCGCCGGCCAGCCCGGCCAGGAACAGGCCCACGTACTGGGCCGACGACAGCAGCCCCAGGCCGATCGGCACGTTGCCGGGCACCACGGAGACGGTCCTGAACTGCTGGGCGGGGGCCACCAGCCACCCGAGCGCGCCCCACAGGAACGCCCATACGAGGGCGACGGGCAGGGCCAGGTTCGCGACGGGGATGAGGGCCAGGAACAGGGTGCTCGCGCCCAGGGCGAGCAGCACCATCCTGCGCGGCCCGTACAGGTCGGTGAAGCGCCCGCCGAGCTGGTTGCCCACGATGCCGCCGATCCCCCACGCCCACAGCACGGCGGGCAGCGGCAGGTCGATCAGCGACCCGATGTAGGTGTACGCGGTGAACGCCGCCGCGAACATCAGCAGCTGCGTCACCAGCACCGCCAGCACCTGCCGGTCACCCAGCGGCGCGAGACGCTCCCGCAGCCGCCCCGACGTCGGGATCCTGACCACCGGCACCACCGTCGCGACCCAGGCGAACCCGATCACGCCCAGCCCCGCCACCATCCACAGCGTGGACCGCCAGCCCGAGACCGAGCCCAGCCAGGTGCCCAGGGGCACGCCGATCGCGTTCGCGACCGTCATCCCACCCATCACCAGCGCGAGCGCCCGGCCGCGCCGCTCGGGCTCGGTCAGCGCGTTCGCCACGCCGGACGCGGTCGGCGTGAACATCGCCGCCCCCGCCGCCGCGACCACCCGGGTGGCCATGACCAGCGGGTACGTCGGAGCCAGCGCGGTCAGGACGTTGCCCAGCACGAACACGCCGAGGGCCACCAGCAGCACGGTCCTACGCGACAGCCGGGCGGTCAGGGCGGCGAGGACGGGCGACAGCACCGCGTACGCCAATGCGAAGACGGTCATGAGCTGCCCCGCCGCGGAGGACGAGATCCCCAGTTCCTTCGAGATGGGCGGTAAGAGCCCGGCGGTCACGAACATGCCCGTACCGATGGCGAAATTTCCGGCAGCAAGCGGGTAGAGCCGCGAAGTCATGGGGCCTCCAGAAGAAAGTTGGACATGCATCAAACTGACCTATAGTTGGATTGTTGTCAAACAATAGAACGAAGGTAGGGTTTGACCATGCGCCTGCTACCTCACCCGGCAACGGAGGACATCGAGCTCACGGAGGTCCTGCGGGCGCTGTCCGACCCCGTCCGCCTGGAGATCGTCGTCCGGCTCGCCCTCAGCGGCGTGATGAACTGCGGCGAGGCGGGCGACGACCTGGGCGTGCACAAGTCGACGGCCTCGCACCACTACCGGACGCTGCGCGAGGCGGGCGTGGTCATCACCAAGCAGGAGGGACGGCTGAAGTTCATGAGCCTGCGCCGCGACGACCTCGAGTCCCGCTTCCCCGGCCTGCTCGACTCCGTCCTCTCCGCCGCCGGGATCCCGAGCCCTGCCCTGATCCCGAGCGCCGACGTCCCCGCCCCGCGTTGATGCGCCACGACTCGCTGCCCATCCGGCACGTCCTGCCCGACCTGCTCGCCGCGCTCGACCGGCACGGCAGCGCGGTGCTCACGGCCCCGCCCGGCACGGGCAAGACGACGGTCGTGCCCCTGGCCCTGGCCGAGGCGGGCATGCGGGTGCTGGTCGCCGAGCCGCGGCGGCTGGCCGTGCGCGCGGCGGCCAGGCGGATGGGCGTGAGCTACACGATCAGGGGCGAGCGCCACACGGGCGCGAACCCGATGGTCGAGGTCGTCACCACCGGCGTCCTGCTCCAGCGCCTCCAGCGGGACCAGGAGCTCGCCGGGGTGGACGCGGTCGTGCTCGACGAGTGCCACGAGCGGCACCTGGACGCTGACACCTCCCTGGCGTTCCTCCTGGACGTACGCGACACGCTCCGGCCCGACCTGCGCCTGCTGGCCACCTCGGCGACCGCCGACGCCGAGCCGTGGTCCCGGCTGATCGGCGGCCCGATCGTCGCGGCCACCGGCGCCGCGTACCCCGTCGAAACGGTGTGGGCCCCG
Organism: Nonomuraea sp. NPDC003709; assembly: GCF_040610775.1. Classification (NCBI taxonomy): domain Bacteria; kingdom Bacillati; phylum Actinomycetota; class Actinomycetes; order Streptosporangiales; family Streptosporangiaceae; genus Nonomuraea; species Nonomuraea sp. NPDC003709. The sequence continues at coordinate 8,621 of NZ_JBEXMW010000020.1, read as the reverse complement.
CCTGCCCGCCCGGTCGCCCCGCCGCACGGCCTCCGCGTCGACCCCGCGCTGCTGTCCCACGTGGCCTCGGTGGTCCGCAGGGCGCTGGCGGAGCGGGACGGCGACGTGCTGTGCTTCCTGCCCGGCGTGGCCGAGATCGCCAGGGTCGCCGGGATGCTGGACGGCGTGGCGGTGCTCCAGGTGCACGGGCAGGCCCCGGCCCACGTCCAGGACGCCGTGCTCGCGCCGGGCCCGGCCCGCCGGGTGGTGCTGGCCACGTCGGTCGCCGAGTCGAGCCTGACCGTCCCCGGCGTCCGGGTGGTGGTCGACTCCGGCCTGGCCCGCGAGCCCCGTACCGACCACGCCCGCGGCCTGGGCTCCCTCACCACGGTCAGGGTCTCGAAGGCGTCGGCCGGCCAGCGCGCGGGCCGGGCGGGGCGCGAGGCGCAAGGCACGGTCTACCGCTGCTGGTCGGCGGCCGACCACGACCGCCTCGCCGACCACGCGCGGCCGGAGATCGCGCTCGCGGACCTGACGGGGTTCGCGTTGCAGGCGGCCTGCTGGGGCGCGCCCGACGCGTCGGGCCTGGCGCTGCTGGACCCGCCGCCGCCCGCCGCGATGTCCGCCGCCGGCCGCACCCTGGAGGCGCTGGGCGCGCTTGACCCGGCCTCGCGGGTGACGGAGCGCGGGCGCCGGATGGCGCTCGCGGGCGTGCATCCCCGCCTGGCCAGGGCCCTGCTCGACCTCGGCCCGAGCGCGGCCGAGGTGGTGGCCCTGCTGTCGGAGCAGCTGCCGCGCGACGCCGGCGACGACCTGGTGGAGGTCTGGCGCGCGGCCCGCCGGGGCGGCACCGGCTTCGCCGCCCGCTGGCGCCAGGAGACCAGGCGCCTCCAGCGGACCGCCGGCACGGGCCGCCCGGACCTGCCCGGCGATGCGCCGGCCGGGACGGCGGTGGCGCTGGCGTTCCCCGAGCGGGTGGCGCGCAGGCGGGGCGGCGGCTACCTCATGGCCTCCGGCACGCAGGCCCAGCTCCCGGAGGGGTCCAGGCTGCACACCGCCGAGTGGCTGGCCATCGCCGTCGCCGACCGGCAGTCGGGCTCGGCCTCGGCCCGCATCAGGCAGGCCGTGGAGATCGACGAGGCGACCGCCAGGCTGGCTCACCCCACCACCACCCAGGACGAGATCGCCTGGCACGTCCCTCCGGGCGAGCGTCGCGGCGACGTGCTCGCCCGCAGGGTCGAGCGTCTGGGCGCGATCGAGCTGTCCGCCGCCCCGCTCAAGGACGCCGACGTCCGCGAGGCCGTCCTGTACGGCCTGCGCACGGAGCCCGACGTCCTGACCTGGACGAAACAGGCCAAGGACCTACGGGATCGCCTGGCCTTCTGCCACCGCGCCATCGGCGCCCCCTGGCCCTCCACGGACGCGCTCATCGACCTGGCCGACCAGTGGCTGGAACCCGAGCTGTCCAGGGCCCGCCGCCGGACCGACCTGGAGCGCATCGACGTGGCCGCGGCGCTGAAACGCCTGATCCCCTGGAGCGAGCGCCTGGAGCGGGCGGCTCCCGAACGCATCGAGGTCCCCAGCGGCTCCCACATCCGCGTCGACTACTCGGGCGACCGGCCGGTGCTGGCGGTGAAGCTGCAGGAGCTGTTCGGCTGGCAGAAGACGCCCGAGATCTCCGGCGTGCCCGTCCTGGTGCACCTGCTCTCCCCGGCGGGCCGCCCGGTGGCCGTCACCGCGGACCTGGCGTCGTTCTGGCGCGAGGGCTACCGTTCGGTACGCGCGGAGCTCCGCGGTCGTTACCCCAGGCACCCCTGGCCGGAGGACCCGCTGACCGCGCCTCCCACCCGCCGCGCCAAGGAGAGACGAGCATGACCAGCGTGGCAGCCGCCGCCCGCGACAACGCCGAGTGGTGCGACGCGATGTGCCGCGCGCACGGCACGCCCGGCGCGTTCGCGGACCGGGCCTGGACCAACCCCGCCAGGACCCCGCCCTTCTACCCGGACGCGGTGACGCTCTCGCCCGACGCGACGGCGGCCGACGTGCTCGGCCGCATCGACGCGGGCCCGGGGGCGTCGGTCAAGGACAGCTTCGCCACGCTCGACCTGCCGGGCTTCGAGGTGCTGTTCGAGGGGCAATGGATCTACCGTGAGCCACCCGGGCGGCGCGAGCCCGCGATCGCCCTGGAGGCGGTGAGCGACGCCGCCGCGCTGCGCGACTGGGAGCGGGCGTGCTTCGACGGCGAGATCGACGGCCTCTTCCTGCCCGCGCTCCTCGACGAGGTCACGATCCTGAGCGGCACGAGAGAGGGTGCCGTCGTCTGCGGCTCCGTGCTCACCCCGCGCGAGCGGGTCGTGGGCGTCTCCAACGTGTTCGGCGACGCCGCGTGGGAGGGCACCCTGGCCGTGGCGGCCGACCTGTTCCCCGGCCGGCCTATGGTCGGCTGGGAGATCGACCCGACGGACGCCCTGCGGCACGGCTTCACCGCGATCGGCCCCCTACGCGTCTGGAGCAAGATCGTCTAGGGTCGGGTTCTCCAGCACCGGGAACCGCTCGGCCCCCACCCCCACGTCCTTGAACCCGCTCGACGTGGCCACGCACACGACGGGCCCGTCGAAGTCCCGCCGCAGCTTCCGGTGTCCCGCGAGCCCGGCCGCGCCCGACAGCTCCTGCCACAGCCCCTGCCCGGCCAGGTCCCGCTGTGCCGCCCGCAGCTCCTCGTCGGTCACGAGCAGGGCCTCGCCGCCGCTGTCGCGCACGGCCACCACCCCGCGGTGCCCGCCGACCGGCCCGGCGATGCCGTACGCGTCGCTGGCCCCCAGCTCGCGGAGCTCGACGATCGCGGCCGGAGCGCCGGTGGCCAGCGCCCGCGCGTGGGGCCCGCCGGCCGCCGTCTCGCAGGAGAACATCCGCGGCACGGCCTCGGTCAGCCCCAGCAGCCGCAGCTCCACGAACCCCTTCCACATCCCGTAGAGCAGCTCGGCGTACCCGGTGGGGGTGAAGACGGCCGCGGGCACGCCTCCAAGCTGCAGGAACAACTCGTAGGCGATCGTCTTGTAGCCCTCGGGCCCGAACGGGTGCCCGGTGTGCGTCACCGTCTGGTTGCTGACCGGGTGGTAGCCGAGCCGGTCGACGACCGCGCGCAGCAGCGGCCAGCGTGCCTCGGCGGGCACGGAGACGACCTTGGCCCCGTACGCGCGCACGAACGCCTGCACGGCGGGCGGCGAGTCCGCCGAGGTCAGCACGATGGCGGGCAGCCCTGCTCGGGCGGCGTAGGCGGCGGCCGAGGCCCCGTGGTTGCCGGACGAGGCCACGACCACGCCGGGCGCGCCCGAGGCGACGGCGGCGCTGACCGCGACCCGGTTGAGGCGGTCCTTGTGCGACCAGGTCGGGTTGCGGGACTCGTCCTTGACGTAGATCCCGTCGAACTCCACCAGCGGCGTCCCGCCCTCTCCCAGCGTGGGCGCCTCCAGCGGCGGCAGCAGTGGCGACCAGCGCGCGAGGTCCGTGCCCGGCTCCTGCTCGAACAGGCGCGGATCCACCCGCCCGTAGTCGTACGTGATCTCCAGCGGATAGGCGATCTCGTCCGTGCTGGTCCTGGGACAGCCCCGCGTCAGCGGCGGGAACAGCGGGAACTCGGTCGCGGGGTCACCCAGCGAGCGCTGGCGGAGGGCAAGGGAGGGTCCGTTCACGTGCATCGACCCTATCGAGCCGCGCGGCCAGGATGCAGACTCTAGTCATGTTGTGGGCAGGCAGGTCCGCTGTAGAGATCGCGACGGCCGTCCGGCGTGGGGACGTCACGGCCACGACCGTCGTCGAGGAGCACCTTCACGCCATCTCGGAGCGGGATTCCAAAGTAGGGGCGTTCCGGCGGATCAGAGAGCGGGCCGTGGAGGAGGCGCAGGCCGTGCAGAAACGGCGCGACCTGGCGGACCTGCCGCTGGCCGGCGTGCCCGTGGCGATCAAGGACAACCTGGAGGTCGCGGGCGAGGCCACCCGCGGCGGGTCCGCGGTCACGGCGGACGCGCCCGCGCCGGAGGACCACGTGACGGTGGCGCGCCTGCGGGCCGCGGGGGCGGTGGTCGTCGGCCTGACGAACCTGCCCGAGCTGGGGCTCGTCGCGCTCGGCGACAGCGCGTACGGCATCGTCCGCAATCCCTGGAACCCGGCCAGGACGGCCGGCGGGTCGTCGGCGGGCAGCGCGGCGGCCGTGGCGGCGGGCATGGTGCCGCTGGCGCTGGGCAACGACGGCATGGGTTCGCTGCGCATCCCGGCCGCCTGCTGCGGCGTGCTGGCCGTCAAGCCCGGCACCGGGCTCGTGCCCCCGCCGACCGACCGCTGGGACGGGCTGACGGAGAACGGCCCCCTGGCGACGACCGCGTCCGACCTGGCGCTGGCGCTGTCCGTACTGGCCGCCGACCCGGCGCTGGCCGAGTCCTGGCGCGGCGGCCGCCGGATCGAGCCACGGCCACCCATGCTGCGCTCGGTCTGGGCGGACGACGACGAGATCTGGGAGCCGCAGCCGCCCCAGGACAGCCCCGAGCCGTTCGACCTGCGGGTGGCGTACGCGCCCCAGCCGCTCCCCGTCGGCCTGCCTGTCGACAGGGAGTTCCAGGCCGCGGTGCGCGGGGCGGCGGAGACGCTGCGCCAGGCCGGGCACACGGTGGTCGAGCACCGCGCCAAGCTGCCCGCCTGGCTCGGCCCCGCCACGATCGCCACCTGGCTCACCAGGGCCGCCGCGTCGGCCGACGGCCTGGACCGGCGCCGGCTCGAACGCCGCACCCGCGGGCTGGCCCGCGCGGGCCGGGTGCTCGGCGCGCTCAAGCTCGACGGCGTGCGCGGCCGGGAGCGCTGGAGCGGCTACGGGGCCGACCAGTGGTTCGGGGACGCCGACGTGCTGATCACGCCCGCACTGGCCACCGTCCCGCCGAAGGCCGAGCGCTGGGGCGAGCGCGGCTTCGTCCGCAACGCGCTGGCCAACATCAGGTACGCCCCCGCCACCGGCCCCTGGAACATGTGCGGCTGGCCCGCCATCACGGTCCCCCTGGCCACGCACTCCACCGCGCTGCCCATCGGCGTCCAGATCGTCGCCCCACCCGGCGGCGAACCCCACCTGCTCGGCCTGGCCGCCCAGCTCCAGGCCGCCCATCCCCCGGTCAGGCCGCCCGGCTTCGCGTTCTGAGCCACTGTTTCGAGCCGCTGTTTCGAGCCGCCGTTTCGAGCCGCTGTTTCGAGCCGATGTTTCGAGCCGCTGAGGGTGCACCTGACAGGTGTACCTCCAGCGGGGCGCTGGCCGGCGTGCGGGCCGTGCCGCAGCCTGGTCCGCATGAACACACGTGAATGGCTCGTGCTCGTCACGCTGTGCGGCGCGACGTTCATGACAGGTCTGGATTATTCGATCATCACGGTCGCGCTCCCCGAGCTCGGCCGCGATCTGGGTTTCGCCACGCGGGGCGACCTGCAGTGGGTGGTGACGGCCTGCCTGCTGCCGACGGCCGCGTTGATGCCGCTGTTCGGGCGGGTGTCGGACGTGGTGGGGCGGCGCAGGCTGTTCGCGGCCGGCGTGACGGCGTTCACCGGGTTCTCCCTGCTGGCGGCCCTGGCCCCGGTGCCCGGGGTGCTGGTCGGCGCCAGGGCCGGGCAGGGCGTGGCGGCGGCCATGATCGGCCCGACCGCGCTGGCCCTCATGACCACGGCCTTCGCCGAGGGCCCGAAGCGTACGAGGGCGATGGGCGTCAACGGGGCGCTGCTCTCGCTCGGCTTCGTGGCCGGGACCATCGGCGGCGGCCTGGTCACCAGCGGGCTGAGCTGGCGCTGGACCATGCTCATCCTGGTGGGGATCGGCGTGGTCGTGCTGGTGGGCGCGCTCACCGTGCTCCCCGGCGACTCCGGCGGGAGCGCCGTCCGGCTGGACGTGCCGGGGGCCGTGCTGGCGAGCGGCGGGCTGTTCGCCCTGGTCTACGGTATTTCTACGCTCACGTGGGTCGGCGTAGCGGCGGCCGTGCTGCTGCTGGGGGCGTTCCTCGCGGTCGAGGCCAGGCACGCCGCCCCGCTGGTGCCACTACGGCTGCTGCGCCGGCCCACGGTGAAGTGGGGGATGGCGGTGGCGCTGGTGACGTTCGGCATGTGCGGCGGGGCGACGCTGCTGCTGAGCATCTACATGCAGGACGTGCTCGGCTGGTCCGCGCTGCGGACGGGGCTCGGGTTCCTCGGCGAGGGCGTGGCCGCCCTGGTCGCGGGCGGTCTGGCGGCCCGGCTGATCGGCGCGTACGGCGCCCCCGCGACCGTGGCGGCCGGCCTGACCGCGCAGGCCGTGGGGACGGCGACGATGGTGTTCCTGCCCGCCTCGGGAGGGCTGGGGGTGCTGCTGGCCACCTCGGCGGCGATGGGGTTCGGTCACGTGCTGACCGTGGTGGCCGCGATCACGACGATCACGTCCGGGCTCGACCCGGCCGACCAGGGGGTGGCGGGCAGCCTCGCGCAGATGCCCACGTTCGTCGGGGCGATCGGGGTGGCCGGGCTGACCGCCGTCGCGTCGGCGTACGCCGAGCTGCTGACGGGCCTGCACGCGGCGTTCGCGGTGGCGGGGGCGGTCGCCCTGCTCGGGGCGGCCGGGGGCGCCCTGCTGCTGCGCCGCGCTACCCCTGCCACAGCAGGCGTCTGAGCGGCTCCTCCGAGCCGGGCTCCGGCTGGAAGAGCACCACGCCCTGCCCCTCGTCGTCGGGCGTACGCAGCAGCTCGGCGGTGAGCGTGACGACGCCGAGCTCGGGGTGGCGGTAGCCGCGCGAGATGGAGGCGCAGTTGCTCACCGGATGCCGCGTCCACATGGCCCTGAACTCGGCGCTCCCGGCCGTCAGCTCGTCCACCAGCGCGCGCAGCCCCTCGTCGCCGGGGAACTTGCCGAGCGACACCTGCAGGTACGCGATGTCGTCCAGGGCCTTGCTCTCCCAGTCGACGTAGAACTCGCGGGAGCGGGGGTCGAGGAAGTCCATGCGGGCGAAGTTGGGGCGCGGCTCGCGCTCCGGCGCGTCGAAGTCCAGGTGCGGGGTGAACAGCGCGTGCGCGAGCCGGTTCCAGGCCAGCACGTCGGCGCGCCGGCCCACCGCCCAGGCCGGCACCTCCGTGAACGACTCGACCATGCGCCTGATCCCGGGCCTGAGCAGCTCAGGCCCGACCGGCGGGCGGGACCGGACGGCGCGGGCCAGGCGGTGCAGGTGGGCCCGCTCGTCGTCGTCCAGCCGCAGCGCGCGGGCGAGCGCGTCGAGCACCTCGTCGGAGACGTTCGGGCTCTGTCCCTGCTCCAGCCGGGTGTAGTAGCCGACGCTCAGGCCCGCCAGCGGCGCCAGCTCCTCCCTGCGCAGCCCGGCCACGCGCCGGTGCCGCACCCCCGGCCCGAGCCCGACGTCCTGCGGCTTGAGCCGCGCGCGCCGGGCCCGGAGGAATTCACCGAGACTCATCGATGTGCCATGCTCAGATCCCGACCGGATGCCAGACGGTCTTGGTCTCCAGGAACCGCGTCATCCGGCCGGTCCCCGGGTCGGCCGCCCAGTCCTGCCGGGAGGGTCGCAGGACGCGCTTGAGGTTCTCCGCCGCCGCCTGCTCGCAGCTCAGCGCCAGGTCGGCGTCCTCGACCCCGGTCAGGTCGAGCCCGTTGACGTCCATGTGCGCCGCCAGCCAGGGCGCCAGCTCGGCCTGGTGCCCGGTGAGGACGTTCACCACGCCCCCGGGCAGGTCGGACGTGGCCAGGACCTCCGCCAGCGTGATCGACGCGAGCGGCGTGCGCTCGGACGCCACGACGACGCACGTGTTGCCGGTCACGATCACGGGCGCGACCACCGACACCAGCCCGAGCAGCGGATCGGCGGGCGCGATCACGGCCACCACGCCGGTCGGCTCGGGCGAGGACAGGTTGAAGTACGGGCCCGCGACCGGGTTGGCCGCGCCGTGCACGGCGGCGATCTTGTCGGACCACCCCGCGTACCAGACGAGCCGGTCGATCGCGGCGTCCACCTGCTCCAGCGCCGCCTTCTTGCCGCCGCCGACCTCCTCGGCGAACTGCGCGCGCCGCCCCTCCAGCATCTCGGCGACCCGGTAGAGGATCTGCCCCCGGTTGTAGGCGGTGGCGCCCGACCAGCCGGGGAACGCCTTGCGGGCGGCCACCACGGCGTCGCGGGCGTCCTTGCGCGAGGCGCGGGACGCGTTGCCGAGGAATTCGCCCTTGGCCGAGGTCACGGGGTAGGACCTCCCACTCTCCGAGCGCGGGAACGCCCCTCCGATGAACAGCTTGTAGGTCTTTCTGACGGACAACCTACTCATCGCCCCGCCCCCTCCACGTGGACTCCTGCGACATCTGGACCGGCACGAAGACCTGGCCGCACCGGCTCACGCCGCAGCGGTGGGCGTACCAGCCGGTGCGTACGGGCCGCCCGGCCCTGGCGAAGGCGTGACCCCTGGTGGCCTGTGCCCGCCGCCTGGCGCGGCGGGGACGGCGATGCTCACACGTCAAGGTAGGCCTCCAATCCGTGCAGACCGCCTTCGCGGCCGTAACCGGACTCCTTGTAACCGCCGAACGGCGAGGCCGGATCGAACTTGTTGAACGTGTTGGCCCACACCACCCCCGCCCGCAACCGGTCAGCCATCCA
>NZ_JBEXMW010000019.1:0-282499 GCF_040610775.1 Nonomuraea sp. NPDC003709 | reverse complement strand
CCCGACTCGCCGTACGCCTCGTAGACGACGCCCTGGCCGCCCGCGCCGAGACGGCCGACCAGCCAGTACCGTCCCAGGCGGTGCGGGTCGGAAGAGGTGAGGGGGATCATCAAGTCCGCCATTCTGTTCGATCGAGGTCTTGCCGTACCGTAGGGCGGCGGATGTTGAGGCGGTGTTGAGGATCCGTTCAGTCGGCCGGTAGGCGCGCGTGTGCCGCTCAAAGACAGGGGCGCGAGCATTCTTGCCATTCGGGAGGTCGCCGCCGAACGACCGCACGAATCCGTCGCATGACTGGTGACGTTCACCGCGGAGCCGCCGTACTGGCAGCCTTTAGCGGCGAGTTGGGGCACTCCTGGTCCGCCTGTGCCACCGCGTACAGAGCCCTGCCGGATGGTCATGTGTTCGACGGTGAGTCCTACTCCGGTACCTGGATCGTCTGCACGCAGGTCGAGGACTCTCAGGCCAAGAGGGTGGAGTTCGGTTTCCCTGCCCCCGCAGGTGTCCTGTCCGCCCGACGGCCGCGTCACCAACTGGCCCGTCGTGCCCGAACGTCGCCGGCACGACCGGCAATGAGGCGAAACAAGCCGCCTTGCATCTCGGCTTCCCGCTCGTCAGCAGCCAGTCCATCGATCGAGAGATACGAAAGTTCGCATCTCGAACGCTCCGTTTGCACCCAGGACCCGCCTGCCGGGTCAGAACATGCGCCAGCACTACGGCACGGCTTGGTCGCAGGTGCCGGACTCGGCCGACGTCAGCGCGTCCGGCTCCGACGGCGTGGACGGGATCATCCTGGTCGACTGGGAGCCTGACGAGGGTGGCTTGAGCGCGACCATGCACGTTGCGCCCGACGGCAGCCGGATCGAGCTACCGCCGATGGCGGGGGCGAACCGCAGGCGCGAGGTCGACGTCTCAGCGGTGAGCGCGGTGCCCGGAAGGGGGACGGCCTACGCGGTCGGCCTCGCCTGCGGCAAGAGCCTCGGCCCCGTGATCGCCCGCTACCGCTGACTTCCACCACCCTGGGACTTGGACACCTCCTATGGGAGAAGACGGCCCGCGTCAGCCCATCGAAGGTTGCGACCGCCGACTTCCCCGGCCGCGGATGTGGCAGAAGCACCAGCGACCACGAACGCAGCCGCGCTGCCGTCGCCTCCTGGCTCGCCAGGTGTCGCACCAAGATGCACTGGGCGGCGCTCTGTTGGGCAGCAGCCCGCTACGACCGCTAAGGCGCCGACTAACAGTTAAGCCCCCTTGCGCATCATGACCGTGATGCTTTCCCCCATGGAGCGGGTGAACCTCCGGTCATTTGAGGCAAGTCCGAGCTGCTCCGCCAACGTGTAGCCGTAGAGGTCAACTGTCGATTCGATCAAGAAGGCCAGCAGCCTGCCGGCCAGGCGGCCGCGGCGCCATCCGGCCGCCAGGACCAATATGCCAGCGAGCGCCGCGGGCCACCATAGGGCCCCGACCAGGAGGTAGCAAACGCCCCATCCTGCCAGGCTCGTGGCCGAGTCGAAGGTGGCGCGGGCCGAGCGTAATTCTGCCCGTGCCTCCTCCGGGATGACCATCCAGAGGCGCGGCCACACGGAAGGTAGGTCCATGCTGTATTCCGTACGGATGCGCGTTTCCGTCGCGTTGTACTGGTCACCGATCCAGGTGCTGCGTGTGGGCTCGGCGAGGGCGATGCGGTTGCGCCGGGCCGCATAGCGGTCTCGTGCGGATAGGTCCTGGTCTGCGGTGTTCTTGATGACTTCGGCTTCGTACAAGCGCGTGGCGCGTAGCCAGCGAGCGTTCCGTCGGAACAGGACGCGTTCACACCAGGCCAGCGGCCGTGGCCACAGCCCTGCCCAGACGAGTTCGACGACGCTGGCCGCTCCGCTCGCCAAAATGCCGACGCCGGCGGCCAGCAGGAGGAGGGCGGGAAGTGCCACCATCAGCGTCGCTGTGTCGGCTGCTGACAGGGCGTTGCGGACGTTGGTGATGCTCTTCACCAGTTCGTCGAGCTTGTACCAGTGCTGGTGGCCGAGGGTCCAGCCCGTCCATATCGTCGCCAGGTAGAGCAGGCCGGGCAGGACTAACAGGGACAGCCATTTTTCTGCCAGCTTCTTTCCCAGTTCGGACAGAAAGGGAGTCATGGTTGCGTGCTCCGCTCGCTGAGCTCGTGGCCCGTGATGGCGCAGTGCGGGATCGTAACGCCCGGGCGGCGCACCCATTTACGGCTGCAGCGGTGGACGGGGCATTCGAAGATCTGGGGAAACGGAATGCCGGTGCCCGCGCCCGGCAGTTCGACGAAGCCACGGTCCGTCCGGCGGTACGGGATGCCTGCGATCCGCAGAATCGTCACTAGTTGCGGGGTCTGCTCGTCGATGTCGGACTCGAGCAGCCTGAGCAGGTCGGCGAGGTGTGGAGTGAGCGAGCGTTCTTGCCGGGCGGCGAGCATGACCTCGTCCAGAGCCTCACGGCACTTCGCGGCGGTCAGCTTGCGATACAGGATCCCCTGATAGGTGCAGAAGAGCGCAAGCTCGTCGATATCCGCCATGTAACCCTCCACACGTACGTCAGGAAGTACATCAGGAAGAGGTGGGACAACGAACGTTGTGCAGTCGATGATGGCAGGAGGCGCTGCTGGGAGGGGTCATGGAATTACAGGAAGCTTACATGCGCGTCCGTCGGCGGGTGGAGGACTTCCTTGCGGGAAGCGGCGGTGACGATGCGCTGGCAGAGCAGGCGACCGCGGAGCTTGAGACAGTCTGCACGCACATCGAAGCCGCGTTGGCAGGGGCTGAGGGGGCGCCTCTGGATCTCGACCATGTGCAAACAGCCGGCTACATGCACTGGATTCGCCATTACGTGCTGCCTGAGGCGTCAGAGCGGCGGCAGGACGAAGTCGAACAGGCGTTGGCCCTTCTGCATTACGTCTACGGGGTGGACAGGGAGGCGGTACCGCCGGAGACTCGTCCCTTCTTCGCCAGGCGTGGACTGATTGCCGCCATGCGCGAATGGCTGGTCACGGAGCCCGGCCTGGGCATCGACCGGCGACTGAAGGCGCTCACCGAACTGAGCACACTGCTGGGCGAGGAGTACCAGCACATGAAGCTGACCGCGACGCTCAAAGAAACGGCGGACACTTTACGAGAGATCGTATCGCTGCAGCCTTCCTGCGTCCCGTTGGCGGCTCTGGGAAGCACCTTGACCTTGCAGTTCGAGCGTACTGGAGAGCTGGCTCTGCTGGATGATGCCGTCGCGACTCTTGAGCAAGCCGTCGAGGCTGCCACGACCGAGGCGCAGCAGGGGATGGCCACGACCGCCCTGGCGAACGCGCGCGGAGTGCGTGCGAGTGTCACCCGGCGGATGGAAGTACGCTCGCTGACCGATCTGCAATCCGAGGGAGGATCGGCCGGGACCGCGGTGGCCGGGTGGCTGCTCCGTGTCAAGTACGAGCAGGAGGGCGAGCCTGAGTTGCTCGCCTCCGCGATAACCACATTGCGCCAGGCCGTACAGCAGCAGCCGGAGGAGCCGTGGCCGCTGTCTGAGCTGGGGATCGCGCTGCGGCTGCGATTCGAACGGTACGGGAACGAGAGCGATGCCGAGGAGGCGACGGCCCTCGGGGAGAGTGCGGTCGCCAGGTCGGTTTCCGCGACGGACCGGCAGGACTGTTCGGGGGCGCTGGGAGCCACCCTGGCCATTCGATACCGCCTCGGCGGCTCACCGGATCTGCTCGAGGCCGCCGTCGTCGCGCTGAGGAGGGCGGTCTCGGAGCGTACCGACAGGCCATCCCCGGGGCCGAGCATCCTGACCAACCTCGGCGTCGCCCTGATGACCAAGGCGGACAACGAGCGGTCGATCCCCCTGCTCGACGAAGCCATCGGGTTCCTGCGCGACGCTCGTGCCGCCACACCCAGCAGCGACCCGTACCTGCCCATCGTGCTGGGCGTCCTCGGAGACGCGCTGCACACACGGGCGGTGCTGGGCAGCGGCAGCGCCATGTACTTGCGGGAAGCTATAGAACTGCAGCGAGAAGCGGTTGCCAATCCCAACAGCCAGGCGGTGTGGCCGCAGCAGGCCGCCAACCTCGCCCGTACTCTCGTGACCTGGCACAACCACTTCTACGACCTGCCCGCGCTGGACGAAGCCGTTCAGCTGCTCCAGGCCGCGCGCGAGTTTCCTCAGGCGGCTCCGGCGATCTCACGCAAACTGTCCTACCACCTGGCCATCACCTTGGCCATCAGGTGGCCACACTCGGGCATCGCCGCGGATATCGACGAAGCCGTATCCCTGTTGCAGCGGCATATCTCGGAGACCGAGCCGAGCAGTTCCGAGCTGAACGCGTTGGGAGGAGCGCTTCGTTACCGTTATGACGCGGCAGGTGACCCAGCCGATCTCGATCAGGCGATCGCCTGTCTTGAAAGAGCAGTGGCGGGCGCGCGTACCGATGATTCGACGGCCTTCTACAACGTCGGGCTCGGGCAGGCGCTCCGGGCCAGATATCTGCTCCGGGGTGAGACGGCCGATCTTGTCGAGGCCTTGCATCTGTTGTCCGGCTCGGCGCGGTCGGATGCGATGGATGTCGAGGTACGCACGATGGCGGGCAACGGGTGGGCCGCTATGGCCGATGAGGCCGGTGAGCCGCAGGAGGCGCTGGCGGCATATCGGACGCTGCTGGATTTGCTGGTGCAGCGGGTCCCGGCCCAGTTGCGGAGATCTGATCAGCAGTTCCTGGTCGGTGGATTTGCGGGGCTGGCGTCGAAGGCGGCGGCCTGCGCCTTGGACGCCGGTGATGTGGCAACGGCGCTGATCTTTCTCGAACAAGGGCGGGGAATAGTTCTCGCCGATGCGCTCAACAGACGCTTCGATCTCACCTCGCTCCGGTCATACGCTCCCGAGCTGGCCGACGACCTGGAGAGCGTCACCAACGATCTCGATGAGTACGCCGGCAGAGCCCCCGACACCTTCGGTATCAGTGGTGGGACATTGCGCACGTGGACCGTCGAGCGTACGCACCGACTGATAACGAGACGGGCCGAACTCATTGACCAAATCCGTGCGCGTACGCCCCTTACCCGTTTCCTCATGCCACCGATTCCGGAGGAGCTGGCTGAGCGGGCCGAGGGACGCTCGATTGTTCTGGTCAATGTCGATGACAGAAGATCCGACGCCATTCTTGTCAGCGGGAATAGTACGGATGTAGTCCCGCTGCCGGCGCTACGGCCGGAGGCGGTGGAGGAACAAGCCGTACGGTTCCTGGAAGCTCTGGCTCAGGCCGGGGACCAGGATGCGGACCCGGATGCCCAAGCCGACGCCGAGGAGACGGTGATCGCCGTACTGGGCTGGCTTTGGGAGTCTCTGGTACGGCCCGTCCTCGACCTGCTCGATTGCCACGGTCCGGTTCATGACGTGTGGCCCCGGATCTGGTGGTCCCCCACCGGGCTGCTGAACTTTCTGCCGCTCCACGCCGCGGGCAACAGCGAGGAGTCGGCGCTGGATCGGGCGATCTCGTCCTATACCCCGACCATCGGCATGCTGGGCGAACGTCGTGCACCGTCCGCCATGCCGGGCAGGCCACGGATGTTGATCGTGGCGACGCCGGACACAGATGGGCGGGGGCCGCTCCGCGGCGCGGAGCGCGAGGCCGGTGTCCTGGCCGAGTTGTTCAGCCCGGTCAGGCTGCTGGTGAACGAACAGGCGACGGCGGACGAGGTCCTGGCACAGATAGCCCGCCATTCGTGGGTCCACTTCGCCTGTCACGCGGTCTGCGTTGTCGACGAGCCGTTGGAGAGCCATCTGCTGGTGCATCGCGGGCGCGTGACGGTCGATGGCATCTCCAGCTTGCACAACTCGGCGGGAGAACTGGCGTTCCTGGCCGTGTGTGAGTCCGTCAGAAGCAACGCCCGGCTTGCCGACGAGGCGGTCCACCTGGGGGCGGCGTTCCGTCTTGCGGGGTTCCGCCATGTGGTTGGCACCCTGTGGAGTGCGGCCGACGATGTGGCAGCGCGGGTCGTACAGGATGTCTATACCGATCTTGCCCAGGCGGATGCCACGTCTGATGACGTGCCCGTCGCCCTCCACTCCGCGGTGCGCTCAGCGCGCGCCCGCTCCCCTCGGACTCCTTCCCTTTGGGCGGTCTACACTCACTTCGGGCCATAAATCCTCTATTGATGCGCCAGGTTGAACAGCAGCATCGGCGAGTCGTGCTCCATGGCTCGGTTGAGCAGGAACTGGTCCAGCTCCTTCATCGCTGTGCTCCCGGCCGAGCGCTCTTCCAGCCCAGATAGCCGGCCACCAACCGCAGATGATCGCTGCGGGTCTGCTCCCGCTGACCGTACTCGGCCAGAACGTCGGGATCGATTCCCAGCCGCTCGGCCAGCCGGGCCACCGCGACCGGCGGCGCCTCGCTCACCTCATCCGGCACGAACCCCAGCCAGGGCAACGTGGCGAGCTGGACGGCAAGGCCGAGGCGGTCGGTCGGCCCCGACCGCGGCCTGGGTCGATGAAGGCGACGTCGGCGGGTGTCAGGGTGAAGTACCGGATCAGATCGTCGCGGCCGATGTCGGGGTACGACCGCAACCGCTCCAACTGGTCTTCGGAGAACATCCGGGTCGACATCGACCACCCCCACACCGGAACCGGTCAGGACCGTACGAACCGTAGCGGAAGTTATCAACAAACGTAACAGGCCTACATCAGTGCAGGTCAGGCAAATCCGTTGGAAATTTCCCCGGGACTACAGCGAGGTCTTCATGAAGTGCTGGCGGCGATTTATCCGTGAATGTCATGGATTCGAAACCGTGAGCCGCTGTTGGTTGCTCGGGCTGCTCGGTGTGGAGTCCGATGCCGGTTTGACCAAGAGTTGGCCTATCGCGCTGTCCTAACTCGGCCGTTGTGGCCGGTATTTAGATAAGTGACAGGGATGAGTTCGCTCGCCGGATTGGGGGATCCGATGGTAACTGTACAGCTCAGCCACTTCGCCGAATCTCGATGCTGTGCCTTCCCCACCAGCGGAGACCGCCGTCACGTGATCAGGGCGTAGCCCTCCGCGCGAGGCCGGCGTCCTGCGACCGAGGCAGGCAGCAGCACGCCTCAGGCTCGGCCGGGGCGTGCGTCGGGACATGTGACCAGCGGATATCGCTTGACATGGGCGATGGAGGTGGGCGTCGATATCGACCGCCCCGGGGCATCCGGTGGCCCCGAACATCCCCGCTGCGGCCCCATAACGGGCCTGTGCGGGCGGAGCGGGGCCGCCCTCTGGCCCGGGGCGCGGCAATCCCCATTCCGGGCCGCCGGACGGCGGCCGCGCGGTGATGGGCCGGGTACGCGATGCCGCCGGTGGCGTCCTGCCCCGGTCGTACCGGCGCCGACGGCGATCGGCGGGGGTCGCGGGGATGGGGAGCGCCGGAGGAAGCGCGGCGTCGAGCGGTCGGCGACGCGAGGTCAGCGAACAAGGGAAAGGCGCGACGGCAACGATGAACGGAACCACCTTCAAGACGTGTTCCTGCCGGGACGAGGCGAGCGGCAAGAAACTGGGCAAGGCCTGTCCGAAGCTGCGCCGTCCGGGCGGTGGGGAGTGGTGGAGCAGCACCCATGGCCGGTGGGCCTACCGGCTGGAACTGCCCGCGCACGCCGACGGTCGGCGGAGGAATCCGCTGCGGGGCTTTGCCACGCTGGAGGAGGTCGAGGCCGAACTGGAGCATGCCCGGGCGCTGCTGTCGCTGGATGAGGACCCGCACATCCAGCGGAAGATCACCGAACTGCTGCTGTCGGTGCTCAAGGACACCAAGGCGCTGCCGCCAATCGAAGAAGTACGGCGCAAGGTCCACACCCGACAGGACCTCAACCCCACGGTGACCGTGACCGAGTGGATGACCGAGTTCCTGCGGCGCAAGCGGAAGATCGACGCCACCACCCGCCGCTCCTACGAGGCGCACATCCGGCTGTACTTCACCCCCTACCTGGGCGATATCCGGCTGGATCGGCTCCGGGTATCAGATGTGGCGGGCATGTTCGATGCGATCGAGGAGTTCAACGACGTCATCACCACCGCCCGCGCCAGCGGCGATCCCGAGGAGCGGGCCAAGGTCCGGTACCGGCGGCCGGTCGTACCGGCCACCATGCACCGCATCCGGGCCACTCTCCGGCACGCGCTGAACATCGCGATCAAGCAGGATCGGCTGATCGACTTCAACCCCGCCGCGGTCGTCGAACTCCCCGATGCCGAACGCCCCAAGGCGCTGGTGTGGACCGATGAGCGGGTCGCCGCCTGGAACCGCGACCTGCAGCACCAGCTCGACGCCGAGGCGCGGCGGCGCGGGGCCCGGCTCAGCCGCGCCAGCATGATCAACGTGTACGCGTCCGTGCCGAGGCCGTCGCCGGTGATGGTGTGGACGCCCTCGCACACCTTCGCCTTCCTCGCCCAGGCGGCCGGCCACCGGCTGTCCGCGCTGTACCGGCTGATCGCCCTGCGTGGGCTGCGCCGGGGGGAGGCGGTCGGGCTGCGCTGGAAGGACGTTGACCTGACCGCCGGGACGGCCGGGGTGCATTGGCAGATCACCCAGCTCGGCTGGGAGCCGGTGCAGGGCAGGCCGAAGACCGAGGCCAGCGACCGCATTATTGCGTTGGATGAGGACACCGTCACCGCGCTGCGGGCGCATCGCAAGCGTCAGGCCGCCGAGCGGTTGATCGCGGGCGAGGGCTGGGCGGACAGCGGGTTCGTCTTCACCGACGAGATGGGGCGGCCGCTGCATCCGCAGCAGGTCAGCGACCAGTTCTACCAGTTGGCCTTCCAGGTGGGGCTGCCGCCGGTGCGGTTGCATGACCTGCGCCATGGGGCTGCTTCGCTGATGCTGGCTGCCGGGGTCGATCTGAAGGTCGTGCAGGAGACCCTCGGCCATGTCTCGTCCACCTTCACCCGTGACACCTACACGAGCGTCTACCCGGAGGTGGCCCGGGCCGCTGCGGAATCGACCGCCGCTCTCGTCAACACCGCAGCCGCAGGCGCGCAGGCCGCCCGGCTGATCACTTTGCCGAACCACACCGGCGACGCAAGAACCTGAACCACCGAACCCAGCAGGCCCGTCGTTTCTTCGGCGGGCCTGCGTCTTTGTCCTCAGCGCTGTCGTGCAGGTGATGCAGCCGATCGATCCCTAGCCCGTTCTGTAAACGGGGCCGAGAGGATCGCCGCGAGAAGCAGCGGATCTTTTATCTGCTGGTCACGAACGGTCTGATGGCGAGACGAGCCGACTTGGACAAGGCTTGACCGCCCATCAAAGCAACGCTGACCAGCGACGCCGTCCAGGCCTTCTGACTTGATCTTCTGATGGTCATCTCTGGGGTCTGAGCTGACGGTGGCGGGCCTAAATGATCTACCGCGGTACACGGTCCGTACACAAGAGCAACCACCGAGCAACCAGCCATGATCAACAACGTGATCCGAGGCCGGCGAGAACCGAGAAACCCCAGGTCGAACGCGGTGTTGAAGAGTAGGGCGGGTGGGACTTGAACCCACGACCCACGGATTATGACTCCGACGGCACAGATGCCTCCGTCCTATCGGCAGGAACGGCTGGGGCGTGTGCGGAATGATCAGCCGGGCTGGGACACTCGTGCTCGCGCAGGAGGGCCTGTGCCACGGCCGCGGCGGTGACCGCCTGCTCGCGTTGACGTTGTTCTTCCGTCAGCGCTGCGGTTAGCTTGGTGAGCTCTTCGCGCAACCGTTCCACTTCCATGGCCGCAGATGCTTTGGCCTGGTCGGCGTCGGTGCGGGCCTGCTCGGCCACGGCCGCGGCGGTGACCGCTTGCTCGCGTCGCTGTTGTTCGGCGGCCAGCGCCTGGTGGAGCCGGTCGATTTCCTGGGCGTGCGCCGCGGCGGTACCGCGAGCCTGGTCGCGTTCGTGTTCGGCCTCGCGCGCGCGCTCTTCCTGGGCCTGTACTTGGCGGCGCAGGCCGGCGAACTCGTGCTGCCGGTCGTCGGCGTCCTGCTCCAGTTGGGTGATGCGACTAGTCGCGGCAGTGTGCAACTCGGTGAGCTGGGCGGTCCGCTGCCGGGCGGCGGCGCGGTCTGTTTCGGCCTGGCGCTGCCGGGCGGCGGCGTCGGCGGCGCTCTGCTCGGCCTGGGCGCGGGCGGCCTGGTGTTCGCCCACTTGGCGCCAGGCGTCCTGTTCGCGTTCCTCGGCGCGGTCGCGGGCGCTCTCGGCTTGCTGTTGGGCCTGTTCGGCGGCGGCGATGCGGGCGGCGGCGGTGTTGGTCGCGGTCGTGACGCGTTGCTCGGCGGCCGCCGCGGCGGCGCGGGCCTCCTCGGCGGCCTGTTCCGCGGCCTCGACCTGGGCGAGCGCGCCGCTGCTCAGCTCGGCCAGCTGTGTGCGCAGCGCGTCCTGAGCGGCCTGCCACTGCTCGCCCGCGGCCAGCAGCGGTGCCAGCAGGTCCTGGGTGCGTAGCAGGGCGTTGGCCACGGGGGCGGCATGCGCCGTGGTACGCGCCCGGTAGGCGGCGGCCCGGCAGGCGTCGCTGCAGTACTTGGCGCGGCTGCTGCGCCCGGGCAAGGTCTTGGCGCACCCGGGACCGGCGCATCCCAGCTCCGGTACCGGCCCGACTTTCTCTTTTCCGCCTGGCTCGCCGCTCTCGGCCATGGTGTCCATCGCCACAGTTTCCTGATCGTCTGCCACAGTCCCGCAGACTAGCGTTCTTATCGTTCGAACGCTATTGTTCCGTGCGTTCGCAAACGGTCAAGCCTGGTGAGCTGACCCGTGATAACCTTCCTTATCGCGTGTCAGAAATACGGTGCCGGACGGGCGACGAAACGGGTTGGAGACGGGCGTGCACGACCAGGAGACGGGGCCGTCGGCAGCGGCGGTGGGGGAGCGGCCGCTGATTTACGCGCTTCCAGAAAATACGGGGGGCACTGGCGGGCATACCGCCGCCGATTACAGCCTCAGCGCCCGCACCCAGGAGCGGATCGTCGACGGCGTGCCGGCCAACACTCGTCGCGCCTACGCCCGCCAGTGGGCGCTCTTCACCGCCTGGTGCGCTGCCCACGGCCGGATCGCGCTGCCCGCCACCGCCCACACGCTGGCCGAATACACCTCCCAGCTGTGCGAGGCCGGGCAGGCTCCGGCCAGCATCGAGCAGGCCATCGCCGCGGTGCGCACCATGCACCGCCTCGCCGGCCACACCGGACGGCCCGCCACCGAGTCCGCCCGCCTCGCGCTGCGCGCCTACAAACGCCAGCGCGCCGAAACCGGCGGCCGCGGCCAGCGCGAGGCCCCGCCCATCACCATCGACGCGCTGCGCGCCATGGTCAGCGTCTGCGACCTGGCCACCCCGATCGGGCGGCGGGACCGGCTGCTGCTCGTGCTCGGCCTGGCGCTGATGGGCCGCCGCAGCGAGCTCGTCGCGCTCACGAGAGAGGACGTGCGCGAGGTCGCCGACGGCCTCGAAGTCACCATTCGTACCTCCAAGACCGACAAGGACTCGGCCGGCGAGACCATCGCGATCCCGCGCGGCAGCCACCCGCTGACCGATCCCGTCGCCGCCTGGCGCGACTGGTTCACCATCCTCGACCAGGCCGGACACACCTCAGGGCGGCTGCTGCGCCGTATCAACCGGCACGGCACCATCGGGCCCTCGCTCGGGGCAGACGCCGTCAACACCATTGTCCGCGACCTTGCCGTGCGGGCCGGCGTGCCCAGTGCGGAGACGGTCACCGCGCACAGCCTGCGCGCCGGCGGCGCCACCGTAGCCTACGCCGCCGGCGTCCCGGTCGCCGTCATCGCCAAGCACGGCCGCTGGGCTCCCGCCTCGCCCGTCGTGCTGCGCTACATCCGCGCCGTGGACCGCTGGCGCGACAACGCCATGCGTAACGTCGGACTTTGACCCGGGTCCAAGCGCCGGCGAAACCCGGCAGAACCGGCCATGACGAGGGATCTGTCGGCCGACCAGGCGGGGAAAACGCAAAGGCCCCGCCGGCAAGCGGGGCCCGCACCTACCCACCGAAGCAGGCAGGCGAATCGATACGGACGATACCAGCGAGCCCGCCGAGCCCGTCAAGCCACTTAGCGTTCCATGAAGAATACTTTCCGCACCACGTGGGGGGTCATGCCCCGGCCTGCCACCGACTCCGCGCCACACGGCCGCTGCCTGCATGACGGCAAGCCGCTGCCGCTGTCGCGGGGCAAGAAGCCGCGCAAGTTCTGCGATGACCGGTGCAAGAACGCCTACTATCGGCACAAGGAGCGCACTGAGCGGGAGACGCTGACCGCCGCGGTGGCCAGTACCGAGGCGGTGCTCACCGAGGCGCGGCCGCTCGCCGACGCCCTGCAGGACCTGGCCGAGCGGTTCGACCGGGGCACCGAGCAAATCGAGCAAGGCGCGCTGGTGCGCATCGCCACCGCCGAAGCCAGGGCCGCCGACGCCGACGCGCTGGCCGCCCGCGAGCAATCCGAGGCGGCCGAGCAGGCCCGGCGCGCCGCCGAGCGCGCCGAACGCGAGGCCCGCACCGCGCAGCGTCAGGCCGAGGACCGCGAGGACCGGGCGCGCGCCGATCTCGAGCGCGTGCAGCGCGAGAGTGGAGAACGGCTCGCGGCCGCCGAACGCGGCCGGGCCGCCGCCGAGGC
Organism: Nonomuraea sp. NPDC003709; assembly: GCF_040610775.1. NCBI lineage: Bacteria > Bacillati > Actinomycetota > Actinomycetes > Streptosporangiales > Streptosporangiaceae > Nonomuraea > Nonomuraea sp. NPDC003709. The sequence goes on along the minus strand of NZ_JBEXMW010000019.1, from coordinate 269,903 downwards.
CAAGCTCGAGCACGCCGAACAGGTCCGCGATCGACAGGCCGACGAGCTGCGCCGGCTACGCGCCGACCTCGCCCAGGCCGCGGCCCGCATCGACGAGCTCACCGCCGCCCTGGAGGCCCGCAAAGAAGAGCTGTCTCACGCCCAGGGCGAGAACCGCCGCCTGACCGACCGGGCCGACCAAGCCGACCAGCGCCTGGCCGTCGCCACCGAGCGGCTGCAGGAGACCACGGCCGCCGCCACCGAGGCCCGCGCCGAGACCCGGGCGGTGCGCGCGGAACTCACCGCCGAGCGGCGCCGCTTCGACGACGAACGCGACCGGCTCCGCGGACAGGCCGAGCAGGCACGGCAGGCCCAAGCGGAGGCCGACACCGCGGCCGCGGCGGCCCTCCAAGCTCGGCTCCAGGTCGCCACCGAGGATCTACAGGCGACGCGCGGGCAGCTGGCCGCCGCCCAGGTCGCGACCGGCCTGGTGCTGCCGGAGCCGATCGACCTGAGCCGCGACCTGGGGGACGGAGTCTGGGGCGTGGTCCTGGCCGGGTCCGGCATCGAGGCGGTCACCCGGCACTCCGGCGGCGGCGTCATGCTGTCTCACCAGGGGGACCCGATCTCGCTCGGCGACACACCCGCCACGGACGCCCGGGCTCTGGCGCTGGCCGCCGCACTGATCGCGGTCGCCGCCGATCGACCGCCCGCTGGGGCGGCGCAACCGCCACAATGAGGGGTGCCGTTAACGAGCGTGTCACCGGCCCCAAGCGCCGATGATCAAGGGCCTGACCTTGTCCGCATTTGAGGCTGATGGGTCTCGGCCAGGGCTTCGTAGGCGGTGGAGCGGCCGATCTTCAAGGTGCGGGCGGCTTCGGTGATGCTGACGCCGTCGGCGACAAGGCGGCGCAGCGTGGCCAACTCGGCCGGGCCGACGGCGCGGGGGCGGCCGGTCTTCTTCTTGCCTGGCAACTGCCGCCGGGCGACCCCGCCCCGGCCGACGACGTCGACCAGCAGGACGACGCGTGAACCACGACGAGAACCCCGTCACCGCGCCCGAGAAGGGGCGCGGCGCCAGTCGCCGCCAGGCCCACTACCGGAGCCTGGCCGCCGATCAGGCCCGGACCTGGCAGGCCCGCACCGCCTGGCGCCTGACGATCGCGCCGCGCGAGGAACAGCCCGGGCGGATGCTGCCGCGCGCCGAGCGCGGCGGCATCGCCATCCTCACCGTCGACCACCGGCCGCGCGGCGACGCTTAAAGAGTCCGCAGTGTACGGCGCTGACGCCCACAACGTGATCGGTTCAGCACGGCGAGCACCTGCCTGGCGCCGACCGCGACGTCGGCGCCCGAACCCTTACCGGGTGGAGTCCTGGATGGCCTGGATCAGGGCGACGGTGGCCGGTGGGTCGGGTGGGTCGCCGTAGGTGACGGCGTAGAGGCGGCGGGTGAAGTCGGTCAGCTCGGTGGCGTGGATGTCGGGCCGGCGGTGGGCCTGGAGGGCGAGTCCCGGCAGGGTGGTGACGCCCTTGCCGGCGGCGACGAGGGCCTGGACGACGACCATGTCGTCACTGAGCGAGGCGATGCGCGGGGTGAAGCCTTCGCGGCGGCACATGTTGATCAGTTCGTTCTGGCATCGTTCACAGCCGCCGATCCAGGGGGAGCCGCGGTGGTTGGTGAGGCTGTCGCCCGGTTGGCGGCTGATGAGGTAGATGGGGTCGTCGCCGACGTGGACCAGGCGGAAGCCCTCGTCCTCCTCCTCGACCGGGGTGTTGGCGTAGCGGAAGATCAGGGCGACGTCGACCTCGCCCTGGCGCAGCATCTGCAGGGCTTCGACGGGGTGGCGGTCGATCAGGATGAGTTCGAGTCCCGGGTACGCCTGTTCCAGGGCGACGGCCGCCTTGGGGACGATCGTGCTCAGGGGCGAGGCGTTGGCGGCCAGGCGGACGCGGCCCGATTGGAGGCTGGCCTGGGTGGCCAGTTCGTTGGCCGCGGCGTCGACGCGGCCGAGGATCTCGGTGGCGCGGCCGGCCAGCAGGCGGCCTTCCGGGGTCAGGCGGATGCCGCGGCCGACGCGCTGGATGAGCCGGACGCCGGTGGCCGCTTCCAGGCGGGCCAGGTGGTGGCTCACCGACGACTGCGAGTAGTGCAGGTGTTTCGCCGCTTCGGTCACGGACCCGAGGTGCGCCACCGCGGCCAGAACCCTGAGATGGACCAGGTTCAGCATGTATCGAGAATATCGATGGATGTCCCGAAATATTGCCATTAGACGTCATCTGTTTGCCGCGCCATGCTCGTTGGTGAACGCGGACAAGCCGACTGAGGAGACACAGATGAGCAAGCTGAGGTGTCACATCTCGATCTCGCTGGACGGGTACGTCGCCGGCCCGAACCAGAGCGTGGAGAATCCGCTCGGAGAGGGCGGCGAGCGGCTGCACGATTGGGTGGCCACGCTGGCCGCCTTCCGCCGGGCCCACGGCGAGGAGGGCGGCGAGGTGAACCCGAGCACGCCGGTGTTCGAGCAGTCGATCGAGAACATCGGCGCCGCGGTGATGGGCAGGAACATGTTCGGCCCCATCGGTGGCGGCCCCTGGGTCGACGAGCAGTGGAAGGGCTGGTGGGGCGACAACCCGCCGTACCACTACGACGTGTTCGTCGTGACCCATCACCCGCGCGGCCCGGTGGAGATGGAGGGCGGGACCACCTACCACTTCGTCACCGACGGGATCGAGTCGGCACTCGACCAGGCGAAGAAGGCCGCCGACGGCAAGGACGTCATGGTGTGGGGCGGCGGCCAGGTCGTCCGGCAGTACCTGGCCGCGGGGCTGCTGGACGTGCTCGAACTGCACGTCGTCCCGGTGCTGCTCGGTGGTGGTTCCCGCCTCCTGGAGAATCTCGGGGACGTACGGCTTGAGCAGGTACGGGCCGTCGAGGCGCCCGGCGTCACCCACCTCAAGTACCGGAGAGTGTCATGAACCGCCTCCAGACGTTCATCGACGACGTCGCACTCCTGGTGGACAGCACCGGCGACGAGCACGAGATCACGGCACGGGTCGGCGAGCTGATGTCGGCGCTCCTGGCCGAGGGGTACCGGCTGCCGCCGGAGCTGACGCGGGCCTCGGCCGCGCGTCACCTGACGTACCCGATGTACATCGCCCCCGACGACAGCTGGTCGATGGCGTCCGTGGTCTGGGACGTGGGCCAGCGGACCAACGTGCACTCACACGAGACGTGGGCTGTCGTCGGCATCTACGCCGGGGTCGAGCACGAGACCCGCTACCTCAAGCCGACCGAGTCCACCCCGAGCGGGCCGCTGACGCCCGCCGGCGACGCCCGGTGGACGCCGGGGCAGGTGACCGTTGCGGGAGGCGTTGGCCTCCAGTCACTACCAGCGGCGATGGGTGTCCGATAGGTCGTAGGTCCCAGCGTTATTGCTCCACCACGAACACCGGCTCGACGTTCAGCTCGCTGATCCGCCAACCGTCGGGCGTTCGGACGGCCTTGTTGCGGGCCAGCCCGTAGCGCCGGGAGGCCGGTACGAGACTGTCGGCGTGGCCGGACAGGGCGGTGATGTAGGCGCGGATCGTCGCGGTGTCGCCGTCGACGTCGATCAGCACGCTGCTGAACCGGTGGAGCAGGCGGGTGTAGTCCTTGTTGCCGGCCTCGATCTGTGCGCTTAGGACGTCGCGGCCGGAACCGGTCCCGTTGCGGGTCGTGCCGGTGGCGTCCTGCGTCAGAACGGTGTTCAGGTCGTCGAAGCGGTGCTCGTCCAGGGCCCGGCCCAAATGCAGCAGCAGGTCGTGCAGCTCGGCCCGGTCGGCCAGGGTTCGCAGGTCGTAGTTCATGAGGTGTCCTTTCGGGGCTGGTGGATGAAGGAACCATGCGGGGCGCAGCGGGAGGCGCGCATCACTCCTGCCTCGTTGTTGCGCAAAGTCGCAACGGTGTCCGCTCCGCGTTGCCACCGCTCGGTTTTCTGGGGCAGGATGCGGATGCACGGGGTGGGACGTCAGGGGGCCGGCGATGTCTGAGGCGGTGTGGTTGAAGTCGCTGCGGGCCGGGCGCGGTGTGTGCCCGCTGTTCGGGGCCGATGTCGTGGTGGCCCGGTTCGCCGAGATCGTCTCCGTCGAACGCAGCGAGCGGCTGGTCATGGTTCCCGCGTCGTCCCAGCGCCCGCTGCTGGGGACGCTCCCGGTACCGCCGGATGTGCGTACGCGCTGGCTGGGGTCGGCCCCGTCGGGCCATGACGTGCGCCTGATCGCCGCCGGCGCCGAACATCGGATCCTGCCGGCCCTGCCGGCCAAGATGGTCATCATCGACCGGGCGGTCGTCATGACGCCCATCGACCCGGAGGATCCGCTGAAGGGGGTCTGGCAGATCACCGCCAAGCCGCTGGTGCGCGCCCTGGTCGAGATGTACCAGCGGCTGTGGGGGCAGGCGGCCGAGCCGGTGCGATGGCCGGCGGGGCTGTCGGCCAGGGAGCGCGCCGTGGTGACGCTGCTCGCCGAGGGCTGCACCGACCAGACGGTGGCCGAGCAGCTGGGCCTGAGCCGGCGCACCATCACCTACACGGTCGCGGACCTGATGGAGAAGTACGGGGCGCGCAGCCGGTTCCATCTGGCGCTGCTGATGGCCGGAGCCGACACCGGAGATTTATTCGACACGACCAGGGTCTACGCTGAGGCACACGACCACCGCAGGACCTTGAGTTGACGTCACAATCGTCTCTTCAGCCACCCCAGTCACACCAGTCTCATCGACCCGACGCGCCATCCGGTTTCCTCATCAGACAGGACCGCGCACGCAGGGCCGACACCGGAAGCGCCGAACCCACGGAAGCGGCACGACCGTCTCCATGGTCGTCTACCCGCCCCGGCGTGCCGCCCTCCTTGGCGATTGTTGGCACCCCGCCGCAAGTAGCCGATCATGGGTGTCGTCATTAGACGATTTACCGACAGGCCCTGGCGGGCCGCTGGTTGGGGTGCCGGTAAGAAAGGCCTTCGAGACTGGTAGGAGTCGTTGATCAAGTGGTCTGTATTCGAGCTAGTCGCGCTGAGGACGTTCACCGTGAGTGGCCATTCGGGGCGTAGCGGTTCCAGGTGTCCCCTGCGTCAGCAGCGACTCGGGTGTGGTGTTGTCGTGGAAGCCGATGGCCCTGGCAATGACGGGTGTGGGGCCTGGAGGACGCGTGCAGCTTTGATCTGACCGTGGCGCCACCCACCCCGAAAGCTGACGTGACAGAGGAAGCGCTGGTCAACATGACGGGATGAGCACCGGCGGCTCAGCCACCGCCCCGGTTGTCTGGAACGCGCGCCGGGCGCGGGGCTTGAGCAGCGCGGCCATCGCCTCCAAAAAGCCTTGGCGCGTGCCACCGTCGGGATGATGAAGTGGCACGGTGATCAACCACGATGAGGCGGCTGTCCGACCGTTAACACTGGCTTGGGTGAGTCGGCACCTGGAGGTCGGTGAACGGATCGTCAAAACCGAGGCGCTGCACGGCGGCATCACTGCCGAGATGCGGAGGCTGACCATCGGCACGCGGGACGGAGGCACCCGTGACCTGGTGCTGCGGAGCTTCGTCGACCCGTTCTACGTGAGGGGCGCCGAGGACGGACTGAACGGGGAGGCCGGCGCTCTGTCCCTGCTCGCGGGGACCGGCGTGCCGGCTCCTGGGCTGGTCGCGGTGGATCCGACCGCCGCGCATTGCGAGTATCCATCGCTCTTGATGACACATCTGACGGGCCGGACGGTCCTCGACGATGAGGGATTGGAAACGCGCGTCCCTCTGCTGGCCCGTCAACTCGTGGCGATCCATGCGCTGCGGCCCGCCGAGCGGCCCCGGAAGTATGTGACGCTGACGACCGCCGACACCGTCGTGGTTCCGAAGGGTGCCGACGCGGCGGCATGGGCCGCGGCGATCGACGTGATCCGCAAGCCCGCGCCGTCCTATGAAGGGCGATTCCTGCACCGGGACTTCCAACCCGGCAACGTGCTGTTCGACGTGCCGCCCTCAACGCCGACGGGTGCCCGGATCACCGGCGTCGTCGATTGGGCAGGGACTTGTTGGGGCCCGGCAGACCTCGATGTCGCACACTGCTCCACCAATCTCGCGCTGCTGCACGGACCGGCGTGGGGCCTGCGGTTCGCTGAGGCGTACGAGGAGGCTGGCGGGGTGCTGGCCGCGGCCGCGAGCGAGCGGCTGTACTGGCAGGTGCGGGACGGGCTGGCCTGCTCAGAAGAAGTACAGTTAGTGTCGCAGCCATGGCGGGAGGCAGGCAGGACAGAGCTGACGACGCGAGCCGTGGAGGAGCGACTGGATGCCTATGTCACCGCCCTGATGGACGCGCTGGGCTGAGCTCAGGAGATCCGGGTGCAGCCCCGATTTAATCGTTCGACCGCTCGATCAGAAGTGAATGGCAATCTCTGGAAAACGTCTACCGCCACAGGCTTGGCGGGGCGGGTGGTGTTGGTCTGTGACGGTGCTCGGCCACCAGGGCGGCCGTGCACAACCCGATCCGCGCCCTTGCGGTGGATCTCGCGCTCCGTGGCATCCCGTCAAGTCGATCAGGGGCAGATGGTAGGAGTCGCTGCTCAAGAGGTCTGTAATCGAGCCAGTCACGCTGAGGACGTTCACTGTGAGTGGTCGTTCGGGGCGTAGCGGTTCCAGGTCCCGCCTGCGTCGGCGGCGACTCGGGTGGTGGTCTTGTCGTGGAAGCCGAGGGCTCTGGCGATGACCGGTGCGGGGGCCTGAAGGACGAGTTGGCGGAGTGCTGCTGGTCGTGCGGTGCCGGTGAGGAATCCGGCGAGGCGTAGGTGTTCGCGGAGCGTGCCGGGGTTGGCGGGTTGATCAGCTCGGCGGCCGGGGAAGAGCCAGCGAGCACCGGGGTTGGTGGCAGTGTTCAGATGGGGCCGTTCGTCGGCCAGCTGGAGTAGAAGGCTTGCGAAGGGCTCGGGGACCGATGTGGGCGGGTCTCCGAGTCGAACGTGGAGCTCGCCGTCAAGTGAGATCAGGTCGTCGAGCGTGAGGCGAACGATCCGTGTGATCGGTTGGGCGAAGAGGAGCATGAGGCAGGCCGAGGCGCGGGTGGGGAGGGCGAGTCTCTCGTCGCTGAGCGCGCGTCGGAGGAGTTCGCGATCTGCCGGGACTGCGCCGGCATCACCCGCTCGTTCTCCTGCTCTCGCTGCAGACATGAAGGCCAGCTCTATACAGGTCGTCTCTGCACCAGATGCACCCTGACCGACCTGATCCACACCGTCTTCGACGACGGCACGGGCTCCATCAGCCCAGCCTTGCGCCCGCTCGCCGCCGGATGTGGCGCGGCGGCCGGATCGAGACGACCCCTTCAGGAGGTGGCCATCGAGACCGGCAGGGAGGACGAGTATCAGGCGACGCTGGCCGAGCACCGTGCCGAGCGCGAGGAGTGGTGGGATGTGATCGCCTCCTGGAGCCTCCCGGCGGCGACGGACGATGATCGGCCCGCCCGCGCGGGGAACGGCCGCCAAGATCGTTCTCAGCCCCGCACAGAGGCCGATGCGGTGCAGTGGCCGACCGGCCCCACCGACGAGATCGAGGGCCGTGCCGTCCCCCCGACGACGACCCGGGCCCGCCAGCGGGCGAGCCGCCCCCGAGCGAGATCGAGGCGGTCTTGCTGCTGGAGCAGATGCTCGGCGCCGTGCTGATCCCCCCGGCTTGGCCGCAGCGACCACGGCGCGGGCGCTCGCGCTCGTGGAGCAACGGCCCGCCTGACGAGTAGACCCGAAGCGCCCCTGCCAGGGGGTGTCGGTAAGGAATTACGTCACCGAGCCCAAACGAGCACGTTCGCCCAGCTCGGCCGACAGGGCACAAAATGCACGTTCTGTGGGTTTGTGCTCTCGGATGCGAAGCTCTGAGCAGGCACAACGACGCCCCATTTCGCCGGGGGCGTTCGTGGGTGAATGGCAGGCTTCGAACGCTTCTCGGATTTCCAGGGGGATTGGACCGCGGTCGTTCACCTCATCGGGCGCCATTTTGAGTTCGGTAGCGAAACCCTTCCGTCCGCGCCGCCGCCCGAGTCCGGGTCTGACCCGTAGTCGGACAGGATGAGGTAGCTAGATGAATCCGGCACTAAATTCCCATCCTGATTCCTAAAATCATAATATATCACCTCGCTGTCATGACCGTTCGCCGTCAGGAACGCTCGCGCCATCATGACGGCTGCCCAATTCAGGCCCATGTCGTAGTACATGCTCCAATCGGCTATAGGATCCGTCGGCTTCTTCCCAGGCGTGTTGTTCTCCCACTCACTGCCCCCCCCCAATTAGTAGGTCCCAGTTACCCCAGCCCACGATGAGGCGATCGAAGTCGAATGCGGTAATGTTTATCTCGAGCATGATTTTCCCTTCTGTCCTGTGGCTGCGGCCGGGTGGCGTGCAGCCCTGCGTAACGACCCTATTCTCGTATGGCCTACGGCTGGGGCCTTGTCACCGGCCCACAACCGTGGGACTCCTCCTCTACCTGCCCTTGCTGCGGCCGCGCTCGGCGGCGCGCAGGCTGCTCCAGTCCGGCGCGCAACTCCGTGACCTTTGTGTTCAGTGCGGCCTGCTTGATGCTCTCCTCCTACAGCGACGAGCGGGTGGCACGGAGTTGGGTGGCCAGGTCCTCGCGGGCGGCGCGCTCCCGGCCGGCTTCCTGCTCCGGGGGCGAGACTGGTAAAGATCGATGATCGTGTGATCTGAGTTCCTGTTCCCCTCTCTGCTCTGTTCACTGAGTGTGATCGTTTGGGGCGTAGCGGCTCCATGTCCCGCCCGCTTCGGAGGCGAGTCGGGTGGTGGTCTTGTCGTGGAAGCCGAGGGCCTGTGCGATAACGGGAGCGGGGGCTTGGAGAACCAGTTGCCGGAGAGCGGCGGTGCGGGCGGCTCGGCCAGGGATGCCGAGGCCGCGGATCAGGTCGGCGAGGCTGCGGTGGTGGAGTGGCTGGCCGGCCCGGCGCCCGGGGAAGAGCCATCGCGCATCGGCGTTGGCGGCCGTGTTCATGTTGGTGCGCTCGGCTCTTGCACGGAGCAGCAGGTCGGAGAAGGGGGCGGGGACCGGAGTGGGTGGGTCGCCCAGACGGATGAGGACCTGGCCGTCGGCCTCGTGGACGATGTCGTCAAGGGTGAGCCGGACGATGCGGCTGGTGGGCTGAGCGTAGAGCAGCATCAGGCAGGCCGCGGCCCGTGAACGGACCGGACCGGCCGCCTCATCCAAGACTCGGCGCAGGAGTTCGAGCCGCCGATGCTGGGTGAGCGGTCGTGCTTCCACCCGATTGAGCCGTGGCAGGCTGAGCCCTCGTGGCATGCGCCCGGTGCGCATCGCCCAGGTGAGGAAAGCGCGTAGGGAACGATGCTCGTGAGGCTTGTGCGTGGCGTGCCAGAGGTCGACGTCGTCTTGGCCCAGCCGGTCGAGGGGGCGGTGCCGCTGCATGAGCCAGAGGAGGAACTCGTGGGCTCGGTTGAACTCCTGGGTAGTGTGGACCACCGTGCTGGCGGCCAGCGGGCGGTGAGCGGCCCGCTCTCGGAGCTTGAGCAGCTGGTGCCAGGTCGCGAACCGCTGCAGCACCGGTAGGCGGTCTTGATCGGCGAGCTCGGCCAGGCGCCGTTGCAGCCAACTTTCGACATGCAGCAGATGCTTGTCGACCTCGGGGAGCAGGCCGCAGGACATGAGAAGATCGCGAAGATGGGCAGCGGGCCGCCAATCGGGATGTTCGTGAAACGCCTCATGAGAGAGCGGCATGGCCCCGGCCGCCAAGGCGGTCAGCAGATCCTGAACCTTCACACTCCTGAGCCAGGCCAGCCCGCTCTTCGGTCGAGGCATGCCGATGAGCATGCGATGCAGCGGGACGAGCCCGGGGCTGACGCGTCCGGTGCCGTCCTCGAGGAGTGTGTCGAGCCGGTCCTGCAGGGTGCAGCGTTCGCAGAGACGGCCGCCGAGAAGGTGGGCTTCGATGCCGCAACGGGCGCAGCGGAAGTCGCGGGTGATGCCCGAGCAGTCCCGGCAGACCGGTTTGCCGTTGTGGCGGCCCGGCAGCAATCGGTCGGTGCCGCAGCCGGGGCAGATGCCGTAGGTGCGCGCCGCCTTCTCGCAGCAGGTCCGGCAGATCAGCCCTTCCCAGTTGGCGGCCTTGGACGCCCGACGGCCGCAACGGACGCACTCGCCCATGTGCCAGCGCTGGTATTTCTCTTGCGCGGAGGATGTGCTCATTCCTGGGCCCGGATGCGGGCGCGCTTGGGCCGGATGGCCGCCAGATCGGTCACTGGGCCTCCGCTTTCACCGGTGGCGGTGCGGCGTGGCCTGGCATCCTCGGCTCTGGTGGCGATGAGGTCGGCCGGGGTGCAGTTGAAGATGTCACAGAGTGCTGCCAGGACCGGGAGCGACAGGCGTTCGGGGCTTTGGGTGACCAGGCGCCAGATCTGCACCGACGACAGGGTGATGCCTCGGTCGGCCAGCGGCTGGGCGAGATCGGTGGCGTTGAACATCCCGTGGGCAGCCATAACCTCGCGCAGCCGCCATTGGTAGCTGACCTGGCGTTTCATCGGTTCTTCCTTCCGGTGCGCAGGGCCGCGTCGACCGTGCTCTCCATCGCCTTGCGCAGAGTGCGGGTGCGGAAGTCGGAGGAGACGCAGGTGTAGATCGAGGTGGTGGAGGCGTGTTCGTGACCGACCTGCTCCTGGACGAACCGGGGATCCCAGCCGTCCTCGATCAGGTGGGTGACGTAGGAGCGGCGGAAGGAGTGAAAGTCCAGGCCCTGATCGAGTCCCAGCGCGTCACGGTAGGTGGCGAAGCGGGTGTTCATCTGGGAGAACCCGATGCGCAGGCTGCGTTCGGAGGGCCAGAGCGCGAGCCCGTGCGCGTTGGCGAAGGCCGGGCGGACCTCTTCGACCCACTGGGAGAGGATCTCCACGATCCAGTCCAAGCCGCCGACACCGTCTCGCGGGCCGACGGTCAGCACGCTGCGGCGCTTGGGCGGGGAGCCCTTCATGGCCTTGCCGAAGCGGACGTAACAAACCCCGAAGTCGCCGAACATGCGAGCGTGAGGGTTGGGGCCGAAGTCGACCAGGTCGAGCATCCGCGTCTCCCGTCTGCGCAAACCGTAGGCGTAGGCGGTCTTGAACAAGGTGGCATCCCTGAAGGCGGGCAGCCAGCCTTTGCGGCCGGCTCCGCTGATCCGCTCGACTTGCTCGTCGGCATGGTCGAAGAAGGCTTGCAGTTCATCGCGGGTGAAGGCGCGCTTGACCGGATCGGCCTCGGACTCCTGCAGGTGGGTGGCAGTGTTCCACTCGTGGCAGACCTGGATGGGGTGTGTGCCGAACCGGCGCTCGCACTCGGCCGCCCACCCGTAGGCCGGGTTGGTGATGAAGGCGCAGAATGACCGGACGGCCTCAGCGTAATTGCGCAGGGTCGACTGCTTCAGATGCCGGACCGCGCGTAGGTCGCCGAGCCAGTCGTCGACCATTTTCGGCGTCCACTCCCAGGGATGAGTGTCGGCATGACGGCCGAAGGCTCTGACCGCGTTCAGTCTGCCCTCAATCGTGGAGAAGGCGAGGTTGCGCGCGAGCTGCTGGTTGCGCCATCCGTCCAGCATGGCGTCAGCCACCTGCTCGTGCGGGCGCAGCAACACCGTTCCAGCCACAAGTTGCAAGCTCGCCGGACCCGGCACCGCCCCGTCCCGGCTCACGATTCGTCACCCTCCGTTCGGTTACATCAAACGAAGGAATCTTTCATCAGAGGTAATCGCCTGGCAAGTACGCAGGTGGGAACATCGATCATGACCACGCCCTTGACCCAGATGAGCGAGCGCGAGTACTTCGCGACCATCAGACGCCGACCAGGGATGTTCGTTATCGGCGGTCGACTGGCAGGCCTGGAGGCATTCCTTGAAGGCTACGACCAGCACGCCAAGCGCCACGGCGGTCCTGGCCTGCAGGGATGGACGGAATGGCTCATCGCCCGCCGCGGCGAGACCTGCGGTCACCACTGGTCAGGACAGGTGCGCCACATCGCCGTCGCCACCTGGGACCGCTGGGAGCTGTCCGCCGAGCAGGAAGAACTCGTCATCGACGCCCTGTTCAACCTCCTCGACGAGTACCTCGCCGAACGCGAGGCAGCTGCCACACCCTGATCGCAATCCCGGCCGGGCGACAGGCGAGGTGTCAGGTGATCGGAGATTCCACCAACTGCAATAGCGACTACTCGGAGCCTGGGTGCAGAAATTGGCGCTAGAAACTTGATCTTCGTTTCGGTTCAATGACGAGGACCGTTTGCCCTGGTGGGTGGGCTTACGGTCCTGGCTCATGCCATTCGAATTTCTCTCAGATGAGCAAGTAGCCCGCTACGGCCGCTTCCCTGAGGAGCCGACAGCATCGGAGTTGGAGCAGTTCTTCCGGCTGGACCGCGCGGCGCTGGACGCGCTGGCCGACAAACGCCGCCGGCCACCCGGCTGGGGTTGGCCGTGCAGTGGACGACCGTGCGGATGCTCGGGGTCTTTCTGACTGAGAACCCGCTCGCGGTCCCGTCCGGGGCGGTCGCTTTCGTCGCCGAGCAGCTGGATCTGGATCCGGCCTGCTTCGCCGACTACAGGCAGCGGCCCAAGACCGCCTACGAGCACGCGTGGCAGATCCGCGAGCTGCTCGGTTACCGCGACTTCGGCGTATGTGAGCAGGAGGTGCGCCAGTACGTGGCGGCGCGGGTGTGGGCGTCGGTGGAGGGGCCGCGGGCGTTGTTCGACCGGACGCGGGTGCACCTGCTCAAGGAGCGGATCCTGCTGCCGGGCATCACCGTGCTGGTGCGGCTGGTCGGGGAGGTCCGGCGGGCGGAGAACGAGCGGCTGCACGCGCTGTTGTCGGGCCGGTTATCGCAGGAGATGCGCGCCGCGTTGGTGGGGTTGCTGGCGGTGCCGGACGGCAAGCGTCGTTCGGAGCTGGAGCGGCTGCGTACGCCGCCGAGGAAGGCCTCGGGCCGGGTGATGGCCGAGGAATTGCGCCGGGTGGCTGAGATCGCCCGGCTCGGCGCTGGGGTGGTGGCGACCGATCCGGTGCCGGCGGTCAGGCTCGGGGCGCTGGCCCGATACGGGCTGGCGGCCAAGGCGCCCACCCTTCGGGATCTGGCCGAGCACCGACAGGGCGCGACGCTGCTGGCCACCGTCCGGCACCTGGAGACCTCCTCGGTCGATGACGCCCTGGACGTGCTCGATCTGCTGGCGCGCGCGGAGCGGGCGGGCAAGGCCGAGCAGCTGCGCACCTTCCCGAAGCTGCGCAAGGCGGGGACTCCTGTTTGAGCCTCGTTAAGGCTTACCGGTCTTGACCTGGCCGATGAGATCCCTCAACTGACTTACAGTCTCGGTGAGCAGCTGACGTGTGTCGATTTCCATCGTTGCCGATGCGCGGAGCAGCGGCTCGACCTCGGCCGTGTCTTTGATGACCCTCTCGCGTTCGTCGAGGGTCTTGCCAAACTGGTTGGTTTCACGCGCGGCGATACGCTCGAGCATCACCTCGAGGGGTGCGCTGAACAAGATGACCTGATCGAACCTGGGATAGAACTCGCCTTGGTTCCGGGACGTTCCGGAGATGAAGAGCGGCACACCTGAGACTTCGTGTTCGGCGATCAGCTCGGTGATGCGATCCTCACGCCATTGCAGCTCAGTGCCGGTGCCGTCAGGAGCTGGAACGTCTTCCATCCAATCGCCATAGTCGGTGTCCACAACCCGATAGCCAAGCCTCGCCAGCTCACCGAGAACCGTCGACTTCCCGGTGCCGGACATACCGGTTATGAAGATCACCGCCACGTCCGCATCATAACGGTGCATCGAACGCGAGCGCCCTACTTGCCTGACGCGCCTTACGGACCTTCAAGCGGCAGCCGCCGAGGCCCGGGTCGCCGACCTGCTGCAGGCCCTGCGAGATCGGCGCACCTGACGTTCCCGTGAAACGGCCGAGGTCAGTCCTCGTCCTCCGTGGCGAAGCGCATGCCCGGTGGGGCGATGCCGCGCCACAAATACGTCGTGACCTCCTGGCCCGCGGCGGGCTCGCCGGCCGCGTCCGCGGGGGGCGGCCAGCGGAGTCCGCGGTAGACGCGGCGCCGGTACAGGTCGAAGACCGACTGCATGAGCAGCCCGTACGCGCGGGCCCTGGCGAGCATGGCGCCGTAGTAGACGGCCGGGCAGCCGAGGAGCGTGACGAGCGGGGCCCACCAACTCCAGGGCGTCCAGACGGCGAAGAGCAGGCACCACAGCCACAGCCGGGCGGCGTCGTCGAGGCCCTTGCGCGCCAGGGTGAGCTCCTCCTGAGGCTCCTTGTCCAGCGAGAGCCACAGATGGGGCCAGCACAGGACGGGGTCGAGGCCGTACCGGGCGCGGGGGCGGTCCTCGGCGGCCCGCAGGATGTTGCCCAGGCGGGTGGGCATGGCGGACGAGGCTTCCGCCGGGAGGTCGAAGAGCCGCTGTTCGGCGATCGCGCGCAGGCGCTCGTCCTCGGGGCCCGCCTCGCCGTGGAACGCCTTGGCGGTCAGCTCCTGAAGGCTCCGCTCGATGCGCTCGCGCCGGCGTACGGTCCGCTTCCGCAGCGGGGCCCCCAGGCGCCCGGGCCAGTAGCCCTCGAGCAGGCGGAGTACGGGCAGCGTCAGGTGTTCGGCGATGACCGCCGAGGCCGCGACGAGCATGAGCACCGCGGCGAGCAGGAGCAACTGCAGCACCGTCGGGAGGGCGGCCAGGCCGGTGGCCCAGGTCCTGCCGTAGCCGGAGGTCCACAGGGCGAGCAGGCCGCCGGCCCAGAAGCCGAAGGCGGGGGTGAGCACGCGAGGGGCGAGCTGTTCGACGAGGTTGGTGCCCAGGCTCTGGCCGATCGGGTTCACGGGCCGGTCCCGCCCTCGTGGTCGCGGACCAGGGGAGCGCCGTCGTTAGGGCAGGTGGGAACGGGTTTGGCCAGGTCGAGATGGAACCATTCGTAGCCGTCCTGCGGGCAGACGTACCTGGGCGGCATCGGCGCGCGGCCGGGGCCCGGGGGCGGTTGCACGCCGCGGCTGCTCTCGCTGTCGACCAGCTCGGCGGCGCGCCGCCGCAGGGGCGGATGGCGGCGCAGGAACCTGAGGATCTCCTCATCGACGGGCTCGCCGCCGCGTCCGCGCTCGATCAGGGCGGACAGCTCCTCGGCCGTGGCGGCCACGTCGCCGGGGTCCAGCAGCGCAGGCAGCTCGGCGAGCAGCCGGTCGGCGAGTTCGATCGTGGCGCCATCCTCCATGGGTCCCCCCGTCAGCATCCGATGTAGCAGAAAGCCGCCCACCCGGCCGGGTCGGCGTAGTGCCGGCCGGTCGGCTCGGTAAGGACGAGCGCGTTCCAGCAGGCGCGGGCCGTCTCGGCCGGCAGCCACTCCGTGCCGCCGCGCAAGGCGTCGAACTTCTCGAACTTCTCGCCGTCGGACGTCGAACGCATCCATCGTTGCGCGGCGCGCAGGGCGTCGGCGGGCGACAGGCCGTCGCCGCGCCACTTTTCGCAGAAGGCGGCCATGAGGAGAAGGGCGCGGCTGTCGAGCACGGCCCACATCGAGCCGACCACGCCCGCGGTGCCGGCCTGCAGCATCGCGGTCGGCAGGCCGATCACCTCCTCGGGCAGCATGGTGCCGGGAACGGCGGTCTCGCAGGCGCTGAGGATCACCAGCCGGGCGTCGAGGCCGAGGCCGGCGAGGTCGGCGACCGTCAGTACGGCGTCGCCGGCCAGCACGCCCCCGAGCGGCTCGATCATGGCGGGGGTCAGGCCAAGGGGGACGGAAGCGGGTTCAGTCATGCCGACACGGTAGGGATGCGGCCTGCGATGTGGATTGAACGCAATTGCACGTTAAGTCAACGGCGTGCGCATCCGTCCTTGGTCACCGCGACGCGGCCAGATCGAGCGCGCCGAGGTGCGGCCGGGCAACGACTTCCGCAGGTGGTATTCGCGCGGTATGTATGAAGTCCGGGGATCTTCCCGGCTTGCTCGCCAAACTGCGGGAGGTAGGGGACCGGCATGAGCGACGCGGCAGCGGACATGATCGAGCATGAAACGCACTGGTACGGCGGTGATGTGACGCCATACCAAAACAAGGCGCTGGAGCTCGACAATATCGTCAAAGCACAGCAGGACACGGCCGTTAAGCTGCTGAAAGCGATGTGGGCTGCCGGTCAGGCGCGTGGGCTCGTCGCCGACGACTTCGATACTTCGGAGATCAGGGGCCTGTCGGGGCGGCCACACCCTCTTGTCACCGCCATATTCAATGGGCAGGTCAACACCTCCATGGCAGGACGCCCTTGTGCCCCGAACCTTGAGGCGATGCCGGCGTATACCGATGAGAGCGCCGCCCCGGCCAGCGACAAGGCGCGCGATGTGATCGCCCAGGCCACGGCATCCTCGCCCCTTGACTCCCTTTACGACGACGAACGGGATCCCCCTTTCGTGGTGTACACCGAGAGCGCCAAGTTCGCCGCCGCGCAGATGCTGGACATGTTGTGGGCCGTCGGTGAATCCTTTGGCCTCAGCGCTGACGATTTCTTGGACCCGCTCGACCCTTCCCGCGACAGCGCCGGACCGCTCGCCCGAGCGGCAGTGGCCGCGCACGTGAACGCTTACGGCCGGGCGTCGGACCTGGTCACCGACGACCCGCGCCAGAAGATGCTGGACACTCTCTCCCGTGCCCCCCGCGACCTTCAGTCCCAGGTGGATTGGAGAGATGGGGTAGAGGACATCGGCGAGCGAACGGGCGATTTTTATGCTCTGTGCGTTCGATTCCCCGGGCCATCGGCTATCGCCTTCGAGGATTACGAAGATTCCGCGCTGTTGCTGGAGCGCAGTGCGGGCACGAAGCACCAATGGCAGTGGAACCTGCGAGGTGTCGGGCGATTCTTAGATCAGGACCAGCTCGAGGGCGATCGCAACAGAAAGGCGGGAGTGATCATTGGGTCGCCGTCGCCGGAGACCGCCGGTGGAGTCTTGCAGGTCGCGCTGCAGGCACTGAGAGGCGACATTCCGTCATGGTGGCGGCAGGAGCATGCCGTGACAGTGGTCACCCATGATGATGATTTCCCGTGGATTTACAACCCTTACTGGGACAAGCCCGAACCTCCAATTCCTTTCCAGAAGGTGTCGGGATATGAGTGGGTTTATCCTGACAAGACCGACTCTGACGGGAACTATATCTGGGCCAAAGACAATTCGGATGATTAGCTGATCCGATATCCGGGCGGCCCAGGCACCCTCACGCCCATTCCCTGTCGCCGGGGATGGGCGTCGGCTGTGGCCTCACCCCCGGCCGCATCCCTCCATGATTCCGGCCACCATCGTCCCCATCGGCTCCTGATCTTCCGCCCTCCCCGGTTCGTACTCCATGAGCCCGATCCCCACGACCTCGAACCGACTCACCCACCGCCGTGATCAGCGAGATGAGCTCGTCAGGCGTCGGATATCCCATGCTCTCGAAGAACCGCGGGTCGAGCACGTCGAAGTCGATATGCAGATAAACCACGAAGTCGTCAGCTGTAGGCGGTGGCAGCGGCAAGGAGCGTGCGCGTCCTGACTCCCAGACCGTCGATTAAGGCCGGCCTAGCCTTTCGCTTCTTCCGCTTGCTCTGTCCAGCGGGCGATTTCCTGCCGGGTGGTCAGGATGTCGGGGTGCCCGGCGCCCAGGACCCGTTGGCGTACAGCGAGTAGTGCGGCGAGCTGGTCACGGGCAGAGGCCGCGTCCCCCGCCTTCCCCGTCCACACGGCGAAGTTATGCCGTACGACGAGGGCCTGGGGGTTCCCGGCGCCCCGTACCCGTTTGCTCAAGGTAAGTAGCGCGGAAAGCTGGTCGCGGGCGGCGGCGATCGCTTATGGCTGCCCGGCTCGGCACCGTGCCTTACATGCCTAACAAGATCATAGCGCTATGACCTGCGAGAATGGGCCAAGAGCCCAAGATAACGATCGGCCCGGGAGTTGCACGTGTTCTACACGCCGCAGACGGAGGAGATCGCGTGGGCGAGTGGGCAGGTGCGGTCGGACAACCACCTGCTGGCACTGATGGTGCAGCTGAAGTGCTTCAACCGGATGGGCTATTTCCCCCGGCTGGATGACGTCCCGGAGGCAGTGGTGGCCCACATCCGCCGAGATCTCGGGCTGGGCGAGGACGTCGCCGCGGTGTACGACTCGGACCGGATCCGGGGCCATCATCGGATGCTGATCCGCCGGCGTAGCGAGGTCGTGTCGGACATTCAGCAAGACCGCCGTCGTCGTCATCACCGCGAAGTACGCCCGGCACAGGGTCTTGGGCCTCGCCACCGCAGGCGTCCGTCTCGCTTGACCTCTTGCGCGTCAGTCCGGCAGCCAGTGCAGCTCGTGCGCCAGGGTTTTGGCGACGGCACGGATGCGGCGGTGTAGTGGCGACTGCTCGCGTGGGAGGACCAGGTGGAACGTCAGGCTGGGAGCGCCCCGCAGCGGTCGCCAGGTGAGACCGGCCGGTTGTGCCGTGGCCGCGGCTTCTCCGGCCGGGGCGAGGGTGACCCCGTCGCGCAGGTCGCGCTGAGACATGTCGAAAGAGACTGCGGGCGTGTGGAATCGGGGGTTTGGTCGGGTGTCTCGGAACAGTGCGGACAGCTGATCGTGGATCACGGGGTTGGCCGCACGGTCCGGGAGTCGCAGCGGATACGCGGCCGCGTCGGCGATCTCGATCTCCGGGTGTTCGGCCAGCGGATGGTGCTGCGCCAATTGGACCCCGACGCGCGCACGCCGCAGCAGGAACCGGCGCACGCCACGGCCCGGCTGTTCACCGCGGGTGATCCCGGCATCGATGCGGCCGTCGGCGACCGCGGGGGAGATCTCCGGTGTCGCCATCGGGACCGCGCCGACCTCGAGTCCGCTGTTGCCGCGAATCAGCCTGTCCACCAGGGCCGGTGCCGTCTCGGCCCCGGCGCTGAGGCTGTATCCGATGCGCAGCGTGCCCAGTTCACCGGCCGCCGCGCTCCGGGCGGTGTCCCATGCCCGGTCCAGCGCCGCCAGCGCGGGCGGCGCGGACTCCGCCAAAGCCGCACCGGCCGTGGTCAATACGACGGTACGCGTGTTGCGGACCAGCAGGGCCGTACCGAGTTCCGCCTCCAATCGGCGCATCCGGGCGCTGAGTGCGGGCTGTGCGATACCGATCCGTGCGGCCGCGCGGGTGAAGTTCAACTCCTGCGCCAGCACCAGGAAGTACCGCAGGCTCACCGTATCCGGCGCCACGTGCCCTCCCTGCCGATTGATAACGATCCGTTCTGAGTCTATCCCGTACCGGTCTTTCCCTCGGCCGCACATCAAGCCCTAACCTGCGCATATGGCGATTCAACTGACCGCAGTACCCGTCGCCGGGATCGATCGATCTGAGTGTCAATTCGAAGTCGGACCTGTCCGGCCGAACACAGGAGGTTTCCATGGCTAAGGGCTACTGGGTCAGTGTCTACCCCGCCATTTCCGACCCTGAGAGGCTGACTGCCTACGACAAGCTGGCCGGCCCGGCTGTCCGAGCTGGGGGCGGGCGCACCCTGTCCCGCGGCGGTCGAGTCGTCGCCCACGAGGCCGGAATCACGCAACGCGTCGTTCTGATCGAGTTCGACAGCTTTGAACAGGCCGTCGCGGCATACGAGAGCGAGGCATACCAGAAGGCGCTGGTGGCCCTCCCCGACGGCGTCGAGCGCGACCTCCGCATCATCGAAGGCATCGACTGACCGGCGGGCCCAGCCATCGCTGAGCATCCGTCACCTGAAACGCACACGGTGCCGAACGACGACTCACGAGACGAGTTCGAAGCGATGCCCCACGTCCCAGTTCGTCGTCGACGTCCTCGACGGCCTGATCCCTGTCGGCGGCTCGCCGCGCTACCCAACGTCGAGCAACTTGCCTGACTTGCCTGATACGGCGATCAAGCTCTGACCTGCTACAACGGCGATTTCGGTGCGGGGTTCGCGCTGCTGGCCGCCTACCTGCCGGTGCAGTCCACCTGGGTGCTGGTGGCCAGCTTCCGCCCGCACCACTCCCCGCTGGGCATCGCCTGGACCGCCGTCACCGCGGCGGTGATGTTCGCGCTCGCCTTCGGCAAGGCCCGCACCGGCGCGGCCCTGGACAACCCGGTACTGAAGACCGAGGGTCGCGTCACCCTGATCGACGGCCTGTTGGCCGCCGCCGTGCTGGTCGGCCTGGTGCTCAACTCCCTGGCCGGCCTCTGGTGGGCCGACCCGCTGGCCGGGTACGTCCTCGTCTACTACGCGGTCCGCGAGGTCAAGGAGATCTTCTTCGGCGAGCACTGACCGCGCCCGCTGGCCGACACGAGCACGTCACCGGCCGCTCCGCGCAGGAAGCCAATCGGCCCGTGGGGGCGGAATCGACCAATTCCGCCCCCACGGCCGTATCCAATCCCGCCGCGCCGCCCACCAGCGCAAACACCCCGCCGATCCAATCGGATCCGGTCCAGAATTACGCCTCCGGACCGGTCGAGCGCAAGGCGTACCGGGTCTATGCCGCCCGCATCACAGCCGCCGAGACTCCCGAGCCATGATCAATCTCACCGATAACCCCGGTTCCATTGATCCCCGAGGCCGTGATCACCGTGGACGTCGAAGCGGAGCTGGCCAAGCTGGACGGCGGCGGCTGGCGGCCGTTGCGCCCGGCTGCCGCGCAGACGCTGTCGATCTGATCGCCACGTCCCTGCCGACGGCCGGCGCAGGCGATCTTAGCTGAGCAGCTGAAGAACTCTGCCGGCCTGGCGCTGCAGGGTTGTGCGGGGTGGCCGGGCCGTCGGGGCCGAGCTGGAGGAACCAGCCCAGCGCGATCAACCGGCGGAACTCGTGCACCCGCGCGGCTTCGCCTGGGGCCAGGTTGATGCGGGCCAGCAGGTGTTCGGCGTCCAGACCGCCGTCGAGGCGGGAGATGTGCTCGCAGACCTCACCGACGAGTACGCAGGCTGATTAACGGCCGCTACCGGCAGGCCGGGCAGGCATGCCTCCGCCGAGGGCAGTCATGGCCTACGCGCGATGGTTAGGATCCCGCGAGGCGATAGTCGTCCGGCGCCTGATGACGAACCAGCCGTGCCACTCGGTGCATGGTCCAGAAGGCGATCTTGAAACAGGTGGCCGGGAAGCTCTCCGAGAGAGGGACAGTCATGGACGTCGATCTGCGCAGGTCGTATAAGGCCGGTCGGCACCCTGCGCAGCGCAACCTGCGGTGCTCTTCACTCCACGCTCTGATCCGGACTTTCGGCGAGGGACTCCAGCCGGTTCTGGAACGCAGCCTGGACAGGGCCGTCGGGCAGGCAGCAGCCGCAGCAGTTCCCCGGCGGCGGTCAGCAGTCGCTGTTCGATGAGGCCGCCGTAGCGGGCCTGCTCCAGCAGCCGGTGGATCAGCTACAGGTCGGCTTGGGCCGCGCGCAACTGCCCGGCGAGAGTGGCCAGGTCGAGGCCGCGTCCGAGTCGCTTATGGTCGTGCGCCACGAGCGTGACCGCCACCCCGCCGAGCGCAGCTCACGGGCCAGGCCGACGACCCTGTCGAGCTCGGGGCGGGTGGTGAGGTTAGTAGGCGAGTTCTCCGATGCCGCCATCGACGCGCAGGACGGTGCCGGCGGTGTACGCGGACTCCTCCGAGGCGAGGTAGACGGCCGCCTTCGCCACCTCGGTGGCGGTGCCGATGCGATGCAGGGGCACGGTCCGCCGGAGTTCGTCGTAGATCGCGGCCTGCCGCTCGGGGCCGAGCGAGGCGAACGTGTCTGTGAGGGTCGGCCCCGGGCTCAGCCCGTTGACCCGGATGCCCCGTTCCTTCAGCTCATAGGTCAGCCCGCGGGAAAACGACAGCAGGCCCGCCTTGGCGGCACCGTAAACCGCCGCGTTCTCGTGCCCGATGAAAGCCGAGACCGAGCCGACGAGAATGACCGAGGCTTGCCGTGACAAGAGCGGCAGCAACGCTCTGATCAGGAAGAACGGCCCTTTGAGATTGGTGGCGACGAGCCTGTCGAACGCCTCCTCGGTCCATTCCTCGATCGGGAGATGAGTGACGTCGGCGGCGTTGCTCATCACGATGTCGAGCCGCGGCCACTCCTCCAGCAGCCGCGCCGCGAGCACCGCCTGGCCGGACACGTCGCCGGCGTCGCTGACGATGGACAACACCGGGCCGTCCAGCTGCCGGACGGCCTCATCCAGTCGTTCCCGCGAGCGGCCGGTGATCGCGACAGCCGCTCCCTCGGCGAGGAACTGCCGGGCACTCTCCAGCCCGATGCCGCTCGTCCCGCCCGTGATCAGTGCGCGCTTTCCTGCAAGACGACCCATGGAACTCGTTCTCCTGACTCGCGCCAAGGCGCGTGATTGTGGTGATGGTGACGGGCCATCCCCGCCATCGTGAGACACCCACCTGACGCCGGATTCCTCACCGCGGACGTGGCCCTGGCCGGCGCGTCGGGGGTCAGATGGCGGTACGGCCTCCGTCGGCGGCCACGACGGCGCCGGTGACGTAGCTGGCCTGGTCGCCGGCGATGAAGGCGATGACCCGGGCGACCTCGGCGGGGTCGGCGGCGCGCTTGAGCGCGGTCGTCAGTCCCATGCCGCCGAGGTCCGGGCCCATGGCCGCCACCACCTTGGAGGTGGTCATCGGGCCGGGCGCCACGGTGTTGACGCGCACGTTGGAGGCGGCGAATTCGGCGGCCCAGGTGCGGGTCAGGGATTCCAGCGCTGCTTTCGTGGCGCCGTAGACCGCCATCGGCGGCATGCCCAGGCCGGCGGCGGTGGAGGTGACGTTGACGATGCTGCCGCCCCCGCTGGCGGCCATCTTCGGTGCGAGCCGGGCGACCAGGATGAACGGTGCGCGCACGTTGACCGCGAAGGCGGCGTCGTAGGCGGTGAGGTCCTGGTCGGCGGTCATGCTGAACGGGACGACGGCCGCGTTGTTGACCAGGATGTCCACCGCCCCGGCGTCGTCGGCCAGCCGCCGCACGGCCTGCGGGTCGGCCAGGTCGGCGCCGATGAAGCGCACGGCGCCCGTCGCGCTCTGCCGTACGTCGACCACGACCTGGGCGCCGCGGTCCGGGTCGGTGCCGGTAATAATCACGTTTGCCCCACCGGCGGCGAGAATCTTCGCCGTGGCGTGCCCGAGCCCGCCGATGGCGCCCGATCCGGTGATCAGCGCCGTCTTGCCGTGGAAGTCCATGTGGTCCTGCCTTTCTCCGCTGGTGCGCGAGCTCGCCAGCGACTTCTATGCGAACGTTCAATAAGTTGCCCGGCCATCAACGTACAGACTTTTGTGTGAGCGGTCAAAAAGTCGTAACCTGGGAACATGGCACGCACAGGACGCCCCCGCGCGTTCGACAAGGACCAGGCCCTGGAGCGCGCGCTGCTGCTGTTCTGGTCCCGGGGCTACGGAGAGACCTCTGTCCAGGACCTCGTCGACGCGCTGGATCTGGAGCGGGGCAGCCTGTACGGCGCCTTCGGCGACAAGCGGCAGTTCTACCTGGCGGCGGTCCAGCTGTACTGGGACACCTACGAGCGCGAGCTGATCGCGGCGCTGGAGGCCGGGCCGGTGCTGCCGGCGCTGCGCGAGGTGCTCGCCAACCCGGCCCGGGCACAGGAGCACGCCTCCGACGCCGGCGTTCCGCAAGGGTGCATGATCGGCAACACCACCGCCGAACTGGTCCCGCAGGACGCCGAGGCCCGCGACATCGTGGCCCGCTCGCACGCCCGTTTCACCCAGATCGTCGCCGACGCCCTGCGGCGCGCGCAGGTCGGCGGCGAGGTCACCCGTGCCGCCACCCCCGAGGCCCAGGCGCAGCTGGCGCTGTTCACCGTCCAAGGCCTGTCCCTGGTCTCCCGCGCAGGACTCGACACCTCCGCCGCGCTCGCCGCCGTCGACGCCCTGATCGACGCCCTTCGTGCTTGAAGAGCATCATTCCGGCGGGGTTGTTTTCATTCCGGAATCCACTGGTCTCGTCCGGTCCAGACCTGATCGCGGAGGGTGGCCTAGGGTCGGTGGTGCGGTCTGCCCACGCTGGTCGGGGAGTACCGCATCCCACTGACCCTGCCCCAGATCCGCCGGCTGCTCGCCGCACTCGTACTAACCCGGCACCGCCCCCTCACGGACATCCTGCGCTGGTCACACTGGCGCCGACGCCACCAAGCCACCGCCCGGCACTGCCACTACCAACACAGATCCGACCCATGATCGCGAAATGTCACTGGAGTATCAGCCGAGCGGACCGTCCCCGGACTCGCCGGCACCGGCGGCCCTGGGGGCGAGCCCTGGTACGGCGGGGACCTACCCGGCCCTCCGCCCAGCGCTACGAGCGTGAATCCGCGCACGGGAAGGAAGCCGATGAGCGACGACTGGCGACCGCGTTCGGCGGACGTGCTGGCGCTCCTGATCCAGGCGTACCTGGCGTTCGTCCCCTGGCTCCTGGAACACGTCGGCGGGGCCTGGTGAGTTACCACCGGATCCCGGCCGAGGTGCCCGGCCCGGCGGCCGGGCACCGGTCATCGGGTCACTTGACGACGATCTGATGGGTGGCCTGGGCCGGTCCGGTCCCGCCGTCCCCCGCATAGCTCGCGAGGTAGCTGTACCTGCCGGCGTTGGCGGGCGTGTCGGTGAACGTGTACGTGCCGTCGGCGTTCACCCTCACCGGCGGGAGCTTGACGGTCTTACCGCTGGTGCCCTTGACGTACAGGGTGCGCTGCACGGTGAGCGTGGACCCCGGAGAGGGCGGCCTGTCGCCCGCAGTCAGGACGCCGCTCAGCTCCACGGCCGTGCCGGCGACGCCGGACTGTGGCCCCGTCAGGGTGAGCGTGGCTTCGCGCTTGACCGTCACGGTGACGGAGGCGCTGCTGCGGCGGTGGCCGTCGTCGCCGTCCCAGAACACCCAGTAGATCACCTCGCCGATGTACGGCGGCAGCTCGAAGACGGGCGTGTCCTGGAAGGTGAACGTGCCGTCCTGCCGCGTCGTCACGCCGGTGATCGGCAGTTTCGTCCAGCCGGGCAGGTACTGGATCACCGTGAGCGGCTTGAGCCCGAGCGCCTCGCCGTCGGCGCGGGTGAGCCGCCCCTCGACGGTGATCGGCGAGCCGGCGTACGCGTCCGCGGGGGCCGTCACCGTGAGCTTGGTGGCCGGTAGCGCGACACCCGTCACCCGCCACAGCAGCAGCCGGTCCGTGGAGCTGCGCAGCAGTGCGAAGACGTCCGTGCCGGAGAACGCGACGCCGTCCGGGAGCAGTTCGGCGTCCGGCTGGTCGGCCGTGAACAGCTCCGCGCCCGTCGCCGCGTCGTAGAGGGTGAGGTCGGTGCTGCCCCACTGGCGTCCAGCCGCGACGTACGCGCCGTCCGAGCCGAGCGCCACGGCGGACGGGTACCCGTCCCAGCCGTCGCCGTAGGTGCCGGTCGCCGCCAGGGTCCTGGTGTCGTACCTGGTGAAGTGACCGGGGGTGTCGGCCGCGCTGAACAGGGTGCCGCCGTCGGAGCTCAGGGTGAGGTCGCGCAGGGAGTCGATGCGCCACTCCTCGCCGTCGATCGTGCCGCGCAGCGCGGGGGCGCCGTCGCCGAGGTCGTAGACCAGTATGTCGGCGTGGTGCAGGGCGGTCTGGCCGACCACGAGCGTGTCGCCGGCGGCCGCGAGCGCGGGAGGCCGCAGGTGCTCGCCCCCGACCGCCACGGGCGCCGGGGCGCTCGCGCTGAGATCCAGGCCGACGACGCCGCCGGGGCCGTTGTCGCATCCGTGCCCCACCCACAACCGCTCGCCCAGCAACGCCAGGGTGGACGGGCAGGGGTGGGCCGACAGGTCGATCCGGCGGGTGACGGCGAGGCTCGCGGTGTCGATCTCGGCGACCTCGTTCGAGCCGGTGAGAGCCGCGTACAGGCGGGTGCCGTCCGCGTTCACGGCCAGCTCTTGGACGCCGGGCAGGCCGGTGACGACGCCGCCGGTGAGGTTTCCGTCAGTGTCGGCCACGATGATGCGGTCGCTGGCGGGAACGAACACCCGGCCGCCGCCGACGGCCAGGTCGGCAGCGTAGGAGTCAGTGACCCCGAGGTCGGTGGTGGTGCCGGCCGCCGAGGCGGCGGGGGCCGTGACGGTGAGCAGGCCGGTGATCAGGCCGGCGGCGCCGCAGTAAGCGGCTAATCGGCGAAGCAGGGATGGGGACACAAGAGTCTCCTGCCGGTATGTGAACATGTGTTCTAATAACGTCTCATGGGTGCTCCCACGTCAAGATCATCCGATCGCGCGACACCAAACCGTGATCAAGCACCCTCCGGCGTTCGAGACCGGGACGATTGTCGGTGCCCGCTGACATAGTCGTCGCCATGGCGATTCCCCTCACGTGGGTCCGCGCCGTCCGCGGCCACGAGCCGGCTCTGGACGGGATGACCCTGCGCTGCCGGAAGACCGGCGGCCAACTGCTGGGGTCCGTGCCCAGGGCCGTGCGGTCCAACCGGGTCGGTGAGCAGTTCGCGGCGCTGCTTGAGCACCTGGACGGGCACGAGAAGGAGTGCCGCGCCACCCTAGAGCCATGGATGCTGAACGGGCTGCTGGGCTCCTCGCCGGGTGTGGCCCAACCCCTGATGGCGGGCCTGCCTGCGGCACCTGGTGGTCCGCGTAGAGGGGCGGGCCGAGCCGCTGGAGGAGGTGTCCGAGGACGGGCGGGTGAGCGTCAGGACGGCAGACGGCGTCCCGTACGAGTCGCCGCCCGGCGCCCTGGTG
The DNA here is from genome assembly GCF_040610775.1 of Nonomuraea sp. NPDC003709. Taxonomy (NCBI): domain Bacteria; kingdom Bacillati; phylum Actinomycetota; class Actinomycetes; order Streptosporangiales; family Streptosporangiaceae; genus Nonomuraea; species Nonomuraea sp. NPDC003709. The sequence continues at coordinate 243,226 of NZ_JBEXMW010000019.1, read as the reverse complement.
ACTCCGGCGCACCCCCTCCTGCTGGACGCCCCGAGGCCGTGGCGGCGGCTGCTGGCGGAGCATGACGCCGTTCAGGGCATTGAGCAGGTGAGCCGCCGGGTCCATCGCGGGCGGGAGGGCCATGACCCCGAGCCATGTGACCCCGACCCCTCAAGATCCCGAAGTGTCACTGGAGTACTAGATGATTGTTGACCGTCGCCGGCGCCATGGCGGCCGCGCTGCCGTCCTTGCGCCGCAACCCGGCAGCGGCCAGGTGATCGCGCCAGGCGGTGATCTCGCGGGCGGTGACCGCCGAGACGCGCGGGTGCCCGAGCCCGGCGGCCAGCCAGGCGCACAGCCTCTCCAGGTGGCGGCTGATTTTCGTGCTCACCTCGGCGGAGCGCACCCCGCGCACCGCGAGGTCGAGGTAGCGCTCGATCCACACGCCGAGATCGTCGTCGGCCGGGTCGAGCTCGCCGGGCAGGCCGACAACCTTTCGTGAAGTGATTTTGCCGCGATCCTCCCCGCCGGCCGGAACGGCCGAGCCGGGCTTCTGGGAAGACACGAAACCAGGTTGCTTCACGGAAGAGCTATTTCCTGAAGCGAATCGGTGTCCTGTGATCTCGCGTCCTTCGTCACCGGGTTCTGCGGGAAGTCGACGGTGATGTCGAGGCCGCCGCCGGTCCGGGCGGCGACCGCGATCCGTCCCCGGTGAGCGAGGGCGACCGCGCGCACGATCGACAGCCCCAGCCCCAGCCCGTCGGTACGGACGCGGGTCCCCTGCCCGTGCACGAACGGTTCCAGCAGCGTCTCCGCCTCACCGGGCAGGACCGGGCGGCCGGTGTTGGAGATCCGCAGGACGGCGCGCCCACCCGCCGTACCCGTGTCGACGACCAGCCGCCCGCCCGCCACGTTGTAGCGGACCGCGTTGTCGACCAGGTTGCCGACCATCCGTTCCAGCAGGACCGGTTCGCCGCTGACCGGCGCCGGCCGGAGCTCGCATCGTACGGCGACGCCGGCGGCCGCCGCCCGCGCTCCGGCGGCGTTGAGGGCGGCGGCCGCGACAGCGGCCAGGTCGACTGGCTCCCGCGCCGCGAGCCCGGCCTGGCTGCGCGCCAGCAGCAGCAGCCCGTCCAGGACGCGCTGCATGTGCTCGACGGCGCCGCGCACGTCGCCGGCCATCGAGAGCAGCTCGGCACGGCTGGGATGCCCGTCCAGGGTCACGTCGATCGCCGTGCGCGCGGTGGTCAGCGGCGTACGCAGCTCGTGGGCGGCGTTGGCGGTGAACAGCCGCTGACTGTCCAGGATCCGGTCCCGCTCGAAGACGCCGCGCTGGATGCGGTCCAGCATCCCGTTCACTGTGCCCGCCAAAGCGGACAGCTCGTCGGCGGGAGCGGTGACCGGCACCCGCTCGGTGAGGTTCTCGGCCGACAGGCGCCGGGCGGTGGACGAGATGACGCGGATCGGCCGCAGCACCCGGCCGGCCATCAACCAGCCCAGTACGGCGGCCAGGGCGGTCACCACGATGAGCGCCAGAGCGGCCTGGGGCAGCAGCGCGGACAGGGTGGCTGTCTGCACTCGGTCGGCGAAAACTTGCAGGTCCACGGCTGTCGGCATCGGCGGGGGAGTGCCCGATGGGCCAGTTCCGCTCCGGTCGAGCTGGGCGAAGAAGGTGCCGCGGCGCATCAGCAGGTAGGTTAGTCCGGTCAGCGCGGCGCCGGCGGCCAGCACCAGGGCGGTCTGCAGCAGAGTGAGCCGGGCCCGGGCGGTCAACCGGGCCATCCTGAGCCGGACCACGGCTCACCCTCCAATTCGGTAGCCGGCGCCGGTGACGGTCTCGATCAGCGGCGGGTCGCCGAGCTTGCGGCGCAGCGTGCCGACGGTGATCCGGACCGCGTTGGTGAACGGGTCGGCGTGCTCGTCCCACACCTTGTCCAGGAGGGTTTCCGCGCTGACGAGGTCACCGCAGGCGGCGAGCAACTGGTGGAGCACGCCGAACTCCTTGGGTGTCAGGCGCAGCAGCCGCCCGTCCCGCTCGGCGCTCCGCCGAGCCGGGTCCAGGGTCACGCCGGCGGCGCGCAGCACCGGCGGGCGGGCCGGGGCGCTGCGCCGTACCAGGGCGTGCACCCTGGCGACCAGCTCGGAGAACGCGAACGGCTTGCCCAGATAGTCGTCCGCGCCCAGCATCAGCCCGCCAACCCGGTCCTCAACGGCGTCGGACGCGGTCAGCATCAGCACCCGCGACACCCCCCGCTGGACGAGCCGGCGGCACACCGCGTCGCCGTGCACGAGGGGCAGGTCCCGGTCCAGGACCACCACCTCGTACGGCGTGATCTCGCACTTGTCCAGCGCGCTTTGGCCGTCGAGGGCGACGTCGACGGTGAAGCCGTGCTTGCGCAGCCCGGCTTCGATGTACCCGGCGAGGGGCTGCTCGTCTTCGACCAGGAGCACACGCATCCGGGCAGTATCGCAACACCCGCATATGGAACACATATGGTCCGCCGATCGCCCACCGATAAGCGCCGGCCGATAGATGTGATCGCTATCAAGGCCCGCCGGGCCGGCCTCGACGACGAAAGCATCGAGGCCCTCTTCATGACCACCTTTCGGACCACCGCTCAGGAGGACATAGCGTGACCGAGCGAAGCGAGGGCACCAATAAGCACAGCACTCAAGTCATGAAAGCTCCGAAGGAGCTCTCGTGACTTCTGTCCTGCAGGCCCAGACGCTGGGCAAGAAATACGGCAAGCGCTGGGCGCTGCGCGAGTGCACCGTCGACATCCCGGCGGGCCACGTCGTCGGGCTGGTGGGGCCCAACGGAGCCGGCAAGACCACGCTGCTGAAGCTGGCCGGCGGCCAGCTCCAACCGACGGCGGGCGCCATCACCGTGCTCGGCGGCCGGCCCGCAGGCACGCCCGCGCAGCTGGCCCGGGTCGGATTCGTCGCCCAGGACACTCCCGTCTACACAGGCCTGACCGTCGCCGATCACCTGCGACTGGGGGCACGGCTCAACCCCCGCTGGGACGCCACCATGGCGCGGGAGCGCATCGCGCAGCTCGGCCTCGATCCCGCCCACCGGGCCGGCAAGCTGTCGGGCGGCCAGCGCGCCCAGCTCGCCCTCACCCTGGGCCTGGCCAAGCGGCCCGAGCTGCTGATCCTGGACGAGCCGGTCGCCTCGCTCGACCCGCTGGCCCGCCGGGAGTTCATGCAGGGGCTGATGGAGGCCACCGTCGAGCACGAGTTCAGCGTGGTGCTCTCCTCCCACCTGGTCTCCGACCTGGAACGGGTCTGCGACTACCTGATCGTGCTGGTGGACTCGCGCGTGCAGGTGACCGGGGAGGTCGACAAGCTGCTGGGCACCCATCACCGGTTCACCGGCCCGCGCCGCGATCGCGACCGGCTGCCCGCCGACCAGCACGTGATCTCCGCGCGCCACACCGAGCAGCAGAGCACGTACGTGGTCCGTACCGACGCCCCGATCCACGACCCCGCCTGGACGGTCAGCCGGCTCAGCCTGGAGGACCTCGTCCTGGCCTATATGGAAAAGCAGACCGCCGACAACCGGCGAGCCGCGCTGGAGGTGCAGCGATGATCTGGCTGACCTGGCGCCAGTTCCGCGGCTCGGCCGCGATGATGGCCGCCGTACTCGGCGTACTCGCTGTCGCTCTGGCCGTGACCGGCCCGGGACTGGCCTCCGCCTACTCCGCAGGGATCGCCGACTGCACCACGGACAACACCTGCGAGAACTTCTACAACCGCTTCTTCGGCGAGTACAACCTCCCGTTCATGGCCCTGACCCTCGTCGTGCTGCTCCTGCCCGCCCTCGTCGGGCTCTTCTGGGGAGCACCGTTGATCACCCGCGAGCTGGAGGCGGGCACGCACCTGCTGGTGTGGAACCAGAGCATCACCCGCGGCCGCTGGCTGGCGGTCAAGCTTGGGCTCACCGGGCTGGTGGCCGTGGCCGCCGCCGGCCTGTGCGGCCTCATGGTGACCTGGTGGTCCGACCCCCTGGACGAGTCGGCCGCCGAGGGCATGGCCCTGATGGCTCCCTTGGTGTTCGGTGCGCGCGGCATCGCCCCCATGGGGTACGCGGCCTTCGCCTTCGTGCTCGGCGTGACCGTGGGTATGGTGGTGCGCCGCACGCTGCCCGCCATGGCCCTCACGCTGGCCGTTTTCGCCGCGATCCAACTCGCCTTGCCGACGATGGTCCGTCCCCATCTGATGGCCCCGGTGACCGCGACCTTCGAGCTCGGCAGGGCGAACATGGAGAGCCTCAGCATCCCCCAGGAGGGAGGCGCGGCCCCGCGGCTGTTTTTGAGGGAGGCCGTTCCCGGCCAGCCGGGTTCCTGGGTCCTGGCCAACGAACTGCTCGACCCATCCGGACGCGTGACTTCCGGCGGCAGCAGCGGCGCCGGAGCCGTCATCAATGTCTCCTCGACGTCGGGACCCTGCGCACCGGGGAGTGCGGCGGCGGGCGCCGGGGACGGCTGCTTGGGCGAGGTCAACCGCCTCGGCTACCGGCAGCAGGTGACCTACCAGCCCCTTGAGCGCTTCTGGCTGTTCCAGTGGATCGAGACCGGAATCTACGCCCTGCTCACCGTCGGCCTGACGTGGTTGTCGTTCTGGTGGATCCGGCGGCGCCTGTCATGACCGTCATCAGGACCGCGACCGCCGGGCTCGCCCTCCTGCTGGCCGCGGCCTGTACGGCGCCGACGGCGCCGCGCAGCGAGGCGAGCGCGGCAGGCAGTACGGTCTGCGCACAGCCTCAGGGCCGCCTCCCGGCGCAGACGCCCACGACGATCGACGTCATCGAGCAAACGTACTTCTGCATCCTCGGCAACTACTACAGCGGCGCCACAATGGACGCCCGCTCGCTGCTGACCGCCGGGTTCATCGCGTTGACGCGGGAACTCAACCTCAGCGGGCGTGATGTCTCTGAGGCGACCATGCCGGCGTTGACCGGTGACCGGGAAGCCGACTGGACCGCTTTCGAGGCCGTCTATCGGAAGGTCACCGCTCAGGTCCCCGACCTGAGCGACAAGCTGGCCGTCGTCACCCTGGAGGCCATCGTGGCCGCCCTCGGCGACAATCACGCCAGGTGGGTGCACGACGTCGGAGGGGCGCCCCCCGACTACTATGACGGCGACGGTTACGGCCTGGGCCTTCAGGCGAGCGTCAACGGAGCTCAGGTGAACGGCAACCCCGGCGCCGCGCTTCCCCCGTTGTTCGTCACCACCGTGGAGGGCGGCGCGGCGCAGGCCGCTGGAGTGCGTCCGGGTGACATCATCGAATCGATCGACGGATCGGCGCCCTTCATCGACGGGAAGCCCACCCCCGCGATCGCCGCCCTCTACCCGCAGTACCCCGAATCCGGCCCGGTCAAGCTGCGGCTCTTGCGGCAGAGCACCGGCCGCCGCTGGAGCGTGACGCTCAAGCCCGGCGTTTACGAGCGGGATCTGGCCGCCCTGCAAGGGGTGACGTCGAAGCTGCTGGAAGACGGCATCGCCTATGTGCGGTTGCGCGGGTTCACTCCCGGCGCCGGGGACAGGGTGTTCAAGGCGATCTCCCGGCTGCGCACCGGCCGGACGCTCACCGGTGTTGTGCTGGACCTGCGGGGCAACGGCGGCGGCAGCGCCCCCGAAGCGATCCGGCTGGTGAGCGCCTTCGTCCATGGCAAGGTCACCGCCTACCTGTGCACTGTGGACGCCAAGTGCGAAGCCTTGCGGACCGACGACACCGTCGAGCTGCTCAACCTGCCGCTTGCGGTGCTCACCGACCGCAGTTGCGCCTCGGCGTGTGAGCACTTCAGCTCCGCGGTCAAGGACATGGGCATCGGCCGGCTGGTCGGCATCAGGACCGCCGGTGCCATCTCCGGCCCCTCGGAGCCGTTCCAGCTCAGGAACAACACCATGCTGGCCTTCCCCACCAGGCACCACCTGGGGCCGAACCGCGAGACGCTCGACCGGATCGGCGTGCCGCCCGACCACTACGTGCCCCTGACCCCGAAGGACGCGGCCGCCGGGCGCGACCCCGCCCTGGCCAAGGCGCTGACCCTGCTGGAGAAGTGAATGGACCTCTCGATGAGACAGATCCTGGCAGTCGCCGCAGGGCTGGTCGTCTTCGCCGCGTCCGCCTGCTCCGCGCCCACGCCGCCCCGGTCGGCTACCAGCCCGTCGGCCACGCCCACCGGCCCGGCCGTCCTGCCCGCGCCTACCGGCGACCATCCGGTCGGCACCACCATCCTGTATGTGAACGACACCTCCCGCCCCGATCCCTGGAACCTCAACGTCGAAACCAGGGAGCTCAAGGTCACCCTGTGGTATCCGACCGAGCAGGAGGACGGAGAGCGAGCGCCGTACATGACGCCGAAGGAGTCGGAGCTCTTCCTGAAGGGCTCCGAGATCGCGGGCGTGCCGTCTGACACGCTGAGCAAGACGCGGACGAACGCCATCAAGGACGCCGAACCCGCGGGGGAGAAGCTTCCGCTGGTGGTGCTCTCTCCCGGCTTCACCAAGCCGTTGAGCTCACTCACATCCCTGGCGGAGGAGCTGGCCAGCCGGGGGTACGCGGTGGCCGGGATCGACCACACCTACGAGAGCTACGTCACGACCCTGTCCGCTGGGCGGGTCGCCGAGTGCCTCGCGTGCGACAGCGACACCGACCCTGGCTTCGGCACGAGGGTGGTCCAGGGCCGCGCGGCCGACGTCTCCTTCGTGCTCGACCAGCTGACAGCGAAGTGGGACGGTTCCGGCCTGATCGACAGGTCCAGGATCGCGATGGTCGGCCAGTCGATCGGCGGGTCCGCCGCCATGGCGGCCATGGTGAAGGACTCCCGCGTACGCGCCGGGATCGACATGGATGGCAGCACCTACGCCCGGATCCCCAAGAGCGGATTCTCCCGGCCGTTCATGTTCATCGGTTCGGAGCAGCACGTCCCCGGCGGCAGCGACTCTTCGTGGGACCGTGACTGGAAGCTGCTGACCGGGTGGAAGCGCTGGTTCGTGGTGACGGATACAGACCACCAGGCGTTCACCGACATTCCGCTGGTGGGGCCCTCCCTCGGCATCAAGCCCGTCTACGGTGTCCTGCCCGCGAAGCGCAGCGCCGAGATCGCCCGCACATACGTGGCAGCCTTCCTCGACCAGCACCTAAAGGCGCGACGGCAGCCACTCCTGGACAAGCCGTCAACGCGGTACCCGGAGGTCAAGCTCTGCCCGGAAAATTGCGGTCAATCCTGATGCCCGACACGCTGCCTGAAGCCACCAGGGGATGTTGACCACAGCTCGCCCAGGCTCAGAAGACGCGAAAAGAGAGCGACACCGGGCGCCGACCGCCCTGAAGGAACCGCTCGGGCAGGGAGCTCCAAGGCCCACCGGCCGACACCCCGGAGCGGTTCAACACGATCATGGGCCAGACTGTCTTCTCCAACGAGGACCGCAGCCGGCTCGGCTCGGCGCATGACCCACCTCAACCAGCAGGTGTAAGACCAAGGTCCGCCACACCGGCGGATCCCTGGTGCCGGCCGGACATTGCTACGAAGCGGTCTGGCTGTGGACCAAGCAGGTGCACGCCGCGAACGGCGGCACGGTCTTCGCCACCGGCTACGTGGGGTCCCGGTAGCAATGAAGAAATTTTCAACGAAGTAGCGTCTGACCTGCGGAAATAGAGAAGTCCACCTCCGGTGGCGAGTTGATGATCACCGCCGCTACGTTCGTTCCGGTTTTGTCCGGTACGGCACGTGGAGAGGTGTGTTGTCCGAGAAGATGTTCTCCGAGGAGTAGTTGGAGCAGCTGCGCTCGTTCCCGGAGATCACCGGCGATGAGTTGATCCGGTATTTCACGCCGACGGCGGCGGACGTGGCGTTCGTGAGTCCCGGTGGGCGGGGCCCTGTCGATCGGCTGGGCATGCTGGTCCAGCTCTGTACGCTGCCGTGGCTCGGGTTCGTGCCCGATGATGTGGCCTCGGCGCCGCCGGCGGCCGTGGCCCGGGTCGCGGAGCGGCTGGGCGTGGCGCTGGCGGCGCTGCGGCTGTACGGCAAGCGCGATCAGACCCGCTCGGATCATCTGGGCCTGGTCGCCGAGTATCTGGAGTGGCAGACGGCCCCGGCGGGCAGCCAGGCGATGAAGGAGCTGGAGCAGTTCCTGCTGGACCGGGCGATGGAGCACGATTCGCCGACGCTGTTGTTCAACCTGGCGCGCGAGTATCTGATGGCGGCCAAGGTGATCCGGCCCGGCGTGCTCATCTTGGCCAAGATGGTCGGCACCGCGCGCAAGGGTGCCGCCGATCTGACCTCGCAGTTGGTGGGGCACCTGCTGACAGCTGAGGTCCGCGCTGACCTGGAACGGATGCTGGTGGTGGATGCGGGGCTGGGGATGACCCGGCTGGAGTGGCTGGTCAGCCCGGCCCGGGACGCCTCAGCGACGTCGGTGAAGACCGCGATCGACAAGCTGACCTGGCTGCGCGCGATCGACGCCCACCAGATGGACGTGTCGGTGCTGCCGAACGAGCGCCGTCGGTTCCTGGCCCAGGTCGCACGCCGCTCGACCAACCAGGGGCTGGAGCGGCGCAAGGAGCGTAAGTTCCCGATCCTGCTGGCGTTTGTGGCCCAGGCCGCGGTCGACCAGCTCGATGAGGTGGTGGCCCTGTTCGACCAGGCCGTCAGCGCGCGGGAGTCCCGGGCGAAGTCCAAGACGGATGAGGCGCTGGTCGAGCGGGCCAAGAAGGGCGAGGCCCGGCAACTGGTGATGGAGTTGATCCTGCCGGTGCTGGCCGACCCGTCGATCCCGGACGATGAGGTGGGCGGGATGCTGCGTGAGCGGATCGGCATGCAGCGGCTGCGGGAGATCACCTCTGATGCGTGGAAGCCGCTGCCCCGCGATCACGGCCGGCTGTCGGAGCTGGAGTCCTCCTACACCTACCTGCGCCAGTTCACCCCGAACGTGCTGGCCGCGATCGACTTCCAGGGCGGGCCGGGCACCGGCGAGCTGATGGAGGCGGTGGCCCTCTTGAAGGAGATGAACCGGCTCGGCGGCCGGAAGGTGCCCGCGGGGGCGCCGACCGGCTTCGTGCCCGCCAAGTACGCCGACTACCTGGCCAAGGCCCGCAGCAAGTCGGGGGAGGACACCGCCTACCGGCACTTCTGGGAGCTGTGCGTGATCTTGTCCCTGCGGGACGGGCTGCGCAGCGGGGACGTGTTCGTGCCCGGCTCGCGCCGCTACGCCGACCCGGCCACCTACCTGTACACGCCCGAGCAGTGGGCGCCCCGGCGCGCCGAGTACTGCCGCCTGGTGGGCAAGCCGTCGAACGCGGCCCAGGCGCTGGAGCAGGGCAAGGAGGAACTGCACGAGGCTCTGCAGGAGCTGGAGAAGACGCTGGCCCAGGCGCTGCCAGATGACACCGGCATGGTCCGGCTGGATGAGGACGAGCATCTGGTGGTGCCGCCGCTGTCGGCCGAGGACGTGCCCGCTGAGGCCAAGGCGCTGAAGGACGAGCTGGCCGCGATGCTGCCGTTCGCGCCGATCGCCTCGCTGCTGATCGAGCTGGACGCGCGCACGCACTTCCTGGACTGCTTCACCCACGCCGGCGGGCGCAAGCTCAGCACGTCCGTGGAGACCAAGCGCAACATCTTGGCCGTGCTCATCGCGATGTCCACGAACCTGGGCCTGGCCCGGATGTCGGAGGCGTGCGGGGTGTCCTACGACGTGCTGGCCTGGACGATGGAGTGGTACGTGCGGGAGGAGACGCTGCGCGAGGCCAACACGGTCATCGTCGACCACCACTACGGCCTGGAGCTGGCCAAGGTGTTCGGCGGCGGCACCATGAGCTCCTCCGACGGCCAGCGCTTCCCTGTCCGGGGCAAGACCGTGACCGGCCGGAACATGGTCATTCACGGCGGTCAAGTGCTGTCCACCTACACCCATGTCTCCGATCAGTGGTCGACGTACGGCACGAAGATCATCGTGCCGACGGCGCGGGAGGCGCACTTCGTCCTGGACGACTTCCTGGGCAACACGACCGACCTTCCGATCGCCGAGCATGCGACCGATACTCACGGCGCCACGTTGATCAACTTTGCGTTGTTCGACCTGGTCGGCAAGGCGCTGACCCCGCGGCTGCGGGATCTGACCCGAGTCACCCTGGTGCGCGACGAGACCCCGACCGAGATCACCAAGCGTTACCCGCACGCCGGGCCGCTGCTGGGCGCGCGCTGGAACGAGGACCTGGTGGCCGGCTGCTGGCCGGACCTGCTGCGGATGGCCGGGTCGCTGAAGTACGGCCAGGCCACCGCTTCGCTGATCGTCGGCAAGTGGTCGGCCGCCTCGCGGCAGAACACCCTGGCCGCCGCGCTGAAGGAGTGGGGCATGCTCAGAAGGACCGTGCACCTGGCCAAGTACCTGTCGGACCCGGCCTTCAGGAGGAAGATCTCGCGGCAGCTGAACAAGGGCGAAAGCCTGCACGCGCTGCGCCGTGACCTGCACTACGCACAGCAGGGCACGATCACTCGGCCGCATCTGGAGCAGCAGACGGAGCAGGCGTGGTGTCTGACGCTGCTGACCAATTCGGTGGTCGCGTGGACGACCGAATATTATTCTCGGGCGGTGCTGGAGCTGCGTTCGCAGGGCCGGGATGTGCCCGATGAGATCTTGTCGCACATCTCGCCCGGGCACAGCGACAATATCAATTTCTTCGGCGTGATCAATGTGGACGTCGAGGCGGAGCTGGCCAAGCTCGACACCAGCGGCTGGCGGCCGCTGCGGCCCGCACAGCTGCGTGAGCTGGGGCTGATGCCCTGACGGGTTCGGCGCCCCGCTCCCTGCAGACAGGTGGCGCAGGCGGTTGATGACAGGGCCCCGGTCGACCGGCGTGGCCTGACCCCGCTGTTCTGGCTGCACGTGCGCCCGTACGGCGAGGTCCGCCTCGACCTGAACGCCCGGTTGAGCATCGGTGGTCTCGGCTGGCTCGGCGGCGTATGACGGCAACTTGTTGATCGTTTGAGTCACAGTTCCCCGTTTCCGGACATGACCAACAAGGGTGCGCGCTCGAAGGCCGGAGCCTGGTCAAGTCTTTCTGTTGGACCGACTCGACCAGGCAGGATGGGCTGTCAGTTGTCGATGGCCTGGTAGAGCGTGGTCCAGAAGTCGTGGATGGCCCGCGCCGAATCCGGGGTGGACATGCCGGTCTGGGTGAGCAGGATGCCGACGAGCTGGTGGTGCGGGTCGGCGTAGACGGTGGTGCCGCTGCCGCCGTCCCAGCCGAACTGGCCGACGGGCGCGTAGTCGCCCCGGTAGGTGCGCACCGCCATGCCGAACCCCCAGCCGCCGTGCTGCCCCAGGCCGTACCCCCGATGGACGGAGTCGCGGCCGAAGGCCTCCCGGGCGGCCAGCTGCTCGGGCGGAAGTTGGTTGGTGGTCATCAGCTCGACCGCGGGCCGGGACAGGATCCGCTCGCCGTCGTGAATCCCGCCGTTGAGCAGCATCTGGAAAAAGGCGTGGTAGTCGTCGGCGGTGGAGTCGAGTCCGCCGCCGCCGGACTGGAACGCCGGAGGTGTGCTGTGGTGGCCCCCTTCGGCTGGGTCCTCCACGTGGAACTCGCCGGTCTGCCAGTCGGGGGCGTACAGCGGCGGTAGCCGGTCGATCTTGTCGGCGGGTACGTGGAAGCCGGTGTCCTTCATGCCCAGCGGGTCGAAGATGCGCTCGCGCAGGAACTCCTCGAACGATTGGCCGGTGACCCTGGCCACCAGCACGCCGAGCACGTCGTTGCTGATGTTGTAGATCCACCGCTCGCCGGGCTGGCAGATCAGCGGCAACGTGCCGAGGCGGCGCATCCACTCGTCCGGGTCCGGCGCGGGCAGCAGCCATCCGTCCTCCTGGCCGTAGACACCCCGCTCGAAGAGCGCGCCCATGATCGGGGTGCCCGGCGCGGTCATGTCCATGCCGAGCCCGTTGGTGGAGGTGAGCAGGTCCCGCACGCTGATCGGCCGCCGCGCCGGCACGGCAATGGCCCCCACGTGGCGTGAGGCCTCCAGGCAGGCCAGACCGGCTATCGATCCCATCCCAGGTCACGCATATGTACGTGATAATCATCTATTATCACGTACATGAGCGATCACGGCGGCGGCGCGACCAGGCGAACTGCCCGCCGCGGCGGCGCGCGACTCCGGCACGTTATCCGGTACATCGCCGCAGGCGTCGCGCGGGGGGCGGCATGAGCGCCGCACCGAAGATCACCGCCCTTCGCGGTGGGCACGTCACGCTCGCCGCGGCGGCCGACGCCTTCCTGGCCACCCCGCACACGGCCAACCCCAACACCCACCGCGCCTACGCCTCAGCCATCGACCGCGTCACCACACTCCTTGGCCGCGACCGGCCGCTCGCCGACGTCACCGACACCGAGATCGGCACCGCGCTCACCGAACTGTGGGGAGCGAGCGCGCCGGCGACCTGGAACCGCAACCGCGCCGCCATCACCTCCTGGCTCGCCTGGTGCCAGACCAATAAGCACTGGGCCGCCCCCTCGGTCCCGGCCGACAGCGAACGCCGCAAGGAGAGCGCCGACGAGACCCGCGCGGTCGCCAAGACCACCATCCACCAGCTGCTGTCACGCCGCGACATCCCGCTCCGGGAGAAGACGCTGTGGCGGATGCTGTACGAGACGGCGGCCCGGGCAGCGGAGATCCTGGCGCTGAACGTCGAAGACCTCGACCTGGAGCACCGCCGCGCCCCCGTCCGCTCTAAGGGCGGGGCCACCGAGTGGGTGTATTGGGACCGCGGCACCGCCCACCTGCTGCCCCGGCTACTACGCCTACCGGACGGCAGCACGCGCACGCACGGTCCGCTGTTTCTGTCCGAGCGGCGCCCGGTCCCCGCCCGCCGCCCGGCCGCCGCCGACATCTGCCCGCACACCGGCCGCGCCCGCCTGGGCTACGACCGCGCCCGCGTCTTGCTGGAGAAGTACGCCGGGCTCGATCTGCACCAGCTGCGCCACAGCGCCGCCACCCACCTCGGCGAGGCCGAAGTGCCGCTGCAGCTCATCATGGGCAAGACCCGCCACAAGAACCCCCGCACCGCCCTGCGCTACGTCAAACCCGGCGCAGAAGCCATCGCCAAGGTCACCGAGGTCCTGGCACCCCGCCGCCGTACCCACTGATCAGGAACTTCTCCGAGTGGGAGGGGACGCTGCCCCTTTCTCTCGTACTTGGTCTGGCCCCCTCAGGGACTCGAGGGCGGCTAGGACGAGGTCGAGGCCGAAGATGAACTCCTTCGCCGGGTCGAAGCCGGCAGAGACGAGCGCCGCGGCGGACTCGTTGAGGTAGGGGAACTCGTCAGGAGGGAGCTGGGGCAGGAAGACGTCCTCGGCGATGTCCGCGAACTCATCGGCGGTGTCGAACGGCAGGCTGGCCGCCTGCAGGGCGAAACCGTAGACATAGCTGTCGAGCAACCAGTTGGCGTGCGTCGCCATCAAGGCCGAGAAGCCGGCCCTCCGCAGGCAGGCGGTGACCGCTTCGTGGTGGCGGAGGTTCGCGGGCCCGGGCGATGTCCGCGACTCCATCAGGCCGTTCGCCCACGGGTGGCGTGCGAGAACCTGTCGGGCGGATACCGCCCGCCGTCGCATCGCCGACTGCCAGTCGGTCCCTTCGGGCGGGAGCTCGATCTCCTCGAACACGACGTCGATCATGGCGTCCAGCAGCTCGTCCTTGCTCGCCACGTAGTAGTAGAGCGACATCGCGCCCGCGCCGAGCGCGCGAGCCAGCCGGCGCATGCTCAGCCCGTCGACCCCCTCGCGGTCGGCGAGGCGGACCGCCTCCACCACCACCCGCTGCTTGCTCAGCCCCGCGTCGGACGCGACCTGCCTTTGTTCCCTCCCGGACACGGGTCTCCTCGCTTGCTCGTACAGATTGACAATCGTACAGCGTACGAGCACAGTACAGCAGACGCACTCGTACGGCGTACGACGTACGGTGTACGAGTCAGCGAGTGTCGCGGTTCGGAGGAGGAGGCTTCTGTGGGGATCGAACAGCGATCGAATACCGGAGACGGCCTGGTGCCGGGGGCGAGTCCGGCCGGGGCGGCGACGATGCGGGCCGCCGTCCAGCACCGCTACGGCCCGCCCTCGGTGCTCAAGTCGTCCGAGGTCGGGCTACCGCTGCCCGGTCGAGGCGATGTGCTCGTCCAGGTGGGCGCGACCTCAGTACATCCTGGCGACTACTTCGTCATGACCGGTGAGCCGTACGTGGTGCGCCTGGTGTTCGGGCTCCGCCGGCCGCGCCACGGCATCCCTGGCAGGGACCTCGCTGGCGTGGTGGCAGCGGTCGGGAAGGACGTCACCGCTCTCCGACCCGGCGACAAGGTGTTCGGCTGGAGCACCACAGGAACGCTCGCGGAGTACGCCTGCGTCCCGGCGGACCACCTCGTGTCCGTGCCTGCCAACCTGTCGGACGTGGACGCGGCAGCGGTGCCCACGTCGGCCATGACGGCATTGCAGGCATTGCGCGACATCGCGAACGTTCGACCGGGCCAGACGGTGCTGATCACGGGCGCGTCGGGCGGCGTGGGCTCCTTCGCCGTACAGATCGCCAAGGCCTTCGGCACCGAGGTGACGGGTGTGTGCAGCACCCGCAACGTCGACCTGGTCCGGTCGCTCGGCGCCGACCACGTCGTCGACTACACCGAGACCGACTTCACCCGCACCGAGAAGCGCTACGACGTCATCCTCGACAACGTGGAAGCCCAGCCCCTGGCGGCTGTCCGCCGAGCGCTGACGCCCACCGGCACCCTCATCCCCAACAGCGGACGCGGCGGCCGCTGGCTCGGCCCCCTCGGCCGGATCGTCAAAGCGCGCGTGCTGTCCGGGTTCACCCGTCAGCAGCTGAAGCCCTTCACGTCGGCCGGGAAGCGCCAGGACCTGCTCACCCTGGCCGACCTGCTCACGACCGGGCAGGTCACGCCCGCCATCGACCGCACGTACCCCCTCGACGAAGCAGCCGACGCCCTCCGCTACATCGCGGCCGGCCACACCAGAGGGAAGGTCGTCGTCACCGTCTGACGACCGCACCGACGAGAACGACCCAACCCATGCGTGTGCACGCCCAAACCTGCCGCCACTCCGGCGGACGAACCGCTCCTCTCGAAAGTAAGAACCGATGACCATCCCAACGAAAACCCCGAACCTGCTCGACAACCCGCCGGTCATCCGACCGCAACGAAGGAGTAAGAGATGAGATCACCGAAGAACACCGCCACCACGCCAGCCCGCAGTTGGTTCGTTCGAGGCCGGCTCGTCGGTGCCGCGGCGATCGCGTTCGCGGTGTTGGTGGTGATAGAGAACGTGTTGTTTGCGGTAACGGGCGCGCTGCCCTACGGCGCTCCGATCGAGGAAGTGCTGGCCTACTACGCGGCCAACCGCGACGCGGTCGCGATCGTGTCCGGTCTGGTAGCCCTGTACCTGCCGCTGCTGCTCGTGTTCGTGACGGCCCTGCACGGCCTCGTGGAGCGGCGCGGCGGAGCGGGCGCTGACTGGTCGCGCCTCGCCTTGGCCGCTGGCGCGACGCTGTCGGCCATCTTCGTGCTTGTCAACGTCCTGCAGATCGGGCTCGCGCTCTCCGCCGGCGGGCTCGCTGAGCCGACGCCCGCGTTCGGGCTCGTCTGGCAGATTCACGCGGCGGCGTTCGCGCTGGCGCTGCCGATGCTCGGCACCACCTGCATCGGCGCGGCCCTCGCCGCGCACGCGAGCGGGCTGACTCCGGCTTGGCAGCGCCTGCTGGGCATGGTGGGCGGGAGCCTGCTGCTCGCCGCGGGGCTGGGCAACCTCGCGATCGCCGACGGCTCGCCGCTGATTTTCGTCGGGCTCCTAGGGTTCGTCGCCTGGCTCGTCGGGCTGCTCGCGACCGGCGTGCGCCTCGTCCGGTCGTGACCGAGATGAGGGCGGCGCCGAGGTTGCGCACGCTGGCGAGGACTCCGTGGAGGGCCGCCCGGGGATGGCAGCCACAGCCTCGAATTCGACCACCCGTGCGTATTCACGCCCAAACCTGCCGCCACTCCGGCGGGGAGACCGCTCCTCTTGAAAGAAGAACCGATGACCATCCGAACGAACACCCCGAGCGTGCTCGACAACCCGCCGATCCCCGTGCAGGCCAAGCTCACGGCAGCTTGGACCAGCTTCATGTTCTTCTACATCTACGTCGACTACCTCCACCTCTACAAGGGGGCGGCCGGAATACGCCAGAGACGGGCCGCGCGAGGAGGTTCATCCCTCCTGACCTGGTGTTTTAACCCCGTTTAAGGGAGCGACTCGTATCGATGGCGAGGATGCCGTGACATCCTGTGCGGCGCCGGAGCCGACGATGCGAAGGAACGGCCGTAGTCCCTGGCCGATACCCGAGCCGCAAACCGTCCTTAGCGTCATGATCCAACACCGTGATCAAACCGAGACGCCAGTCGGAGGAGCTTGCGTTATTGCAGGTCAGACGCAACTTCGTTGAAAATTTCTTCATTGCTACCGGGACCCCTACGTGCGCGGATCCGTCCCGCGCGTGCCCAACTGCGCCACTGAACCCGTGTCGTACTGCAACACGGGCCTCATCGGCAGCAGCTGCGACGGCACACCCGTACCCAAGAAGTGAACAGCCCCACCCGGGTAGCCCCCGGCGTCCGGACGACCCCAACACGAACACGATGGAGATCGACATGGAAAACGCCGCGAATCAGAAGCGCTCGCGCAGGAGCATCGCGCCGGCCGTCGCGCTGGCCGCCGTCGCATTGGCCGGCGCGGCCTGCGGGAGCGACCAGGAATCCGGCACGTCCGCGATGCTTAAGCAGGCCGACTCAGTGGCCTTCGCCAAGTGCGTCCGCGAGAACGGCGTACGCCGTGTGCATGCGCAGCAACGGCGTGCCGTCGTTCCCCGACCCCGACACAAGCGGCGCTTTCAAACTCGACGACAACACACCGCAGTTCAAGAAGGCCGAGGAGGCCTGCAAGCAGCACCAGCCGCAGAACATCCCGAGCATGACCCCCAGCAAGACCGGCGGCAGTTGAGCGTGATCCGCCGGACGGACACACTGGGAGCCGAAGCCTCGCGATTGACCGACCGGTCGCGTTCTCCACGCCTGGATGAGCTGGCGAACAGCACCCGCGACTGGAACGGACCGTCGTCGCGTCCGGGGTGCGGTGGACCTTGTACGGCCCAGCGCGTCGGCAAGTGCCACAGCAGCGGACCTCCCCTTCTCAGCTCATGAGGGCCGAAAGCCCGGCCGGGCTGGCCCCGCCTTCAGCTCAATGCCCTTGTGCGCTGGAACGGAATTCGGCGCTTACCGCTGCCGGGGAAGGACGACTGGATCAGCTACACGACCAGCGGGAACCGCGCTGCGCCGGATTCCGTTCCAAATCTCTTACCGAGCCCCTACAACGACTTCGGTGCCGCACTCTGGGTCGCCGTATCGGCAAGCCTCGGCAACTACGTCGGCCACTACCTGGCCACTATCGAAAACGAGCTGCGCCACTACCAGCGGTACGCCATTGCTTGCTTGCCGCACTCGCCCTGCTCGCTCGCCGGTGCTTACGTGGGCCTCCCACAACGTCCGCCGACGACGACATGCCCGCCACGTCCCCGGCAACCCTAACGGCAACCCGCCCAACGGCGACCAGCAGCGCCACCACACGACATGCCCAGACAGTCGGCCGGCCTCGAGGCCGCCCTGGAACCGGGCGATCGTGAGCGCTTGGCCGCCGCGCTGAAGGCGGTCGAGAAAGTGGTCGCCAAGGTGGCCGCGAACGTTGGCTCGGCGGAGAGCTGACCGTTCCCACAGCCTGTTTACGGGCTGCGCCGACGTGCCGGCTCAGCGGACTCGGTCGTAGACCATGGCGAGTTCGCCCAGCTCGCCGGTCTCCTGGCGGGTGAGCGTCCATTTCGTAGCCGGCAGGCCGTCGTCGAACAGTCGTTGCCCGCCTCCGGCGATCTCGGGGAAGATCATGAGGTAGAGCCGATCGAGCAGGTCTGCCGACAGGAGTGGCTTGATGATGCTGGCGCTGCTGTTGACGAGGATGTCGCCTTCGCCGCTGGTCTTGAGCTCGGTGACGACGTCTGCGGCGGGGGCGTTCACCACGCGGGCGCGTTCCCACGGTGCGTCGGTCAGGGTGGTCGACAAGACCACCTTTTCCGTGTCGACCAGCCACTTGGCGTATCCGCGGTCGCGCGGATCGGCGTTGTCGTCTTCGGCGACCGACGGCCAGTAACCCAGGAATCCCTCGGCGTTGATCCGGCCGAGCAGTGCCGTCGTCGCGTGCTCCCACATGCGGGTCATGTGGTTGCGGGCGACGTCGCTGGTTGCATACGGGGCGAACGCGGCGAAATCGCCGGGCCCGCCGGGACCGTTGTAGCGTCCGTCGAGGGTGAGGCTCAGGTTCGCGGTCACCCTGCGGCCGGTTGTGTTCGTCATTTCGTGCTCCTTGTATTGGTGTTGTACGTGGTGAGGGTCGCCGCAAGCTTGTCGAGGGTCTGGCCGTAGCCGATCTCGATGCCCGCGATGAAGTCCGCGGAGTCGACGGTGCTGTCGGTGATCCGGACTTGAACGTCGAGGTCGGTGCCGGTGTCGGTGGGCCGTAGGTCGAAGGCGACGTGGGCGGTGAAGGCGATGTCGCCGCTGGGAAGCATCGGGGAGGAGCGGTAGGCGAGGCGCTCGCCGGGGCGTACGTCGTCGACGACTCCCTGCGCGCGCCCGGCGACCAGGTCGGAACCGTCGGCGTCCTCGGCGTCGCGGTATTCCAGGACGATCCGTCCACCCGGTCGCGCCTCGAAGACGAGTTCGGAGACGCGCAGGTCCTCGGGCGTCCACCAGCGGGCGAGCAGGGGCGTCTCGGTGAGGTGGCGCCAGATCAGCTCGGGGCGCTGCGTCAGCGACCGGAGGAACCTGAACGAGCGGCCGTCGGCCCACCCCGGCTCCTCCGCGGCGAGTCGCTCCGCCTGGAGGCTGAGCCCGTACCGGTCGTAGGTCTCGCGCGGGCCGCCGACCTGCTCTGCGGTGTCGGCGAGCCGGCTGAGCGCCGCTGCCAGGTGGCGCAGCGGAGCGGAGCGGAGGGCGTAGACGCGGCGCTGGCCGGTGCGCTGGGAGGTGACGAGGCCGGCGCGCTCGAGGGTCTGCAGGTGCTTGGTCGTCTGCGGCTGGCGCGCCTCGGCGAGCTGGGCGAGGACGCCGACCGAGCGGGGCCGCTCGGCCAGCAGGGTCACTAGCCGCCAGCGGGCCGGGTCGGCCAGTGCGATGAGAAGTGCGTCCGCTGTCTCCATAGGCAGAAGTATTCGCCAGTACGAATATTCGTGTCAAGGAATAATTCGGGATGGTTTGGGTGAGCCGGGAATCGGCCGGGCAGGCCCGGGACTCCGGCGAGCCGCCACTCGGTTGATCAGTGGGTACGGCGGCGGGGTGCCAGGACCAGGGTCCACCTGCTGATCAGCTCATCCTGTTCCCAGTCGGTACGCACGTCGGAGTTCCTCCCCATGCCCATGCCATCAACGGGCCCGATCACCATCGAGAAGCCCGGCCGTCGCGGGCATGCGAAAGGGCCCGCCGGTGGCGGGCCCTTCGGTCTGTGGGGTGGCGCGGTGCGGCGCCGGTGTCGGTGGGGCGTGCTACTCGTCGCGGTCGGCCTGCCTCGCGGCCGGCCGTGACTGCCTTGGTGATGTCCTCGCGCGTGCCCATGCCGCGCCTTTCCCGCTGTGACGCAGACGAACGGGAGTTGTGCTGAGGCTCAGTGGCGCAGTGCTCCCAGTACCTCGCGGCCACTGGCTTTCGGATAGCCGGGCGAGCCCCGAACTGCGCAATGGGCAGTGACCTCGTCAGGCTGTCTCGGTGTCGGCGGGTCGAGCGGGCACAGAGCCAGGTTCGCCGTCAGACCAACGAACCCAGTCAACCTCACTGACGTGGTCGGTGGTGCCGTGGCCGGGTTCTCTTGAGCATTCGGCCCACATCCCGATATACGCCGCATCATCCACGCTCCCGATGTCCCATCTCAGACCCAGCGCGGAGCACAGACTCCCGTCCGGGGGCGACACTTCCAAGTCCGGGGGAGCGAACAGGCCCAACGAGGCCAGAGCAGCACGGGCGATGACTCTGCTCTCCACCTCATTGTCGCCTAAGGCGGCGCCTGCTTTGATCGCGTAACCAATGGCCGTGCTGTACTCGTCGTTAGTCAGGTAGCGCATGGGCGAGGGAAGGGGGACCGGCGCGCCGGTCGGATTCTCGGACATGCCATCACGATGACAGAGGGCGTCGACCCGTCACCATGGCCTCTTCGCGAACGGCGCCCTAACCCATCCCCTGAGTCGTACCTCGCTGGTCAGCCGCACAACGACGCTTTGAACCACGCGCTCAGCGCTTGGCCTGCTGGTCGGCCTCGCTGACGCGGGCGCCGGCCGCCCACCGCAGCTCGTCCCAGAAAACCGGATCGTCGGCCTGTTTGGTGACGACGTCGACCCCGGCCGGCACCTCTCCCACCCGGCCCGATGCAGGGCACCGCCCGCCGTACGCCGGGGGAAGCGCATTGTCCGTCCGAGGTGGAGGGAACCGAGGACGGGCGTGGGGCGGTGTCAGCCCAAGAGAACGTAGACCGTAGAGGCTCGGGCTGCTATTTCTCCGCTGTTCGCTTGGGTGAGGGCGACGTCGGTGAAAGCCATCCGGCGGCCCAGCTTCGTGACGACGGCTTCGATCCGGACGTCACTGCCTGTCACCGCCTGCTGGAACGTCGTGGACTGTTGCACCGTGGTCATCGGCCTGTACGCGCCCAGTACCACCGACCCAGATCGGCAGCCGGGCGGACACCGCCCGGACGAGCCGCCTTTGGCGTCATCGCCGGTGATGGACCGCCGACCCTGTCCCTGCGCGCAGGCGCAGGTCACGCACTCCGATCGTTCCCGCTGAACAGCCTGTCCAGATACAGGTCGATCGCGGCAAGCGCGTCCAGGGGCCTGATCACGTCCAGTTCGATGAGGGGGGCGAAGCCGGTGAGGGCGAGGAGCAGGTTGGTCTCGGTCGCCGGGTCGCAGTGAGAGTCGATGTGCCCGTCGGCGATCGCCTGGCGGACCAACTGCTCGACGAGGGCCCGTCCTTGGACGAGGCCGTGGCGCGCCTGCTCGTGGACGGCCTCGTCGTGCAGCGCCTCCAGGGTGACGCAGGAACGAGGCGAGCGCCTCGGTGGTCGGCACCCCTCCCGGCGTCTCCGCGTTGTCACGTTCGGGCACGGCGGTGAGGTGCCGGTTTGTCGCCATCTGACCCGCTTCCCTGGTGGGTCAGATGACACGCGGGAAAGGTGCACGGCCCGCACGGGTGTTCCCGCAGGACTGGCAGCGCTCCTCACCGGCCCCAGCCTCATCGCGCCGGCGAAGATCCTAGTTCTCCGCCGGTCGGATGCCACCGACATGAAGCAACTCCAAGCTCAGCGCGACGCTGTGACCGCGCCACCGCCGGTCTGAACCGTCGGTTAGGCGTCCTGTCCGACCTCGGCGAGGCCGCGCGGGTGACTGACCTCGCCGAGGCGGCGTCTGGTTTGGCATCGTGGTCGGAGGCGCGCCGATGCGGCCCCTAAGTAGCAGGCGCCGAGAAACCACGCTTGGCCGTGCTGGCCCCACCTCGACATGGAGGGTGTGCCCGACCCGGAGCACGTTCCCTGGATCGACCCCGACCCATCCGGCCTGGCGAACGGCCCGGTGTCAGCGGCTTCACCGATCAGAAATCCTCCGCCACGTCGTCAGTTCTGTTAGCCCTCGCACCGGTGGAAGGATTGATGACCATGACCGACTCCAGACCGCTGGGCGCCGACGAGGCCACGTTCCTCGCGGCGGTCCGCTCAGGCGATACGGCGCGGTTCGCACTCATCACGGAGCGCCACCGGCGTGAGCTGCAGGTGCACTGCTACCGGATGCTCGCGAACTACGAGGATGCCCAGGACCTGACGCAGGAGACGTTCCTGCGAGCGTGGAACAAGCGGGAGTCGTTCAAGGGCCACGCGGCCCTGCGGACCTGGCTGTACCGAATCGCGACGAACGCCTGCCTCGACTTCCTGGCCAAGCGCAACGACCGCACACCCGTACCGTCCGGGCTGCCGGACCCCGGCTCCGAGGTGCTGTACCTGCAGCCCTACCCCGACCGGATGCTGCCCGAGGACCCGCAGGAATCGGTGGTGGCGCGGGAAACGATCGAGCTGGCGTTCATCGTCGCCGTCCAGCACCTGCCGCCGCGGCAGCGGGCGGTGTTCATCCTGCGCGACGTCCTAGGCTGGCCGGCGTCGAAAGCCGCCGACGCCCTCGAGCTGACCGTCGCATCGGTGACCAGCGCACTGCAGCGGGCCCGTGGGACGATGCGGGAGCAGCTGCCCGACCGCCGCCTCGACTGGCGGAGCCCCGCCACCCACGAGCTGTCGAATGACGAGCGCGGCGTGGTGAAGTCGTATATCGATGCTCACGAGCGCAACGACCTCGACGGGCTGATGTCCCTGCTGCGCGACGACCTGCGCTTCGCGATGCTGCCCGAGCCGGGCACCTCGGTCATCACGGCCAAGGACGCGGTGGACGGCTGGGTCTCCGGTGGGCTCTTCCAGCGCGGCTACGACGACTGGCGCTGTATCACCACGACGGTCAACCGCATGCCTGCCGCCGTGCTGTACCTCCGCACCCCCGACGACCCGGAGTACCGGCTATTTACCATTGCGGTCCTGCACATCGTCGACGGGAAGATCGCCGAGCTCACCGGATTCGACGCCACCGACAAACCATGGCTGGGCCTGCCCTCGACACTGTGATCAGACAAGTCCCCATCGTCGACGAGTCCAGCGCACGGGCCGCCGTCACCGAAGTCACCGCGGAATGAGCACCCCGACCAGCTGAACACCAACGCGACAACGCGAACACCACCGCCCCGCCGGCGTTGCCGGCGGGGCATCTTTATCCCCGAAGAACATCGTCACGATCAACGACGCCGTCGCCCTCATCTCCAGCAAGTCGGTCAACAGCTCACTCGGAACGCAAGGAAGGGCCCGGGGAAGGTTCCCTCATAGCCGAGGGTCACGGTGAGCACGCCAGGAAGGATTTCGACCTGGCCTCACGAGCCGAGCATCTGGCCCGTGCTCATCGCCTCGTCTCGTATCGGGTCAGCACCACGCCGCCGGGAAACGTCCGCGTCTCCACCAGGTTCAGGTTCACCCAGCTGTCCAGGGCCGTGAAGAACGGCGTGCCGCCGCCCAGCAAGGCCGGTGCGGTGACCAGCACGTACTCGTCGATCAGCCCGGCCCGCATGGCCGCTGCGGCAAGTGTGGCGCCGCAGATGTCCATGGGGCCGCCGTCTTCGGCCTTGAGCCGGGTGATCTCGGTGACCGCGTCGCCGGTGACCAGGCGGGTGTTCCAGTCGACCGTGCTGGTCGTCGAGGAGAACACCACCTTCGGCATGTCCCGCCAGCGGCGGGCGTACTCGATCTCCGCCGGTGTGGCGCCGGGCTGCTGGTCGGCGGTCGGCCAGTGGGAGCTCATCGTCTCCCACAGTTTGCGCCCGTACAGCGCCAGGCCGGTCGCCCCCACCCGGTCGGACCACCACTGGAACAGCTCGTCGCTCGGTACGCTCCAGCCGAGGTCGTCGCCGGGCGC
The DNA here is from genome assembly GCF_040610775.1 of Nonomuraea sp. NPDC003709. NCBI lineage: Bacteria > Bacillati > Actinomycetota > Actinomycetes > Streptosporangiales > Streptosporangiaceae > Nonomuraea > Nonomuraea sp. NPDC003709. Next base: position 219,627 of record NZ_JBEXMW010000019.1, on the reverse strand, counting down.
GGCGATGTAGCCGTCCAGGCTCAGGTTCATGCCGAAGATCAGTTTCCGCATCGTGCCGGCCTCTCGTGAGTCGATCTCACACGTACAGACGGGCACGGCGCGGAAACCTAATCGGTGCGCGATCTGCGTCCGCAGGTAGTCCTCGCGTTCCGGACTCGGCACGGCGTACTCGGCTGGGCTCGAGCACTACCCACCGGATCTCGACTTCACCCTCGTACGGGCAGCGGCGCACCCATGGCCAGCTCTCCCCGACCGCTGCTGCCGTCTGCCCGGACGGGAAAGCCTTGCACGGCCACCTGCAACAGAGGCTGTCTACTTTCGCGGAGGCGTTGCGGTAGCGCTCGACGCGCTCGCTGCGCGAGCAGGAGTGTGAGCGACCTGGGTCCCGAACGCCTGATCACACAGCTATAGCGCCAGCCAGGCCCCCTCACCGCGCTGGAGATCGCCAACCAGTCCCCGGCGCTTGGGCATCTCGCTCGGCGACCAGGGGGCACCGGAATACGAGCGAAACGTGCCACGTGGCCCACGGCCGGGGCGGATTGCCGTGCGGGGAAAGCTGGTACGTCGGAAAGGGCTACAACTCGATCTTGGACTCCCTGCCCGGCAGGTTGCGCGAGCGCGGAACAGAGTGCGGACGCATCAGGTGGGCTGCCCCTGCACAGGTCGACCCGGCCGTCCGGATCGGGATGTTCACGGTCCGGCGAGCCGGTGGCGACGCACCATTCGATCTCAGCTGGCGGCCGGCTCGGCGCGCAGGTAGGCGTACACGGTCTCCCGCCTGATACCGAACTCTCCAGCCGGCTCTGGTCTCTTCTCACCACCCGCGCGTTCACGCAACCGACCGGCCCGGATGCTCGCCTCGATCTGCCGGTGCAGTGGCACCCCGGCGTCACGGTCCAGTTCGATGAACGGCCAGCCCGGAATTGGTCCTCAATCGCCCCACGGGAACGGACCCTATCGGCGTGTACCAATTCCTGCCAAGCAGAGTGACCTGCCGGGTCTCTCGGTGGCGAACCATCCAGATGAGCTCCTGGCCGGGGGCACGGGGACTGGGGCCATCTCTCTTCGACAAGTCACCAACCGTGAGCAGATCGCAGGTGGGAAGGTGCTCTGGTACCTCGCGATGTCCCTGGACGGCTTCGTGGCAGTGCGGCAAAGGCGCTCATCAAAACGGCTCGCCCAGTTGGACGCCTCGAGGGCGATGCGGCGAGCCGAGTACTTACCAGTGCGGCGCAGCAGTTCTATCCGGACGACGGTCTCGGCCGGAGGAGTGGCGGTGGGGTGGCAGTGCGGGACACTCGGGCGATCCAACAGCATGGTCTCGCCGTAACGACGGTGCCTCTTACCGGCAGACGCGCACCGAGGTCGCGGGCAGCGGCTACGACAGATTCGTGCCGCGGTGAGCCAAGCTCAAAACAAATCCGGCGCCGTCGGCGTCACATCATCGAGGAACGCGTTCACCATCGGCACCAGTACCGCTGACTCCCGAAAGATGCCGACGTGCGTCGTCGGCAGAATCACCAAGCGCGCGGCCGGAACCCCTGCCCGCGACATTGCCGCGTCCGCATCGCCGCCGCGCAGCTTGAACATCGCCAGCGTATGCTCCGGCTTCACGTCATCCGTATCACCGGCGATGACCATCGTCTTCGAAGAGATCGAACGCATCTCCGCGTCGCTGATGTTCTGTTCATTGTTGCCGAAGATCCTCATCTTTTTGAGGTAGGTTTCGAACGCCGTGGCGTCCGGCGTGTGCGCCATGAACGCCTTCTTGACGGACGTACCGGCCCACCATGTGGTACCTGAATCTTCGGCGCCCTCCACCACTGACGGATACCAGCCGTCCCTACGGTAGGCGGCTGACAGCGTGACCAGCTTGTTGACCAATGTCGGGTGCCGGAGCGCGAGCTGCAGCGCGACCCCGCCGCCTTGTGAGTAGCCCATCACGTCCGCGCGCTCGACCGTCAACGCGCGCAGCAACGCCGCGGCATCATCCGCGAACCGCGGGTAGGACAGCTCGCGCGACGTGTCCGGCGTGCGGCCGTGCCCCTGTTGATCGAAGACAATCACGGTGCGCGTGCCTGCGAAAGCCGATACCCATGGCTCCATCGAGTCGGTGGCCATGTGCGCGCCAGGGATGAGCAGCAACGGAGCCGTTTTCGACGTGCCGAACTCTCCATATACCTCGTGATAGAGGCTCAGACCGTTGATCGGCAGGTGACCACTGCGCGAAGGCTTCATCGCCACCCCTGACTTAACTCACGTTCGGGACGATGACGCTACGCCAGGAGTCCCGATGACGGCCAACCCCTAATGGGGCAACTCGCAGGTTGCCCGGCCGAAACGTTGGTGAGTAATCGTTACACGGCCTGCCCCAGAATGTCACCGGCCTCGGCGATCAGCGAAACCACTGGTGAGCGCGTAATTTCCGGCGAACAGCAGGGGATCGAGGTTGCTCAGATCATCCGTCCGGCCCCGGCGAGGTCGCAGTCAGTATGCGCCCTCCTGTCGTGTTCGCCGGTGCTCCAGGCGTCTCCGTTGAGGACCTGCAGGCGGAGTTACGGGGCCGTTGGCGGCAGGCGACTCGGGTGGCGATGGTGCTGCCGCCGCTGCCTCCGGCGTCGGCCTGGCGGTCGGTGGCCTCGAAGGCTCGGTTGCCGGCCAGGTCCGCGGGGCCGTGGATCGGTCGGCGGCTGCGCCGCCAAGCGTCCCGGCTCACCCCGGTGTCAGCAGGTCCTCCGGCACGGGATCCCCGTGATGCGGGCCTCCCGGCCGCGGGTCTGACCGTTCACCCGGCGGTCGCTCCGCCGTCGATCGGCAGTGCCGCGCCGGTGATGAACGTCGCCTCATCACTGAGCAGGTAGGCGACCAGCCCGGCGATCTCGCGGGGATCGGCCACTCGTCCCGTCGGGTTGGGCGCGGAGAGCTCGTGCGTGGGCAGCTCCGCCGGCGCGCCGAGCAGCCGGCGGTACAGCGGCGTGTCGACGTTGCCGGTGACGAGCGCGTTGACCCGTACGCCGCGGTCGGCCCACTCCAGCGCGGCTGATCGGGTGAGGCCGACGACGCCGTGCTTGGCGGCGGTGTAGGCGGCCAACCCTGGAATCGCGGAGACCCCTGCGGTGGAGGCGTTGTTGACCACGGCCCCGCCGCCTGCCGCGCGGATGGCGGGGGGCTGGTGTTTGAGGCCGTGGAACACGCTGGTCAGGTTCAGGTCGAGCTCGGCGCGCCAGGCGTCGCCCGCGATCCGGTCGAGCGGTCCTGTGGCGAGCACCCCGCCGGCGTTGTTGACGGCGCAGTCCAGCCGGCCGAACTCGGCCACCGCGGCCTCGACCGCCGCCGCGACATCGCCCTCCACGGTCGCGTCACAGCGGACGAACAACGCCTGGCCGCCGCTCGCGACGATGTCAGCGGCCAGGCCCTTACCCACGTCGGCGCGCCGGCCGGTGGCGACGACGATGGCTCCCTCAGCGGCGGCGCGCAACGATATGGCCCGGCCGATGCCCGAGGTGGCGCCGACGACCATGACCACTTTCGACTTCAGCCGGGCGGTGGCACCCCATTGTTTGTCCGACATGGTGTGATCAGCATATCCAGCCCTGTCCGGGCCCAGTCGCCGGCTACGTGATCGGCTTCACGGGACGACTTCAGCGGGCGTCGGCCAGGGCCGGCAGCGCCGGTACTACGGAGTCGGCGTCCCCCCACGCGGGTGCGCAGGCGTTGCATGGCTTGCGGGCCGACCAGCCCGGCGAGGGGTCGCTTTTCCAGGTGTCCGTCGTCCAGCGACCGGGCCGCGGCCTCTGTCTTCTTCGAGAAGCGGGGGCGAAGGCCGTGGTCGTGCTGCCGGTTGCGGTCGTGTTCGCCAGCAGAACTCATCGCCTGCGCGGTGACATCTGCATCCGTGCACCGGGCGGCCACGGCGACAAGGTGGACTTCGTCCCAGACATCGAGATCCCCCACGGTGCAGGCATGCGAGGTCGCCGGCGGGCGCTTCCCCTGGGCCGGCAAGGAAGGAACCGTATGACGAAGTCCGGCTGTCCGCCAGTTCCTCAACCCGAAGAAGTAGTTGGGGGTTGCCCTGGATGGTGTCCCAGACGGACTCCATGACGTCGTCGATCTCGGTGTCCCGGCGGGGCCTTGCGGTCGGTGAGGAACAGCGGGCCGCGGGTGCGTCCGGCGATCAGGCGGGGCAGGAGCTGGGCGGTGCCGGACTGCCAGTGAATCCACTCGGTCGCCCCGCCCTTGGCCGTGATCTTCCCGCGCTTGTCTTGGGGGTAGAGGTCTTCCACGTTCAGGCACAGCACCTCATCGGCGCGGGCGGCGGATTCGTAGAGCATCTTCCACAGCGTCTTCTCCCGCAGGGCGGCGATCTGGTTCTCGGCCAGGGCCCGGGTGCGGTCCGGCGGTGCCGGGCGCCGCTCGATGCCGATGGTCGGGTCGGATGCGATCCAGCCCTGGCGCTGCCACCAGCCGATCGCCTTGCGGGCGATGGACAGTTCGCGGTTGACGGTGTCGGCGTCCATCGCCTCCGCCCGCGACGCGGCCAGCTCGGCCAGGGCCTCGGGCAGCGTCGGGCCGTCGATCGCCGCGACGGGGAAGGCGGGCGGCTTCGCGCCCCGGCGGGCGGGCCCGGTCGGCGCCACTTCGTCGGCGAGCATCCATCCCCATGTCGTCAGGGAGATCCGGTAGATCCGCGCGGAGGACTTCGCGATCCCGGCGCCGGTGAGGTACCGCTCGACGGCCGCGGCGTACGACGCGGACGGGGCGGACAGCGGCACCACCCGGGCGCGCGGCCGCGGCAGCCGCAGCGCGCCCCCGCTCCCGAGTTCGGTCACCGGTCGATCGCCACGTCCGCCCACCTCTCGCGCCCTGTCGCAGTAAATGCGTACACCTCGCCCCTGCGGCCGGATCGGTCCGCCACAGGCCGCAGAGATCACGGTAGAGGGCCTGCCGCGGTAGATCCGGTATTTACTGAACGCGCCAATCAAGGGGAAGCTTCACCCGGCTCAGCTGGGTCTCGCCGCGAGCCAGCGCACGGTGCGCAAGGGTGCTCAGCGTTTGCGATAGACGGTGAGCAGCATACCCAGGGATGGCGCCGCCGGCCGAGATCCCACCGAGCAAGCCGCCGACCAACACCCAAAGCGACGGCTGGTCCTGGTTCCCATGGATCAGGAACGGCAGAATCAGCGGGCCCATGATTCCGGGACCAATCAGCCAGCAGAAGGCATACGTCCACAGGACCTCATCCGCCCGCAGCTGGCCATCTACACCAACGTCAGTGCAGAAGCCCTCGCCGACCACGACCCCGCCCGTCGGCACCACTAACTGGCGGCATCACCGCAGCTCGGAAACGGGTTCGTTGGATTTTCGGCGTTCGCTACAGGGATCCCCAAGCGGCCCGGAAGGCCGCCCTCACGATACTTGACGCCAACTGTCTAGTACTTGATACTCGACGTCAAGTAGGAGGTGGAGTTGCGATGAGCGAGGAACTGCCATCCTGGGACGAGCTGGCCTCCCAGTTGATCGGTCTGGTGGAGGTACGCCTGCTCGACCCGCTGGAGATCCTTCTGGAGTCACGCTCGGAGCTGTCACGGGCGCGCAGCCGGGTGGTCGAACGGGCCGGAGCGTGGGCTCTCGCGCTGCTTGGCGAAGACGAGGACTTCGCACGGCGCACCGCGATCCGGCTGGTGATCACTCTCTATCCCGGCGACCACGGCTTCAACCCGCCACCAGGCTGGTGGCAGACCCCGCTCGGCCAGGTCATGGCCCGCAGGGTCGGCCATCCGGCGGCGGAGGCCGTCTCCTACGCGGTGGCGGGCGCGATGCTCGGCATCACCCGTCAGGGCGTCCACGACCTGGTGACCCGGGGCAAGCTCGACCGGCACGAGAGCGGGGGCGTGACGACCGCCTCGGTACAGCGACGAATCACTTCATCCAATGCGCGGGAGACTTCGCCGGCGCGCACTACGAGAAGAGATCAGCAGTGAGTCAGGAGAGTAAGCCCGCCGCCATCGCGGGGCGGCTCCAGCCGGCGGACGGCCTGAGCGTCAACCGGCTCGGCTACGGCGCCATGCAGCTTCCCGGCCCGATGATCTGGGGCCCGCCTGCCGACAAGGGCACCGCGCTTGCGGTGCTACGCCGGGCGGTGGAACTGGGCGTCGACCACATCGACACCAGCGACGCCTACGGCCCGCACATCGCCAACGAACTGATCCGGGAGGCGCTCCACCCGTACCCGGAGAACCTGGTGATCGCCACCAAGGTGGGTGTCGTCCGGGACGAGTACAAGACGTTCAACGCCGAGGCCGACCCCCAGGCCCTCCGCGACCAGGTCGAGGAGAACCTGGCAACCCTTGGCCTGGCCAGGCTGGACCTGGTGTACCTGCGGGTCGGCGGCGACGGCATGCTGCTCCCCGCCGAGACTCCCTTCGAGGAATCCTTCGGCGCGCTTGTCCAGCTCCGCGAACGAGGCCTGATTCGCCACCTGGGACTGAGCGGGGTCACCGTTGAGCAGTTGGAGAAGGCCCGCGAGATTGCCCCGGTGGCGTTCGTGCAGAACCGTTTCCACCTACTCGACCGGGGCGCGCTGGACGTGTTGCGCTACTGCGAGGACCACGACATCGCGTTCGCGCCGTATTTCCCGCTCGTGTCGGGCGTGCTGAACCCGGGCATCGACAAATCCCAGCTCCCCCCGGGCCTGAGGGTGACCGATGATCAGGAGACGGCCCTTGATGCGATCGCCGCCCGACACGGCGCCACCCGCACCCAGATCGCCCTGGCGTGGCTACTGGCGGTGTCCCCGGCAACTCTCCTGATCCCCGGCACCAAGTCCGTCGCCCACCTTGAGGAGAACCTCGGGGCTGGGGTGATCGAGCTGACCGAAGACAACATCGCCGAACTGGACAAGTTCGCCTGATCGCGCACGTTTGCGGGCGGCCGAGGGGTCGTCCGCAACGTCAGGCCGGCAGGCACGCCTGGTTCGCCTTGCTAGAGATGTTCCAGCAAGCCAGCGCCCTGAATGAACACTGTCACCGCGATGAGCGCCGACACACCGTACGCGGTCCTGGTGTGGAGCACTCCTCCACCGCTCGGGGCGGCAGGATGCAGCGCTGGGATCTCGTCTGGTGAGACGTGCCCGATCTCTTCGGGACGGGGTCGTTGATCGCGGGGCTCGACTACCACGTTGCCCACGCCGAGAGCCTGGCTGCGGAGGTCGGCGGGACGTGGAAGACCTTCGCTCCCGACGATCACACATAGTGACACTTCCCAGGCGCAACCAGACAATACAGAACACTTGATCAACGGTCCCTGTCAGTAGACCCCAGGAAGATCCACTTTGGGGCTGGGGACATCTTCGGGAGCGGGGGCCCGGGACCGACGACATCGGCAAATTCAGACTCGACCCGTCCCCTCGCGGGCGAAGTACGGTTCCGCCGCTTCCAGTCGCGGTACCGAGATGCCCAACCGTCGTGCTTCGGCCAGGGTGTCCCGGCAGACCTCGCGCGGCTCCTCGGCGTCGGGGTCGGAGTGCGCCGTGAGGCTCACGCGCGCGGGCGCGACATGAGCAGTCAGCCAGGCGAGCACGGGTGCCGTCAGCCAGGTGGGCGCCCGGAACAGCAGCACACCGCCCCGGTGCCGTCGCAGGTCGAGGCCGCGCGCCTGGAGGAGCGGCAGCAGTTCGCGGCCGGCCAGCAGCGCCTCGCGCAGGTCGCCCGTTGCCCCGGCCAGTTGGGACAGGGATCCCAGCCGCAGGCCCTGCGAGAACATGCCGGCATCCGACGCGAAATGGACCCACAGCCAGCCGCGGAAGTCAGGCCGCTCCTTGATCCGGAGCCCGGCCTCGCGAAACGCCTGGCGCACGGCCCGTTCCCGGTCGGTCGGGGGCTGGCCGAGTGTGCCGAAGATGACCGACGGCAGCAGTGCCCCGCGGAGTACGCCGTCCGCGCCGAAACCGCCACCGGCCTGGGGAAAGCCCCAGGCGATCTGGTCGGCGGGGAGTGCGCCGATGGCGGCGAGCGGCTCGGTCCAGAGATTGCCGAAGATCAGCACCGTGGCCTGGCCGACACGCGGGGCCAGGAAGGCCGTCGCGCCCGCGAGGCGGTGGTGCGGCACGCTGAGCACGATCAGGTCGAAGCCGTGGTCCGGCTCCAGCGCCTCGCGGTAGCGCACCGGCCACTTCTCGGCGACGCGCTGCCCCCACACTCGGCGCCGCGTATCGAACAGGTCGAGGTCCACCGCGTCCCCGTACGTCGCCGCGCGACCCGGTCGGACGTAGAACTCGACGTCATGCCCCGCCTGTTGCAGGGCCCAGCCGTAGACAGTGGCGATCACGCCTCGGCCGAACATCAGGATCTTCACGCTGCACCTCGTGGGGTACGATCGATTTGGAGGCCATCTCCACTTTTCAAAATATGGAGGTCATCTCCACTTGTCAACGCGAGGTAGCGCATGACCGCCGACAAGCCGCTGCGGGCCGACGCCCAGCGCAAGCGCGAGGCCCTGCTCGCCACCGCCCGGGAGGTGTTCGACGCCGGAGACTTCTTCGACCTGCGCTTCGACGACTTCGCCCGCCTGGCCGGGGTGGGCACCGGCACGCTGTACCGCCACTTCCCCACCCGGGAGGCACTGGCCGAGGCGGTCTACCACGGGGAAGTCGCCGCGCTGAGCGACCGCGCCCGCCAGCTACAGGCCACGCTGCCCGCAGCGGAGGCTCTGGCGACCTTCCTACGCGGCATGGTCGACCACATAGATGCCCACAAGGGCCTGGCCCGGACGCTGGCCACGCTCATGACCGATCGCTCGAGTGCCCTCGCCGAGGGCAGTCGGGCGCTGGAGCAGGCTGTCACCGACCTGGTGGCCGCCGCCGTGCGGGACGGCGCCGTTCGCGACGACGTGGATGCCGGGGCCGTGATGATGGCGCTGCACGGCATCGGTGCGGCCCATGACCGCCCCGACTGGCGGGCCGAAGCCGACGATGTCATCACCCTCGTGCTGGACGGGCTGCGCCGCCCGCTATAACAAGGTGCGACACGAGGTCGCATGCCGCGAGCGAAGATCCGGTTAGTGGCAAGGCGGCGAAGATGCTGGTCACCCGGCTGATGCCGGCTACACCTGTGAAGTTTCAGGATGTGTGCGAGAGCGATGAGGGCGCGGCTCTGCCAGTTCTGACGCTCTTGTCGAAATCCGCCTACGTCGCCGAAGGTGAGACTGGTCTAACCCTGTGTAGCAGGCTGTGGTGCGACAGCTTTGTGTCTGCGACACCCTGCCTGTTGACATAACAACGGGCGGCTACCGCCAGCGGCGCCCCTGCTCGCACATCGAGACAGGCTGACCCGATACAGGAAGGAAGGGGCGACGTCCCGCAACGGGCCACTCTCGCGGGAGGCCGGCAGGTCTACGCCCCTACCTCAGGTCGCTGCTGTCGGGCAGGTCAGGGACCTTACTGAGCTGCCGCGACGTGGAGGAGGAGAAGGAATAGCGGCCCAGGACGTTGAGATGGGCGTGGGCGAGCGGGGACAGCCGGGCGGCGTCTTCGTCCTTGACCGGGACGCCGTCGGCGCGCAGCCGGTCGACCGCGGCCGACAGGTACGTGGAGTTCCACAGCGCGACCACGTTGACGACCAGCCCCAGAGCCGCCAGCTGATCTTCTTGCCCTTCACGGTAAGCCTTGCGGATCTGCCCGCTGCTGCCGTGACAGATCTTGCGGGCCAGCCGGTGCCGGGACTCGTGGACGGTGAGCTGCTTGTTCAGCTTGCGGCGGTAGGTGTCGTCGATCGGGTCCAAGATCGACAGCAGGTGCAGGGTCTTGTCGATCCGCTCGTACTCGGCGAACGCCTGCCCGAGCGGGGTAGGCCGCCCACCTCGGGCGAACATGCGCAGCAGGTCGTAAGCGCGCACCTGGTTGGTCCCCAGCGACCCGGCGACCAGCGAAGCGGGGCGCGAACCGGTAGCCAAGCATGGAGAAAATCCCGAACACCGTGTCCGAATCGGACGCCTGATCGGTCGTGACTATCTCGGGCTGCGGCCCGGCGTCGATGTTGATCAGGGTGTCCAGGATGTACAGCGAGTCGCGCGGCGTGCCGGGCACGACCATCTGCCCGATCCCCACGAACCGCAGCTCGTCCACCGAGGCCAGCAACCCGCCACCCCACAACGCCACGATCGGCACGCCGCGCTGGGCCTCGATCAGGATCGCGTTCGCCGCGGCGTGCGTCTCGGCCCGCACGTGGTTCTGATCGACGTGCGAGAGCCGGCCGCGGGTCAGCGCCTCGCCCCCATCCTTGATCACCGGGGTGAGGCCGACGTTGCAGGCCTCGCTGATCAGCAGCGCGACCAGCGATCGGGGCAGGTCGTGCATGCGCGTGGAGATGTCGGCCAGGTGCACGTAGGCGTCCAGGAACCCGGACCAGGAGTGCACCTCCAGCAGCAGCTCGGGCAGGTCGATGCGCGGCAGCATCGCCTGGCAGACCGCGCGCAGCCACTTCAGCGACGGGCTCTCACCCAGCGCGCCGAGCTTCTCCACCGACAATCGGGCGTGCCCATCGGCTGGGGTGACCACCCGGACCAGGGCGTCGTCGCCGGCTTCTTCGAGACGGCCGGCCATCTGCCTCAGAAGGCGATCATCAAGGACGGAGTGCTCCCTCACCAGAGGCGTTCATCGTGACCTGGCAACGGAGTCGCTGAGACGGCCACTGAATGATCACTATCATCGACGGTCGTCACCTTCGAACCGATCGGATACGACTTGACCATTGGACGCAGATTCCGCATAACTCCGCATCAGGCGGTGTACACCTTCTTCCTGCGCTGGTCCCGGCGTGGGCTGCCCGAACAACTGGCCGGGCGGCTGCGCGGCCGTTTGCGGGTGCTGGCCGGACGCTGCGAGCTGCCGACGGCGGGGTACATCGATTCCCAGACGGTCAAGGCGGCGGAGACCGTCGGGGCTACGGACTGCGGTTATGACGCAGGCAAGAAGATCAAGGGGCAGAAGTGGCATATCGCGGTCGACACCGGGGTTGAGGAACTGGCGGACAGCCGTTATCGATATCTGATCAAGCTGCCACTCTGAAAGGGTTCACATGTCCCCTCTGGAAGACGTGGTCGACGCGATAGCCCACGCGACCGGGTTCGCCGGTGTGGTGTCAGTGGATCACGGTGGCGAGAACGAGTTCGCCAAGGCGTACGGCCTGGCCCACCGCGGTCACAAGATCGCCAACACGGTCGACACCCGGTTCGCGATCGCCAGCGGCACCAAGGGGCTGACCGCGCTCGCGGTCGTCAGCCTGATCGAGCAGGGCGTGCTCGAGCTGTCCACGACCGCTCGTTCGGTACTCGGCGAGGATCTCCCGCTCATCGACGACGGCGTCACCATCGAGCACCTGTTGGCCCACCGGTCTGGCATCGGCGACTACTTCGACGAGAACGCCGGGCACGAGATCACCGACTATGTGCTGCCGATCCCCGTGCACGCGCTGGCCACCACCGAACAGTACCTGGCGGTGCTTGACGGGCATCCCAGCAAGTTCGCACCCGGTGAGCGCTTCTCGTACAACAACTCCGGCTACGTGGTACTCGCGCTGATCGCAGAACGCGTCGACGGCCGGTCCTTCCACGACCTGGTACGCCACCGGGTCTGCGAGCCCGCCGGCATGCACGACACCGAGTTCCTGCGCTCGGACGAACTACCGGGCCGCACCGCTGTCGGCTACCTGCCCATCGAGGGCACATCGAGGACCAACGTGCTCCACCTGCCGGTGCGCGGCAGCGGCGACGGCGGGATCTACTCCACCGTGCGGGACGTCGCTTCCTTCTGGGGTGCCCTGTTCGGCGGGAAGATCGTGTCATCGAGCTGGGTGGGGGAAATGCTGCGGTCGCGCAGCCAAGTCCCGTCGCAGTCCAGGCGCTACGGCCTCGGCTTCTGGCTCCCCGAATCGCCAGGATCGAAAGACGCGGTGATGCTTTCGGGATACGACGCCGGCGTCTCGTTCCGCAGCGTTCACCGGCCCCAGTCGCAGCTAACGCACACCGTGATCTCCAACTCCTCCTCCGGAGCATGGCCGATCGCCCGTCTGCTGGAGAACGAGCTCACACAGCGGTGATGCGGATGCGGACCGTGTCCCGGGGAACCGCGGCGAAGGTTCCCGCTCAGGAGAGCGAGGGGGGAATCCGGCGCTCAAAATCGGCCGCTCCACCGCCTACGCGGTACTCGCGGGATGCTGACCACTAGCCCACCCGGCGCTGTAGTGGCGGTTGGCCGCGTTGCCGAGCCCGGTGGCCGCGCTGCGCGGATAGCTCGTGAAGCCTGGCAGGCCCGCCCATGGAGGGGCTGGCGGCCGCAGCGTCCCGAACGGGAGGGTCGATAGCTCATCGACCTCGTACGAGGCGGGGCGGGCGGCGGGTCAGGCATGTGCGCAGATCGCTCCCGATCGCCGGCGTGCGGGAACTGACCTGCCGCGTCTCGTGACGCGGCTGGCCATGCTGGAGGGCGTAGCCGACGAGCATGACCAGGAGACAGCGTGCTGAGCGCTGGCCGGGCGGTTCGAGCCCGGCGACGGGCACAACCTGCACAACCGGCGAAGTCGCTCATCGAGCCGGCCACGGCCGAGCAGCGGCCCGACGACATCGCGGTCCTGCTGCTGCGCGACGCTACCGCTTCTTCGTGGAGAGGCGCAGCACGGCCCGGCTGTCCGACAGGGACAGGGGGCGGACCTTGATGCCGTTGACGGTCACCGACCCGTCCGTCGACCCGAACGACTCGACCCTGCTGTTGCCCTCGCCGCTCACAGCCAGCCCGTCCGCGGTGAAGCTGATGTACAGGCGAGTGAGGCCGAACTTGGGGCTGACCCGGAACGAGACGCTCTTGGTCAAGGTGAGCTTGCAGTTGCCGTCGTAGCAGGCGCGCACGTTGGGCTTGGCGACGGCGGTGGTGGACGCTTGGGCGGCCGGGGCCAGGCCGGCGATCGCGGCAGCCGTGAGGGCGGCGATGAAGGTGACGCGCATTGCTTCTCCTCGGAGGGGGTGTTGGTGACGGTAGTGTGCGCGAGGCCGGCCGGGACCGGTCCCTGCGCGACGGCGCATGCTGGGAACCGGGGAAGAGCCGGAGGCAATGGATGAAGGTTCCTGACAGCTTGGCCCGCGGCGCAAACGTCGGCTTCCGGATCCACGCCTGCGACCTTTTCCTGGTCTGTCGCCGGGTCGTGAGCGTGATCGCGGCCACGATCAGGTGAGCCTCGCTGTGTTACGGCTTGCCCGATCGAAATGGTCCGGGCGCTGGTCGGCGTCTGGCTGTTCGCCGGCTGCCGCGTCGACGAGATCCGCCGCCTGGAGCTGGACTGCATCACCTGGGACGAAGGCCAGGCAAGAGCTACCCGGTCTGCTTACTACACGTCCCGGCTAACAAGATCTGCTGACCATTCACCAAGCCCTTCGCCCCGGTCGTCGGCCAGCTCATCGAGGCCTGCCCCTGCACCCCTGCTCCTCGTCGGAGAGGCAGGCTCCGGGAGGTCGCCAGACTGTCCGTGCCGGCAGGCTCCTATCTGGCGAGCGCGTACTTCTCGCTGCGGAACGACTACGACTCCGCCGTACATCAGGCTCGCGGCCGACTATCCACCCGGCGAGGCCCCGATGGATCAATTCGCGCTGTTCAACCTGCCGGTGCCGCGCCATATAGCATGCAGCATGCCTTCACCTTGACGGAGCCCGGCTCCATCGTCCCGTCATGCCATGCAATCCCCGGCTGGACGGCACGGGTGACCAACATCCAGCTGACGCGATCCAGGCGTCCGCCATGGTGAACGAGGACATCCGGGTCGAATGACTTCGTGTATCGGCATCCTCTGCCTGTCGTGCTGATCGCCCGGCGGAAGTTGAGTATGCCCTACTCATGATGCGCCGCCGGTGATCCCTGACGCTGTTGACCATGACAAAACTCGTGGCACTGTTCCTAGTGTTCTGGGGTCCTCTGTACCACCCGACGTACCTCGCCTCGATGTCCGGGACGTACGAGAACGGCGTGGTCGGCGGGGAGATCTGGGCATACGCCGGCCAGTGCGCCAGGGCCTTCATCGAGACCAGCTACCAGCCTGCGGGCGCCGGATATTACATCAAGCGGTGGTCATACTCGGAGCCTGCCTGCTCGCCGACGGCGTTGGAGACTACGACACCGTTCCAGACGTACCTTGACGGGCCGGTCGAGGAGATCACCCACATCGGCGCCTCCGTCTGTCGGTGGACGGCATGGGAGTCCATGACCTGCGGCCCTACCCAGACCATCTTCGCTCGCTGACTTCGCTGGCCCCGTGCCCGCTGACCGCCTCTGCGCCGGGCTCTGCCGTACCCCATTTCTCGCCAGCCTGGCCCACCACCGCCTGTGGCATCACCTCGGAGGATTGCCCTGCCCCCAACCTGCCGGACCGCGGAACGGCGGACGCGCTGGCCGATACCGCGCCACGGCCGCCGCTGCCGGGGAACGCGCGGCCGACCACCTCCTGGTGATCACCGCGCTTGAGGGACGGGGCCGCGAACCTCGCGCTTATGGCTGCCCGGTTCAACATCCGCCCGGACGAATGTGACACCCTCAGACTCCGCCATCGGGCAAGACTTTCCTGCTCAGAACCCCACTGCCAACAGATGTGACGAACCCCGGCTCGTCGTACCGCTCCTACTCGCAGGCCATGATGGAGGGCCAGGCGGAGACGATCGTCAAGGACTTGCTCGACCCGACCCGGGCCGGCGACTCCAAGGTGCAGGTCAAGCCGTGGCCGGTCGCGCAGGAGAGCTCCACCGCGTCCGTGACGCCCTCGAGCGGCACCGTGGCGGGCAGGGCGGCGGGCGGTGTGTCATCGGTGCCCCCGCTGGCGACCACGCCTGGGTGGCCGAACACGACAGCGCAGGAGGGCGTGCTGAAGGTGCGGCCCAAGCCGGCACCATCTGAGCCGGGCACGGCCAGACGGACCTTGGCTGATGAGTTGAAGCTGGCCTGGCGCCGGGCCGGGGAGCCGCCGCCGCGCAACCTCCGGCGCCAACTCCTGGGCAAAGGCCTCGACTCCGGCGCTGATATCGACGGCTTCTGGCGGCCGCTGCGGGCGAAGGCCCGCGAGGAGGTCGCGCCCTCGGGCCTGACACACGACGAAGCCGAGCACCATCACCCCGGTCATCAGCCTCGTAAGCACGTCCGGCCAGGACACCACCACCGGCGAGCCCGACGACCGCGCCCCCGAAACCGGCAACACAGCCCCAGCGGGTTTCGAGTGCGAGGACTGCGGCTCCTGGGCCGTCAACGCCGACCGGCACTACGCCTGGCACTGAAACCTGGAACAACAGCTCCGCCGGACGATCATCCGAGGAATTGAGAGTACCGGCGGCTAGACCAACCCAACCGACCCGCGCCCCCGTCGCCGGACTCCATGCCCACCACGGAGTCCGGCGACGGGGCGCGCTGACGTCCGGATCCCCAGCCGAGGGCTCGCCGAACGAGGCTCTCACGCGGCGCTCCGGCGGGCGCCAGGGACGCCTTCGGGGCGAGGCCCCACACTATGGCAGGCCTCTTCGACCACGCCGGAGATCCACTCGTTCAACTGGTCACACACCAGCAGGCGCGCGCCTTGATGGGGGATATGCCTGCAGGGGGATGGACGGCACCACCGTGCAGGTAGTCGTCAGCGCGACGCAGGCCCTGCGAAACTATTCCGCACATGACCATTTGCGGGACGGCCCGAAGGGCGGCATGGACCTTCAGCGCTCGGCGTCGACCACGGCCGCCAGGCGTGCGCCGAACCGCATCTCCACCTGCTCATTGGGCCAAAGTCCGCACCTTGGCGGTCGCCTTCTCGACCGCCTCCAGCGCGGCGGCCAGGCGCTCACGCTCGCCCGGGTCCAGGCAGGTCTCGCCGAGTTGGTGGGCCGGCAGGTCCAGGTGTGTGGCGAAGCGCCTGCAGTCGTCGGCGGCGACGTCGACCGGGTTCCGGGCCGGGGGAGCGAAGGTCCGGCCTTTGCGGTCGACCATTGAGCCCGGTTGTGCATGTACACGGGTGGTCAACGCGCTGAGCCGGTCGCCGAGGAGCGATTGCCCGAGGTCCCGGGTACGGCCGATGATGACCGTCATGAGCGGTCCAGAAGGGGTGCGCCGGGTTCACCAGCACGCAACCGGCTCGGGGTTCGCGCGCATCTGCCAGGCCGCCGGCGACATGATCGTTTATGGCGGCGGGGAGCCGTACCGGCTGGCGCTCTGGCCGGCCCCTGCCGCCGCCCCACCGCCGGAGCAGGCGCGGGCACGGCCCAGCGGCCTGCTGCAGGCGGCGAACGGGCTGATCGCGTTCGCCGGACGCCGCGACCTGCTGGACGACCTGCGGCGCTGGCGGGACGGGCCGGGCCTCGCGGTGCGGCTGATCCACGGAGCGGGCGGGCAGGGCAAGACGCGCCTTGCCCACGAGGTGGCGCGGACATGGCAGCAAGACGGGTGGGTGGTGCTGGCGGCACATCACCGGCGCGACCGCTCCGCGCCCGAGCCCTTCGTCGTTCCCGATCTGGCGCGGGCCGCCGGGGTGCTGCTGGTGGTGGACTACGCCGAGCGGTGGGACACCGCCGACGTGCTGTCGCTGCTGGCCGACACCCGCGTCGGCACGGGGCTGCCGGTACGCGTGCTGCTGCTGGCCCGCCCGTCCGGCACCTGGTGGCAGGGCCTGGCGTACCGGATCCAGCGTGACGTCCACCTGACGCCCGGCCGCACGGAGCTGGGGCCGCTGGAGGACGGGCCCGGCGTCACGCGCGCCGGGCTGTTCGAGGCCGCGCGTGACCGGTTCGCCGAACTGCTCGGGATACCGGACGCCGGGAATGTGGACCCGCCACCCGCGTGGGCCCGCCACGAGGCCTACCGGCTGGTTCTGACCGTGCACATGGCCGCACTGGCCGCGGTGCTGGCCTACGACCGCGGTGATCCCCCGCCCGCCGACCCCGTGACCGTGTCGGCCTTCCTCCTGGCCCGCGAGCGCGATCACTGGGAGGCGATGTCCGCGCCCTCTCGCGACAACCCGCTCCGTACGACTCCCGACGCACTGGGGCAGCTCGTCTACACCGCCACGCTGACCGGCCGGCTCGGCCACGCCGACGGGAGGGCGGCGCTGGCCCTGGCCGGGATCGACTCCAGAGAGGCTTTTGGGCAGCTTCTCAAGGATCACGCGGTCTGCTACCCCGGGGCGCGGGACACGGTCTTGGAGCCCTTGTACCCGGACCGGTTGGGCGAGGACTTCGTCGCCTTGATGACCTCCGGCCATTCTCATGAGTTCCCGGCCGACCCATGGGCCGACGGCGCACCGGCCCGGCTACTCGCGCCGGCGGAGGAGACGCCGGTGGAGGACCCCGGCCGTGTGTGGGCGCCCCACGCGCTGGCCACCCTGGTGGAGGCCGCTCGCCGATGGCCGCATCTGGCCGCCGGCCAGCTGTACCCGCTGCTGGATGCGTACCCCGAGCTGGCCCTGCAGGCCGGGGGCGCCACCTTGGCCGCCCTGGCCGCGCTGGACGGGATCGATCCTCATCTCCTGGAGGGCATCGCGGCCGTCCTGCCGGATCACCGGCACATCGACCTGGACATCGGCATCGCCGCCGTGACCTCCCGGCTCGCCAGGCATCGGCTGGCGGCCACCACGGAGCCCGCCCTGCAGGCCCGCGTCCACGAGGATCTGGCCATCCGCCTGGGCTATGCCGGGCTGCACGCTCGCGCCCTCGCCGAGGGCGAGCAGGCCGTCCAGATCATGCGCGAGCTGGCGGCGCTCGACCGCGCCAGGCATCTGCCCAACCTGGCCGCCTCCCTGAACAACCAGGCCACGAGGCTGATGTCGCTGGGCCGACGGGACGAAGGGCTCCCGCTGCTCGAAGAGGCCATCGCGTTCCGGCGTGAGCTGGCCGCCGCCGACCCGGCCACCCACCTGCCGGACCTGGCAACCGCCCTGGCGAACCACGCCGCCTCGCTGGCCGAAGCGCGGCGGCTGGACGAGGCGCTCCCACACTCCGAGGAGGCCCTTCTCCTGAGGCGGCGGCTGGTGGCGCTCAACCGCGCCGCCCACCTGCCCAACCTGCCCCCGTCGTTGATCAACCACGCCCTCCAGCTCGCGGACATGAGGCGGCTGGCCGAAGCGGTCCTGCTCTCGGAGGAGGCCGTCACCATCGGCCGGGAGCTGGCCACACTCAACCCCGCCGCCTACCTGCCCGACCTGGCCACCGCCCTGGAGAGGCACGCCGGACGGCTGGCTGAGGTAGGGCGGCTGGACGAGGCACTTCCCCTCTCCGAGGAGAGCCTCACCCTGTACCGGGAGCTGGCCGAGCTCAACCGGGCGGCCCACCTGCCCGACCTGTCCGTGTCGCTGAACAACCACATCGGGCTGTTGGCACAGGCCGGACGGATGGACGAGGCCATCCGGCTCTCGGTGGAGACGATCGACGTGTGCCGGGAGCTGGCCGATTTCGACCGGAGGGCCTACTTGCCCCTGCTGGCTGCCTCGCTGCACAACTACGCGCTCAAGCTCGTCCCGCCTGGGCGCGAGGCGGAGGCGGTCGGGTTCTTCTCGGAGGCCGTCTCGCTGCGGCGGGAGCTGGCCGGGCGGGACCCGGCCGTTCGCCTTCCTGAGCTGGTGTCCACGCTGAGGAGCCTGGCGGACCTGTCATCCAGGCACGCGCTGCGGCTCGTGGGCCAGGAGCGGCGGGCCGAGGCGCTCCCGTACTCGGAAGTGGCGGTCGCCTCGTGGCGAGAGCTGGCCGAGCTCGATCGCCCGCCTCACCTGCCCATGTTGGCGAGCGCGTTGAACAACCACGCCGGGCGGCTGGCCGAGGCAGGGCGGGCGGCGGAGGCGGCCCCGGTCGCCGAGGAGGCGGTGGCCCTGTGGCGGGAGATGGTGGAGCTCGACCGGGCCGAGTATCTGCCGGATCTGGCGCTCTCGCTGCGCAACTGTGCGCTTCGGCTGGCGGAGGCCGGGCGGCGCGCCGAGGCCGTCCCGCTCGCGCAGGAGGCCGTTGTCCTGTACGCGCAGCTGGCCGAGCTCGACTCGGTTGCTCATATGCCGTCGTATGTGCAGGCTCTGACAGTCCTCGGGCTCATGTTGGTGGAGGAGGCCAGGTTTCGCGAAGCGGTCGCACCCCTGCTGCACGCCTTGCCGGCCAGTCGCTACCTGCCTGACGACGGCCGGGACATCATCATCACGATCATGGCACAGCTGTACCTTGCCTACGCGGGCGACTCCGCGGGGGTCTCCCGCGAGTACCGCGCGATCACCGGCCAGGACGTTCCCGGCTGGATGCGTGGCTGTCATCCGCTCCCTGTGACTGACAACGCGGCTTCGCCTCGTTAAGGCAAGCGTGACCGCGTATGTACGGCCATCTAGGTCGTCCCGCATTCGACCGCTTTTGGGACGGCTATCGCTGCTGAGCGTGCGGGCTCGGCCGCCTGCGGTGCGCTAGCCAGGGCGGCGCCGATTGCCAAGACCATGGACACGTAATGTAATGGTGTAGTTACTGTTAGTGACGCTGCCATGGATATGGCCCGTCAGGCACCGGAGACCCCCATGCGACACATCCGCCCAACCCGCGCCGTCCTCACCGGCACACTCCTCGCCCTGGCCCTCGCCGGACTCTCACCGGCCAACCCGGCCCACGCGGCGGAGATCATCATCATCGACGGCTACACCCAGACGGTGAAGGAATCGTCCGGCGTCCCCGTGACCTGCCCGACCAACCAGGTCCTGCTCGGCCGCGACCACTACGGCGACGAGAACGGCAACACCACCTACTACTGCGGCCTGATCCTCATCGACGGGCAGCAAGTCAGGGTTGGCACACCGTCCTGGAGCGACTCCCAGCGCGAAAGCAACTCCTTCTTCGCCGCCCCGACCAACGAGGCCCTGGTCGGCCGCCAGCACTCCGGCGACGAGAACGGCCCCACCCGCTACGCCACCGCCTCCCTGACCGCGTGGGGGCGGACCGTCGAACTGACCTCCTACCGCTGGACCCCGGGACAGCGGGAAAGCAGCAGCTACTCCAAGGCCGGCGACTACGAGGTCATGACCGGCCGCCAGCACAGCGGCGACGAGAACGGCCAGACCAGCTACCAATACGCCAGGATCGCCGACTAGACCGACCACAGCCAGGCGATCAACAGCAGCACGCCTCAAACGACCTTGGAAAAGAGGAACCCCCGGCTCCGGCCGGGGGTTCGGTCGTGCAGGGAGCCCGCCCGGTTCGTCAGGTGTCCTGAGGACGGAACCCGGCGATGCCGGTCGCGACCGGGTCGGGGGCGGGCGCGATGTACTTGGCGACGGCCCGGCGGCACCAGGCGGTCACGTCGGGGGCCCGTCGATGCCTCGATCCGCGCCGGGCGTTTGCACAGGTCAGCGCGCCGCGCCCCGAGATCGATGCCGAGCAGAATTGAAGCACTGTGCGGTCTGCGCGCCGAACCCGACCCGACCGGTCAGGGGTTCTCGCCCCCGGGCGCCCACATCAGACGCCCCACGCCCTCGGATGTCACCTGCAGATGCCACCCGTCCGGCCACACGTGATTACCTGAAGGATCGGCTGTCGCATTCGCGAACCTGACCTCCCCCGCGGCACCCATTCCCGTGAAGTTGGCGTCCCCGGTATAAGTCGACGCCTCGAACGAGGTGCTCCCGGGGATGCTCGCTTCCTCGAAGTAGGCGTTTCCGGCGAAGGTCACCCTCCTGAAGTCGGCGCCCCACATGGTCGCCCACCCGAACCAGGCTGTATCTGCGAAGGTCGCCCCCTCGAACCGGGCCCCTCCGCCGAAGGTCGCCTCGCCGGAGTCGGCGTACCCGGTGAAGGTCGCCGCCTCGAATGAGGTCACCTTGAACGAGGCCCTTTCGCCGAAGGTCGCGCGCAAAAACCGGGCGTCCCCAATGAAGTGGGCGCGGCTGAATTCGGCGGTGGAGATGTGGGCGTCGATCCAGTCGAAGTCGATGAGAGTGGCGCCGCACACAGCCGCAACGGCGACCACCTGGCCCGCCTGCGCCGCGACCTTCCCACGCTGGCCGAGTTGTTCGACGGACGGTCCCAGCTGCTGGTCAAGCACTTCATGTTCCATCCCGGCTCCGACGCCGGCTGCGCCAGCTGCTCGCTGACCGCTTCGACGCCGCCATCCCCCACCTCAACAGCCGCGACGTGACCCTCATCAGCGTTTCCCGCGCGCCACTGGAGAAGATCAACGCCTACAGGCGGCGGATGGGCTGGCGGTTCACCTGGGTCTCCTCCCACGGCAGCGACTTCAACTACGACTTCCGCGTCTCGTTCACGCCCGAGCAACAGGCCAACGGCGCCACCTACAACTTCCGGCCGGAGCCGCACCCGGCCGCCGAGCTGCCCGGGATGAGCGCGTTCGCCCTCCAGGACGGCACCGTCCACCACACCTACTCCAGCTACGCCCGCGGCGCCGACTCCATGATCGCCGCCTACCAGCTCCTCGACCGCGCACCCCGCGGACGCAACGAGGACGACCTGTCCTACCCGATGGCCTGGGTCCGCCGCCACGACGAATACACCCCGTAACGCTCGCCCTGGTCCTCTTCGATTGGCTCGGGCCGCCCGCTAGGCCCGATCGGGTGGTCCTGTTAGGTGAGGCTCGGTCGCCGGAGCGTTACGGCTGCCTGCGGTGCCGGCGTGGGATCCACAGGCCGAGGCCGTACATGGTCAGGCCGAGCAGCGTCATGCACACGATGGTCGGCCATTGCAGCCATTCGGGCAGGTACAGGGCCAGGAACCAGCCGCGTGACCCGGTCCCGGTCACCTTGAGGATGCCTGGCACGATGCCTTGCGGGATGAGCGGGATCGCGCCGAAGCCCCAGCAGATGGCGGTGATGATCTGCTCGCGTCTGGGCAGGTTCTGCGGGGTCTTGGCGGTGGTGGGCGGGCGGCCGGTCCGCATCAGGTGGAGCAGTTCGGGGCCGTGTGTGCTCAGTCGCCGCTGGGCCAGGTGGCCGAGGCCCCAGGCGCACGAGAGGCCGGTCAGCAGGCCCACGGCGACGCCCGGCCAGCCGTACAGCCAGGCCACCAGTGCGGCGGGGGCGGCGGTGAGCGCGCACAGGGCGAGCATGGCGTACACCAGGCCGCTGGCCGAGCCGTCGTCGTCGGTGGAGCGCAGCGGGTTGCCCGGCCTGCGGTGCGGGTCGGTGCCGGGGACCAGCGCGTACACCGACATCAGCGGCACCAGCCCGGCTCCGCCACCCAGCAGTGCCACCAGGAGGGCGAGCACCATCGGCCACGGGCCGTCCACCAGCGCCGTCAGCGTCACGGTCAGGGCGGTCGCGGGCGGGCCGACGGTCGCCAGCCAGGCCAGTTGCCTGCCTCGTACGTCCTTGGCGTCCGGGATCATGAGGGTGAGCCACAAGGCGGTGCCGTCACCGCTGTAGAGGTTGGCGGACATGCCCGCGGCCATGGCGACGAAGATTGGACCCGCCCAGCAGAGCATGCCGGGCCAGCCGAGAATGAGCGGGGCGGCGGCGAACGCCAGGCCGTAGGCGAGAGCGAAGGTGAGCTGGTGGGTGCGCAGCAGGTCACGCGACCAGGTCCGCAGCTCCTTGCCCAGCACGACCCGGCTCTGCGGCACCGCCTGCCTGTCTTTCGGCTGGCCGCCCTCTCGGCGACCTGTCGGTGTGGGCGCTCGTCCGTTGGTCCGGTTCGCGCTCGTACGCCTGGCCAGCAGCGCGGCCCATGCGGCCAGCAGGAGGGCCACCAGCAGCGCCATCGCGGCCAGTGCCATCACCGCCCGCCGCCAGTCGCCCTGGACGGCCAGCACCCCCCATCCGGACGGCAGATACCTGACGAACTGCGGCACCGTCCCGTTCACGCCGAACGCCACCGCGAACACCCAGCCCTGCCCGAGCGCCGCCAGGATCGTCGCGTTGATCACCCCGGCCAGCACCGCGCCCAGCCGCGAGCGCAGCACGATCGCGAGCACCGCCACGGCCACTTTCGACAGCAGCACGAACATGGCCAGGTGCAGCACCATCGCGGGCACGGCCACGACGGCGGCTCCGGCGCCGTGCCGTACCCCCTCGACCAGCAGCCCGCCCAGCGCGAGCAGGCTCGCCGCGGGCGCCACCCCGACGAACGCCGACGCCAGCAGTGCCCTGGCCAGCCGCCGCGGCGGTAATCCCAGCAGGGCGAAGTACTCGGGCCGCAACGTCTCGTCCCCGCCTCCGGCGAAGACGGGCCCCAGCATCCAGCCGAGCATCCACACGGCGTAGGCGGCGGGCAGCAGCGCGGGCGCGGACAGGGCCAGCACGATCGTGCCGCCCGCCAGCGCGATCCCGAGCAGCCCGCCTGTGGCCACGATCCCGGCACGGCGGCCGGTCAGGGAGTGCCGCAGTACGGCGGTCTTCATCCGTACCATGATCAGCTCGGCAGCCACGTCAGCCCCTTCATCGCGGCACGGTCGCCGGTCGCGACGAGGTCCACGAACCGCTCCTCCAGCGAGCCGCCACCGCTGACCTCCTCCAGCGTGCCCGCCGCCACGACCTTGCCCTTGTCGATCACCGCGACGTGGTCGCACAGCTGCTCGACCAGCGCCATCACGTGACTGGACAGCACCACCGAGCCGCCGCCCGCCACGAAGGCGCGCAGGATCTGCTTGATCGTCGCCGCCGAGATCGGGTCCACCGCCTCGAACGGCTCGTCCAGTACCAGCAGCCTGGGCGCGTGCAGCAGCGCCGTGGCCAGCCCGATCTTCTTGCGCATGCCGGTCGAGTACTCGATCACCAGCGTGCTGCCGGCCTGGTCCAGCTCCAGCACCTCCAGCAGTTCACCGGCCCGTTCGGCCACCAACGGCTCGGGCAGTCCGCGCAGCAGGCCGAGGTAGGTCAGCACCTCCCGCCCGGTCAGCCGCTCAGGCATCGCCAGGCCGTCGGGCAGGACGCCCACCAGCCTCTTGGCCCGGTGCCGCGGATCGGCCCAGACGTCGGTCCCGAAGATCCGCGCGGTGCCGCTGTCGGGCCGCACCAGCCCGACGGCCATCGACAGGGTGGTGGTCTTGCCCGCCCCGTTCTGCCCGACCAGGCCGTAGAAGGATCCCTGCGGGATGGTCAGGTCGAGGTGGTCCACGGCGGCGTTCGTGCCGAACGTCTTGGTGAGACCGGCCAGATCGAGAGCGGCCAGATCGAGAGCGGCCGGTTCGAGTGCCGCCGTCATGGCTGCCTCCGCGTGGCGATCGTGAACAGGGTGGTCAGTTCCCGAGCCAGCAGCTCCAGGTCGAGCTCTGGGTTCTGCAACAGCTGGGCGGGCACGGCGTCCACCGCTCCTCGGATCGCGATGGCCGTCGAACGCAGATCGAAGTCGCGGAACTCCCCGCTCTTCTGCCCCCAGGCCAGCACCTTCTCGATGTCCTGAAGCGCGATCTCGTGCTGCGCCGTGTACGGGCCCGGGGTGTCGGTGCCGCCGCGTGCGTGCGTGATGATCTCCACCAGCGCCAGCAGCGGCTTGCGGTGGCGGCCCATGAACGCCAGGTTCGTCTCCAGGTAGACGCGCAGCGCGTCAGTCGCCGTGGGCTGCGCGACGATGGCCGGCTCCATCATCTCGGTCGCCAGCCTGGCGACCTCGCTGACGACGGCCTGGATGAGCTCGTCCTTGCTCCCGAAATGGTAGGAGATCGATCCGGGGGAGATCTTCGCCAGCTGCGCGATCTTCGCCAGCGACGTCTGCGCGTACCCGAGGGTGGCGATGGCGTCGATGGCGCACTCGATGATCTGGGCCCGCCGCGCCTCTTCAATGAACGTTCGACTTTCTGATGGCACAATCAAAATCTTAAACGGTCATTCAAATGGTTGGCAACAGCTTCGGCCAGGACACGGCCGGCCCATGTCACCACCGTATGGAGGAGGGGCACGACGCGCCCCTTGCCGTCATCGATCGTCGATGTGACGCAACGACACCGTCAGGGCGCAAACGGTGCGACGCGTTGAGATCGACCCGCCTGACCCGCACGTGCGGCTCGGCCAGCTGGCCGTCGTCGCCTCTCGATGCTGCCTACCCCGGCTGGATCGCGACCTGCCCGCCTGAGGTGGCGATCCAGCTGACCGGTGTACATCCGGTCTGCGGCACCAGAGCGGCCAGACTGACTCCGGCGGGCTGGCCGGACATCTGCCGGGCCGCCATGGCGAGGAGCGTGTCCTCCTGCCGGGGCCGCCGGTCGAGGCGGCGGTGTGGAGCGCTCGCGATGAGCGACGAGGGCTCCAGGAGTTCGGCGATACCCTCTCACGGTCCTGCCGATTTTGCTCGCGCTCGGCGGCGGCCTGGTCACGTTGCTCGGCGGCGCGGTCGCGCAGTTCGGCCGCCCAGAGCAGGTCGTGCAGACTCCGGTCGGCGGCATCTTCTTCCGCGGGCTGCACCCCTTGTTGCTGCGCGTGCGCGTCGGCGTCCTGATCGCGCTGCTGAGCCGCCTCATCGCGCCGCGATGCTACCCGGTCCCGCTCCTGGCCGGCTGCATCGCGTCGTGCCGCAACTCGATCCCGCCGGGCCGCTTCTCCCGTCTCATGCTGTTGCCTGTCGTCACTCATCGTCGTCTCCGGAAGTCTCAAAGGTCATGTGTCCTATCACTGGGGCGCTGCCGCCATCACCGGGGCTCTTCCTCGACGCCGTTGATGGTCGTCGCTGCTCGTCCCGCGTCAAGATCGTTCGTCCTCGGCTTCGCCTGCGGGCGCTGCATCTTGACCCGTTCCTCCCAGCGGCGGGGCCAGGCAGTGTCGAGGAAGGGCAGAAAGAAGGGGTCAGCCGGCGGCCGTGTTCGCGGCGGCGGCTTCTGCTTGGGCGCGAGTGGTCTGGGCGAGCCGGTAGGACTCGGTGCCGGTCTCGATGATGTTGCCGCCGTAGGTGAGCCGGTCCACGATGGCGGCGCAGAGCCGCGGTTCGGTGAATGTCTTGGTCCATCCCGAAAACGACTCGTTTGAGGCGATCGCGATACTGTTGGTCTCCTCCCTTTCGGTGAGAACCTGGAACAGCAGTTCGGCTCCGCGGCGATCAAGCTCCATATAGCCGAGCTCATCCAGGCAAAGGAGGTCGACGCGGCCGTAGCGGGCGATGGTCTTGGTCAGCACCTTCTCATCGGCGGCCTCGACCAGCTCGTTGACCAGCTTGGCGGCCAGCGTGTACTTGACCTTGAACCCGGCCATCGCGGCCTCGGTGCCCAGCGCGATGAGCAGATGCGACTTGCCGGTTCCTGAGTCGCCGATCAGACACAGCGGCTGGTGCTTGCGTACCCACTCGCAGGTGGCCAGCGTGTGGATGACGGCCTGGGTCGACGTTGGCGTTGGCGTCGAAGTCGAACTCGCGCAGCGACTTCTGCCGAGGAAAACTCGCCATCTTGATCCGCCGCTCCGACGCCCTTCGGGCCCGGTAGTCGCACTATCAGCGGCTCGGCCAAAAAGCCCAGATAGCTCATCTGCTCACGGGCGGCCTGGGCGGCCAGATCGGCGAACTGGCCGCGCATGGTCGGCAGCCGCAACCGCTGGCAGGCCTGATAGATCGAGGCCTCGGCCGCTTCCTCGGTCAACCCGCGGCGGTGAAAAGTCGTCATGGCAGCGCTCCCTCGCAGGCCGGCCCGCCGCCGGGCCGGCGGCGCAGCAACTGGTCATAGACCGCCACCGACGGCAGCGGCCGGGTATCGGGCGGCAACTGAGCCAGCCGCCGGGTGGTCAGCGACACCACCGCGGGCTCATCCAGCCAGGCCGGCCGCCGCGGCCAGGGCGGCGGCGGGAGCAAGTCGACCCCGTCATCGGCCTCGGCGATCTTGCGGGCCTCCAGCGCGACGGCATCGGCGGTCAGTGCGCCCACCCTCAGCGCGGCCGCGATCCCGGCCGCCACATGCCGATGCTCCATTTGCCGGTGCAGCAGCAGTACCTCGATCAGCGCCCGGGTGCCGGCCGCATCCCCGTGCTTGCGCCGCGCCGCCGCCCACCACGCCTCATGGGCGGCGGTGAACGTTCCCGCGGCCCGGGCCTGCTCCAGCGCGGTGGCGCCGGGCAGCGCGCCCGGCTTGTGCGCCAGAGCCTCCAGGTAGTGATCCAACTCCAGCCGGGCTCCGCCCTTGGCGATCGTCCGCCGGGCCGGCGGGCGGCGATGGAGGAGGCTGCCAGAAACGGCGCGGCCGCCTCGGGCGTGAGGTCGAGGCCGCGTTCGTGCTCGAGGCGCTCGGCCGGCGCGGTGCAGGCGTCCAGGCCGAGGAAGGCGCTGCGGCTGGTGCGGCCCTTGCCGCGCACCCCGCTCAGCTTGGCCTTCTTCACCCGCCGTAGCTGGGCGGGGGCGCGTGGCTCCAACCGGGCCAGGTCCACGCCGGCGTTCTCGGCGCGGCGCAGCCTAGTGCTCAGCATGGTGTGCACAATGGCACGATCACGCAGCGGCCGGGCCGGCGCTCCTGGCTTCTAGGGCGGCCGTCGTCGCCGTCGCGTTCGCGCGGGTTGTCTCAGGTTGGCTTGCCCGGCCACTCGCGTGCGGCGCGCGTGATCGCGCGTCTGATGGGTTCGTAGCCGGTACACCGGCAGATGTTGGAGCCGACCAGGGCGGCGACGCGCTCCGGGTCGTCGCCGATGCCGGGATCGCGCTCCAGCGCCCCGGCGGCCACCATCAAGAAGCCCGGCGTGCAGAAGCCGCACTGCAGGGCGTGCTCGGCGGAGAAAGCCCGCTGCAGGGGATGGGGCTCGCCGTCGGGACCGGCCAGCCCTTCCACGGTACGCACCGAACTGCCGTCACACTGCACGGCCAGCATGAGGCACGATCGCACGGCCCGGCCGTCGACCAGCACCGTGCACGCCCCGCAGACGCCGTGCTCGCAGCCCAGATGCGTGCCGGTAAGACGGCAGTCGTCACGCAGCACGTCGGCCAGCACCCGGCGGGGCTCCACGTCGAGTGGGTATTGCTCGCCGTTCACCGTGAGAGTGATCTTCATCAGTGGCCTCCCTCGCTCGCGGCGACCCGCGCGCGCTGATCTCGCGCCGCCTCGCGCAGGGTCCTGCCGACCAGGACGGCGATGGCCTGCCGCCGGTACTCCACGTCCGCGTACGGCTCGGCCACGGGAGCCGCGTCCTGCTCGGCGGCGATGCGGCCCGCCCGGGCGAACGGGTGGTCGCCGGGCACCCGGCGTCCTGCCGGGGGCGCGAGGTCGGCACCGATCAGCGCCCGCTCGGCGGCCCTGGCCCGCACCGGCCTGTCGGCGCAGTTGACGAGTCCGATCCTGGCCCCGATGATCACCCCGTCGCGTGCGGTGAGCGTCGCCGCCACGGCCACCTGGGCGAAGCAGAAGTGCGTGCGCCGGTGCTCGATGAAGCCGACCCCGGTGTCGCCGGTGAGCAGCGGGAACCGCACGGCGGTGATGAGCTCGTCCGGCCTGCGGGCGGTCTGGAACGGCCCATGAAAGTAGTCGCGGGCCGGAATCTCGCGTGGGCCGCCGGTGCCGTGCAGCTCGAGGTCGGCGTCGAGCGCGAGGGCGAGGGCGCACCATTCCGAGGCGGGGTGCGCCCAGGCGAGGCTGCCGACCATGGTTCCGCGGGAGCGGATGGGCGGGTGGGCGATGTTGGCGACAGCGCGCGCGAACAGCCTGCCGATCGGGCCCGGCACGGCCTGCTCCGACTCGAAGGCGTCGTGGCGGATCAGGGCGCCGATCCGCAAGGTGCTGTCGTCCCCGTCCAGTTGCACGTCCATGCGGTCGAGCTCGGCGACGCGGTTGATGTCGACGATCAGTTCAGGGCGGATGCGTTGCAGGTGCATCTCCAGGATGAGGCTCTGTCCACCGGCCAGGACCTGGGTCTTGCGCCCGTTGCCGGCGAGCGCGTCGACGGCCTCGTGCACGGTGCGCGGCGCGACGTAGTCGAAGGCGGCGGGCTTCACCGGATCTCCTCCAGTTTCGGGGCGCGGGCCGCTCGCCACACCACGTCCGGGGTGAGCGGCATCTGCAGCAGGTCGGGGTCGGCGACGCGCAGCGCGTCCGCCACGGCGTTGACGATCGCCGCCGGCGTGCCGATGCAGCCCGACTCGCCCGCCCCTTTGGCACCCAGCGGTGTGGTGGGGCTCGGCGTGCAGGTGTCCTTGATCTCGATGGGCGGGATCTCGGTGAACGTCGGCAGCAGGTAGTCCAGCAGGCCGTTGGCCAGCAGGGGAACGCCGTCCTGGTCGAAGGGGATGCCCTCGTAGAGTGCCTGGCCGATGCCCTGCACGACCGATCCGAAGGCCTGCCCGTGCACCACCATGGGGTTGAGCACCCGTCCGCAGTCGTCCACGGCCACCACCCGCAGCACGCGTACGGTGCCCAGCTCCGGATCGACCTCGACCACGGCCGCGTGGGCGCCGAACGGGAAGGCCATGCCCGCCTCGAACCGGTCGTCCACGCGCATCGGCCCGGTCGCCTTCACCAGTTCGGACAGGTCCATGGCCGCCGAGCCGTCCCGGACGGGGTGCACGGTGCCGTGGGACCACGCCACCTCCTCCGTCGGCACCCCCCACAGGGCTGCGGCCCGCTCGCGCGCCTGCTCGATGAGCAGGGTGGCGGCGTGCTGCAGCGCCGCTCCGTCGACCTGCGCCGAACGGCTGGCGAAGGAGCCCAGCCCGTCGGGCTGGGCGTCGGTGTCGCCCTCGACCAGCCGCACCCGCGCAGCATCCACGCCGAGGGTCTCGGCGACCAGCGCGGGGAAGACCGTCTCGTGGCTCTGGCCGCTGGGGGAGGCGCCGCATCGGGCGGTGAACGTGCCGTCCTCGCCCGCCTCGACGCTGACGAACTCGTGCAGCCCTCCGGGTTCGCCTCCAGAGCGCTCCACGTAGCAGGACAGGCCGATCCCCACCGGCAGGGCGTCAGGATCAGCCCGGCGGCGGTCCTGTTCGGCCCGCCACCCGTCGTAATCGAGGGTCTGCAGCGCCAGGTCGAGCGCGGCGGCATAGTTCCCGCTGTCGTAGCGCCGCCCGGTGGGCGTCTGGTACGGGAAGTCGTCGGGCGAGATGAAGTTGCGTCGCCGCAGCTCCGCGGGATCCATCCCCAGCCGCCGGGCCAGCACGTCCATCGACCGCTCCAGCGCGATCGCGGCCTCCGGCCGGCCCGCGCCTCGATACGGGTAGGTCACCATGGTGTTGGTGAGCACCGAGCGCACGCCGGCATGAACCCGGGGCGTGGCGTACGGCCCGGTCGCCATCCAGGCCGTCTGCATGGGCAGGCCGACCCCGAGGTGGGGGTAGGCGCCCACGTCGGCGTCGATGGTCAGCTCGTAGGCGAGCAGGCGCCCATCGGCGTCCGCGGCGAGCCGGACCCGCTGATCCTGCCCCCGGCCCCGGCTGGCGACCAGCATGGACTCCAGCCGGTCCTCCACCCATCGAACGGGACGGCCGAGCCGCACCGCCAGGAAGGCGACCGCGACGAACTCCGGGAACGCCGCGCTCTTCGACCCGAACGCGCCCCCGGTGTCCGGCACCACGACCCGTATCCGCTCGGCCGGCCAGCCCAGCAACGCGGCCAGTTCCCGGCGCAACCGGTGCGGCATCTGGTGCCCCGACCACACGGTCAGCCGGTCGTGTCCAGGCACGCACAGAATGGCCCGGCACTCCATCGGCGTGGGCATCAGCAGTTGCTGGCGATATCGCGCCTCCACCACGACCGCCGCGTCCCGCCACACCGACTCCTCGATCGGCTCCCCGGCCTCCCCTAGAAACGCGATGTTGCTCAGACCGTCGAACAGGCGAACGGAGTCAGCCGCCGCGGCTGACGGCGACACCACCGCCGGCAGGGGATCAATCTGGAAGACGACCTCGGCGGCCCCGTCCTCGGCCTGGTAGCGGTCCTGTCCCACGACCACCGCCAGCGCCTCACCGGAGTATCGCACCCGATCCTTGACCAGCACCGGCCACTCCCGGCCGGCCACGGCCTCTTCCGTGGACAGCTTGGCCAGCAGCGTGTGCGGAACCGGAGGCAGATCCTGCAACGTGGCGGCCGAGTCCGGGCACCCGGGAAGATCCGCGAGTTCCGCGGCGGACCAGGCCCCCACCACACCCGGCACCTCACAGGCGACGGAGCAGTCCACCTCGCGCAATATGCCGTGCGCGACATCGCTTCTCACAAAAGCGGCGTCCAAACAGCCCGGCACGTGCATATCGGCGACATAGCGACCCGCGCCGGTGAGCAATCGTTCGTCCTCACGCCTCGACCAACGCTCCACAACCGAGACCTCCGCTCCGCCCGTGTTCCACGGTTGGCCAGATTTTATTTTTCGACGTGAATAAGAATCGAATATCCGTATCTCGATTCGACGGTACATGTCAGCTCGAAGAGTCCTCGATAGGCCGTGGAAAACTTCGAACCGATTTTGCCTGACCTGTACCGATAAGGGACGTACGACGCAGGTCCGCCCTCACAGCGCACCAGGCAGCCCATCGCTTTCCGTGCCAGTCGCACCCCCAGTTCCTGTTCAAGAGCCCGCACCGTGCCGGACGCCGCCGACTGCACCAGCACCTACCCGAATGGCATTCCATCCCATGCCCGATCACGTCGATGTCCTTCGTCGGAATTCACCGACCCGGAAAAGCACGCAACCGCTACGGGCAGGGCAGACCCCAACGTCCACCTCCTTGGACGACCCGGTGATAAGGCGCGCGTTACTTTGACTTTCCCTCAGGGCGATTAGCGTACGAAGCGAACGGATCCACCGGACCAGCTATCTATATGTTCGAAGGGTGCGTCGACATGCCCACGACGGACGCCAACTCGCCAGGAACGACGTGGTTCATCACCGGCACCTCGCAAGGCTTCGGGCTGGAGCTGGTCAAGCAGCTCTTGGCCGGCGGGCGCCGCGTGGCGGCCACCGCCCGCGACACCGCCCGTCTGCGTGAGAACCTCGGCGAGGACGAGCGACTTGTTGGTACGGCCTGCTCGGCTCCGTGGAGGAGACGAGCGACGCCGAGGCCCGCGCGATGTTCGACATCAACTTCTTCGGGCTCTGGAACGTGACACGTGCCGTACTCCCGCAGATGCGCGCCCAGCGCGGGGGGCGCATCATCAACATGTCCTCCATCTTCGGTCTGGTCTCCGGGGCCGGATGGGGTCTGTACAACGCGACCAAATTCGCCGTAGAAGGCCTCTCCGAGGCGCTTGCGCAGGAAGTCGAGCCGTTCGGCATCTCGGTCACTCTCATCGAGCCCGGATACTTCCGGACCAGCTTCCTCGGCGGCGGATCTCTCGCACTGCCCGAGAACACCATCGATGCCTACACCGCGGTTCGCGACATGACCGAGGCGCACAACAAGATGGAAGGAGATCAGCTCGGCGACCCCGTACGTGCGGCCGAAGCCATCATTTGACGTAGCCTCACGCACTCCCGCCCCGCTGCGACTCCTGCTCGGATCGGATGCGCTGCGGCTGGCGACCCAGAAGATCGAGAACCTGGCGGCCGGGATCGAGCAGAACAAAGAGATCACCCTGTCCACGGACCTCCGCTGACCCGCCCCCGCTACGGGCCACCGCGGGTCCTTCGCCGGCACGCGCGAGCGGGACTCGCCCTCAGCCCGACGGCTCACTGACCAGCGAGGAAATGCCGGTCCAAGACGTCTCTACTCCCGCGACCCTTCCCGTACGCCGCGGCGAAGGCCTCCTCGCCCAGCGCGGCCCGCCCCCGGCGGGTGAGCTCGCGAACCTGCTGATCGC
Source organism: Nonomuraea sp. NPDC003709 (assembly GCF_040610775.1). Classification (NCBI taxonomy): domain Bacteria; kingdom Bacillati; phylum Actinomycetota; class Actinomycetes; order Streptosporangiales; family Streptosporangiaceae; genus Nonomuraea; species Nonomuraea sp. NPDC003709. The sequence goes on along the minus strand of NZ_JBEXMW010000019.1, from coordinate 186,980 downwards.
TGCGGTCGTGCGTGCCGCGCAGCCGGGCGGCGGCACCGAGCAGCACGGCCGACTCGTCATGCCGCCCGTGCGCCTCGGCGAGCGCGGCCGCGTTCACCGCCACCAGCGACAGGATCGGCAGGTCCCCGGTCTCCAGCGCCGCCGCGTACGCCTTCGCCAGCATCTGCTCCGCGCCGGCCAGGTCGCCCAGCTCCAGGCAGAGCGAGGCCCGTACGTTGCTTACCAGCGTCCGCACGTGGTCACCGGGGAACGTGACGTCGCCCTGCAGACCCCGTTCGGCGTCGTCGAGCAGCTGCCGTGCCCGGTCCAGGTCGCCGTGCCGCAGCCAGAAGGCGGCCTCCCGCGCGTCGACCAGGATCAGCATCTCGTCCGAGGCCGCGCGCCGGGCCCGCTCCCGGGTCGAGTCGATCATGGCGATCGCCACGTCGGTCTCGCCGCGCCGCAGGTGCAGGTCGATCCAGCGCAGGTCCCTGTACACCTCGTCGCGCAGGCTGAGCGAGCCGAACTCGCCGGCCAGCGTCCGGGCCTCGTGCAGGTCGGCCAGCGCGCCGTCGAGGTCGTCGTCGTACTGCCGCAGCTGGGCGCGCATCGGCAGCGCGCCGGCCTGGCCCCAGCGGTCGCCGGCCCGCCGGAAGCAGGCCAGGGCCGCCTCCACGTCGGTGCGCATCGTGTCGAGCTCGCCCGCGTTCTCGGCGAACCGGGCCCGGAACAGGCGGGCCAGCCCGGACAGCCAGACGTCGTCGCCCTCGGCCAGGCGCTCGATGATCGGGAGCCTGGTCTTCTCCTCCTGTATGAGCGCGGTGATCACGCCGTACGGTCCCGGCAGCTCCGGGTACGCGAGCAGCCGGTCGGCCAGCTCGCGCATCTGCGCCTGGTCGTCGGCGACCTCCTCGGCGGTCATCCCCGGCCGGGTCTCGACCCGGTCGATCAGGTAGATCGCGTGCGCGCAGTCGCGGGCGGGCGTCGGCCCGCCGCCGGGCACCGCCAGTGCCTCGCCCAGCCAGTAGGCCGCATCGGGCTGCCGGCCGAACATCTGCCAGTACCAGGTCAGGTTCAGGGCGAGAGCGACCGCGCCGGGGGCGTCGCCGGTGTCGCACCGCCGGCGCAGGGCGGCCAGCGCGTTGTCGTACTCGGCGCTGATGACGCGCATGGCCGCCAGCTGGCCGGGGCCGCGCAGCTGCGGGTCGTAGCGGGCCATCAGCTCGGCGAAGTATCGGGCGGCCAGGTCGCGGACGGCACCGAGGTCGCCCGTCTCGGCCAGGCGGTCGGTGCCGTACGCGCGCAGCGTCTCCAGCATGCGGTAGCGGCCCGGGTCGGGCGCGAGCTGCAGCAGCGACCGGTCGACCAGGCCCGCGAGCAGCTCGGGGATCTCGGCGGCCGGCACCGCGGTGCCGGCGCAGAGCGCGGTGGCCGAGGCAGGCGTGACGCCGCCGGGCAGGATCGAGACGCGTTCGGCGACCGTACGCTCGTGCTCGCTCAGCAGCTGCCAGCTCCAGGCGATGACCGCGCGCAGCGTGCGGTGCCGGGGCAGCGCGGTGCGGCTGCCGGTGGTGAGCAGCCGGAAGCGGTCGGACAGCCCGTCGGCCAGCTCGGGCAGCGACAACGTCCGCAGCCGGGCCGCGGCCAGCTCCAGCGCCAGCGGCATCCCGTCCAGGCCGCGGACCACCCGCCGGACCTCGGGCAGCGTCGCCTCGTCCACCTCGAAGCCCGGGCGCACGGCCGCGGCCCGCTCGGTGAACAGGCGTACCGACGCCGCCCGCCGGGCCTGCTCGACGCCGTCGTCCGGCTCGGGCAGCGCGAGCGGGCCGAGCGGCACCAGCGCCTCGCCGTCGACCGCGAGGGGTTCGCGGCTGGTGGCGAGCACGCGCAGCCCGGCGCAGCGGGACAGCAGCGCCGCGACCAGGTGGGCCACGGCGTCGATCAGGTGCTCGCAGTTGTCGACCAGCAGCAGGCTCTCCCGGCCGCCGAGCCGGTCGGCGAGTAGGTCCAGGTCGTCGCCCTCGACCCGCATCCTGGCCTCGAACATCGCGCCGCCGCGCAGCCCGATCCCGGCGAGCACGGCCGCGCCGACCTTGGCCGGCTCGGTGACCGAGGCGAGGTCGATCATCCAGGCGCCGTCGCGGTATTCGTGGCGGTGGCGACGGGCGGCCTCCAGCGCGAGCCGGGTCTTCCCGGCGCCGCCGGGGCCGAGCACGGTGACCAGGCGCCCGGTGGCGAGCAGCGTGTCGATCCGGGCCAGGTCGTCCTCGCGCCCGATGAAGCTGGTCAGCGGCGCGGGCAGGTTGCCCGACCTGGTCCGCGAGGCTTCCGGGGCGGGCCGCTCGGCGCGCAGCAGGCGCAGGTGGCGCTCGTGCAGGGCGGTGCCCGGGTCGGCGCCGAGGGCGTCGGCCAGGGTCTCGCGGACCCGCTCGTACAGGGCCAGGGCCTCGGCCTGGCGCCCCTGGGCGGCGAGCGCGTCCATGAGCAGCGCGGCCGCCCGCTCGTGGACGGGGTGCTCGGCGAGCAGGGCGGTCAGGCGGGCGGCGGCCGCGTCGGCACGGCCCAGGGACAGCTCGGCGTCGGCGAGGTCGGCGACGGCCTCGACCGAGGCGTGGGCCAGCCGGGTCGCGGCGGCGGGCTCCACCGCGGCGACGACCGCGGGCTCGGCGCCGGGACGGTCGTCCCACAGCGCCACGGCCTCGCCGAGCACGGCGGCCGCGGCATGCGGGTCGCCGGCGCGCAGGCGGTCACGGCCGGCTGCGGTGAGCTGCTCGAAGCGCAGCGCGTCCACGTCGGCCGCGTCCACCTCCAGCCGGTAGCCGCCCGCGACCTGCGCGACGTCGCCGGCCGAGCCGAGGGTCCGGCGCAGCCGCGAGACGAGGGCCTGCAGGGCGTGGGCCGGGCCGGCCGGCGGGTCCTCGGCCCAGATCGCGTCGACCAGGATGCCCGGCTCGACCGCGCGCCCGCCGGCGAGCGCCAGCCGTACGAGCAGGCCCTGCGACCGCGCACCCTGAACGGGCAGTGCGGCGTCACCGCGAGACGCCTGAAAGGCGCCGAGCAGCGTGACGTGAAGCCGCGCATCCCCGTTCATCGCTCGATCCTCGCGCACGCACCCTCGAGTCCCCAAATCCGTGTCAGCGCCGTGTGTGCCCCGTGTGAGCGGCCCGCGTCAGTCTTCACCTGCCTCGGAGAAGAGGCTTCTGAAGGGAGTTTCTCGTGCATGACGTAGTGATCGTGGGCGCCGGCCCGGTCGGTCTTTTCCTCGCCTGCGAGCTTGGCCTGGCGGGCTGCTCTGTCCTGGTGCTGGAGCGGGAGCCGGAGCCGCGCTCCCCGTGGAAGGCGGACCCGCTCGGGATGCGGGGTCTCTCCGCCACGTCGGTCGAGGCGTTCTACCGCCGCGGGATGCTGGACCCGCTGCTGAAGGCGTCGGGCGTCGACGACTATCCCGGCGCGGACGAGCCGGGACCCCCTCGTGGCGCGGGCCACTTCGCCGGCATGATGCTCGATCCGGCCAAGGTCGACGTCGCCGCCCTGCCCTTCCGGCTTCCCAGCCCGGCGATGGAGGGTGTGATGACGAACCTCGAAGCGGTCGAGACGGTGCTGTCCGAGCGGGCCTCCGCGCTCGGCGTGGAGATCAGGCGCGGCGTCACGGTCTCGGCCATCGCGCAGGACGACGAGATCGCGGTCGCGCGGGGCGGCGAGCACGAGTACGCGGCGCGCTGGGTCGTCGGCTGCGACGGCGGGCGCAGCGCGGTGCGCGGGCTCGCGGGCTTCGGCTTCACCGGCACCGAGCCGCAGTTCACCGGCTACGTCGTGCTCGCCGGCATCGCCGATCCCGGGAAGCTGCGCCCAGGGTTCAATCTGACGCCGACGGGCATGTACCTGCGCACGCCCGCGGAAGGGTACGTCGGCATGCTGGAATTCGACGGCGGCGCCTTCGATCGCTCGCAGCGGCCGACCCGCGAACACCTCCAGGCGGTTCTGCGCCGTGTCTCCGGCACCGACGTGACGCTGAACGACGTCCATCTCGCTTCGAGCTTCACCGATCGGGCGATGCAGACGACGACCTACCGGCAGGGGCGCGTCCTGCTCGCCGGCGACGCCGCGCACATCCACTCTCCCCTCGGGGCACAGGGACTCAACCTCGGCCTCGGCGACGCCATGAACCTGGGATGGAAGCTCGCGGCGACCGTGCACGGGCACCCGCCGGTCGGGCTGATCGACACCTACACCCGCGAGCGCCATCCGATCGGCGCCCGGGTGCTCGACTGGACGCGCGCCCAGACGGCCGCCATGAGGCCGGACCCGCATGCCCAGGCGATCCAAGGACTGATGCGCGACCTGCTCGGGACCCGCGACGGAACGACCTACGCGTTCGACAGGATCTCGGGATCGTCGATCCGCCACGACCTCGGCGGCGAGCATCCGCTGGTCGGCCGCAACGCCCCGGACTTCCGTCTTGAGGACGGCACCCGCCTCGGCGACCTGATGCAGGACGGACGAGGCGTCGCGCTCGATTTCAGCGTCGGCCGACGCCTGCATGGTTCGGCGACGGGCTGGGAGAGCCGGATGCGGTATGCGGCCGGGCCGGCGAGAGACGACCTCGGACTGGGTGCCGTGCTCGTCCGGCCTGACGGCGTGGTCGCCTGGGCAGGTGATCGCGCCCCTGATCGTGAAGCGTTCGAGCGGGCCGCCGGCCATTGGTTCGGCAGCCCGTGAACGGGGGTCGAGGAGCTGCCGTCTCCTTGAGGTCCTCGATGAGCGGCAGGTCAGGACTCCAGGAAGTGCAGCACGGCCAGCACCCGGCGGCTGTAGCCGGTCGTGTGCGACAGCCGCAGCTTGTCGAACAGCGAGTTCACGTGCTTCTCCACCGCGCTCTGCGACACGTGCAGCGCCTGGGCGATCGAGGCGTTGGTCAGCCCCTGCGCCATCCGTTCCAGCACCTCGCGCTCCCGCGCCGTCAGCCGGGCCAGGGGATCCACCTGCGTCGTACGGGCCAGCAGCTGACGCACCACCTCCGGGTCGAAGGCCGCCCCGCCCGCGCCGACCCGCTCCAGCGCGTCCAGGAAGTCGCCGACCTGCGCCACCCGGTCCTTGAGCAGGTAGCCGACGCCCTCGACGTCCGCGCTCATCAGCTCGGTGGCGTACCGCTTCTCCACGTACTGCGACAGCACCAGCACCTTCACGGCGGGCCAGCGCCGCCTGATCTCCAGCGCCGCCCGCAGGCCCTCGTCGGTGTGGGTCGGCGGCATGCGGACGTCCACGACCACGATGTCCGGCCGGTGCTCGGCCACCGCGGTGACCAGCGCGTCGCCGTCGCTGACCGCGGCCGGCACCTCGTGGCCCTCCTCCAGCAGCAGCCGCACCAGGCCCTCGCGCAGCAGCGTGGAGTCCTCGGCCAGGATCACCCGCACGGCAGCACCGCCGTGATCGTGGTCGGCCCGCCGATCGGGCTGCTCACCTCGAAGCCGCCGTCCAGTGCCGCCACCCGCCTGGCCAGCCCCGACAGGCCGCCGCCGGCCGCCCGCGCGCCGCCCGCGCCGTCGTCTCGCACCCGTACGAGCACCGCAGCGTCCTCCTCGTGCACCTCGACCGTGATGAGCGTGGCGCCGGCGTGCTTGGCGGCGTTGGTGACGGCCTCGCACACCACGAAGTACGCCGCCGTCTCCACCGCCATCGGCGGCCGACGCCGCAGGTCGCAGGCTACCCTGACCGGAACGCTCGACCGTTCCGCCAGCCCCGCCAGCGCCTCGCCCAGACCCAGGGTGTCCAGGCCGCTGGGATAGACCCGCCAGGCCACCTCGCGCAGCTCGGCCAGCGCCTGCTGCGCCTCCTGGTGCGCCTGCTCCAGCAGCTCCGGCCGGCCCCGCCTGGCCCGTCCGACCAGCATCGACAGCGCCACCAGCCGCTGCTGCAGCCCGTCGTGCAGGTCGCGCTCGATCCGGCGGCGTTCGGAGTCCACGGCGGTCACGATGCCGGCGCGGCTCTCGGACAGTTCGGCGATCCTGCGTTCGAGGGCCTGGGTCGGGTCGGGGGCGAGCATGCGCACCGCCAGCCGCCGTTCCAGCGCGTGCACGCCCACCACGCCCGACAGGGCCAGGAACAGCAGGACGGTCCCGCCGACCACGAGGTAGGCGACCAGCGGGAGCGAGGGAGCCATCCCGTCGAACCGCTCGCCGCGCGCCCAGGCGGTGAGGAGGAGGACGTAGGCGCGGGCCCCGTACACGAGCAACGTGATCACCAGCCCGCCCAGCACCCCGACCGGGACGCGGGCGGCCAGGTAGGGCACGGGCCTGCCGTCCTGGAGGGCGTCGGGGTCCAGGCGCAGGCGGCGCGCCTCGAGGCGAGCCAGCCGGCGGGCCGCGGCGGTGACGTTCGGATTGCCCAGCAACGGCAGCGCCGGCAGCAGGAAGACCAGCTCGGCCAGCGCGGTGACGGCGCCCAGTGTCACCGCGCCCAGCAGCCGCAGCCCCTCAACGGCGACTCGCATGCCTGCCCTTGCGCCGCTCGGCCAGCCGCACCCCGACGAACACCACGAGCGCCAGCACCACCAGCGCGAGCACCACCTTGGAGCCGATGCCGACGTACGCCTCCACCAGCGACCAGTTCTCGCCCAGCAGGTAGCCGGCCATCACGAAGATGGTGTTCCAGATCAGGCTGCCGGTGGTCGTCAGGAGCGTGAACGGCACCAGCGGCATCCGCTCGACGCCCGCCGGCACGGAGATGAGGCTGCGGAAGATGGGGATCATCCGCCCGAAGAACACCGTCTTGCGGCCGTGCCTGAGGAACCACGCCTCGGTCTTCTCGATGTCGGACGTCTTGACCAGCGGCAGCTTGGCCGCGATGGCCAGCGTGCGCTCGCGGCCCAGCAGCGCCCCCACCCAGTACAGCGCCAGCGCCCCTATCACGGAGCCGAGCGTCGTGCACACCAGCACGTCCAGCAGGTCCATCTCGCCTCTGGACGCGGTGAAGCCCGACAGCGGCAGGATCACCTCGCTGGGCAGGGGAGGGAAGAGGTTCTCCAGCGCGATCGCGAGCCCGGCCCCGGGCGCGCCGAGAGTCTCCATCAGTCCAACCAGCCAATCAGTCATGGGCTCAAGCCTAGGGATGATCGGATATGCCCGGAATGAGGCGGACTTCTGATCGCGGGGTGCGGTAAACCACACCCCTACGTACCGTACACTGTACGGTCGTGAGCTTCCCGACGGATCTGGCCCAGCACGCGGCAGTGTTCCAACCCGGCGACCCACCCAGGTCCGGTCATGTCACCTTCCTCGACCCGGACGGGCCGTCCGCGGTGACGGTGGCCGACGAGCACGACGGCACGATGCGCACGCGCGAGGTCGCGGCCACCCACGTCCCGGTCGGGGAGGCGGTGGCGGGGCTGGCCAGGGCCCGCATGGACGCGCGGGCCCACCCGGCGACGCGCTTCTGGGGGGCGGCCGCGCTGGTGGCGCTCCAGCTGGTCACCCGGGGCCGCATCCTGCCGGGGGTGTCGGCGGGGGAGCACGACTCGTGGCGCGCGGGCCCGCTCGACGCCGCCGACATCCAGCGGGTACGCGAGCTGGCCGCCGCCATGCCCGCCGCGGCCCGCGCCATCCCTCTGCAGCCCGGGCAGCAGGCGGAGCCGTGGCTGCCGGAGGCGGAGCCACTCGTACGCGCGTTCCTCGACGCCGTCGCCGACGCCATGCCGCGCTCGCCCGGCGCCGTACGCGCCACCGGCGCCACCGCCTTCGCCGCCGCCAAGCCCGTCAAGGTGCCGCACCTGCGCCCCTGGGCCGAGGAGGTCGCGGCCGGCCTCGACTCGGGCGTACGGCTGTCGCTGCGCCTGGAGGCCGACGACCTGGCCGCCGCCGAGTTCCGCGCGATCGTCCAGCTGCACAGCCTGGCCGACCCCTCGCTCGTCGTCGACGCGGCCGACCTGTGGCAGGGCCGCGAGGCGGGTTTCGGCCCGCGCGCCAGGATCGAGGCCACGCTGGCCGTGCGCCGGGCCGCCCGTATCTGGCCGCGCCTGGAACGGCTGCTCGACAACGCCGTCCCCGACGAGCTCGCGCTCACCGACGGCGACGTCGAGCAGCTGCTCGCCGGCGCCGCCGAACGCCTGGCCGCCGCCGGCGTCGAGGTGCACTGGCCCAAGGCCCTGGTACGCGGCCTGAGCGCGCGAGCCGTCATCGGCGAGCGCGACACCAAGCCGTCCGACCTGCCGTCGTTCCTCGGCGGACAGCACCTGACCAGCTTCAACTGGCAGCTCGCACTCGGCGGCGAGCGCCTGAGCGCGGCCGAGATGGACCGGCTCGCCGAGGCCCACCGCCCGGTGGTGCGGCTGCGCGACCAGTGGGTCCTCATCGACCCCGACCTGGCCCGCAAGGCCCGCCAGCGCGACCTCAAGCCCCTGACCGGCATCGAGGCGCTGGGCGCGGCCCTGACCGGCGCGGTCGAGGTCGAGGGCGAGCAGGTCGCCGTGGAGCCCACCGCCTGGCTGCGCGAGCTGCGCGAACGCCTGGCCGAACCCGCCGACGCCGGCCCTCCCGAAGGGCTGGCGGCGACACTGCGCGACTACCAGCTGGCCGGGCTGCGCTGGCTGGCCCAGATGACCTCGCTCGGGCTGGGCGGCTGCCTGGCCGACGACATGGGCCTGGGCAAGACGATCACGCTGATCGCCCTGCACCTGCACCGCTCGGGTGCCGACGCCGGGCCCACGCTCGTGGTCTGCCCGGCCTCGCTGCTGGGCAACTGGGAGCGGGAGATCGCCAAGTTCGCGCCGGGCGTGCCGGTGCGCCGCTTCCACGGGGCGCAGCGCACGCTGCCCGACGAGGGGTTCCTGCTGACCACGTACGGCACCATGCGCCTGGACGCGGCCCGCCTGGCCGCGCACCCGTGGGGCCTGGTGGTGGCCGACGAGGCCCAGCACGTCAAGAACCCCGCCTCCGGCACCGCCAAGGCGCTGCGCGAGATCCCGGCCGCGGCGCGCGTCGCGCTGACCGGCACCCCCGTGGAGAACAACCTGTCGGAGCTCTGGGCCATCCTCGACTGGACCACGCCGGGGCTGCTGGGCCCGCTGGGCAGGTTCAAGGCGCGGTGGGCCAAACCGGTCGAGTCCGGCGACGGCGAGGCGGCCGAACGCCTGTCGCGGCTGGTGGGGCCGTTCCTGCTGCGGCGGCGTAAGAGCGATCCCGGCATCGCGCCGGAGCTGCCGCCCAAGACCGAGACCGACCGCCCGGTCGCGCTCACCACCGAGCAGGCCGGCCTGTACGAGGCCGTCGTCCGCGAGAGCATGGCCCAGATCGCCGACGCGAGCGGCATGGCCAGGCGCGGCCTGATCGTCAAGCTGCTGACGGGCCTCAAGCAGATCTGCAACCACCCCGCCCAGTACCTGCACGAGGCCGCGCCTCGCCTGGCCGGCCGCTCGGGCAAGCTGGAGCTGCTGGACGAGCTGGTCGACACCATCGTGGCCGAGGACGGCGCGGTGCTGGTGTTCACCCAGTACGTCACCATGGCCCGCCTGCTGGAACGCCATCTGACCGCCAGGGGCGTGGCCATCCAGCTGCTGCACGGCGGCACCCCGGTCGCCCGCCGCGAGGAGATGGTCGAGCGCTTCCAGGAGGGCCGGGTGCCGGTGTTCCTGCTGTCGCTGAAGGCCGCCGGCACCGGCCTCAACCTCACCCGCGCCGACCACGTCATCCATTACGACCGCTGGTGGAACCCCGCCGTCGAGGACCAGGCCACCGACCGCGCCTACCGCATCGGCCAGACCCGGCCCGTCCAGGTGCACCGGCTGATCGCCGAGGGCACGATCGAGGACCGCATCGCCGAGATGCTCGGCGCCAAACGCGCGCTGGCCGAGGCCGTGCTGTCCTCCGGGGAAGCCGCCCTGACCGAGCTGACCGACGCCGAACTCGCCGCCCTCGTGGAGCTGAGATGACCGCCGCCCGCGGCTTCGCCGCCTTCCCGCCGCAACGCGCCGGAGCCCGTTTCGCCACCTCCTGGTGGGGGCGGGCCTGGGTCAAGGCCATGGAGGACACCTCGCTGGACCAGGGGCTGCTGCGCAAGGGCCGCGCGTACGCCAAGACCGGCCAGGTCGGCCCCATCACCGTCAGTCCCGGCCGCATCGCCGCCGTGACCGAGAGCGAGTACGACACCGTCGTACGCGTCGAGCAGCTCACCGAGGCCGCGTGGGAACGTTTCCTCGACCAGGTGGCCGCCAAGAGCGGGCACATCGCGGCCCTGCTCGACCGTGACATGCCGCACGACCTGGTGGAGGCCGCCGAGGACGCCGCCGTGCCGCTGCTGCCGGCCGTCGGCGACCTGGAGCCGGAGTGCTCCTGCCCGGACTGGGGGCATCCGTGCAAGCACGCCGCCGCCCTGTGCTACCAGGCGTCGTGGCTGCTGGACGCGGACCCGTTCGTGCTGCTGCTGATGCGCGGGCGTGGCGAGCAGGAGCTGCTGGAGGCGCTGCAGGGGCGCGAGGCCCCGAAGAAGCCGGCCGCGGCCGCGGGGGTGCCGGCGGTGGAGGCGTTCGCGGCGGGCGTGGCCGCGCTGCCCGAGCCCCCGCCGTTCGAGGCCGCCTTCGCTCCGCCCGTGCTGGACCCGGCGCCGGGCTTGGACGTGACCGCCCTGGGGGTGCTCATCGCCTCGGCCGCCTGGCGGGCGCGCGAGGTGCTGCTGCACGGGCGGCTGCCGGAGCTGTCCGAATACCAGGACCGCGTCCGCCTGGCCGCCGAGCACGACCTTGACCTCGGGCTGGAGGCGCCCGTGCAGGCGTGGCGGTACGGCGGCGCGCACGGCCTGGAGGTGCTCGAGCACGCCTGGACGCCGCCCCGCCAGGATCTGGCCAGGTCGCAGGCCCTGCTGGAGGCCGGTTGGGAGGCCGAGCAGCCGCCGCCGCTGGAGGCGTGGCGCAACCGCTGGACCCTCGGCCCCCTGCAACTGCGCTACGGCCGCGACGGCCGCTGGTACCCCTTCACCCGGGTCGAGGGGGAGTGGTGGCCCGCCGGCCCGCCGGAGCGTGACCCGGCGGCGCTGGTCAGCGGCTGAGCCGTCAGGCGCGGCGGCGGTAGGCGGCCACGGCCAGCGGGGCGAAGACGGCCAGGAACAGCGCGCCGGAGGCCAGCGTCCACCACACCGACGCCCCCGCCGGCCCACCCAGCATCAGCGCCCTGGAGGCGTTCATGGCGTGGTTGACCGGGTTGATGTCCAGCCAGGCCTGCAGCCAGCCCGGCAGGGTGCTCTTCGGGGTGATCATGCTGGTGCCGAACGTCAGCGGGAACAGCACCATGAACGCCATCCCCTGCACCCCGCCGGGTTCGCGCATCAGCACCCCCAGCAGCACGAACGCCCAGCTCACGCAGAAGGCGAAGAACACCGTCAGCAGGCAGGCCGCCAGCACCTCCAGCGGCCCGGTCTCCGCGCGGAACCCCAGCGCGAAGCCGAACCCGAGCAGCACCACCACCGCCACCAGATACCGGATCAGATCGCCGAGCATCGACCCGATGAGCGGGGCCGAGCGCCCGATCGGCAGGCTGCGGAACCGGTCGAACACCCCCTTCTTGATGTCGGTGTTGAGGCTGACTCCGGTGGCCATCCCGCCGAACAGCACCGTCTGCACCAGGATCGCGGGCAGCAGGAACTGCAGGTAGTCGTGGGTCGAGCCGGACACGGCGCCGCCCAGCAGGAACACGTAGATCAGCACGAAGATGATCGGCTGCAGGGTGACGTCCAGCAGCTGCTCGGGCGTGCGCAGCGTCTTGAGCACGCTGCGGCGGGCCAGGGCGAGGCTGTGACGGGCCAGCCCGAACGGCCGCCGCTCGGGGCGCGCCGGGGCCGCCGGGCGGGCCGGCTGAGGGGGGAGCGTCTCCTCTCGTACGGCGATGGGGTTCATGCCGCGGCCTCCTGCTCGGTGTGGTGGCCGGTGAGGGTGAAGAACACCTCGTCCAGGCTGGGCAGCCGCAGCGACAGCTCGTTGACGGCAACGCCGGCGGCGGCCAGCCTGGCGACGATCTCGGTGAAGGCGGCGTCGCCGTCCACCGGGACGGTGACGACGTCGCGGCCGGGCGATTCGGCGGGCCGGCCGGCCACGGCGGCGACGATGGCGGCGGCCTCGTCCAGCCGGGCGGGGTCGGCGGGGCGCACCAGCACGGTCTGGCCGCCGACGACGCGCTTGAGCTCGGCCGCGGTGCCGTGCGCGATCACCTTGCCGTGGTCGACGACCGAGATGGCGTCGGCCAGCGCGTCGGCCTCCTCCAGGTACTGGGTGGTGAGCAGGACGGTGACGCCGTCGGCGACCAGGCGGCGGACGATGGCCCACACGTCTTCGCGCTTGGCCGGGTCCAGGCCGGTGGTGGGCTCGTCGAGGAAGATCACGTCGGGCCGGCCGACGAGGCTGGCGGCCAGGTCCAGGCGGCGCCGCATGCCGCCGGAGTATGTGCTCGCGCGCCGGTCGGCGGCCTCGGCCAGGCCGAAGTCCGCCAGCAGCCGGGCGGCCGTGGCCTTGGCGTCCGCGATGCGCAGGTCCAGGAGACGGCCGATGAGGACGAGGTTCTCGGTGCCGGTCAGGTCCTCGTCGACGGAGGCGTACTGGCCGGTCAGGCCGATGAGGCGGCGCACGCGGGAGGCGTGGCGGACGACGTCCAGGCCGCTGACGGTGGCGCGGCCGGCGTCGGGGCGCAGCAGCGTGGCCAGGATGCGGACGGCGGTGGTCTTGCCGGCGCCGTTGGGCCCGAGCACGCCCAGCACCGTGCCGGGCGGGGCCGAAAGGGTGATGCCGTCCAGGGCGGTGGTCGCGCCGAAGCGTTTGACCAGCCCTTCGGCTTCGAAGGCGTTCATATGACGCATCGTGGGAGGCGCCGCTGTCAGCGCGCGCACAGATCGCTGTCAGCCGGACAGGACGGCTCGTCGTCAGCCGGACAGGACGGCGGCCAGGTCGGCCGCCGGGCCCGGGGGCAGGGCGCCGTGCAGCAGCTCGACGCGGTGCACCAGCCGGGGCGCGGCCAGCGGTACCCCGCGCGCGGCACCCGACAGGGCGGAGGCGGGCAGCAGGGTCAGGCCGTGGTCGGCGGCGACCAGGTTGAGCACGGTGTGCACGTTGTCCCCGTGATAGTCCAGCCCCACCGGGAACCCGTCGCCCACCAGGTCGCGCAGCCGGGCCAGCGGGCACAGCGGGGTCTGCAGCCAGCGCGCGTCCACCAGGTCGGCCAGCGCCAGCGCCGCCCGCCCGGCCAGGGGATGACCGGCGGGCAGGGCCACGACCAGCTCCTCCTCGCTCACCCCGACGGCCGTCATCGGTCCGGCGTCCAGCAGGCGCAGCGGGTCGGACGGGGCGGCCAGCCCGTCGGCCAGGCCCAGGTCGGCCCGCCCTTCGGCGACCATCGCGACGGCCTGGTCGCGCCCGCAGGTGTGCAGGCTCACCTCCAGGCGCGGGTTCCCGGCACGCGCCCGCGCCAGCCGGGCGGCCACGACGGGGTTGACGGCCAGCGGGGTGGCGGCCAGCCGCAGCCGGTGCCCGGGCCGGGCGGCGGCGCGCAGCACGTCGGCGCGGGCCGCGCGGTGGCGCAGCAGCAGCGGCCCGGCGTGCTCCAGCAGCCGCCGGCCGGCCTCGGTGGGCTCGACCGGGCGGCGCAGCAGCAGCGGCAGGCCGAGGTCGGCCTCCAGCGCGGCGATCTGCTGGGAGACGGCCGACTGGGTGTAGCCGAGCTCGGCGGCGGCCGCGGAGAACGAGCCGTGCCGGGCGACGGTCACGAACGTGGTCAGCAAATGAGGATCCATCAGTGTTGCTTATAGCAGGTCCAGAAATCATCGTTGGCGCTTAACCAGGGGTGGCCCTCAGGATGAGGGCATGAAAATCGCCCTTGTGGGGGATCGGTCCCCCAGTGTTCGTTCGCATGCCCGGATCCCGCTGGTCGTCGAGGCGCTGCGGGAGCGGGACGGCATCGCGCTCGACCCGTACTGGATCGCCACCACCGACGTGTCCGGCCTGGAGCGCTTCGACGGCATCTGGATCGTGCCCGGCAGCCCGTACCGGGACGAGGAGGGCGCCGTGGAGGCGGCGCGCGTCGCCCGCGAGCATCGGATCCCGATCCTGGGCACCTGCGCGGGGTTCCAGCACATGCTGCTGGAGTACGCGCGGCACGTGTGCGGGCTGGACGTGGCGCACGCCGAGAACGAGCCGGAGGCGCGGGAGTTCCTGCTGACGCCGCTGGCGTGCTCGCTGGCCGGGCACGAGGGGCGGGTGCGGATCTCGCCCGGGACGCTGATGGAGCAGATCATGGGCGAGTCCGTCACGATGGAGTCCTACGTCTGCTCCTACGGGCTCAACGAGACCTACACCCGGACTCTGGCCGAGCACGGGCTGGTGTTCTCCGGGCACGCCGACGACGGGGCGGTGCGGGCGGCCGAGCTGCCCGGTCACCCGTTCTTCCTGGGCACGCTGTTCCAGCCGGAGCTGTCGGGGGACGGGCGGCGCGCACACCCGGTGATCTCCGCCTTCGCCGCCGCGGTGGCCCGCCAGGCGGTTCACGCCTGACCTTTACGGGGCCAGCAGGGCGGACAGATTGCGCAGCGAGTGGCGCAGGAGGGCGATGCCGACGGGGCGGGCGAGCGGCCACAGGGCCCGGCCCAGCGGCCCGAACGGCACCTGCAGCCGCTCGGCCCAGATCACGCGGCTGCCGCCGTCCTGGGGCCGGATCCGGATGGCGCCGTGGCCGCGTACGAACCGGCCGGTGTGGGTGACCAGCACCAGGAACGGGGGCTGCCAGGTCGTGATCGTCATGGTGTCCAGGAATCCGAACGGCCGCACTCCGGTGTAGGCCTCGACCGCGTGCTCGCCGACCTGGCGGGCGTCGGTCATGAACATCCACTCCCGGTGCCGCGGCCAGTCGGTGATCAGCGCGAACACCCGCTCCGGTGGCGCCGGGACGTGCACGGCGGCGCCCGCGTAGACGTACCTCACCATGGACCTCCGGTGGCCAGCTCAACGGCACGGGCGCGGTCGAGGGCGCGGCCGCGGGCGAAGGCCGCGGCGAAAGCCTCCTCGCCGAGGTCGTCGCGCAGGCGCGCCGCCACGCGGGCCACGTCGGGGTTGGCGGCATCGGGCGCGCCGCGCAGCTGTTCGGCGGCGCCCAGCGCGGTGGCGCCCGGCAGCAGGTCCCCGCGCGCCGCGCGCAGCTCGGCCACGGCCACCGCGACCCGCGCCAGGACCGGCATGTCGGCCGCCGCCGTGACCAGCTCGGCCGCCCGCTCCGCGTGGCGGGCCGCTGCCTGGTGGTCGTGCGTGGCCACCGCCAGGTGGGCCTGCCCGACCAGCAGCAGCGCCCGGAACTGCGGCGCGATCGCCGTCCCGTCCTCCATCGCGTGGCCGGCCGCGGCGTAGTAGCGCTCGGCGGCCCGCAGGTCTCCCTCCTGGCGGGCCAGATGGCCCAGCTCGACCTGCGCGAACGCGACATTGCGGGCGGGCGTCTCCCGGCCCTCCGGCGCGTCGATCAGCCCTCGCAGCACGGCCCTGGCCCGCTCGACGTCCCCTTGGCGCACCAGGATGGAGGCCTGCCAGACCCGCTGGTGGGCGACGTCGGCCTCGGGGTTGAGCTCGAGCAGCAGCCGTACGGCCTCGTCCATCGCCTCCAGCCCCTGGCCGAAGTCCCCGAACACGGCGTGCGTCTCGGCCAGCGACGTCAGCGCCATCGACAACCCCCACCGTTCGCCGGCCTGCCGCAGCTCGGCGCAGCCGGCCAGCAGGTCGGCCCGCGAGCCGGCCATGTCGCCGCCGTTCTCCTTCAGCGCGGCCCTGGTCACGTAGAGCATGCCGCGCGTCCACGGATCGGGGTGCGCCAGCCGCCGCTCGATCACGGCGAAGCCGAGCTCGGCGTCGTCGGTGAACAGCGCCAGCGCCGGCTGCAGCATCGCCAGCACCGGATGCCCGGCCTCCTCCCCGTCCTGCAGGCTCGCGGCCCGGCGCAGCTCGCGCGCCGCCGGGGCGACCATGGTGTGGCCGCCGTCA
This sequence comes from Nonomuraea sp. NPDC003709, assembly GCF_040610775.1. Classification (NCBI taxonomy): domain Bacteria; kingdom Bacillati; phylum Actinomycetota; class Actinomycetes; order Streptosporangiales; family Streptosporangiaceae; genus Nonomuraea; species Nonomuraea sp. NPDC003709. The sequence goes on along the minus strand of NZ_JBEXMW010000019.1, from coordinate 171,013 downwards.
AGGCTGGCATTGATGATGTAGACGGCGCTGGCGATCAGCCGCTCCCGCGTGGGCGTCTCACCGGGTACGTCCAGCGCCCGCCCGATCCAGCCGGCCGACTCGGCGCGCGTGCCGCGGATGGTCCAGAAGATGCCCATGGCGGCGGCCAGGCGGATCGCGGTGGCGGCGTCGGCGCTGTCGACGGCGTGGTGCAGCGCGGCCAGGATGTTGTCGTGGTCGGCCAGCAGGCGGGCGATCCAGGCGAGCTGGTCACGGCCGCGAAGCCGCGGCTCGGCGTGTTCGGCCAGGTCGCGGAAGTAGGCGGCGTGCCGGGCGCGGACGGCGGCGATGCGGCCGTCGGCGGCCAGGCGTTCGAGCCCGTACTCCCTGATGGTCTCGAGCATGCGGTAGCGGCCGTCGTCGGCGGGCTGGACGATGGATTTGTCCACCAGCGCGGCGACGAGGTCGAGGCTGCCGCCGACGTGCTCGGCCGCGGCCAGGTCGAACCCGCCGGCGAAGACCGCCAGCCGCTCGGCCAGCCGGCGCTCGGGGCCGTTGAGCAGGTCCCAGCTCCAGGCCACGACCGCGCGCAGCGTCTGGTGGCGGGGCAGCGCCGTACGGCTGCCGCCGGTCAGCAGCAGGAAGCGGTCGTCGAGCCGGGCGGCCAGCTGCCTGGGCGTCAGGGTGCGCAGCCGGGCGGCGGCCAGCTCGATCGCCAGCGGCAGCCCGTCGAGGCGGCGGCAGATCTCGGCGGCCACGGCGGGCTCGATGCTCAGGCCGGGGTTGCCGGCGGCGGCGCGTTCGGCCAGCAGCCGCACGGCCGGTTCGGGCAGCAGGGGCGGCACGGGGCTGAGGGTCTCGCCGAGGATGCCCAGGGGTTCGCGGCTGGTGGTCAGGACGCGCAGTGCGGGGCAGCGGCCCAGCAGCTCCTCGGCCAGGTGGGCGGCGGCCTCGACGAGGTGCTCGCAGTTGTCCAGCACCAGCAGCACCTGCCCGGCCGACAGGGCTTCGACCAGGGCGGCGGTGGTGTCGACCGGGCGGATGGGGTGGCCGATCACCGAGTGGTTGCCCAGGGCGGCCAGCACGGCCTGGGGCAGGTCGCCGGGGTCGGTGACGGGGGCCAGCTCGACGAGCCAGACGGCGCCGCACTCGCCCAGGAGCTCGGCGGCGACGGTGGTGGCCAGCCGCGTCTTGCCCGCGCCGCCGGGGCCTACCAGGGTGACCAGCCGGCCGGCGCGCAGCTGCCGGCGGACGCGGGCCAGCTCGGCGTCGCGGCCGACGAAGCTGGTCAGCGGGGCGCGCAGGTTGGTCCGCGGCGGGCGGGGCGGCTCGGAGCGCAGCACGGCCAGGTGGATCTCGCGCAGCTCGGCGCCGGGGTCGGCGCCGAGCTGGTCGGCCAGGTGGCGGCGGCACTCCGCGTAGGCGGCCAGCGCCTCGGCCCGCCGGCCGTCGGCGTGCAGCGCTTGGACGCGCAGGGCGTGCAGGCGCTCGCGCAGGGGGTGGCGGGCGGCCAGCTCGCCGAGCTCGCTCGCCAGAGCCGCCAGCCCGCCTGGCGGTTCTCGCGGTTCCGGCCGGGTGAGCAGGGCCAGCTCGGCCTCCGCGCGGTCCTCGACGGCCGTCAGGCGGGCCTCCTCCAGGCGCGTGGCGTACCCCAGCGCGAACGGGGCCGCCGCCACCTCGCCCAGCGCGGCCCCCCGCCACAGGCGCAGGGCCTGCTCCAGCAGCTCGGCCCTGACCGCCGGGTCGCCATGCTGCCTGGCCCGGGCGGTGAGCCGGTCGAACTCGCCCGCGTCGGTGTCGGCCTCCAGCCGGTAGCCGCCCGGCACCGACACCAGCGCGCCGGCCTCCGGCAGCGCACGGCGCAGGCGGGAGACCAGCGACTGCAGGGCGTTGCCGGGGGCGGCGGGCGGCTCCTCGGGCCACAGGTCGGCGGCCAGCTCCTCGACGGTGACGGCCCGACCGGCCGCCAGCGCCAGGCGCACCAGCAGCCAGCGCAGCCGGGCACCCCCGACCGCGGCGGACTCGACCTCCAGCGGCCCCAGGATCGCCACGCGCACACGACCATGCTGCCACCTCCGCGGCGGCGTGCCCGTCCCTCAGGCGTGCCAGTCGCCGGGCCCGCCCGGCACCGGCGCCTGCGGGTCGTACGGGGTGCGGGTGAAGATGAACGTGTTGAGGTCGAGGTGGTCGGCGGCCACCCGCAGCGTCTCCCCGGCGTAGTAGCCGTCCAGCCCCAGCCACGTCCCGTCGGCCTGCGGCACGAACCGCGAGGCCCGCCCGCCGCCCCCGACCGGCTCCAGCGACAGACCGCGCTCGGGCAGCAACCGCAGCGTGTACGGCTTGGGCCCCCAATGCCAGAGCCCTGTCAGCGCCAGCAGCCCGGGATCGGCGGCGACCGGCTGCCACTCGTCCGGCAGGCGCGGCTCGTACTCCTCCAGGATGTCCAGCAGGTCGGTCAGCAGCGAGCCGTTCATCCCCGAGGTGGTGTTGGCCATGAACAGCACCCCCACCCCGTCGGCCGGGTCGGCCCACACCGTGGCCAGGAACCCCGGCATCGACCCGGAGTGCCCCGCCAGCCGCCGCCCGCCGGGGCGCGACAGCTGCAGGCCCAGCCCGAACCCGACGGTCCAGGAGTCCCCGTCGTCCACCCCGACCGGCTCGCGCATCTCGGCCAGCGTGTCGCCGCACAGCACCCCCGCGGTGTCGCCGCCCAGGAACGCGGCCCATCGCGCCAGGTCGTGCGGCGTGGACCACAGCTGGCCGGCCGGGCCCATCGCCTCGGCGTCGTGCTCCGGCTCGGCCAGCACCACGTCGGCGTACGGGTGGACGGCGTATCCCGTGGCGTGCGGGATGCGCGGCCGGGCGGTGGTGTCGTTCATGCCGAGCGGGTCGAGCACCTCCGACTGCAGCGCCTTGAGCCAGGTGGTGCCGCGCAGCCTGCCCACCAGCTCGCCCAGCAGGGCGAAGCCGACGTTGGAGTAGTGGAAGCGCCGCCCTGGCCGGTGCTTGAGCTCGTCGGGCCCGAGGCGCTCCAGCAGCTCGGCGACGGGGACGCCGGGGGTGCGCTCCCACCAGGCGGTGGGCGGCTCGGCGGTGAGGCCGGCGGTGTGCGACAGCAGCTGGGCGATGGTCAGGTGGCCCAGCGGGGTGCCCGGCAGGTGCGCCTCCAGCGGGTCGGACAGCCGCAGCACGCCCTCGTCGCGCAGCCGCATGACCACGACGGCGACCATGCTCTTGGTGATCGACCCGATCCGGTACTGGGTGGCCTGGGTCGGCGGCGCGCCGTCCACCCGGCCGCGCCCGCCGAACCACGCCGGCCTCCCGTCCCGCACGATCGCCGCCGCCAGCGACGGCACCCTGCATTCGGCCTGTTCGACGGCCAGTCTGCGCAGCAGAGCGCGCGCCGTCGCCTGTCCCACCTGGCTCATGAGCGACAAGATTAGCCGCTAGATGAGCACCAGCTGCGGGCCTATCAGCTCACCTTGGTGCGGCTGCGGGTGGGCCTGGTCGTGGTAGTAGTGCCCGGCGTACCAGACCACGACGTTGGTGCCGTCCAGGCTCTCGCCGTTGAGGAAGCGGTTGAGCGCGGCCCGGTCGCGCGGGCCGGGGTTGCCGTCGTCGAGCTCGCGGGGGTGGTGGCGCAGGAACCACAGGTCGGACACGCCGTAGGCGTCGGCGGTGCCGTCGAACTCGCCGGGGTGGATCTGGTAGCCGCGGCCCGAGGACTTGTCGCGCACCTGCCAGTACAGGGCGGGGTGGAGGCGTTTGCGGGAGGTCTCGCGGATGATCGGCACGGGTTCGGGGATGATCGAACCGGTGTCGTCGATCTGCTCGACCACGTCGTTGCCCGAGCCCTCGATGTCGAAGTCGAGCCGCCAGTAGGCGTGGTGGCGGTGCACCATGCACGTCATCGGGTTGGCGGTGGCGGCGAACCCGAAGCGGGGGCTGATGTCGCCGTTGTCGGCCAGGCGCCAGTCGCAGGCGTAGCGGTACCAGCCGGCGGCCAGCTCGCTGACGATCCGCAGCTGCTCGCCGTCGTAGTGGAAGGCCACGCCCTGGAAGTTGCCGGCGTCGGTCGAGGGGCGTTCCAGGATGGTACGGGGCGGGCTGTCGCACAACCGCCACCCCCAGCCGACCGGATCCGTGCCGACCGCGTTGAAGCGGGTCTCGAAGCTCGCGTCGTCGCGGAAGGTCGTGCCCTCCTCGTACTCGACGTTCAGGACGGGCACGTGGGCCTGCCGGAGCACGAGCCGGCCGCGGTAGCGCACGTCGCGCAGCTCGACGCCGCCGCCGACGCCGGGGTTCTGCGGGGCCGAGGCACGCGGGCGCACCACCAGCAGGTTCCACAGCTCGGTGGAGCCGCGGTGCACGCGCACCCGTACCTGGTCGGGGCCGCCGCGATCGGTCAGCGCGTCGACGCCCTCGGGAACGCTGTGCTCGCAGTCGTGGTGCATGCGCACGTTGATCCCGGACGGCGTCCAGTCGACGGCGCGGTTGACCAGGTCGACGGCGACGACGCGGTGGCGCAGCCCGGTGGGCTCGCCGGGGGTGTAGACGCCGAGGGTGGGGCGGCGCACGGTGGTGCCGTCGGGGTTCTCCAGGTCGGCCAGCGGCGGCATGGGCCGGTAGACGACCACGTCCTCGCCGGCCGGGAAGCCCGGGTCGGCGCGCAGGATCTCGGCGGCGGCCGCCAGCTCCTCACGGCTGGGCTGCGGCCGGTAGGCGCTGGGGCGCAGCTCGGCGCGTTCGGGCCGGTCGAGGGTGCCGCGCAGCTCGACGGCGCGGTTGCCGACCGGGTCGAACACGGTGGCCTGGAACGGGGCGTTCTCCCCGGGGTCGTGGCCGAGGCCGGGCGCGAAGGCCACGGTGAGCCGCTCGGGGTCGGCGACCTCGAGCGCGGCCAGCGCATCCGGGTGCTCGGCGACCGCCTGGCGCAGCTGCTGCGCGGTCAGGCCCGCGCGGGGAACCGCTTCGATCGTGACGCGTACATCGTCGCTCATGGGCTGTCTCCTCGGCACGGCTGGTCGGCAAGGGCCGCTGGTGCGTTATCGGGCCGGGACGCCGCGACGTTAGCCCGCGGCGGCGATCCTGAGGCTCATGCGGCCCTACCGCTTAAAGAGGATATCCACGCGTATTTCGCTTATCCGTTGAGGCGAAGGCGGGCGACAATACAAATAGCCTGATCTGCGAATATCTCCGGAAAGGGCTGAAGATTTCCCGGCTGAATTATGCTTGACATCGCCAGTCGGAAGAATGACCATGCTGTTCTGTGACCCCTCCAAAGAATGGCATTACCGGGCCGCCTGCCGTCGAAGGTCGCAGCAAACGGATCTGGCGGCGCGACGACGGCACCTGCATGGTCGAACTGATCCCCAGCCTGCGCAGCTACACCTTCGACCGCGACGAGCTCGTGCCGGCGACCGCGCGCCTGCGCCTCGACTTCTACGAGCGTGCGGCCCGCGCGCTGCACGCCTCCGGCATCCGCACGGTGTTCAGGGAGCGGGTCGGCGAGACCACCTATCTCGCCGACTACGTGCCGGCTCCGCCCTTCGAGGTCATCGTCAAAAACCGGTCCGTCGGATCGACCGTCCGCAAGTATCCCGGCCTCTTCCCCGAAGGCCATGTCTTCCATCCCCCGGTGGTGAAGTTCGACTTCCGGATCGATCCCGAGGATCAGCCCATCGGCGAAGACTATCTGTGGGCCTACGGAGTGGACGTCGAGGAGTTCCGCCGCATTGCCCGAGAATGCAATGACTGCCTCCGCAAGTGGCTGGAGCCGCTCGAACTCTGGGATTTCTGCCTGATCATCGGCCCGAGGTCCGAAGGCGATCTCATCATCAACTCCGAAATATCGCCCGACTGCATGCGGCTGCGCGATCGCCAGGGCAACTCTCTGGACAAGGACCTGTTCCGCCAGGGGGCCGGCCACGAGCACATCGTCTCCGTCTGGTCCGAGCTGGTCGGCAGGCTCCCGGCATGACCGAGGCGCACCGCCCGGTCGCCATCGTGACCGGGGCGAACCGGGGCACCGGTCTGGCCATCGCCGCGGAGCTCCACGCGGGCGGCTGGGACGTATGGGGGCTCAACCGCACCTCGGCGGGGCGGTCCTGGCTCCCCGAAGCCCGGTGCGACCTGCAGTCGGCCGATGCGGTGACAGCCGCCGTCGAGACGGTCGCGCGCCGGCGGGGGCGGATCGACGCGCTCGTCGTCAACGCGGTGGCGCGGTCACTGGGCAGGATCGGCACGCTCAGCCTGCCCGACTGGCGGGCCGCGTTCGACGTCAACATCGTCTCCGTGCTGCCGCTGCTCCAGGCGGCCCTGCCGTACCTGCGCCCGCGCAAGGGCAGCATCGTCCTGATGGGCAGCCACGCCGGGAGCCGCTACTTCGAGGGCGGCGGGGCCTACTGCGCCAGCAAGGCGGCCCTGAAGGCGCTGGCCGAGGTCCTCCTGCTGGAAGAGCGACCGAACGGGGTCCGCACCACGCTGATCAATCCCGGCGCGATCGCCAACGAGATCGGTGACGACTCACCGTTCAAGCTGTCGACGTCCTCTGTCGCCCAAGCCGTGCGGTGGGTTGTCGAAGCACCCGCCGACACCGCGATCGGCGAGATCGAACTGCGCCCGGCGCACCTGCCCGCCATGGCCGTGACCGGCCTGAACCGGCTCCAGGCGGTCTGAAGCCGCCAGCCCGGCGTCGAGCCGCGCCGCAATCTCTCCATCTCTCCGAGGGGGACCTCCCATGACATCGATTCTCGAGCGCCAACCCCTGCCCTCACGCGCCAGGCACGCGTCGCGTGCCTGCGACCTGCCCGTGCTGCGCAGCGCCCAGGCCGACTGGCCGATGCCGCCCGCCCGCACGATCCTGATCGCGCACCTGCTCGACACCGCGGTGCCGTACGTGCGGTCGCTGAGCCGATCCACCGAACTCGCCCAGATCGTGCCGGTGCCCTACAGCGCCCAGCCGGAGGCGCTGTCGCTGCTGGGAGACCTTCCGGTGAGCATGCCGGCCTCGATCGAGGAGGTCGGGCCCATGGCGGTCGCCGCCGCCCAGCGGGCCGCGCGGCAGGGCGGGCCGCCCGTGATGATCCAGGAGGTCGGCGGATACTGCGCCGGGGCGGTGCGGGACCTGGCCGGGGTGCCGGGCTTTCGCGGCATCGTGGAGGACACCAAGCAAGGACAGTGGCAGTACGAGCGCGCCGCGCCGCTTCCCCTGCCGGTGTTCACCATCGCCGACAGCCCGCTGAAGGCCCTCGAGGACGTCCAGGTCGGGCGGTCCGTGGCCTACAGCGTCGAACGCCTCCTGCGGCTGCGCTTCTACCGGCTCCTCAGCGAACGCCGCGTCCTCGTGCTCGGCTACGGCGGGATAGGAACGGCTCTGGCCGAGCACCTGCGACGCACCGGAGTCCAGGTCGCCGTCTACGATCCCGACGACATCCGGATGTCCGCCGCCCTGGTGCACGGATTCCGCGTGGGCCCGCGCCAGGACCTGCTCTCCTGGGCCGAGGTGATCATCGGCGTCTCCGGCCACCGCGCCCTCACCACGGCCGACGTGCCGCACCTGCGCGACGGCGTCGTGCTGGCCAGCGGAAGCTCCAAGCAGGTCGAGTTCGACGTCAAGGGCCTGCGCCGCGCGGCGTCGACGTCGGCCGAGGTCGACGAGGTGCTCGAACTGCGGGTGGCCGACCGCACCGTCTATCTGCTCAACGACGGCAAGCCCGTGAACTTCATGGAGCACAGCATCCTCGGATCGGTCCTTGACCTGGTCTACACCGAGCTGTATTTGTGCACGCGTGAGCTGGCTCGGCAGACCTGGGCGCCGGGGCTGCACCGCCTCGACCCGCGGCTGCAGCAGGAGCTGGCGCAGCGCTGGCGTGAGGAGTACGGACAGCGGTGAATGCGATTCTCGAGAAGGTGCGGGCCCGCGTGGTCGTCGACTTCGCGACCGCCGATTCGGCCCACGACATCGGCCACGTCGACCGGGTCGCCGCCCTGGCGGGGGAGATCGCGGCCCGGACGGGCGCCGACCCGTGCATCGCGCAGGTGGCGGCGTACGTCCATGACTACCACCGGGTGGAGGAGGCCCGGCAGAACCGGCGGCCCATCCGGCCCGAGGACGCCTGCGCGGCCGTGCTGGACGTGCTGGAGGGGTGCGGAGTGCCGCAGGACTGGCATCCGCCGATCCTGCGCGCGGTCGAGCTGACGGGCCGCTACCGCTTCGCCGAGGAGGAGCTCGACGACGGGTGCGCGATCGCCGCGGCGGTGCACGACGCCGACAACCTCGACGCGATGGGGGCCATCGGCATCGGCCGGGCCTTCGCCTACGGCGGGCTGCTCGGCGAGCCGCTGTGGGACCCGGCGACCGCTCTCAAGGAGGTCTACGAGGAGGGCGAGACCTCGTCGGTGCTGGCCCATCTCTACGAGAAGCTGATCCGGCTGGAGCAGGACATGCTCACGGAGCCCGCGCGCCGGATGGCGGCCGACCGGGCGCTGCTGCTGCACCGGTTCGCCGCCGGGTTCCGATCCGAGTGGGACAGGGGGCAGGCCGCCGGCTCGCGGGTCCGGTGGGACTCGCGCACCCGCTTCCTGTCGGTGGAGGAGCCCCGCGGTGACGCCGAGGAGCCGGTCGTCCGGGTCGGCTTCCGCGGCCCGGTCTCGCTGACCTTCGACGAGCAGGGGCAGCCGGCGGCGGTCCACCTGCTGGACGCGCCGGACCTGCCGGCCACCGACGGGCGGATCGTCCTGTCCCAGGGCCGGCCGCACCACCACATCGAGGGGATCGCGGACATCGAGCTGCAACTGCGCAAGAATCAACCGGTGGCGCTCCATCTGCACCTGCGAGGCGAGTAATGGGCTATTTCAGCCTGCTTCAGGCCCCGTACGTGACCCGGCTGCTGCTGGGGACCCTGGTCGGGAGGCTGCCCAGCGCGATGGCGGCGCTGGCGATCCCGCTGGTCCTGCGGCAGGCGGGCGCGAGCTACGACTTCGTCGGCCTGGCCGCCGGAGCGTTCGCCATCGCCGCCGCCGGAGGCGGCCCGGTGCTCGGCCGGCTGGTGGACCGGGTCGGCCAGGTCCGGGTCCTGGTGCCGGCCGCCGTCGCGGCCGGCGCGGGCCTGATCGCGATCGCGATGGCCCCCTCCGAGCCTGTGGCCGTGGTCGCGGGCGCCCTCCTGGCGGGGGCGGCGACCCCGCCGCTGGAGCCCTGCCTCCGGGTGCTGTGGCCTGATCTTGTTCCGCCCGCCCGGCTGGAGTCGGCCTACGCCATGGACTCGGCCTCCCAGGAGCTGGTCTTCGTCGGCGGCCCTCTGGTCGTGGCCGGTTGCGTGGCGGCCGGGTCCGCGGCGGGCGCCCTGTGGGTGGGGGCGCTGCTGGGCCTGCTGGGCGTGTTCGTGGTCGCCACCGCGTCGCCCACCCGCGACTGGAAGGCGCCGGTCCGCTCGCCCGACTGGCTCGGTCCGCTGCGCAGCCGCGGTCTGACCGTGCTGCTGGTAAGCCTGACCGGGGTCGGCGCCGCCATCGGCGGCCTCAACGTCCTGGTGGTCTTCTACACCGAGCACCGTTACGTGGTGGGCGGGGCGGCCACGCTGCTGGCGTTGAACGCCTTCGGCGCCCTGGTCGGGGGTCTCGGCTACGGCGCCGTGCGCTGGTCGTCCTCGCCGCCGCGGCGGACGCTGCTGCTGACCGTCGGGCTGGCCGCCGCGTACGCGTTGCTGTGCCTGGTGCCGTCCCCGCCGTACATGGCCGGCCTCATGATCCTCACCGGGCTCTTCCTCGCGCCCGTGCTGACGGCCGCGTTCGTCCTGGTCGGGAAGCTCGCGCCGGCCGGTACGGTCACCGAGGCCTTCGCCTGGCTGGTCACGCTGATGACGACGGGGATCGCCCTGGGATCGACCGCGGCGGGCCTCGTCCTGGAACACGCCACGGAGTCCTGGGCCGCGTCCGTCGGAGCGCTGGGCGTGGCCGTGGGCGTCGTCGTCCTGGCGGCCGGGCAGCGGTGCCTCGCGGTCGGGAGCGCCGACACCGCCGACGACCCCGCGGGCGCCGCCGTATGACGCGGATCCAGCTGGTCTGCACGGATCTGGACGGGGTACTGCTCACCAGCGCCGGTGGCCTCAGCCACGACACCAGGAAGGCGCTGGCCGACGCCCGCGCCGCCGGCCTCCAGGTCATGGTCGCCACCGGGCGGCCCACCCGGGACGCTCTGGACTGGGCCCTGGAGGCCGGCCTCCAGGGTCTGCTCGCCTGCAGCAACGGCGCGGTGATCTGGGACACCCGCACCGAGCGGGTGCTGTTCGACCACTGCTTCACCGCCGACCAGCTCAGGCAGGTCTTCGTCTGGGCCGAACGGTCGGTGCGAGGCGGTGTCCTGGGGCTCGACACCGAGCACGAGCTGGTGCTGCAACCCGGCTTCGCCGACCTGGTGCCCGGCTGCTGGCCCCACACCGTCTCGGCCGACCTCATCGGCCGCGCCACTCGCGGCAACCGCGCGGTCAAGGTGCTCCTGGCCCACCCCGAGCTGTCGGCGCCCCGCCTCGCCGACGCGTTCGCCGGCCAGGCGGTCACCGGGCTGCGGGCCACCTTCTCGACCGCGCACTTCCTGGAGATCTCGCCGGAGCACGCGAACAAGGGCGAGGCCCTGCGCTGGGCGGCCGCGCACCGGCGCATCCCCCTCACGGCCACGGCCGCCGTCGGGGACATGCCCAACGACCTTCCCATGCTCCGCGAGGCCGGCCTGCCCGCGGCCGTCGCCAACGCGCACCCCGAGGTCAAGGCGGCCGCCCGTATCGTGCTGCCCAGCAACGACGACGACGGCGTGGCCTCGCTGATCCACGCCATCCTGCGCTGACCGCTTCTGGAATGGGTGCCAGAGCGTGCTCGAGTCGTTCATGCGCATCACCAACCGGGCCACGAACGGGCTCCGGGTCACCGTCATCGGCCCTCCAGGCCCGCTGCCTGGAGGCCATCGCGCGCGGGCTCGTGCCGGCCGGGCAGTGCGTCGTCCCTGTGCCCCCTGAGATCGACGCCAAGGTGGCGCACGCCTACGTAGCCCTTGCCAACCGGGCCCTCGCCAACCGGGCGAGATGACGCGTTTCAGCGGTGCGCAGGTTCGGCCGTTCGTGCTCGCCCAGGCCACGCCGAGTTCGCTCCAGAGCCGGGAGGCCCGTACGGCGCCGTCGGAGTAGCCGAGCACGTCGGCGGCGAAGAGCTCTTCGAGTGCGGTCATGTCGCCGGAGCGGGCGGCGGCGACGAAGGCGGTGAGGAGGCGGCGTTGTTCGGCTTGGGTGACGGGGGTGCGGCGGGCGATGAGGACGCGTTTGCGGGCTCTGCTGACGAGCTGGCGTACGGCGGGTTCGTTGAGTTCGAGGATGTCGGCGATCTGCCGGTAGGGGTAGTCGAACGCCTCGCGTAGCACGTAAGCGGCTCGTTCGGTGGGGGAGAGGCGTTCCAGAAGGAGCAGGACGGCGAATTCCAGGGCTTCGGCGCGTTCGGCGCCGAGGTAGGGGTCGGCGGCGGTGTCGACGGGTTCGGGCAGCCAGGGGCCGAGGTAGGTTTCGCGGCGGACGCGGGCGGATTGGGTGGCGTTGATCGCCAGCCGGGTGGTCGTGGTGGCCAGGAACGCGGCGGGGTCGTCGACGGTGGCGCGGTCGTAGGCCTGCCAGCGCAGCCAGACGTCCTGGACGAGGTCTTCGGCTTCGGTGACGCTGGCCAGCATCCGGTACGCGATCCCGAACAGGCGTGGTCGCACCCCGGCGAACACCGCCGCCGCCTGCTCCAGATCGGCCACCGCCATCGCCCCCTGCTCCGGCGTCCCCCTCGCCGGAAGTGCGATTCCTCGACTGCTACCCCCCGGACAGCGGGGACAGGCCGGTGGCCAGGTACAGGCCAGGAAGATTCTTCCTGTCACAAATCGCGGCACTACCCGGTCTTGCTCCCGTAACGGCTTTCCATAGACGCTGCCAAAGGAGCACCATGCACTCACCAGAGCACCGGATCGCCACCTCCGTCCTGGTCATCGGCACGGGAGGAGCCGGGCTGCGGGCGGCCATCGAGCTCGCCGAGCGCGGGGTCGGCGTCCTCGCGGTGGGCAAACGGCCGAAGGCCGACGCGCACACCTCCCTCGCGGCAGGCGGCATCAACGCGGCGCTGGCCACGATGGACCCCGAGGACAGCTGGCAGCAGCACGCGGCCGACACCCTCAAGGAGAGCTATCTCCTCGCCCATCCGCAGACGGTGCAGATCGTCACCGAGGGGGCGGCGCAGGGTATCGAGGACCTCGAACGCTGGGGCATGCCGTTCGCCCGCGAACAGGACGGGCGCATCTCGCAGCGCTTCTTCGGCGCCCACACCTACCGGCGCACCGCCTACGCCGGCGACTACACCGGGCTGGAGATCCAACGCACCCTGATCAACCGCGCGGCGCAGCTCGATGTCCCCATCCTCGACACCGTGTACATCACGCGCATTCTCGTCCGCGACAACGCGGTCTTCGGCGCGTACGGGTTCGATCTGACCGATGGCAGCCGTTACGTCATCCATGCCGACGCGGTGATCCTGGCCGCCGGGGGCCACACCCGGATCTGGCGGCGTACCTCCTCGCGGAGGGACGAGAACACCGGCGACTCCTTCCGCCTCGCCGTCCTGGCCGGCTGCCGCATCCGCGACGCCGAGCTGGTGCAGTTCCACCCCTCCGGTCTCATCGCGCCCGAGAACGCGGCCGGCACCCTCGTTTCCGAAGCCGCCCGGGGCGAGGGCGGAATCCTGCGCAACCAGCTCGGCGAGCGGTTCATGTCCAGGTACGACCCGGAGCGGATGGAGCTGTCCACGCGCGACCGCATCGCCCTGGCCGCGTACACGGAGATCAAAGAAGGCCGCGGGACCCCGAACGGCGGCGTCTGGCTGGATGTGTCGCATCTGCCACGCAAGACGATCATGACGCGGTTGCCGCGCGTCTACCAGACGCTCCTGGAACTGCAGATGCTCGACATCACCAAGGACCCGATCGAGATCGCGCCGACCGCGCACTACTCGATGGGCGGCGTCTGGGTGCGGCCCGAGGATCACGGCACCGGGGTCGACGGCCTGTACGCGATCGGGGAGGCGGCCAGCGGCCTGCACGGCGCCAACCGCCTGGGCGGCAACTCGCTCATCGAGCTCCTCGTCTTCGGCCGCATCGTCGGTCAGGCGGCGGCCGAGTACTCCGCGGGCCTCGACGCCCAGCGCCGCTCGGCCGAGGCGCTCGACGCGGCACAGGCCGAGGTGGACGACCTCCTGGCCGCGGACGGCCCCGAGAACGTACGCGCGCTGCAGCGGACCCTGCGCGACATCATGACGGAGCACGCCGGCGTGGTGCGCGACGAGGGCGGCCTGCGCAAGGGCCTGGCCGAACTGGCCGCGGCGGAGGCGCGCATCGCCGACGTCGGCGTGCATCCGGACCTGGCCGGCTTCCAGGACCTGGCCCACGCCTTCGACCTGAAGTCCGCGGCGCTGGCCGCCCGCGCGACGATCGAGACCGCCCTCGAACGTCGCGAGACCCGCGGCTGCCACAACCGCTCCGACTACCCCGAGCTCGACCCCGCGCTGCAGGTCAACCTGGTGTGGTCCGGTCCCGGATCGGTGGCCAGGGAGGCCATCCCGCCCGTTCCCGCCGAGATCGCGGCCCTCATGCGCGAGGTCTCAACCGCCGGAAAACTCGTCGAATAGCACCGGCGGCCTTGACGAGGTCTTCATCCAGAAAAAAGGAAAAGATTTCACGGCTGCTGTCACAAGCCTGAAGGCTGCCCTGTCTTAGCTGACGACCGGTCGGCACGTGGGTGCCCCGGCGGAGAAATCAGGGGGCACCAATGAAGGTCGTCGTGGTCGGCGGGACGGGCCTGATCGGGTCGAAGGTGGTGGCCATGCTGGGGGAGCACGGTCACGAGGCGGTGGCGGCGGCGCCGAGCACCGGTGTCAACACGCTGACCGGTGAGGGGCTGGCGGAGGTGCTGGCGGGCGCGCAGGTGGTGGTGGACGTGTCGAACTCGCCGTCGTTCGAGCCCGCGGCGGTGATGGAGTTCTTCGAGACCTCCACGGGCAACCTGCTGGCCGCGGAGGCGGCGGCCGGGGTCGGTCATCATGTCGCGCTGTCGGTGGTGGGCACGGAACGGATGCCCGAGAACGGCTATTTCGCGGCGAAGATCGCTCAGGAGCAGTTGATCGAGAAGTCGGGGATCCCATTCTCGCTCGTGCACGCGACGCAGTTCTTCGAGTTCGTACGGGCCATCGCGGAGGAGGCCACGGACGGCGACACGGTGCGGATCGCGCCGGTGCGGTTCCAGCCCATCGCGGGTGAGGAGGTCGCCCAGGCGGTCGGCCGGGTCGCGGTGGGGCAGCCGCTGAACGGCCGGGTCGAGGTGGGCGGCCCCGACGACGTCCGGATGGACGGGTTCTTCCGCGATGCCCTGGCCGCCTGGGGCGACCCGCGCACGGTGGTCGCCGACCCGCAGGCCCGCTACTACGGCAGCGTGCCGGGCGAGCGGACGCTGGTGCCGGGCGAGGACGCGATCCTCGGCACCATCCACTACCTCGACTGGGCCCGCCGGAACGCCGCCGGCAAGTAGTGCAGGAGAGGTTGTTCCAGGTGCGGCGGCGACGCGGCGACCAACGGGCCCGGCCGTCATGCCCGGCGTCCGGCCCGAGCCCCGACGACTGCCATGACGGCGACCGGACGGCCGGCGGGCGACGCACGCGCCCGCGACGGGACAGGAGCTACGCAGTGACCGCATCGGCGATGGTCGCCGAGTTCGATGATGTCGCCGGCTGGACCGCCGACGCCGTCGAGCAGCTGGGGGAGCGGCACGCCATCCCGGCCGCCTGCCGCGGTAGCGCGAGTCCGGCGGCACTGGCCTGGCTGGCCGAGGCGTGCGAGCTGTCGGCCGGCATCACGCTGCTGGACGTGGGCGCGGGCGCCGGCGGGCCGGCGGCCTGGGCCGCGGAGCGGTTCGGGGTCCGGCCGATCCTGTTGGAGCCGATGCCGGCCGCGCGCCGGGCCGCCGCCCGGCTGTTCGGGCTGCCGGTCGTCGCGGGGGACGGGCGACGGATTCCGCTCCGTACGGGGTCGGCCGACGCCGCCTGGTGTCTGGGGGTGCTGTGCACCGTACAGGACAAGGCCGCGGTGCTCGGCGAGATCCACCGGGTGCTGAAGCCCGGCGCCTCGCTGGGGCTGCTGGTGGTCGTCGCCCGGGGCCCGCAGCTCCTTCCGGTGCCGGACGGCAACCACTTCCCCACCCAGGGGGAGCTTCTCGAACTGCTCGCCGGCGTGGGATTCGAGATCGTCGAGCAGATCGACCAGCCCGGCGGGGCGCCGCGGTCCTGGTCGCGCCGCGCCGAGCAGGTCGCCGCGATGATCGCGACCCGCCACCGGGCCGAGCCCGCGTACGCGCTGGCGGCTCACCAGGGGGAGCGCTTCACCCGCCTGTTCGCCTCCGGCCAGATCGCTGTACGCCTGATCCACGCGGTCAGCCGGTCTGCCGGACATCCACTCAAGCCACGCATGGAGGAAAGATGAGCGTTCCCAGCGGCGAGGACGACTTCCTGTACGAGCTCCAGATCGAGGTCGAGACGGAGGTGACCCTGGTCGAGTCGAGCCATCCGGAGGAGGTCGCCGAGCTGCCGGTCACCGAGTGGCTGTTCGACCCGACGGACGCCGAGCGCGAGGAGATCGGCCTGCGGGGCCTGCTCGACGCGGTCGAGGCGCTGGAGGACGACTCCCGGCCCGGCGATCACGTCGCGTGACAGGCCCCCTTCCGGCAACCGAGTCAGGACATCGATGAAACACCTGGAACCCCGGCGAACCCGGATCGACACCCTCGAAAGCCTGCGTGAACACCTGCAGTGGGCGATCGAGCTGGAACACGCGACCCTGCCGCCGTACCTGTGCGCGCTGTACTCGCTCGACCCGGAGCGCAACCCCGAAGCGGTCGAGGTCGTGGGCAGCGTCTTCGTCGAGGAGATGCTGCACCTGGCGCTGGCCGCCAACCTGCTCAACGCCGTCGGCGGCCGGCCGCGACTGGACACGCCGGGGATGTTGCCGCCGCCCCCCCGCCCCCTGCCCCACGGCTCGCTGGAGCTGTCTCTGGTGCCCTTCGGGCCGCAAGCCCTTGAGATGTTCCTGCGGATCGAACAGCCGGCACCGCCCGGCGCTCCGGCGGAAGCAGACGGCTACGAGACGATCGGGCAGTTCTACGCCGCCATCGAGGAGGGCCTGCGCCACCTGTGCGAACGGCTCGGCGAGCAGGCGGTCTTCAGCGGCGACCCGGCCCGCCAGGTGAGCGCCGACCACTTCCGCCACACCGCCGGGCACCTGGTCCAGGTCGGTGACCTCGCCTCGGCGCTGGCGGCGCTGGAGGAGATCGTCGAGCAGGGCGAGGGCACCGCCCGCGGCGGCGTCTGGGACGGCGACCAGGACGTCTTCCACCCCGAACGCCAAGAAGTCGGCCACTACTACCGCTTCCAGGAGCTCAAGCTCGGCCGCCGCTACCAGCGGGGCGACACCCCCCAGTCCGGGCCCACCGGCGAGACGATCTCGGTGGACCCGACCGGCGTACGTCCGATGCGCCACAACCCGCGGCTGTCCGACCACGAGCCGGGCAGCGCGATCAGGACCGCGCAGGAAGAGTTCAACCACACCTACTGCGCGGTCCTGCACCTGCTCGAACGGGCGTTCAACGGCAGCCCGAAGCTGCTCGGGGCCGCCACCGGCACCATGTACGCGCTCAAGGGCCAGGCCCAGGCCCTGATGCGGATGCCCGACGAAGACGGCACCACGGCCGGCCCGACCTTCGAGTACGTGCCGCCCGAGCTGCGCCGGTGGAGCGTCGGCGACCGGCAGCGGATCGTCGTGCTGCGCGACGGCCCGTACGTCGTGTACGGCGGCGTCCCCCTCAGACGCAAACGCAAGATCGTCTCTGCCGAGAACAACGACGCGCTGACCTGGAAGACCGGCGAGCCCCTGGAGACCGAGGACACCTACGCCCTGTGCCGCTGCGGCCACTCGTCGTCAAAGCCGTTCTGCGACGGGACCCACGCCGTGATCGGGTTCGACGGCACGGAGAGCGCGGTCATGCGGCCGTACGAGGAGCTGCAGCACGTGCACGACGGGGTGGGCATCTCGGCCCAGCGGGTGGGGGAGCTGTGCGTCCATGCCGCCTTCTGCATCGGGCGCACCAGGCCGATCGCCGCGATGCTCGCCGACACCGGCGACAGCGACGTGCGCTCCACCGTCATGGGCCGCATCGACCACTGCCCCTCCGGCTCCTACAGCTACGCCCTGGAGCGCGGCGGCGAGACGATCGAGCCCGACCTGCCGCAGGCGATCTCGGTCCTGGAGGAAGAGGACGGGCTGGCCAGTGCGCTGTGGGTCACCGGCAAGGTGCCGGTCGTGCGGTCGGACGGCCGGCCGCTGGAGGCCCGCAACCGGATGACGCTGTGCCGTTGCGGCCATTCCGGCAACAAGCCGTTGTGCGACGGCACCCACCGAGAGATCGGCTTCCGCGAGGAACCCCGGCCCACCGAACTGAACGCAGGGAAGGTCCACTCATGAGCGAGCAGCCTGTCATCGTCCTGGTCGGTCATTCGTACGGCGGCATGGTGATCACGGAGGCGGCGGCCGGCAACCCGGCCGTCCAGGCCCTGGTCTACGCGGCCGCGTTCGCTCCCGAACCGGGCGAGAGCGCGTTCCTGCTGTCGGGCAAGTTCGAGGGCAGCACCCTCGGCGGCGCGCTGGAGGCCTACCCGGTCGCCTCCGGCGGCAACGAGTTCCGCATCGCCGCGGACAAGTTCCACCACCAGTTCTGCGCCGACGTGGACGCCGAGGAGGCCGCGCTGATGGCCGCCACCCAGCGGCCGGTGACCGAGCGGGCGCTCACCGACGGGCTGGCGGCGAGCCAGCCGGGCTGGCATACCAAACCGTCGTGGTTCGTCCACGGCGAGCGCGACCTCAACATCCCGGCCGCGGCGTTGCGCTTCATGGCCGAGCGGGCCAGGTCGCGGGGCACCCGCGAGGTCGCCGGGGCCTCGCACGCGATCGCGGCGTCCCAGCCTGACGCCGTGGCCGCCGCCGTGCTCGACGCCGCCGGCCACGTACGGGGCTGAACGGGGCTCGCCCGGCCGGGGGGACGGATCGATGTGGAGAGCGAAGGCGTGGGGGAATCATGCAAGTGGGATCACTGAAACAGGCGAACGCACTCGAACGGGCCGCGTCCGCCTTCGTTGAGCTGCGCCCGCGGCTGTTCGGCATCGCCTATCGGATGCTCGGCAGCGCGGTGGAAGCCGAGGACGTCCTTCAGGAAGTCTGGTTGCGCTGGCAGAACACCGACCGCTCGACCGTCGAGAACCCTCCGGCCTTCCTGGCGTTGATCACCACCCGCCTGGCCATCAACGTCGCCCAGTCCGCCCGTTCGCGGCGCGAGGCCTACATCGGGCCCTGGCTCCCCGAACCGGTGGACACCAGCATGGACCCGACGCTGGGCGCCGAACGGGGTGAAGCGCTCGAACTCGCCTTCCTGCTGCTGC
Source organism: Nonomuraea sp. NPDC003709 (assembly GCF_040610775.1). Lineage (NCBI taxonomy): Bacteria > Bacillati > Actinomycetota > Actinomycetes > Streptosporangiales > Streptosporangiaceae > Nonomuraea > Nonomuraea sp. NPDC003709. Next base: position 152,488 of record NZ_JBEXMW010000019.1, on the reverse strand, counting down.
TCGAGAGGCTCACCCCCACCGAGCGGGCCGCGTACGTGCTGCGCGAGGCCTTCGTCTACCCCTATCCGCAGATCGCGGAGATCCTGCAGGTCAGCACGGTCAACGCGCGCCAGCTCGTGAGCCGCGCCCGTAAACGGCTGACCGCCGCACGGCGCGAGCCCATCGACAAGACGGAGCATCGGCGCCTCCTGGCGGTCTTCCTCGACGCCGCCCAGACGGGGAACATCGCCGCCCTCGAAGACCTCTTCGCCGAGGACGTCGTCAGCTCCTCCGACGGCAACGGCATCCGAGGGGCGGCGCGCTTCCCCCTGCTGGGCAGCCGCCGCGTGGCGAAGTTCCTGGCCGCGTACGCGCCGCGGTTCTGGCCGGGCGCCAAACTGACCTGGGTCGAGGTGAACGGGCGCGCCGGTGTGCTCGTCCCCCGCAACCGCACTGACGTCACCCTGCTCACCATCGAGGCCTCGCCGGAGGGCATCCACCACGTCATGTGGATCGTCAACCCGGCCAAACTCGGCGCGTACGACCGCTCACGAGGGGGTTAGACGTTCGGCTTCTGTGGGGTGTCACAACTTGAGCGGCTGTCCTGTCTTAACTGCCGACTCCGAAAGAACAGAGGACATCGTGCGGACGACCTCGTTGCCCGGCGGCCACGCCGGCACCTTCACAGCATGGATACAGGCCTGCTCTCCTGGCCGTGAGGGTGGCCGGACATGACCGACGTGAGCGCCGGGACGCTGGCGGAGATGCTCGACGAGCGGCAGCACCTGCTCGAGATCGCCTTGTGGATGTTCGGCTCGGAGAGCACGGCTGACCGGATCGTCCAGGAGACCTATCGCCGCTGGTACGCCCTCGACGACGAGGAACGCGCCGGCATCGCGGTGCCGCGCGCCTGGCTGACGCGGGTCGCCGGAGGCATCTGCCTGGAACTGCTCGCCGCCCCCGGCCCCCTGCCCGGACCGGGTACGGCCGAAGCGCCGTCCCCCGCCGCCGCCCCGGCACCCCGCCCCCAGCCCGCCAGGCGCCCGGCACACCAGCAGGCCAGGCCGGACCGGGCGATGCTCGTCCGGCACGACCGGGTCGCGCGCCGCTTCGCGGCGGCCTGCGACCTGGGGGACACGGCGGCGCTGCGGGCGGTCCTGGCCGCGGACGCGATCGTCGTCAGCGACGGTGGCGGCAAACTGCGTGCCCCCGTACGCCCCACCTACGGCGCGGACGCGGTCGCCCGGTTCGTCACGTCCTTGCTGGCCGGCCGGCCCGGCACCGAGGTGGCCGTCGAGTCCGTGAACGGCCGGACGGGCCTGGTGCTGCGCCAGGCGGGCCGGGCCGTGGCGGTGGTCGGCGTGAGCGTCGCCGAAACCGAGATCACCGCGGTGTGGATCGTCCTGAACCCCGACAAGTTGCAGCGCTGGCACCGCCCATGACCAGCATGCCCTCACCCCAGGCGCCTCATGCGCCGCTGAAAGGCGGACCGGTGAACGAACCGATGCTGTCCACGGAGCACGACTACAGCGGCTCCACGTTCAAACCCCTCTATGTCACGCGCGTCGCCGTCAGCGGCGGCAGCTCCGCCCACGGCCGGGCCACCGGCCGGGCCCGCTCCGCCGACGGCACCCTCGACCTGCAGCTGCGGATGCCCGAGGAGCTCGGCGGCGACAATCCCGGCCCGAACCCCGAGCAGCTCTTCGCCGCCGGATACGCCGCCTGCTTCCACGGCGCCCTCAGCCTGCTGGCCCGCCGGCACCTCCTCGACCCCGCGTCGATCACCGTGGAGGCGAGCGTGGCCTTCGGCCGCGACCCGGCCGACGGCGGCTACCAACTGAGCGCCGACCTCGTCGTGACCTGGCCCGGAGCCGACCCCGACCGGGTCACCCCGCTGCTCGCCCAGGCGACCGCGCTGTGCCCGTACGCCAAGATGACCCGCCAGGGCATCCCCGCCACCATCAACCTCGCCACCCCCTGATCTTTGCGGGGGACCGCTCATGCTGCTATCTTGACCAACGCAAGACACGTTCGTGACAACAGGAACTCTTCGAGGGAGGTGAGGTTAAATGACCGTCGTGGTGATGGCTGCCATTTGCGGCACTCGGTCCATCCTCACGTCCCCGGGCCTTGGCTGACCTTTCGAGGCGCCTTCCCTGGCACGGATGCGGCATGTCCCATCCGCCAAGGCCCCTTTTCTGCAAAGGGTTCCATTCCGTTGTCATTCGAGCATTCCTTTGACGATGGCCTGTCCGCGTACGGTTGGGACGCAGGGCTCGAACAGTCCTTCGCCTCCTACCGCTCCGCGAGGCTCATTCCCGCCCGCGTGGTCGGCGTCGATCGCGGCGCCTGCGACGTCATCATCGAAACCGGCCCGCTCCGGGCCCGCCTTTCGCTCCCGGCGGTGGCGGATCCGGTCGAGTCCCCGTGCACGGGCGACTGGGCGGCGCTGCGGCCCGGCCCCACGCCCGAGCTGGTCGCGCTGCTGCGACGGCGCGGTGTCATCGTCCGGTCGTCGGCGTCGCGTACCTCCTACGGCCAGGCCCTGGCCGCCAACGTCGACACGGCGGTCGTGGCCGTCTCACTCGGCGGCCCGCTGAATCCGAGCCGGATCGAGCGGTTGCTGGCGCTGGCGTGGGAGAGCGGCGCCCAGCCCGTGATCGTCCTGACCAAGGCCGACCAGTCGGCCGATCCCGGCCAGGCGGTGACCGCCATCACCGAGCTCGCCCCGGGTGTGGAGATCATCGCCACCAGCGCCGCCACCGGCCAGGGCATGGACACGCTCACCGCGGCGCTCACCGGCACCGTGGTCCTGCTCGGCCCCTCCGGAGCGGGCAAGTCCACGCTGGGCAATGCGCTGCTGGGCACCGAGGTCCTGGAGACCGGCGACGTACGCGCGCAAGACGGCAAGGGCCGCCACACCACGGTCCGCCGCAGTCTGGTCCCGCTTCCCGGCGGCGGCGTGCTGATCGACACCCCCGGTCTGCGCGGCGTCGGCCTCCTGGACGCCGACGAGGGCCTGCAGCAGGTCTTCGCCGACATCGAGGAGTTCGCCGAGCAGTGCCGCTTCGGCGACTGCGACCACGACTCCGAGCCCGGCTGCGCGGTCCAGGCGGCCATCGCCTCAGGTGATCTGAGCGAACGCCGCCTCGACAGCTACCGCAAGCTCCAGCGCGAGAACGCCTGGGCCAGCTCCCGCAGCGACGCGCGCCTGCGCGCCCAGCACGACGATCGCAAGAAGGCGATCACCCGCTCGCTGCGTGAGACCTACGCCTTCCGGGACCGGCAGCGCCGGTCGTGACCAGGTCGCGGGCCGCGCCGCGGCCCGCTGGCCTCCCTTCTACTGAAGGAACATCTGGCACAGTGCCCGATTTCAACGATGACGCGATCATCAACGCGTTCTACGACCTGCATCGCGACCTGCCCCGCCAGGGGCCCGGCTCCGATGCCACCACGCAGCGGCTGCTGACCCTGGCCGGCCCGCTGCCCGACCGGCCCAGGACGCCGGACCTGGGCTGCGGTCCAGGCCGCGCCGCACTGCTGCCGGCCCTCGGCGACGTCCTGGTGGTCACCGAATGCGAATGGACCACCCCCGACCCCGCCCCGGACCTGCGCGCCTACTGGGATGAGAGCCACCCGCTGCGCAGCACCGAGCAGAACCCCGCCGCCGCCGATCCCTCGGTCCCCGGCATGGCCCAGGCCATCGCCGCCACCCGCCAGGAGATCGACCTGCGCCGCCGGTACGCCGCCGACTACGCCTACACCGGCGACGTCCTGCGTACCGCCACCACCAGCCCCACGACCACTCCCATGACGAGAGACGAGAACACCATGTCGCACACCTGGATCACCCGCGCCGAGACCCCTCAGGACATCCCCGCGATCCGCACGGTCGCCCTCGGCGCCTTCCCCACGCCACTGGAGGCCGACCTCATCGAGGCGCTGCGCGTCGATGAGGCCTGGTCGCCCGAGCTGTCCATCGTCGCCCAGGCCCCCGACGGCACCGTGGCCGGGTACGCGCTGCTCACCCGCTGCCACGTCGACGCCGCTCCGGCCCTGGCCCTGGGCCCGTGCGCGGTCCTGCCGGAGTACCAGAGGACCGGCGCCGGCTCGGCCGCCATCCGCGCCGGTCTCCAGGCCGCACGCGACAAGGGCGAGAACCTCGTCCTCGTGCTCGGCCACCCCGAGTACTACCCGCGCTTCGGCTTCACCCCGGCCTCGGCGTACGGGATCCGCCCCTCCTTCGAGGTGCCCGACGAGGCGATGATGGCCCTCGTCTTCGACGACGCCATCGCGGTGCCCAGCGGCACCATCGTCTACCCCGCGCCCTTCGGCGTCTGACGCTCAACGGGCCTGCCCGGGACGAACCGCGTCCCGGGCAGGCTCCGCTCCGCTCTCGGCGAATCCGGTGCGCTGTCAGTGAACCCGGCTGGGTGCTCGGCGTTTGCAATGATTGGGTGTCGGAATGGAGATCTTGGTTTTGGGGGGAACGGCCTGGCTGGGCCGGGAGCTGTCGCGGCAGGCGATCGAGCGCGGCCATCAGGTGACGTGCCTGGCGCGCGGCGAGAGCGGCCAGGTGGCGGACGGAGCGAGGCTGGTGGCCGCCGACCGGCGCGATCCTTCGGCGTACGAGCCGCTGCTCGACCGGGAATGGGACGCCATCATCGAGGTGTCATGGCAGCCGGGCTTCGTCCGCGAGGCCCTGCACGCGCTGGGCGACCGGGCCCGGCACTGGGCCTACGTCTCCTCCGTCAGCGCCTACGCCTCCCATGCCGCACCGGACGCCGACGAGTCCACGGCCCTGCTCCCCGCGACCGATCGCGACGAGGTCGACCGCGACCTGTACGGCGAGGCGAAGGCCGCCTGCGAGCTGGCGTCCACGGCGGCCGTGGGCGAGCGCCTGCTCATCGCCCGCGCCGGCCTCATCGGCGGCCCGGGCGATCACAGCGGACGTACCGGCTACTGGGCGGCCCGTGCCGCCCGCGACCGGCAGGGGCCGATGCTGGTGCCCGACGCGCCGCACCTGCCGACCCAGGCGATCGACGCACGCGACCTGGCAGCCTGGCTGCTGGACGCCGGCGAGAAGGGCGTCGCCGGCACCTTCGACGCTGTCGGGCCGGTCGTTCCGTTCGGGGAGTGGATCGAGTTGTCCCGTGCCGCCGGCGGGCACACCGGCCCGGTGGTCACCGCCGAGTCGGCATGGCTGCTGGCGAACGGCGTGGCCGAGTGGATGGGGCCCGAGTCGTTGCCGATGTGGCTGGTCGAGCCGGGCTGGGAAGGGTTCGCGTCCCGGACCGGGGCCGCGGCGCATGCCGCGGGGCTGCGCCATCGGCCCCGGGCGGAGATGCTGGCCGACACGCTGGATTGGGAGCGAGAGCAGGGGCTGGAGCGCGGCCGGCGCGCCGGCCTCAGCACCCAGCGCGAGCGCGAACTGCTCGACGCCCTCGGCTGACGGCCCTGCGCGGGCCGGGGTTCCACCGCGGGTTGAAGCTCTCCCGCCGCCCGGCCCAGCACCGTCACCCGGCAGGCGGCGCAAACTCTCCGGCACCGGTTCAACGACAGCCTTGAAGCCATGAGTGCTGACGACTACGAACCGATATCCGGGGGAACCCACGCCGAGGCGGGGCTGCCGGGTCCGATGATCGTGCTGGCCGGCGGGGTGCTCGTCGGTGCGATCAACATCTACCTCGCGGCGAGCCTGCTGCCGACCGCGGTGGCCGACCTCGGCGGCGCGGGCTTCTACGCCTGGAACATGACCATCTACCTCGTCGCCATGGTGATCGCGACGATGCTCGCCGGCCGGTTCCTGTCCCGGTGGGGGAACGTCGGCGCGTACCTGCTGGGCTTCGCCGTCTTCACGGCGGGTTCGCTGGCCTGCGCGCTGAGCCCGGCGATGGCGGTGCTGCTGGCCTCGCGCGGCGTCCAGGGGTTCGGGGCGGGGCTGCTGTCGGGGCTGGGGTTCGCCGTCATCCGGTCGGCGCTGCCGCCCCGGCTCTGGACGCGCGGCACCGCGCTGATGTCGGCGATGTACGGCGTCGGCAACTTCGCCGGTCCGGCGCTCGGCGGCCTGTTCGCCCAGCTGGGCTCGTGGCGGCTGGCGTTCGCGGTGATGGCGGCGGTCTCGGCGGCGTGCGGCGCGCTCGTGCCCCGCGTGCTGCCGCGCGGCCTGTCGCACGACCGGGACCTGCGCCCGCCGGTCCCGGTCGTGTCCCTGCTGCTGGTCATGGCGGCCGCCGGGGCCGTGAGCGTGGCGGGGGTGCTGGCGGGCACGCTCGCGAAGGCGGCCGGCATCGGGGCGGCGGCGTTGCTGATGGCCGGGTTCGTCATCCATGAGCGGGGCAGTGAGCTGCGGGTCTTCCCGCAGGCGACGTACCGGAGCGGTTCGTCGTTGAAGTGGGTCTATCTGACGCTGGGGCTGCTGGCCTGCGGGGTCGCGGCCGAGTCGTTCCTGCCGCTGTTCGGCCAGCGGCTGGCCGGGCTGGCGCCGCTGGTGGCGGGGTTCTTCGCCGCGGCCATCTCGTTGGGCTGGTCGCTCACCCAGATCGGCAGCGCGTCGGTGACGGGCGGGCGCGCGGTGCGCCGGCTGCGCGTGCTCGGCCCGGTGCTGCTGGCCGCGGGCCTGCTCGTCCAGGGGCTGCTGCAGCGCGAGGAGACGCCGCTGTGGCTGGTGGCGGTGTGGGTGCCGGTGCTGTTCGCGGCCGGGGCGGGCATCGGGCTGGCCTATCCGCACCTGTCGGTGGCCGCGATGTCCAGTACGCGGGATCCGGAGGAGGGCAGGCGGGCGGCCGCGGGGATCGCCACGGTGACGAGTCTGTCGATCGCGTTCGGCACGGCGGTGGCGGGCGTCCTGGTCAACCTGGGCGGCGCGTCGATGCTCGACTCGGCGCGGTACGTGTTGTTCGGGCTCGCGCTCCTGTGCGCACTCGGCACCTTGACCGCACACGCGGCAAACCGGACGGATCCCGCGCTCGCCGCGGATCGCGATTGACGCTGCCGTGGGTCGGGGTTGGTACCCGATGACAGCGGATGTCGTTCTTGGTCTGCGCCCCTTCAACGGCTGCTCCACGGCGAGAATCTCCGACAAATCGCTTGAGGTTCCACCGGGTGGAAGGTGCAGATTTGAATCATGAACGACGCGACGGGTCTGTACACGATCGGGCAGCTGGCCCGGCGTACGGGGCTGCAGGCGCGCACCATCCGCTTCTGGTCCGATTGCGGTGTCGTCCCCCCGGTCCAGAGGTCGGGGGGCGGCTACCGGCTCTATGACGCGGAGGCGGTCGCGCGGCTGGACCTGGTTCGGACGCTTCGCGATCTCGGGCTCGGTCTCGACGCCGTCCAGCAGGTGCTGGAGCAGCGGGCCACGCTGAGCGAAGTGGCGGACCTGCACGTCAAAGCGCTCGACGCCGAGATCCGCACCCTGAACGTACGCCGGTCCGTCCTGCGCGTGCTCGCCAACCGTGACAGCTCAACCGAGGAGATCGCATTGATCAACGCACTGGCCCGACTGTCGGCACGGGAACGTCAGCAGATCATCGACGATTTCGTCGACCGCGCGTTCGCCGGCGTCGTCGACGAGGACGCCGCGCTGGTCGCGGGCTGGATGCGCGACCTGCCGCCGGACCTGCCCGAGGACCCCACCTCCGAACAGATCAACGCGTGGGTGGAACTGGCCGAACTGGTGGGCGACGACGGCTTCCGGCAGACGGTCCGAGGGATGGTTCTCAGCGGCGAGGACGACAACCGCCTGGAGTACGGCCTCAACCTCCGGCCCTTGGTCCTGGAGCACGCGGGCGCCGCTCTGTCGCGCGGCATCGCGCCGGAATCGGCCGGGGCGCGACCGATCCTGAAGCGGATCATCCCCGACGACCTTCCCGCCGAGGAGACCGCCGCCGTGATCATGTGGCTGGACATGGTCGCCGAGCCCCGGGTGGAGCGGTACTGGCAGCTCCTGAGCATCCTCAAGGGCCAGAAACCGTCCCCGCCGGCGGTCCCGGCCTTCGCATGGGTGCTGGCCGCGCTGCGCGCCCACCGCTGATCCGCCCGGCTCAGCCCGCTTGGTCACGTCCACCTCAACGTCCTGGGCCGCTACGCCATCGCCTCCTCCGCGCCGGCCGAAGGGCCTGCGGCAGCTCGGCGAGATACCTGACGTGCCCGAGGGCGACGGCGGCGTGGACGAGGAGGGGGCGTGGCGGCCAGGATCGCGGCCACGACCGGCGTCCCTGTCCTGAGGCTTTCCTTGAGCTGGACGGCGAATCGTCCGTCGTGCCCGGCCTGGCTGCGCGATTCTGCCCTTTTGGCCGCTCCTTCGAAGGACGCGTGGATGGCTGAGGCGATGCACCCAGCGTGGGACGAGCCGCTCCAGCGGCGTCTGCCGGCAGATCCCGGCCGGTCCCCGGGCCGAAGGACTGGGGACCGGCGCGGTCAGTGGGTGTCTGGTCTGGGGATATGGATGCCGGCGGCGCGGAGCTTGGCCTCGACGAGCGCGATCCCCCGGGCCGTGGCCGATCCCTGCTCTTCGCCGTGGTGGGCGATCAGCGTGTACCGGGCTGCGGCGTCGGTGCGGGCTTGCAGGCCGGTCACGATCTTCAGGTGTGCGGGATTAGCGAGGAAGTGGTCGGCCATGGCGGTGGCGAGTTCGGCCAGGCGCGGGTCGTCCGGCTTCCATGTCGTGGCTTCGATTGCGTGCTTGCTCAACGCGACGAAGCGGGGGTCGTCGAGGGCGTGCTCGACATGGGTGAGGTAGTCGTCGAAGCCCTCGGGGACCAGGGCCCTGGCCAGCACCCAGCCCTCCCTGGTGGCCGCCACCTCCTCCGCGGGGAAGCCGAGGCCGGACAGCCGCTCCAGCAGCGCCACGGCGCGGTCCGGCAGCAGCGCCCGATCTCCGTCGGCGAGTCGATGCAGCGTGTCGCGGCGCGCGATCAGCTCCTCGATCCGTTCGGTGAGCTGCCGCTCGACGTCGGCGAGCGCGGCGGCGAACAGCGCGGGGTCGGCGTCGAGCAGGGGCCCGACTTCGGCCAGCGGCACCCCGGCGGCGGCCAGCGTCCGGACCTGCACCAGCCGCAACAGCTCGGCCGATCCGTACCTGCGGTAGCCGGAGCTGTCGCGTTCCGGCTCCTTCACCAGGCCGAGCTTGTGGTAGTGGCGCACCGTTTTCACCGTGATGCCGACGAATGCCGCCGCCTGCCCGATCGTGACTCCGTTCATCTGCGCAATCCTGCCTTGTGCTCGAGCTCGGCGACTGGGCGGACCACAGCCGAGCAGGTGGCCCCCGTTCGCGTTCTCCCTGATGCACGACCGGAAGGGGTCGCCTTTCGAGGCGTACGGGTCACAGGTGTTCAGTCCGTCGGCTGAGCCGGATCGGCCTGCTCGCCGCAGAACACCTCGTTGACGAGCTTTTGCTGGGCGTTCTGGAACGCTGCTGCGATGGACAGGTCGGCGTCGTCCACCCAGTTCAGTGCGGCGGTCATGGTTTTGCTGCCGTCGGGGGTGCTGTACATCAGTGCCGCGGAGCCGACCGTGCCGCCGTTGTGGGTGATGACGGTGCCGCCGCAGTCCGTTTTCTGGACGAACACTCCCAGCCCGTAGTCCATGTTCGGGAGGCCCGTGGCGTGCGGGGTGCACATCTCGGCCAGCAGTGGGGCCGGCAGGAGCTTGCCGCCCAGCAGCGCGGAGATGAACGTGTGCAGGTCCTGGCTGGTCGAGATCATGTCACCGCCGGTGGAGACCCAGGAGGGGTTCTGGCGGGTGATGTCGATCGTCTTCTGCTCGCCGGCGTCCTCGTAGCGGTAGTAGACGTGGGCGTGCGGCTTGGGGATCTCCGGCGAGGCGTCCGGCACCACGGTGCCCGACAGGTTGAGCGGCCCCAGGATCAGCCGCCGCATCTCCTCGGCCAGTGAGCGGCCGGTGACCTTCTCGATCAGCAGCCTGGCCAGCACGTAGTTGGTGTTGGAATAGCTCCAGCCCGTCCCCGGCTCGAACCGGGCCGGCTTGGACAGCGCCAGACGTACCAGCTCCTCGGGCCGGTAGGTGCGGAACCGGTTGTCCACCCACTCTTTGCCCGTGGTGCTGTAGGGGATGGGGATCCCGTGCACGATCGTCCCGTCGTCGTAGACCTCGCCGGTGAAGTTGAACAGCCCGCTGGTGTGCTGCAGCAGCATCCGCACCGTGATCCGCCGGTCCAGCCCGAACTCGGGCAGGTAGTCCGCCGCCGGGGTGTCCAGCTCGATCCTGCCCTCGGCCACCAGTTGCAGCACCAGGGTCGCGGTGAAGGTCTTGGTGTTGCTGCCGATCCGGACATGCCCGTCGATCGGCGGCTTGGCGGTCCCGCCCAGCTCGCGTGCCCCGGCGCTGCCGGCCCACTCGCCGCGCTCATCGTGCACGCGCAGCGACACCCCGAGGAAACCGAATTCGACGATCTCCTCGATCGCCTTCTGCAGTTCCAGGCGATCCTGCCCGGCCGCGGCTTCCGGTACGGCCCCGCTGTCCGCGGTGGCTGCCCTGGCGGCGTCGAGGGCTTCGGTGATCTTGCGAGCCATCGCGGCCGCGGCGGGGCTCGGCGGGCCCTGGTGCGTCTGGGCGGTTTCGACAGCGATGAGAACGGTGCTGCGGAAGTTGCCGGCCTCGGCCGGGTCCTGCTGCTTCAGCAGGTTCATGGCCGCGGTCAGGGCCGGCAGCACGCGGTCGGCGATCTCGGCCACGGACTCGCCGGTCAGGTCCGAGACCTCAGGGTAGTCGGCGAGCACGTGTCCGGTCAGGCCGGTGGCCGAGCCCAGCGCGATGCTGCCAGTGGTGGCGATCTTGTGGGGCTTGCCGGCGGCGCCGGCGGCGGCCATCAGCGACACGGCGCCGTACGCGGCAATCCGCAGGGTGCTCTTGTCCTGGTCGGAAAGGGTGATCGTCATGGTGGTTTGTCCTTTGAATCTGTTATGTCCATGTCGGCGTCGCGCCGCTGCGCCGAGCTTCCACCCTGACCCAAGGTCAACCTCAACCGTGATCTAGCTCACAGCCGCATTGGGGTTTGAGCCAGCTTCGGGTGGAGGAAGCCGTCACCCGCCGGGTGACAGTCGCATCTCGCACCTGCGTACCCGCGAAGGCATGGCCCTGGCGAAGAAGAACGGCAAAGCTCAAGGGCAAGCAACCCAAACTGCCCGAACCCGCCCGACGCTCCATCCGCCGCCGCTACGCCGAGGGCGAGGTCTCCCTGGCAGACCTGGCCACCGAGTACAGCGTCGGCCGCTCCGCTGCCGGGAGCCCCGTTCACAGCAGCAGCGTGGCGAGATCTTCCCATTGACGCAGTGGCGGCCGGTCTGGTGTGGCCGTGAGCACGTGCAGGCTGACGTGATCCGCGCCGGCCTCGAGGTGCTCGCCGACGCGGCGCGCGACGTCCTCGGGGCCGCCGGTCGCCACCAGCGCGTCGACCAGCCGTTCGTCCAGTGACTCGGGGTCGTCGAAGCCCAGATCGCGCAGTGGCGTGAGCCGGTTGGGCAGGGCGGCGGCCGCGTGGGCGCGGGCCAGCTCGGCCGCGCGGGGCCGAGACGGGTCGAGGACGGCGAGCTGGGTGACCGCGAGCAGCGCCCGCGGCCCGAGCAGGCCGCGGGCGTGGCGGGTGTGCGCGACCGGCATGCCCAGCGGGTGGGCGCCAGCGGCTCGTTCGGCGGCGAGCTTGAGCATCTTCGGGCCCAGCGCGGCCAGGACCCGGGGCGCCGCCGGGACCGGCGGGCCGAACGGGGCGGCGTCCATCGCGTCCAGGTAGGCGCGCATGGTCGCGACCGGCGGGCCGAAGCGATGGCCGCGCACGTCGGTGACCAGGGCGGGATGGCCGACGCCGAGGCCGAGCAGGAACCGCCCGGGGAACGCCTCGGCGAGGGTGCGCTGCGCGGCCGCGGTGGTGACGGCGTCGCGGGCGTAGACGCCGGCGGCGCCGGTGGCGACGACGGTCCGCCGGGTGAGCGACAGCAGCAGGGCCGCCTGCGCCATGGCCTCGCGGCCGGTCGTCTCGGGGAACCACAGCGCCGGGTAGCCGAGGTCCTCGACGGCCGTGGCAGCTTCGCGCAGGACGGGGGCCGGATGGCGGTCCAGTTCGCCCGCCCAGATGCCGACCTGTCCGAGTTCGGGTGCGGTCATCGGGCGCTCTGGGCGGTCAGGAAGCCGTCGATCGCGGCCGCGCCGGTGCGGGCCAGCCAGGTACGCAGATCCATCAGCCCTGGGTGCAGCGCGCGGGCGAAGGAGACGTCGGCGCGCCAGCCGCGTTCGTTGAGCCAGGTGTAGGCGAAGGCGAACTCCTCGCCGGCCCGGGCGATCACTTCGATCGGGATCTGTACGTAGGGCAGCGGCCGGCCGACGGCCTCGGACATGGCCGCGGCGATCTCCAGCGGGGTCAGCTCGTCCCCGGCCAGGTCCACCGCGCGGCCGATCCACTCCTCCGGCCGGGCGAAGGCCAGGGCAGCGAAGGCGCCGACGTCGTCGACCGCCATGATCTGCTGCGGTACGGCCGGGTCGAACGCGGTGGTCACGGCGCCGTCGTGCAGGTGGTAGGCGCCGGTGTAGTTCTCCATGAACGACACCGGGCGCAGGAAGGTCGCGGGCAGGCCCAGCCGGGTGATGTGCTGTTCGATCCGCCACTTGCTCACCACGTTCTGCGGCAGCTTCTCGGTGTTGTGGCGGCCCGCGCCGGCGACGGAGGCGTAGACCAGGTGGCGCACGCCTGCGGCGTGGGCGGCGTCGGCGACGTTGCGGCCCCAGGCGACCTCGTGATCGGCGGTGAAGCCGGCCGGGGTGCCGGGGGAGCCGACGGTGGGCTGCACGCTGAACAGGCCGTAGGCGCCCTCGGCCGCGGCGGCGAGGGAGGCGGGGTCGTCCATCTCGGCGCGTACGAGCCGGGCGCCCGCCTTCGCCAGCGCCCGGGCCCCGGCGGCGTCCGGGTCGCGCGTCACCGCTCGTACGCGCCAGCCGCCGGTGAGCAGCCGGGCCGTCACGGCGCGGCCCTGCAGGCCGGTCGCCCCCATCACGACGATGGTCTTCACGATGCTGTCTCCAGAGGTTAGGGGCCATCCAGATAACCGGGGTGGCCCTCCGGTTCTGGGTGAGTACGATATGGAGGGCCACCCCGTTTTTGCAAGCCCGCTGGGAGACCACATGCCGCACGACAGCCGTACGACGTCGCCCGCGCGGCCGATGCGCGCGGACGCGCGCCGCAACTACGACCGCATCCTGGCCGTGGCCGCCGAGGCCATCGCCGAGCAGGGAGCCGAGGCGTCCCTGGAGGAGATCGCCCGGCGCGCCGGCGTCGGCTCGGCCACGCTGCACCGGCACTTCCCGGCCCGGCAGCAACTGCTGGAGGCCGTCTTCCGGGACAAGGTCGAGGCCCTGTGCGCCACCGCGGCCGACCTGGCCGGCGACCCGGACGCGGGGCACGCGCTGGTGACCTGGCTGGGCGCCGTCGCCACGCACGTCGTCTCCAACCGCGGCCTGGCGGCCTCGCTGATGCGGGGCGCCCACGACGGAGACCCCGCCCTGGGCGCCACCTGCCACACGATGATCGTGAGCGCCGGCGATGACCTCCTGGCCCGCGCCCGCCGCGCGAACGCCGTACGGGCCGACGTGGCCATCGTCGACCTGCTCACCCTCGTCAACGCCATCTGCCTGGCCGTCGAACACGAACCCGACGGCGCCGCCCAGGCCCACCGGCTCCTCGACCTCGCCCTCACCGGAGTGGGCCCCACGGGGGAGATGTGACGCCGGACGGTCGGTGCGGCGTACGTGCCGCCGAACCGGCCATCATCGCGGAGGTCGCCACCTACGCCTCCTCACCCACAGAGGTCCCCGGCCATCGCCACGAGCCACCAGAGCGGCAGCCGGGTCAGCCAGGACAGGCCGGCGCCCAGCGGGAAGGAGACCAGCATGCTCAAGGTGAGGGCGGCGTTTCCAGGGTTGCCCTCGTCACCCACGAACGCGCCGATGAAGACGGCGGACGCGACGAGACCCACCCCAAGACCGACCAGCGCCGCCCTCGCCGAGCGGGTCGACGAACTGCGGCGCCAGGTCACAGCGCGTGAGGCGCTGCAGCCCGGCCAGAGAAGGCGCCGCCGTCACCGGGACGTCGTCCGACTCCACCAGGGTGAACAACGCTGACCGGTGCGAGCGGCAGTAGCGGCGGGTCGCCGTCAACGAGATGCCGGCGCCCGAACTCGGTAGCCGCGCCTGCCGGAATGGAGCCACCGGCGCGGAGCGTGGTAGGTACTCTCGGCATGGAATTCTTCTGTTATCACCGTGACCGGTCCGACACCGCGGCGCTGCGCGTCGAGCTGGTGGAAGAGCATTGGTCCTACATGGACCGGTACGCGGCGGAGATGATCGCCCGTGGCCCGACCTTCGGCCGCGGCAGCGAGCGGGCCACCGGCAGCGTGCATATCGTCGACCTGCCGGATCCGGCCACCGCGCGGGCGTTCGTGTTCGATGAGCCCAACTACCAGGCCGGTGTGTACCGGGATGTGATGTTGCGGCGATGGCGCAACGTGCTGGGCCGCACCATGTGGGATTTCCCCGGCGGCAGGGAGGGCGGCAACCGGTATCTGGTGCTGGGCCTCGGTTTCGGGCAGGCGGCCGACCTCGTCCCGCCGGCCGGCCGGGACGAGCTGATCGCGTACGGGCCGCTGCTGTCCGACGACGGCGCCACCTGGCTGGGTACGGCGCTGCTGGTCCGGGCGCCGGACCCGGACGTGGCCCGCGCCGTCCTGACCCAGGACCGCTATGCCGACATCGAGGTGCATGACTGGGAGTTCGGCGGGCGGCGGTGATGAGCACATGACCGTTTTAGGGTGGCGTCATGCTCGTACTGGGGATCGAGGTGCCGGACGACCTGCTCCAACGGTGGCTCGGGTGGTTCGCGCCGCCGGTGCAGCCCTTCGTCATCCCGTCCGATCTCGCCGGCTCCCTCGATCTCGAGGATGACCGGGACCGGCTCACGCCCGAGGTCAGGGACACCTTCTACCTCTACGGCCTGGGTTCGTCGGCGCTCGTGTGGCTGACCGAGGCCGGCGCGCGCTGGCTGCCGGCCTCGGTCAGGCGCAGCCAGCCCGCGGCGCACCGCTGACCCGGCTCGATCGCCGGGCGTGAGGTCGAGACGGTCGTCGCGTACGTCGAGAAGGGGCGCCGCCCCAGCCGGCACGGCGACGTCGCCCCCGCCACGTGGGACGCCATCGCCTGCGCGCTGCCCGGAGCGCGGCACCTCGCCGGGACCTTCCCCGCCCGGAGCGGCCCCAACTGCTTCGGCACGGTGATGGCGGCCTGCGGCGCCGAGGGCGCGGAGGAGAGGTGGATGCTCCGCGAGCTGTTCGAGGACTGGCTCGCGGAGCACACCGTGAAGGGAGGGCATGACGACGAGCCGGGGACCGTCCTGGTCTGGCGGGGTGCCAATGGAGCCGCGCAGCACGCCGCGGTCACCCTCGGGGACGGCTGGGCGCTTCACAAACCCTCGCAGGGCTGGTTGAGCCCGACGAAGGTCCTCGCCTCGCAAGACCTGAAGCACAGCGCCCGAGCCGGCGGACAGCGCCTTCACCGACGCCACCTTCGGTGACTTCGCCACCCCGACCTGGCCTAGGCTTCGGTGCGCTTCTCCAGCCGGCTGCCCCGCGGCAGGGTGACGGCCATGATGTTGCTGGGGATGTCCAGCTCGATGCGGTGCCATCGGCCGCGCGGGACGATGGCGGCGGTCCCGGCTGTCAGCCTGATCTCCTCCTCCTGCTGCCCCGGCCGCTCCGGCCGCAGGTAGAGGCGGATCTTCCCGACGAGGCACGACACGACCTCCTCGGCCTCGGGATGGACCTCCCAGTGGTCGGCGTGGACGTCGGCGCCGGTCTTGGCGTGGAAGGCCGTCAGCTGCCAGCCGTCCTGGTCGGCGTCCATGGTCGCCTTCCCGGCGTGGATCTTGCCGCCTTGGCGCAGGTGAACGGAGGACGCGAAGAGATCGATCGGGTTCACAGACATGCCGAGACGCCCCTTTTCTGCGGTGGGTGAATCGCCGGTCAATCCCGGGCGGAGAGCGGAACGCGGTCATCGGGCTGCTCGGCCCGTGTGGGCGGGCTGGTCCGGCGCAGGACCGTGAGGGCGATGAGGACGGCGCCGAGCAGGAGGACGGCGCCGAGGCTCAGGCCGAGCGCGTAACCGTCGTTGAGGGTCTCGGGCGTGACAGCCCGGCCGGTGCGGTTGTGCGCGACGGTGCCGAGGGCGGCCAGCCCGAGTGAGGCGCCGATCTGGCGTGAGCTGTTGAGCAGGCCGGAGGCGGTGCCGGTCTCGTGGGCCGCGACGCCGACGGTCGCGGTGGAGACGACCGGTCCGAGGCAGAGCCCGAAGCCGACGCCGGCGACGATCGGGGGCCCCAGAACGTCGGTGACGAAGGCGCCGTCCGGGCTGATCAGGCCGAACCAGGCGAACCCGGCCGCCGTCAGCAGCCCGCCGATGACCAGAAGGGTACGTGGCGCGAGCCGGTAGCCGAGTTTGACGGCCAGTACGGATCCGGCGACCACGCCGAGCGCGAACGGCAGGAACTCGACCCCGGTCAGGGCCGGCCCCGTCCCGAGCACGCGTTGCAGGTACAGGGACGCGAAGTAGAAGGCCGCGGCCATGGCCGCCCCGACCAGGAGGTTGTAGGCGTTCGCGCCGGCGACCGAGCGGTTGGCGAACAGGCCGAGCCGGATCAGCGGTTCGCGGGCCGTGGTCCGCTCGACGAGGATGAACGCGGCCAGCAGCACGGCCGCGACCGCCAACGTCGCCACGGTGACCGGCGAACTCCACGCGTACCGGTCGGTGCGGACGATGCCGAACACCAGCAGGGTCATGCCCGCCGTGGCCAGGACCGCGCCGAGCACATCCGGACGGGCGGCGCGCACCGCAGGCGGCCCCGCGGCCACGGCCCGCCAGGTCAGCGCCAGCGCGCAGGCGGCCATGGGCACGCTCACGAACATCACCCAGCGCCAGCCGGCGTACTCGGTCAGCAGGCCGCCGATCAGGACGCCGAGCGCGCCTCCGGCGGCGTTCGTCGCGCTCCAGATCCCGAAGGCGCGCACGCGTTCCTTGCCCGCGGGGAACGTCGTGGTCAGCAGCGCCAGCGCGGCCGGAGCCAGGGCGGCGGCCCCGATGCCCTGCGCGGCCCGGGCGGCGACCAGCTGACCGGGTTCCTGGGCGAAGCCGCCGGCGAGCGAGGCCAGGCCGAACAGGGCGAGCCCGAGCAGCAGGACCGGCTTGCGGCCGTAGCGGTCGGCGGCCTTGCCACCCAGCAGGAGCAGCCCGCCGAAGGTGAGCGCGTAGGCGTGGATCACCCAGGTCAGGCCCACCGCGCTGAATCCGAGGCCGGCGGCGATCTGCGGAAGCCCGACGTTCACGACCGACAGATCCAACGACACCATGAACTGCACGACGGCCACCGCGGCGAGGGTGAGCCCCGGCCGGGCACCCGGCTCGGCGGGCACGCTTCGGCCTGCTGATTGTCTACTGGTCAACGCGGCTCAGTCCTTTGAGCCGGAGGGGTCGTCACGGTTCGGACCCGGCTGCGCGGCGGCGATGCGGGTGGGGAGCCCGGTGGATGTATCGGCTGGGGTCGTCATGACCGCAATCGTCGTTCAACTGCTGCTCGGGGGCGTCCTGCAAGCGAAGTCATCTGCCGCTACCGCCCCGGGACCAGCGACCGACCGGACTACGCCGCCGGGAGTAGTCGCCGCTGCAGCACCGCCGGGCGCACGCTGGACACAGCGCTTCCGTTCCACCCCCGCTCCGCCGCCGGCCGCGCGGGCGCCTGCGTTCAAGCTTCGGCGAGGATCTGGTGGCGGTTTGCTGGAGTTCGAGTCAGTGGCTTTCTGGAACGACTCCTCGCGACGAATGATCTTACATGCCAATGTCTCTTATCATGTAAGATCGTTTTTGTGACCGTTTCCCCCTTACGCCACGACTCGGCCCCCGACGAACAGGGGGTCGCCATCACCGTGTCTCGCCCAGCCGTACGAGGCGCCCCGCCCGCGAGTGATGAGTACGAGCTGGCCGAGCTCATGCGAGCCTCCGGCACGAACCCCATCGTGCTCACCTCCACGGCCGGATGGCTGTCCAGCGAGAAGCGCAGCTCCCCGAAGACGCGCCGCGGCTATTCCCAGGACCTGTCGTTCTGGCTCGCCTACATCCTGGCCCGCGGCCTCGACCCTATGGACATCGCGCCGATCGAGGCCGACCTGTACGGCGCGGCCCTGCGTGACGCGGGCCTTGCCGCCTCGACCCGCGCCCGGCGCATCTCCGCGGCATCGTCGTGGTACCGGTACCTCGTGCGCGCCGGCGCCGCCGCCCGGAACCCGTTCCTCGACATGGAGCGCGCGCAGCCCTCGTCCCTGTCGACCACGCGCGGCCTGGCGAAGGCCGACATGGACCGGATGCTCGCCTGGGCCAAGGCAGAGGCCGACAAGACCGCAGCCGCGCATGAGGATGGCCGGGCCGCTGCGTCCAGGGTCCGGGACAGCGCCCGAGCGTACGCGATGCTGTGCCTGGTCGTTGTGACAGCCTGCCGGGTCGGCGGTGTCATCGAGTCCCGCCTGTCGTCCCTCGGGTGGGACACCGGCCACCGGGTGATCGACCTGCCCGTGAAGGGCCCGGCCGGGAAGACGCTGCGGCTGGCTGTTCCGCCATACGCGAGCGCCGCCCTCGACCGGTACATCACGCTGCGCGGCGGCGACGAGGGCCCGCTGTTCCGCACGGACACCGGTAGGCCGCTCGACCAGCCCGCGATCTTCAGGAAGATCCGCGAGATCGCTCGCAAGGCCGGGGTCCCGCACTGGGATGCGATCTCCCCGCATTCGCTGCGGCACGCGGTTGCCACATACCTGCTCAGCGAGGGCGTGGAGCTCCACGTCGTGCAGGACCTCCTCGGCCACGCGGACCCGCGCACCACCCGCCGGTACGACAAGGAGCAGTCCGCGCTGAACCGGTCGCCGGCCTACAGGCTCGGCCAGGCGTTCGCGCAGGGCGAGGCCGCGCACGAGTCCGACTTCCGCGACGAGGCCGAGGCGGTGGCGAAGTGAGCACCGTCCATGAAGCACCTGCCCAGGGGCCTTTCACATGCCCTCACCGGCACCGAAAGGCCCCTTGCCGCCTTGGACAAGAGCCCTCGCCCGCTGACGTACCGCCTGCATCCAACCCTGCGGATCCGCATCGTAGAGCTCGCACTTCTCCTGCCAGCGGGCGAGTCCATCACAGATGTCGTCGAGTGAATGAAGCCACTCGCCTTCGCCCGCCGTTCCGTGCCACACGACGCCGGGACGACTTGGATCACGACAAAGATCGAACCCATGCAGGTACTGCAGAGCCGTGAGGACCAAGGGAGGGCAGTAGGCGGATGCCCCCTCACCCTCCACCCACGGAGCCGCCCAGGCATGCACGGCCTCACGGGTCACGTCACCTGCTGCCAGCGCTCGCCATCGAGCAGCCACATCCTCGCGGCTTGGCGGTGGCAGCGGCGACTTGGGATCGCTCATGCGCCCACCATTCCAGCCATGCAAGCCATGGGTCCACGCCGATCAACCTCTTGGTCACCCCTGCTGACACCGACGACGCGCTCGGCCTCCTTCCGGAAGGGCCCTTTCATGTGGTGGCACTCGAGCGGGACGGCCGCCGGCGCGGCATGCTCGTTCACCGCGGCTTCTGGTATCACAACGTGCCCCGGCTGATGCTGTCGTGCCGCCTCCGCGGGCACCGGCCGGTGGTCGACGGGCATGGTCCGTGCGTACCGGGTGGGAACGCGGCGCGTCGGGTGGCGTGCGATCGGTGCGGCGACCTGCCCCGCGAAGCACTTCGAGCTCGGCCATCGGTACACGAATGACCTGTACCGGCCGGGGTTCATCCAGGCCATGCGCGTGCTCGGCGCTCTTCCGCCGCCTCTCCGCGCGGCACCTGGGCAGCGTGCTGCGGCCCGCGTTCGAGCTCGGCGCGACCATCAGCGACATCCAGCACACCCTCGACCACCGGCCGGACGGCACTCCGTCGCTTCACACCCATGACCCCCGCTGGCTGCCGAGCTGGATACGGCACCGACTGTCCGCGTGGATCACCCCGGACGGGCAACTCGTCACCCCGTGGCCGATCCGGCAGCGCGCTGCCGAACACGCGGCGCTGGTGGCCGAGCAGCACGCCCGCCGCGACGCGTACGAGCGGGCGAACCAGACCCGGCTCGGCGGCCCCATCAGCTACAGCGAGAGGTGGACACGATGACCGATATCCCAGCGTGGGCGCAACCGGCCACGCAGCAGTCCTGAACGCGGGCTGGCGCGTCTCGGACGTGCTGTACGTCCTGGACACCCAGCCGGACGGCTCCGAGCCGCGGGCCCAGACGGAACCCACCACGGCCTGCAGCCTGGTTCGCGCCCCTGGCCATCCCGGAGCCTGCCTCTCCGGCGAGGAGCAGGGGGCATCGGCCCCGCAGCGGCCCCGCATCGGCCGTCAGTGGGCGCAGTGCTGCCGGTACCTCGCTCAGGGCCCGGCCGACGGACCGCCGTCCGGGCCCTGAGCGGCGCAGCGCGTCGTGAGGCCGTCAGGCTGTCCTGGTGTCGGGCACAGTGCCGGGCTCGCCGTCAGACCAATCGGCTACTCCGGAAGCGCGGTGGTCGGTGCTGCCGTGGCCGGCAGCTTCGCTGCACCGGACCCACTGCCCGAGATACTCGCTGTCCGGGTGCTTCTTGGTGTCCCACGCCAGTTTCAGCGCACTGCAGTGCTCGCCGGGGGGATCCATTGCCCCCGGCAGCGGGAACAGGCCCAGAGCGCCCAGAGCGCCGTAGACGAGCTGTTGGGCCACAAACCAATCCACGGAATACTCTTGGGCTTTGCCGACGAGGGCATTCCCGACGTGGATATCCTCCTGTTCAGTCAGTAGGCGCAGGGGCGGGGGAAGCGGGACCGGCGTGGGGATCTGATCTTCGGACATGCCGTCACCATGGCATAGGGGCGCTGCCCCGTCACCATGGCCGCTTCGCGGACGGCGCCCTTCCCCCGGTCTCCTGCGTCGTACCTCGCTGGTCTGCCGCAAGCGGGGTTCAGAAACGCGGCTCGATGCACCTTTGGGGATTCCGGGCCCATGCAGGGGGTCCCGGTAGCAATGAAGAAATTTCCAACGAAGTAACGCCTGACGTGCACTAACGACCGCGTTTGACGGGTTGGTGATCACTGCCGCTACGTTCGTTCCGGTTTCGTCCGGTACGGCAGGTAGAGGTGGCGTGTTGTCCGAGAAGATGTTCTCCGAGGAGCAGCTGGAGCAGCTGCGCTCGTACCCGGAGATCACCGGCGATGAGTTGATCAGGTATTTCACGCCGACGGCGGCCGACGTGGCGTTCGTGAGTCCCGGTGGGCGGGGCCCTGTCGATCGGCTGGGCATGCTGGTCCAGCTCTGTACGCTGCCGTGGCTCGGGTTCGTGCCCGATGATGTGGCCTCGGCGCCGCCGGCGGCCGTGGCCCGGGTCGCGGAGCGGCTGGGCGTGGCGCTGGCGGCGCTGCGGCTGTACGGCAAGCGCGATCAGACCCGCTCGGATCATCTGGGCCTGGTCGCCAAGTATCTGGAGTGGCAGACGGCCCCGGCGGGCAGCCAGGCGATGAAGGAGCTGGAGCAGTTCCTGCTGGACCGGGCGATGGAGCACGATTCGCCGACGCTGCTGTTCAACCTGGCGCGCGAGTATCTGATGGCGGCCAAGGTGATCCGGCCCGGCGTGCTCATCTTGGCCAAGATGGTCGGCACAGCCCGCAAGTCGGCCGCCGATCTGACCTCGCAGCTGGTGGGGCACCTGCTGACAGCTGAGGTCCGCGCTGACCTGGAACGGATGCTGGGCTGGGGATGACCCGCTGGAGTGGCTGGTCAGCCCGGCCCGGGACGCCTCGGCGACGTCGGTGAAGACCGCGATCGACGAGCTGACCTGGCTGCGCGCGATCGACGCGCACCAGATGGATGTGTCGGTGCTGCCGAACGAGCGCCGTCGGTTCCTGGCGCAGGTCGCGCGCCGCTCGACCAACCAGGGGCTGGAGCGGCGCAAGGAGCGTAAGTTCCCGATCCTGCTGGCGTTTGTGGCCCAGGCCGCGGTCGACCAGCTCGATGAGGTGGTGGCCCTGTTCGATCAGGCGGTGTCGGCGCGGGAGTCGCGGGCGAAGTCCAAGACGGATGAGGCGCTGGTCGAGCGGGCCAAGAAGGGCGAGGCCCGGCAACTGGTGATGGAGTTGATCCTGCCGGTGCTGGCCGACCCGTCGATCCCGGACGATGAGGTGGGCGGGATGCTGCGTGAGCGGATCGGCATGCAGCGGCTGCGGGAGATCACCTCTGATGCGTGGAAGCCGCTGCCCCGCGACCACGGCCGGCTGTCGGAGCTGGAGTCCTCCTACACCGCGGTTGAGGTGGAGATGCGGAGTCCCTGTTCCTGTGCGCGGTCGCCCGCGAGGTGGGCATCGCCGCGACCAGCATCTACCTCCACTTCCCGGACAAACGGGCGCTGGTGCTGGCCGTGTACGCGCAACACTTCGCCGACCTGGCCAAATACCTGGAGGAGGCGATCGCCGAACACTCCGATTCGTCGGAGCAGCTGCACGCTCTGGCCCGCGCCTACTGTCAGTTCGCGGCCGACCATCCGGACGCCTACCAGGTGATGTTCACCGTCCCCGGCACGACGACCGCGCCCGACCGGCAGATCACCGCGAGCGAGCGCCCAGGGCTGCCCGCGATCATGGCGGTGCACCGGGTGCTGAGCGCGTGCGCCGAGGCCGGCGTGTCCTCCACCCGCGACCCGTACCTGGCCACGCTGTGCCTGTGGGGGCGCTGCACGGGGTGCTCGCGCTGCGCACCGCCCGCCCGACGGTCCTGTGGCCGCCGCTGGAGAACCTGGTCGACACGATCGTCGAGACCCATCTGAAGGGCCGCTGACCTCTGTCAGGTACGTCTCCAACCTTCGGATCGAGCCGGCGGGTGTCAAGCCGCCGTCGTCGGCCGCAGCGGTGATCCACGCGTCCGGCGGCAGGTCCGCGGGGTCATGTCCGTTGCGCGATGAGGGCGGCCAGGCCGTCGAGGATGCGGTCGAGGCCGAAGCGCCTGCCGTTGTCGGTCAAGGCGTCCGCGCCGCCGGAGATCGCTTCGGCGAGTGCGGGGAAGTCGTCGCGCCTGCTGTGCAGCAGTTCGGTCAGGGTGGCGTCGAAGTGTCCGCCGGAGGCCCAGGGCTGGGTTCCCGCCGTGGTCATGGATTGGGTGTTGCGGATGTGGCCGAACAGGATGAAGGCGGCCGCCAGCCGTTCGTCGCCGCCGAGGCCAGTGCCGGACAACGCTTGGACCGCCCGGTCGGTCCAGGCCGCTTCGTTGGGTCCCATCGGCCGTTCGCCCATGGTGGCTCCGGGGAGCCAGGGATGACGAGACCATGTCTCGGTCAGAGCTTGCAGAAGGTGCTCCATGCGCGGGCGCCAGCCGCCGGAGACCGCCGAGACGGCAGGCGGCTCGCCCACCGCCATGTCGATCATGACCGCGAGCAGTTCCGCCTTGTTGCCGACGTGGCGATACAGCGACATCTTGGTGAACCCGAGGTCGGCGGCGATGCGCTGCATGGAGACCGCGTCCAGGCCCTCGGCGTCGGCGATGTCGATCGCGGTCCGTGCGATCTTCTCCAGGGACAGCGGGGGTCGCCTGCCTGGACTGCGGGGCTGCGACCACAGAAGCCGGGAAGCGTTCGGCATCGGGGAACTCGACATGTCGGGTCCTGCTCTCGCTGAGGCGGGGTTGCGTTCTCTGCGTAACTGTGTCTAGCTTATACCACTGTGTCCGCCGGACACATCAGTTACCGCAGGACACCGAGGACGAAGGACCGCCATGCCCAAGCTGCGCGTACACAACTTCACGATCTCGCTGGACGGCTACGCCGCCGGCCCGAACCAGCGCCTGGACGCCCCGTTCGGCGACGGCGTAGAGGGCATGCACGACTGGATGTTCGCCACCCGTACCGTGCGGGCCGCGCAAGGACTCGACGGCGGTACGGAAGGTCTGGACAACGACCGCATCCTGCTGGCCGAGCAAGGCATCGGCGCCACCGTCATGGGCCGCAACATGTTCGGCCCGGTGCGGGGCGAGTGGCCGGACCACTCGTGGACGGGATGGTGGGGCCCCAACCCGCCGTACCACAACGACGTCTTCGTGATGACCCACCACCTCAGGCCCAGCTTCAGCCTGGAAGGCGGCACCACCTTCCACTTCGTCGACCAAGGCCCCGAAGCCGCTCTGAAGCTCGCCTTCGACGCCGCCGACGGCAAGGACGTCCTGCTGGCCGGAGGGGCGGCCACCATCAGGCAGTTCCTGCGGGCCGGACTGATCGACGAGATGTACCTCGTCATCGCCCCGATCTTCATCGGCGGCGGGGAACGCCTGTTCGAGGACCTGGACGGCGGCCTCGACGGCTTCCGGTGCGTCGAACAGGCCAGCACCAGCGCCGCCACACACCTGCACATCACCCGCCGCGACCCCGGCGCCGCGCTTTGACGTGGAGTGCGGTTAATGGCTCGGTCCGGCAATCGGGGGGTGGCGACTCGTAAGATCCGTGCGCATGAACGCCGAAGCCCTGAAGACCTCCGGTACGGCACGCGGGGAGGCGATCGCCCACTACGAGCGGATCTTCAAAACCCGCCAGTGCGCCACGAGGCGCTGTTCTGTTGGGACGGAGGTGAAAGACCGCCGTCGCTTTGCCGTCGTAGCGGTGAGGTGAAGTTGGAGGCAGCCTAAGCCGGGGGTCGCCGGGGAGGGTGGGAGCAGCCTCGACAAGGTCGGCGCCAAGGAGCTGGAGCAGTTCTTGCTGGACCGGGCGACGGAGCACGACTCGCCGACGCTGCTGTTCAACCTGGCGCGCGAGTATCTGATGGCGGCCGAGGTGATCCGGCCCGGCGTGCTCATCTTGGCCAAGATGGTCGGCACGGCCCGCAAGGCGGCCGCCGACCTGACCTCTCAATGGACAGAAGCGGGATGCGGGGGGATAACTGCTGGTCAGCGCTCCACCGGTACCGTGTAGGCGGTGGAGCGGCCGATAGTGAGGGTACGGGCAGCCTCGGTGATCGAGACACCGTCGCCGACCAGACGGCGTAGGGTGGCCAGCTCGGCGAAGCCGATCACGCGCGGCCGGCCGGTCTCTTCTTGCCGGGCAGCGTGGCACCGGTGGCCTCGCGGCGCTTGGCGGCGGTCATGCCCTCGGACTGGCGCTCGGCTCGCAGCTCCGGTTCGTATTCCGCGGCCGCCGCCAGGACCGCGAACATGAACCGGCCTTCTTTGGTGCCCAGATCGAAGTTCGCTTCATCTCATGCACCATGACGATCACGCGCCGGTGCGGGACGGCCTGCTTGAGGGTGCGGGCGTACTCCATCGCCTGAGTGAACACCGGCCGCGTTGCCGGGGAGCATGCGCAGGATCAAGTCGACGGCGTCCTCCGAGTGGACTCCTGGAGTCAGGACTTCCTGTAAGAGCAGGCCGCGGATCGCGGCAACGGCGACGGTAGCCATGGCCAGCGCTTCCCCGGTGTCGTGCCCTTCGCGTTCCGCGAGTGAGGCCAGCATTTTGGTCAGGTCGTCGAGCGAGTCGATGAACTCGCGGAAGTCCTCCGGCCTGTACGCGGCCAGTCCTGCGACGTGGAAGAAGCCGCGGACACGCGACAACTGCTCCGGGCGGGTGTAGGTCCGCCAGATCGCCACGACGAGGTCGGTGAAGGTGCCCTGCTGGGCGGCTGCGAAAAGGGCCTCGTTGTCACGAGATCGCTGTGCCTTGAGCATGGCCGCCAGGACGCCCGGGAGTGACCCGAAGTGGTATCGCAGGAGGGCGTGGCTGGTCTCGGTCCGGGTGGCGATCTCGCGGAGCGACATCTCCGGTGAGGGAAGGGCCCCGTCGAAGGCGTCGAGGAGCCGGGCCAGGAGGCGCTCGCGTGCGTCGCCTTTGCGTTCCGTGGTTGACAGGATCACTCCTAGAGTTTATCCATTGGAAAAGATTGCTGGCGGCGCCGTGTTGCTTCGTACATGGTCGCAGTCAGCTCGCGACGGCGGAGGGAACGACTCGTGGGACGTTTGCAGGTGGTCGGCGCGGCGGTCGCCGACGGGACGGGGCGCGACCCCTTAGACGTCGACGTCACCGTCGAAGACGGGTGGATCACCCAGCTCGGGGCCTCCGGTGACGAACCCGGCGAGCGGCTCGACGCCGGGGGATTGACGATGACGCCCGGCCTGATCGACGCGCACGTTCACCTGGGCCTGTCGAGCCCGATCCAGCCGCAGTTCTCGTTCCAGATCAGTGCGGCCGAGATCGCGGCGGACATCTTCGCCACGGCCGGCGCAGCGCTCGACGCCGGCTTCACGACCGTCCGGGACACCGGCGGGATCGACGGCGGCGTCGTCACCACGATCGCGAAGGGCAAGGTCAGGGGACCGCGCGTCCTGTCGTGCGGACCTGTGCAGTGCCAGATCGGTGGGCACGGCTACTACGGAGCCGACTGGGAACCCACCGAGTTGTGGAGCGGCCATCACCTTCCGGGTCTGTGTGCCCTGTCCATGATGTCGGGCAACGCGGACGAGCTGCGAGGCAACGTACGTGAGGCCTTCCGCCGCGGAGCCTCCTTTCTGAAGCTCTGTGTGACCGGGGGAGTGGTCGGCGCTCACGACCGGCTGACCGACACCCAGTTCACCGTGGAGGAGATCGCCGTCGCCGTGCAGGAAGCCGCGGCACGGGGCACTTACGTGACGGTTCACGCCCACAACAATGAGGGCATTCGGAACGCGGTCGAGGCCGGGGCGCGCTGTGTCGAGCACGGCACCGACCTCGATGAGCCCACGGCCACCTTGATGGCCACGCGCGGGGTCGCCCTTGTGCCCACGTTCGCCGTCGTCGAGCGACTGCTGCACGACCCCGCGGAAGCCGGCCTCGGCGAGTCGGTCCGCGATCGTGTGCTGGGTGTCCGTGAGCGGATGACCGAGGCGCTCGCTGCCGCCAAGGAGGCCGGAGTGCGGATCGGGCTGGGTTCCGATCTCATCGGTCCGGCTCAGGACCGTCGCGGCAAAGAACTCAGCCTCCGCGCAGCCCTCGAGACACCGATGGAAGCGCTCGTGGCGGCGACCCAGACCAACGCCGAGATCCTCGGCCTGGCCGGCCAGGTGGGTGTCATCACTCCCGGCGCGCAGGCAGACCTTGTTCTTTGGAACGGCAACCCGCTCGAAGACCCAGAACTGTTCTCCAACCCCACCAACGCCGTCCTCGTGATCCAGGCTGGCCAAATCGTAAAGGACCTCAGATGAGCACCATGTGGCAGGGCTGCCTCGCCGACACCGACTACTTCGAGTTGCGTTCCAGCGGTGGGTACGACTACGGCGTCTGGGTCACCACGCCACCGCGCTACGACCCTGCCGCGGCGCAAGCGCCTGTCGTGTACGTGCTCGACGGCAATTGGGCTGTGGGCATGACCGCCCCACTCATCGTCACGCAACTGGACCCCATGCAGTCGATTCAGCCCTACGTCCAAGTCAGCGTGGGTTACGCAGGCGAGGAGGCAGAGCACTGGGAGCGGTTGCGCAACCGCGACCTCGTGCCCCCCGGCGAACCCATCGCGAAGGAGTACATCGATGCGGTGGAGATGGGGGTCGAAGCGGGCACGATGACTCGCGAGCAAGCCGACGCCTACCTCGCTGAATTGAGCCACAGCCGCGGGGATATGTTCCTGAACTTCCTTACCGACGACCTACACCCGCGGATCGAACGCGACTACGGCACAGCCCCGAGCGGTCACGGCCTCTTCGGCTATTCCTACGGCGGACTCTTCAGTCTCTACGCCTGGCTCACCAATAGCACCTTCTTCGAGAGCATCGGCGCGGGCAGCCCCGGCATTGTCGATGCAGACAGTCAGGTCTTCGCTCGTCTTCAAGCAATGGGTGACACCCTGCCTGCTACCAAGCTTCACGTGACCTTCAACGACCGAGAGATCCTCGGAGACGTGGCGGTCTACCAGAATCTCGCGAAGAACGCGGCCACGTTCCTTCACCGCCTCACCTCACGCAACGGATCCGTCACCAGCGCACTCATGCACGAAACGCACGTGACTGGGCTGCAGGCCTCGTTCCTCAGTTATCTCAGGACCTGCCGTGCCCGGTAAGCGCACGGACGTCGTGGTGATCGGGTCGGGGGTGATCGGCGCGTCGGTCGCCTTGGAACTCGCCCGCCGTGGCTGGCAGGTGACGGTGGTCGACAAGGCCGGGGGCGCCGGCCACGGCTCCACGAGTGCGTCCAGCGCGGTGGTGCGGTTCAACTTCTCCACCGCCGCGGGCGTCGCCACCGCCTGGGAGGCGCACTTCGGCTGGAAGTCGTGGGCGGAGCACCTTGGCCGCGACGTCGGGCCGTTGGCTCGGTACGTACAGTGCGGGATGGCGATGCTGGACGTGGACGTGGCTCCTCGGTCGGTGTACCTGCCGTTGTTCCAGAACGCGGGTATCCCGTTCGAGGAGTGGACGAGTGCGGACCTGTCGGAGCGGATCCCGGGTATCGACGTCGGCAGGTACTGGCCACCGAAACGTATCGACGACGACGACTTCTGGGCCGAGACCGAAACCACGCTGGGTGCCGTGTACACACCTGATGCGGGGTTCGTGAACGATCCGCAACTGGCGGCGCAGAATCTGGCCGCCGCCGCGCGGGCACACGGTGCCGAGTTCCGGTTCCATACGTCGGTGCGCGGGATCGAGCGGGCTCATGGCCGGGTCACCGCGGTGACACTCGCGGACGGGAGCACGATCCCCTGCGGCGTGGTGGTCAACGCCGCAGGCCCATGGTCGACCCGCATCAACGAGCTGGCCTCGGTCGGATCCGACTTCACCGTGGGATGCCGGCCGTTACGGCAGGAGGTCGCGCACGTCGCGGCCCCCGTGGGTTTCGGCGCCGACAACCGCGCCGGGATCTGCGTCGCGGACATGGACCTGGGTATCTACTTGCGCGGTGAGGCCGGCGGGGGACTGCTGGTGGGTGGTACGGAACCGGAATGCGACCCGCTGCAGTGGGTGGACGACCCGGATGCCGTCACCGCGCATCCGACGACGGCGGTGTTCGAGGCCCAGGTGACGAGGGCTGCGCGACGGCTACCGGCGTTGGAGATACCGAATCGGGCTCGCGGAGTCGTGGGAGTCTACGACGTCGCCGACGGCTGGACGCCGATTTACGACCGTACGGAGCTGGACGGGTTCTACGTCGCCATGGGGACGAGCGGCAACCAGTTCAAGAACGCGCCGGTCGTCGGCAAGTTCCTCGCCGCGATCATCGAACAGACCGAGAACGGCGTAGATCACGACGAACGGCCGGTACGATTCGTCGGCGAGCACACCGGCCTGGCCATAGACCTTTCGGCGTTCTCCCGCAAGCGTCCCCGCGGCACCGAGAACTCGGGCACAGTCCTGGGCTGATGCGCCTTCTTGGCATCCCGTCGACTAATGTCATCCGCCTGGGATTCGTCGGCTGAATCCGTACGGTATCGGTTGTGGCGCGTCCAGGACCGTCCGCAGTGGAGATCCACTTATCCTGGCGGTGTCCGGTCGGATGAGGAGCCATAGCCGGTGCAGGACCTTGCCCGGCGACAAGGTCAGAAGCGCCCACGGGCAGCGGTCGCACTGCGACGAATGTGTTCGTGACGGTGAGATAAGCCAGGCGAAGAGGCCCTCCGCTCCCGAACGTGTCCCCAGCCGCCAGGTAGCGGAGTGGGAGATCACGATTGCGGTTCGTGATCGTGTCGGTCCTGGCTTTCGGCTGTGCCTCTCCGACCAGGCGGCCCCGCTCGCGGTACCTGCGAACGATCTCCGCGCAGTAGTCGGCCAGGGCACGTGGACGGCGGAGCGGGCCGCGCCAGGCTCCCAGGGCCGGCCCGCCACCGAGCACGAGGGTATGCCGCCTCGTCAAGGATTTGAACGGGAACACCCGGCGACCACAACACGGAGGCAAGCCGGGATCAATGATCCTTCAGCGGCCCGTGACCGCCTCCAGGGCCAGCTTGGCCTGCTGCAACGCACGGGCGGCGTCGACGCCGAGCTGCCGCGCCTGGACGGCGAACGCCTGCGCCGCCTCGGCCAGGCGCTGCTCGGCGTCCACGGCGGGGGCGGAATCGGAAGCCTCGCAGACGTAGGTGCCGTGCCGCCCGCGGGTCTCGATGACGCCGTCACGCTCGAGCTCGCGGAAGGCGCGAGCGACCGTCGCGGTGGCCAGGCTTAGGTCTCGGGCGAGCTGCCAGGACGTCTCGGCGAGGACTCGCCCGGCGGCAGCAAACGCCTCGTCACGGGTTCTCACGATCAACACCATCTCACATCACAAATCGTGCGCCGTCCGGGCGCACAGCGCTTCCCGCGAGGCGCCCATGTCCGGCTATTCCTCTACTCTGGGCGCGGAAGTGGGTGCGGCGCGAGGGGTTGAACGGTGAGCGAAGGTGCGTCTAGCGTCGGCGTTGTAGAGCTTTCCGCCGTGCTGGAACGTATCACTTACGCCAACGAGGAGACCGGCTACACCATCGCCCGCGTCGCCACCGAACGCTCCGGCTCCGATCTGCTCACCGTCGTCGGCCCGCTGCTCGGCGCCCAGGTCGGCGAGTCCCTGCGGCTGCTCGGCCGCTGGAGCTCCCACCCCCGCTACGGCCGCCAGTTCGAGGTGCGCTCCTACACCACCGTCCTGCCCGCCACCGTCCAGGGCATCCGCCGCTACCTCGGCTCCGGCCTGATCAAGGGCATCGGCCCCAAGATGGCCGAGCGCATCGTCGACCACTTCGGCACCGACACCCTCGAGGTCATCGAACAGCAGCCGCAGCGCCTGGTCGAAGTCCCGGGCCTGGGACCCAAGCGGACCAAGATGATCGCCGCCGCCTGGGAGGAGCAGAAGATCATCAAAGAGGTGATGATCTTCCTGCAGGGCGTCGGCGTGTCCACCTCGATCGCGGTGCGCATCTTCAAGCAGTACGGCGAATCGTCCATCTCCGTCGTCAAGACCCGCCCGTACCAGCTGGCCGACGACGTGTGGGGGATCGGCTTCAAGACCGCCGACACCATCGCCCAGGCCGTCGGCATCCCCCACGACAGCCCCGAACGCGTCAAAGCCGGCCTGCGCTACACCCTGTCCCAGGCCGCCGACGACGGCCACTGCTACCTGCCCGCCCCCAACCTCGCCGCCGACGCCGTCAAGATCCTCGAAGTGCCCGCCGACCTCGTCACCACCTGCCTCGAAGACCTCATCGAAGCCGAAGGCGCCGTACGCGAACCCATCCCGGCCGGCGACAACGTCGTACCGGCCGTCTACCTGCCGCCCTTCCACCGCGCCGAGAACTCCCTGGCCTCCGGCCTGCTCTCCCTCCTGCGCTCCGGCCACGACCGGCTCAAGGCCTTCGCCGACGTCGACTGGGAACGCGCCGAGACCTGGCTGCACGGTCAGACCGGCGCCGACCTGGCCGCCGAGCAGCGCCAGGCCGTCCGCCTGGCCCTGACGGAGAAGGTCGCCGTCCTGACCGGCGGGCCCGGCTGCGGCAAGAGCTTCACCGTACGCTCCATCGTCCTGCTGGCCCGCGCCAAACGCGCCAAGGTCATCCTGGCCGCCCCCACCGGCCGCGCCGCCAAACGCCTGGCCGAGCTGACCGGCCACGAGGCCACCACCGTCCACCGGCTGCTGCAGCTGCGCCCCGGCGGCGAGGCCACCTTCGACCGCGACAACCCCCTGGACGCCGACCTCGTCGTCGTCGACGAAGCCTCCATGCTCGACCTGCTGCTGGCCAACAAACTCGTCAAGGCCGTCGCGCCGGGCGCCCACCTGCTGTTCGTCGGCGACGTCGACCAGCTGCCCTCGGTCGGGGCCGGCGAGGTCCTCAAAGACCTGCTCGCCGCCGACGACATCCCCCGCGTACGCCTGACGCAGATCTTCCGCCAGGCCCAGGAGTCCGGCGTCGTCGTCAACGCCCACCGCGTCAACACCGGCAACCACCCCATCCTCCAGGGCATGAACGACTTCTTCCTGTTCCCCTGCGAGGAGGCCGAGGACATCGCCGCCCTGACCGTCGACGTCGTCGCCCGCCGCATCCCGCGCCGCTTCGGCCTCGACCCGCGCCGCGACATCCAGGTCCTGGCCCCCATGCACCGCGGCGCCGCCGGCGCAGGCGCCCTCAACACCGCCCTGCAGGAAGCCCTCACCCCCGCCCGCGAAGGCATGCCCGAACGCCGCTACGGCGGCCGCGTCTTCCGCGTCGGCGACAAAATCACCCAGCTGCGCAACAACTACGACAAAGGCGCCGCCGGGGTGTTCAACGGCACCGTCGGCATCGTCACCGACATCCGGCCCGACGAGCACAAGCTCACCGTCGTCACCGACGAGGACGAGGCCGTCGACTACGCCTTCGACGAACTCGACGAGCTCGCCCACGCCTACGCCGTCTCCATCCACCGCTCCCAGGGCAGCGAATACCCGGCCGTCGTCGTCCCGCTGGCCACCAGCGCCTGGATGATGCTGCAGCGCAACCTCCTCTACACCGCCATCACCAGGGCCAAGAAACTCGTCGTCATCGTCGGCTCCCGCCGCGCCCTGGCCCAGGCCGTCCGCACCAAGGGCGCCGGACGGCGGCACACCGGCCTGACCCACCGCCTTTGACGGGTCCCTTTCCCAGGCACAAGTGATTGAAATGTGACCGAACTCTCCCAAATGATTCCTCGTCTTACATGCAGCAGCATTAAGGTTTTTGAGGTGCGTTTGGTGCCGTGGGGGAAAGGACAGTGTTGAACGTTACGCCCGCTTGGAGGAAGCCCGCCACCGCAGTCGCGCTGCTCACCGCAGCCACACTGACGGCCTCGTGTTCATCGGGCACCACCCCCGGTGGCGGCAGCGGGGGAGCGGGCGCGCCCGAAGTCACCACGTCCGCCACCCCCCAGGCCCCCACCGTCAAGATCAGCCCCGCCGAGGGCAGCGGCAAGGTCAGCCCCGAAAAGAAGGTCGTCGTCACCTCCGACGGCGGCGTCCTCGACAACGTCACCGTCGAGGCCTCGGGCGAACAGGTCGAGGGCAAGTACAACGCCGACAAGACCAAGTGGGTCTCCAAGACGGCGCTCAAGCCCTCCACCGACTACACCGTCAACGCCACCGCCGGCGCCACCACGGCCACCAGCACGTTCACCACCGCCAAACCCGAACGCGCCCTGCAGATCGCCGACGTGACCCCCCACACCAAGGGCGAGACCATCGGCGTCGGCGCCCCCATCATCGTCACCTTCAACCAGCCCGTCACCAGCAAGGCCACCATCGAACGCGCCCTGGAAGTCGAGGCCGAAAAGCCCGTCACCGGCGCCTGGCGCTGGATCAACGACACCGTCGCCATCTACCGCACCGCCAAATACTGGCCCGCCCACCAGAAGGTCACCCTCAATGCCCGCATCACCGGCATCAAGGGCGGCGACGGCCTGTACGGGGTCAAGGACTACTCCGCCACCCTCAAGATCGGCGCCCGGCAGATCAGCAAGGTCGACACCAAAAAGCACATGATGTACGTCTACAAAGACGGCAAACGCGTCCAAACCATGCGTATCAGCGCCGGTATGGCCACCACCCGCGAATACACCACCACCTCCGGCGTCCACCTCACCATGGAACGTGGCAGCCCCGTCCGCATGATCTCCCCAGGCCGCAAAAAGGGCGACCCCGGCTACTACGACGTCATGATCGACCACGCCGTCCGCATCTCCAACTCCGGCGAATACGTCCACGCCAAGGACAACGTCTGGGCCCAAGGCGTCCGCAACGTCAGCCACGGCTGCCTCAACGCCCGCCCCGACCAGGCCCGATGGTTCTACGACAACTTCCAGCGCGGCGACGTCGTCGACATCACCGGCACCACCCGCGAACTCGAATGGAACAACGGCTGGGGCTTTTGGCAACTGCCGTTCAAGGAGTGGAAGAAGGGCAGCGCCCTGAAGAGCAGCAAGGCCTGACATGACCCACCCCAGCACCCTCCCGCGCATCCGCGACGGCCGCAACGGCGACGTCCCCGTCGTCTTGAGCATGTTCGACAGCGCCGTCGCCTGGCTCACCGCCCAAGGACGCACCGGCCAATGGGGCAGCAGCCCCTTCACCGGCAACCCACGCCGCACCCGCCAGGTCACCGGCTGGCTCGAACTCGGCGGCATGCGCATCGCCGAAGTCGACGACCACCCCGCCGGCTGCCTCGTCGTCGGCGGCGCCCACGACTACGTCACCCCCGCCACCGAACCCGAGCTCTACATCCAGGCCCTGGTCACCGACCGCCGCTACCACGGCCACGGCATCGGCCGCGCCCTGCTCGACCGGGCCACCACCGAAGCCGCCGAACGCGGCGTCGGCCTGGTGCGCGTCGACTGCTACGCCGGCGACGACGGCCGCCTGGTCGCCTACTACGAAAGCTGCGGCTTCACCCGCATCGCCCCCTTCACCGTGGGGGAGTGGCCCGGCATGCTCCTGCAGCGCCGCATCTGACCCCTGGCCCGGTCGCGGCGGGCCGACCTGCGGGGGCACCCGGTTTGGAGCAGATCTTGATCTGTGTCATGGTGAAGCCATACGCCCGATATCGGAATTCCTGCCGGACAGCGCCTCGGGTGGAGGTTGGATGCCCGCCGACGACGATGGCCCCTCCCCCGACTTCCGGATCCTGGGCCCAATGGAGATCAGCCTGTCCCGCCGAGAGGTCCCGCTTCCCGGCCAGCACGTCCGCTGGCTCCTGGCCGTGCTGCTGCTGTCAAGGGGGGAGCCGGTCGCCGAAGGCCAGCTCCTGAGCCACGTCTGGGGCACCTCCGAGGTCAGCCTGCGGGCTCTGCGCACCAGCGTGTCGCGGCTGCGATCGTGGTTGCGCGACCACACGGGGATGACCGAGGCGGTCAAGTACACCAGGTCCGGCGGCTACGTCCTCGACCTGGACGCGCGCCATGTGGACGCGGCCCGCTTCCTCGGCCGCTACCGCGCCGCCGCTCGCGAGCCCGACCCCGCGCTCGGGCTCGACCTGCTGTTGCGGGCGCTCGGGCAGTGGCGCGGGCTCGTACTGGAAGGAGCCCCGGAGGAGGTCCGCGCGCACGCGGGGATCCGCCGGCTGCAGACCGCCCGGGCCGGCTGCGCGGCCAGGGCCGCCGACCTGGCGCTGCACACCAGCCGGCCGGAGGCGGCCCTGCCGCACGTGCGGGAGGTCGCCGCGGACATGCCGTACGAGGAGCCGCTCCAGACCCGGCTGATCAGGCTGCTCGGCGCCACCGGCCGCAGAGCCGAGGCGTTGCGCTGCTTCGAGGAGATCCGGCGCAGGCTGGCCGACGAACTCGGCGTCGACCCCTCCGACGAGCTCCGCGCCACGCACGCGGAGCTGCTGCGCGAGCATCGGCCCGCCCCCGAGCCCGCGGCACAGACCCCACCAGAGCAGGCCCCACCAGAGCAGGCCCCACCAGAGCGGGCCCGGCCGGTGGCCGCCGAGCTGCCGATGGACGTGGCGACGTTCACGGGGCGCAGACCAGAGATCGAGCACCTGTGCGCGTTGCTCGGAGCGGCACGCCAGGAGAGCCCGGTCGTCGTGTCGATCTCGGGCGGCGGCGGGGTCGGGAAGTCGGCGCTGGCGATCCACGTGGCCCACCGTCTGGCCGCCCGCTACCCCGACGGGCAGCTGTACCTCAACCTGCACGGATCCACCCCCAACACCAGGCCCGTCGAGACGTCCGCGGCGCTGGCCCGGCTCCTGCGCTCGCTGGGGACGGACGACGAGGCGGTCCCGGCCGAGGTCGAGGAGGCCGCGGGCCAGCTACGGTCGCTGACCGCGGGCAAACGCCTGCTGATCGTCCTGGACAACGCGCTGGACGCCGCCCAGATCCGCCACCTGCTGCCCGGCCACGGCGCCGGCGCGGTACTGCTCACGAGCCGCAAGGTGCTCACCGAACTGGACGGCGCCACGCACCTGCGCCTGGAGCTCCTGCCCGAAGAGGACTCCCTGGAGCTCTTCGCGCGCCTGGTCGGCCGTGACCGCGTCCGGGCCGAGACCGCGGCCGCGGAGGCGGTCGTCCGCCAGTGCGATCACCTGCCCCTGGCGGTCTGCATCGCCGCCGCCCGACTCAACGCCCGGGCCACCTGGAGCGTTCGCGCCCTGGCCGACCGGCTGGCGACGGACCGGCACCGGCTGGCCGAACTCCACGTCGGCGACCGGGCGCTGCGCGCCAGCTTCGCCGTCGGCTACGACGAGCTCGACGCCGGCCACGCCCGCCTCTTCCGGCTCCTGGGCCTGCTCGCCAACGCCGACGTCGGCGTGGGGGTCGCCGCCGCCCTGGCCGGCATCCCCGAACGGCAGGCGGAGGATGTCCTGGACTATCTCGTCGACCTCCATATGGTGGAGAACCACGCCCCCCACCGCTACCGCATGCACGACCTGCTCCGCCAGTTCGCCTACGAGCGCGCGCACGAGGAGGACGACGCCGGCCGGCGCGCCACGGCCCTGCGGAACGTGCTGCACTGGTACCTCGCGACGGCCCGGACCGTGTGCGTCCGGGTCAATCCGGACGCCGCATGGCGGACCGGCATCGGGCCGCAGGACCTGGCCGTGCCGGGGGCCGGCCTGGACAGCCACCAGCAGATCCAGACCTGGATCAAGGCGGAGACCGCGAACTTCCCCGTGGTCCTGCGCCAGGCGATCGGCGAGCTCGAGGACGGCCCGTCGCTGGCGGTCGGCCTGGCCGCGGCGCTCTACCTCCCCCTGGGGTACGAACGGTTGTGGAAGGACCAGTACACGCTGGAGGAACTGGCGGCCGACGCCGCCGGGCGCACCGGCGACCCACTGCAGTTCGCGGTCGTCCAGGGAGACCTGGGCGACGTGCAGTCCCAGCTGGGCCAGTTGAGCGACGCCATCGCGCGGCTGCGGGACTCCCTGGCCGCCTACCGCCGCCTTCGGCATCCGCGCGGGGAGTCCTCGCAGCTGGACCGGCTGGCCGGCGCCTACGGCCTGCTCGGCCGCTATGACGAGTCCATCGACTGCTACCTGCAGGCGCTGGCGCTCGACCGCAAGCAGGGCGACCGGTTCAACGAGGGGATCACGCTCAGCAACCTGGGCCTGACCTACCAGAAGGCCGGCCGCTTCGCCGAGGCCGTTCAGGCCCACAGCGAGTCCATCGCCATCCACCGCGAGACCGACAGCCCCTTCGGCCTCGGCTGCCTGCTGGGCAACCTGGCCGAGGCCCGGCGGCTCGCGGGCCGGCCCGACCTGGCGGTCCGCCTGTTCCAGGAGGCGCTGCGGGCCGACGACGACGCCGGCCGGTCCGGCACGTACGACGAGGCCGAGCACTGGTGGGGGCTGGGCCGCTGCCACGACGACCTGGGCGAGTCGGGGCCCGCCCAGGAGTGCAGGCGCGCGGCGGGCACCCTGCTCCACCGTCTGGGGCTGATCGGGGCGCAGGAGCGGCAGCTGATCGAGGCCGAGGCGCACCCGCCGACGCCGGAGATCATCCGCAGGAACACCTGACCGGCCGCGTGCGCCTCACTGGCCCGTGCAGCAGGTCGCCGTCCCCGGCTCGACGAGGGTGTGGTAGTTGAGATCGGCCAGATCGGCCTCCGCTCCGTCGGTTGGCCCGTCGGCCGTGCACGCGGGCCCGGCGACGAAGGCGAACCGGCACTCGCCCAGGTGCCGCACCGTAACCCGGGCCGGCAGCAGCGCCCGCTGCGGGTCGAGGGAGCCGCCGCGGAAGGCGTCGCTGAGATAGGTCAGGTCGACCCCGACGTCGATCGTGTCCGGGGCGGCCGCCCCGGACGCGCAGAGGTTCATCCAGCTCTCGACGCGGACGAGCTCGGGCCCGACGGCGTCGCCGGGGTCCTGCGCGACGAGGTCCTCGTAGGCCGCCCTGGCCTTCTCCCACAGCTCCCGCGACCTGTCCTGGAGCAGCGGCGGGACCAGCAGGTCGTAGAACGCGCCCCGGTCCAGGCCGGTCCGGCGCATGAGCCAGCGGGTCGCGAGGGGGTAATAGCTGGTGGCGAAGCGGCCGTGCAGCTGGATCCGGGACAGGCGTTCGTACTCCCACCTGCGCTGCTCGGCGACCGCGAACACCTCCAGCACCTCCTCGCCGGCGGCCGGGAGCCGGACGGGGGAGCCGCCGTGCAGCAGGTCGTACATCCCCACGGTCGCCTTCTTGGTCTTCAGACGTGCCTGCTCGCGCGAGGGGCGCGGCGGCGGCGCCGGCCGCGTCCCGGCGAGCCAGGAGGCGACCGCCGGCCTGGCCCTGATCTCGGCGATCCTGGCCAGGGCGCGGGCCGGGATCTTCGCGCCGAACACCTCCAGAGTGATCGCCCGCAGGTTGGGGGCGTTGCGGACGACCTCGTCGAGCATGTCCAGGCAGACCGAGATGATGGGCTGGTCGCCGTGCGTGTCGTCGTAGTGGTAGCCGTCCTCGCGCAGGTCGATGCCGCCGCCCGCGACGTGGATCTCGGTGATGTACGGCCACGGCAGCCGGTGGAAGTCGCTCGTGGGCGCGGCGCCCCGGGCGATCTGGTAGCTCAGCACGTGCCCCACGTCGAAGCACATGCCGCAGCCCGTCTCCCGGGTCAGCTCGGCGAAGAAGTCGAAGGCGTGCATGTCGCCGGCGACCAGCGTGGTCGGCGGGAACTCCGCGTTGAAGGGGACGCCGAGCCGCTCCTGCACCTCGCGGACGTTGCCGGCCGTGACCACGAGGGTCGCGTCGGTCAGCGGGAACGGCATGAAGTGCGGGTACACGTGCCGCTCGGACATGAGCCAGACCCCGAGGTCCTCGGTGATCCACGGGGTACGGGTCACCTCGACCAGCTCGGCGAGCTCGGCCAGGTCCTCGGCCGTCGGCGGGTCGGGATAGACGGGATTGATGTTCGTGCTGTGTACCAGCACCCGTTTCTCGCCGGCCACCTGCGGGATCTTCATGGCGACGAATCCCTTGCTCCTGGCGTTGCGGCGATGCCTGATCTCCGCGTAGCCGGTCGGCCCGCCCAGGTGACGGGCCGACGGGGCGGTGATCTCGAAGTAGTCGATCCGTCCCGGCGAGTCCGCCAGGTAGTCGGCGTGCAGGTCGGACGGGTTGACCCCGACCCCGACGCCGAAGATGGGAAGAGCCTGGAAGTATCCGGGTCCGAACGTGGCCATCTGCCCTCCGTCGTTCACTGTGGGGTGCGCCATTCGTCGAGTCGAAGCAGGCGCCGTAGGTCGCGGGCCGGCCGTGGACGGCCGCAGCGGTCACAGCCGTGACAGGCCACCACCCGGTCGCGCGAGAGGGACAGACCGGGAATCGAGAGGGTGATCACCGCTCCCGCCGCATCTCCCGCCGCATCTCGGGCTGCCCTTGCCTGGCCGTCCCCGGCCGGGCGCAGCAGCAGGCGGGCCGCTGTCGCGGCCACGTCCGCATGCCGCGGCCGGAACCCGGCCGGGCCGAGGGCCGGGTCGCAGTCGTAGGCCGCGTCCCTGGCCCGCGTCCGGTGCCAGCGCGGGTCGTGCTGGACGCGCCGGTCGGCGTAGCAGCGGAAGCACGGACCGCTGCCCGGCCGCACCAGTGGCCCTACGGTGATCGAGGCATCCTCCATGACGGCCGGCAGCCAGGCCGTACCGGTGGCGTGCGACAGCTCGTCGGCGCGTTCGCACAGGCCCGGCGCCGGCCGCCACAGCGCCACCACGACGGCCTGCGCCCCGGCGGCGAACACCGCGTCGAGATCGTCGACGGTGAACCGGGCGTCGAGATCGTCGACGGCGACCCGGGAGCCGGGCGGCCGGTCCCGGAGACGGTCGGCGACCCGGGCGCCGAACGGCCCCTGCCCCACGGCGATCACGCGAACGGTTGCGGCCACGGATTCAGCTCCTCCTCTGCCAGCACCCTGTGGCCCATGCGGGCGGGCGCCTCGTACAGGCGGGGATGGCCCTTGAACTGGGCGCGCGGATGCAGGCTGAGCGGCTGGAGGTCAGGGACGATGACGTTGACCGCGGTCAGTCCCGCGCCGGCCAGTTCGTCGGGGGTGCGGTCGACCACGACGGCCCGCATCCCCGCCGCGGCCAGGCCGCTCACGAGCCGCCGCAACGCGAGATCGGGCACGTCCGGCAGCACGTCCGGCGGCGCTGCCGGCGGCGCGGGCCGCCCGGCGCCCGTCCCCGCCTGACCCAGCAGGAACGCGAACGCCGGCGCCCGGCCTGCCGCGCCCATGTACCGCGCGCCGTCCTCCATCGCGCGGAAGTCCGCGGGGGAGTCCGGCGCCGGGCCCGTCGCCCGGCGCAGCTCGGCCCGCATGCCGACGGCCTCGAACAGCGCCTTGTCCGCCGCCGCGCGAAGGGTGCGCCCGGTGCCCGCGCCCACGGCGTGGCAGGCTCGCCGGTCGCGGCGGTCGGCCAGGACGCAGTAGGCGACCGGGACGCCGAGCTCGGTCGAGGCGTCGAACAGGTGGGTCTCGACGGACCGGGCCGCGCACCAGTCGATCGTCACCTGTGCCGCCTCGGAGCGGTCGCCGGCCGCGATCCGGGGCAGCGGCAGGCGTTGCAGCCAGGTGAGCGCCGCCGCGTCCCGTTCCACGACCTCGCAGATCCCCTGGACGACCGCCTCCACGGGGTCGGTGTGCACCGCCATGCCCGTCGACATGCGGAAGGTGAAGCCCTCCGCCGGCACCGCGTCCCGCAGCCCCGGGCAGGCCATGACGGACGGCACCCAGACCTCGCGCCCGGTGACCAGGTCGAGCCCCCGCGACCACCGGATGCGGGCCGCCGGGTCGAAGGGGCGCATCGGGCAGTCCGCGGCGGCGTACTCTGCGGGGGAGCAGCGCGGGTAGCGCGCCGGGTCCAGGCAGTCGCCGCCGAGCTCGTCGGCGCTGGCCCAGATCCGCTCCTCGCCGAGGATGTCGAACCCGGCGTAGCGCTCCGCGCCCTCCGCGATGGCCACGAAGCGCGCCATGGCCGGGGAGTCCCAGGCCCGGCCGCCGCTGAACACGTGGTTCACCGCCGCCAGGCCGCCCTTCTGGATCCGGCCGTAGCTGGAGGTGGCCCGCCCCGGCATGCCGCTGCCGATGCCGGCCACGGCGAACGACAGCCGCTCGGGACTGTCCAGTTCGTGTGCCGCCTCCACCCGGGAGACGACCCCGTACGGGGACAGCAGCACGTTCAGGGAGTCCGGATCCGTCATCAGCCCGCCCGCCCCAGCTCCCCGATCACCGGGCCCAGGCTCCGCATCTCGCAGTCGTGGACGGCGATGTAGCTGAAGCCGTAGCGCTCGCGGCGCTCGAGGATCTGCTCGGCGATCTGCTTCCTGGTGCCGATCAGCAGGAACGGGCTGTCCAGGGCGTCGGCGACGCTGTAGTAGGGATAGTGCGCGGCGACCAGGTCCGCCGCGGCCGACCGCCTGTTCCCCGTGATGATCACTTCGTGGACGAGGAGGTTCAGCTCCAGCTCGCCCGCCCGCTCGCCCGCCTGGCCGGTCACGAACCGCACCCGCTCGTCGATCTCGCGCGCCGTCCCGAGCCGCGGCCGCCCCCCTGGGCACGGGTAGGCGCCCGCCACCGCCACGATGTCGGCCCGCCGCGCCGCCAGCCGCAGGATCCGGTCGCCGGTGCCGGCGATCAGCAGGGGCGGGCGCGGCCGCTGGGCGCCGGCGTACCTGTCGTCCTGCTCCAGCAGCAGCCGTAGCCGCTCGACCGCGGACTCCAGCCGCGCCAGCCGGTCCCCGAACCTCGCCCACGCGATCCCGGCCTCCGCGGCCTCCCCGGGCAGATGCCCGGCTCCCAGCCCGATCTCGAGCCTGCCCCCGATGAGCCGGTCGGTGGTGGCCGCCTCCCTGGCCAGCAGGTACGGGTTCCAGTAGGCGATGTTGAGCACGAACGTACCCACCCGCATCCGCCCGCCGGTCTCGGCCGCCAGCACCAGAGCGGGGAAGGGCGCCGTCGCCGACGGCTTGCCCGCCCCGCTGCCCAGATGGTCGGGCACGAGGACGACGTCGAAGCCGTAGGCGTCCGCCTCGCGGCACGTGGCGACGAACTCCGTGCGCGTGCCGACGCTGAACACGTTGCACCCGAAGCGAAAATCCCGCATGCCGATCACGTTCCAGCAAAGCGCCGCCGAGGTCCGCCCCTCGACGGCGGGGGAGCGGCCGCAACACCCCTCTGGAGGAGGGTTTCGGGCGCATCGGCCGGCGCGCACGGTTGAACCACACGCCAGCCATGGATCGGATGCCGCCGATGTCACCTCTGGTACGCAGCAGATACCTTCTCCTGTCGCCCCACGAATACCGGACCCAGGCCGGCGAACGGGTGTGCCTGGGCTACTCGTCCAGGACCGGCCGCGTCTTCTCCGTCTCGCCGCGGACCGCGCGCCTGCTGGAAACGGGCGCCCTGGCCGAGCTGGGCCAGGACG
This sequence comes from Nonomuraea sp. NPDC003709, assembly GCF_040610775.1. NCBI lineage: Bacteria > Bacillati > Actinomycetota > Actinomycetes > Streptosporangiales > Streptosporangiaceae > Nonomuraea > Nonomuraea sp. NPDC003709. The sequence continues at coordinate 110,126 of NZ_JBEXMW010000019.1, read as the reverse complement.
TCCGCGACGACCTGGCCCGCCGCGAGATCCTGGTGCCCCCTGAAGACGAGCTCGGCTCGGTGCTGGACGGCATCAGGGACACCTCCGCCCGTCCCGGGCTGCGCGGATTCACCATCATGCCGACGGCCTACTGCAACATGGCGTGCAGCTACTGCGGCCAGGAGCATCGCAAGGGCTCGCTGCGGCACGAGCGGATGGAACGGATGATCGCCCGCGTCCTGGCGGCCATGTCGGACCCCGGCACCGGCCACGTCGAGGTCACCTGGTTCGGCGGCGAACCGCTGCTGGGCTTTCGCACCATCGTCGAGATGAGCGGGCGGTTCCTGCCCGCCGCCGCCCGGCACGGCACCCGTTACTCCGCGGCGATCATCACCAACGGCAGCCTCCTCGACGAGCGCCGGGTGGACGTCCTGTACGGGGAGTGCGGGGTGCGCGCCATCCAGGTGACGCTGGACGGCGCCGCCGACACCCATGACCGCAGAAGGAAGATGAAGAACGGCCGCCGGACCTTCGGCAAGATCGTCGCTCTGCTGTCATCGGTGCTGGCCGCCGGCAACCATCCGCAGCTGCGTTTCGACATCCGCGTGAACGTCGATGCCGAGAACCAGGACGACATCCCCGGCCTGCTGCAGACCCTGGCGGCGCACGGGCTCGGGCACCCGTCGGTCGACCTCGACCTCATGCCGGTGCATTCCTGGGGCAACGACGTCTCCGACGTGGAGCTCACCCCGGCGGGCTACGCCGAGCGGGAGGCCGAGTGGCTGGCGCTGGCCCGCTCGCTGGGGCTGCGCTTCCGGCTGCTGCCCACCCGGCGCAGGAGCACGACGTGCCTGGCCACGACCAGGAACGGCGAGCTTCTCGACCCGTCCGGCGCCGTCTACTCCTGCTCGGAGCACCCCCTGGTGCCCCGCGACCGGGACAGCGGCGTGCTCGCCACGCTCGACGAACTCGCCACCACCGCCCTGCGGCCCGCCGGCATGTTCGACACCTGGTACGACGAGATCGAGCAGGACCGGTGGCCCTGCGCCCGCTGTCCGTTCCTGCCCGTGTGCGGCGGCAGCTGCCCGAAGCTGTGGCACGACGGCGCCCCGCCCTGCCCCAGCTACAAGTTCAACTGGCGGCAGCGGCTGGACCTGGCCGCGCAGTCGAAGGGGCTGGTCCGCTGTGACTGACCCGCCGCCGATCGAGTACGAGCCGACGCCGCACGCGAGCTGGGCCGACCTCCACGACCGGCCTGGCGGTGTCATCGTCTCGGCACACGGCTGGTACGCCATCCTGCGGGGGCGGATCGGCCGGCAGGTGCGCGAACTGCTGGCCGGCCGGCAGCGGGTCATCCGTTCCGGCCCGGACACCGCCGCCCGGCTGAGCCGGCTCGCCGAGCGGGGCGTCCTGCGTGAGCGCGACCCCGGGGCCGGTGCGACCGCCGGCCGGTCGATCACCGTGCAGGGGAGCGGGGCGAGCGCCGCCCTCATCGAGGACCTGCTGCGCGCCGAGCTGCGCGGGCAACCCCACGAGGTGTACGGCAAGCCCGTCCCGGGGCCGTGCCCGCCCGGCGGGCTGGCCGTGGTCGTCGCGGGGCCGGGCGACCTCCCGGGGGTCAACCGCGCCTTCCTGGCCGCCGGGGCCCCGTGGCTGCTGGTGGACTCGCGGGCGGCGGCCCCGGTGCTCGTCGGCCCGCTGTTCGTGCCCGGCCGCACCGGGTGCCTGGAGTGCTACTGGTCCAGGCGCGCCAGCGCTTACGCCCACCCGGCCGAGTACGGCGTCCTGATGCGCTCGGGCAGATCGGGACCTGCCGGCCCGTGGCACCTCCACATGATCGCCGGCCTGGCGGCCCGCATGGCGCTGGACTGGCTGCGCGCGGACCCCTCGCCGCCCGGATCGTACGTCGAGGTGCCGACCCGGCCGGGGGCCGCCATCACGCGTCACACCCTCGTGCCGGTGGCCGCCTGCCCCGCCTGCGGGGGCGAGGCGTCATGCGAGGCGTCATGGTGATGCCCGCGGGCCCGGAGCAGGCCCCGGAGCAGGCCCTGGAGCAGGCCCTGGTCTCGGCGCGCACCGGACCCGTGTTCGAGGTCACCGAACACGCCCCGCACACCCACGGCAGCGCGGACTGGCTGGTGATCGCCTCAGGGGTGGCGGTCGATCGGCTGCACGGCGCGTACATCCCGACGAGCGGTGCGGGACGCTCGCCGCACAGGGCGTCGGCCAGAAGGAACGCGCTCTACGAATGCGCCGAACGCCTGGCCCTCAGGGAGCCTCCGGGCCGCGGGCAAGCGCCGGCCGGCCCGGGCTGCCCGCTCGCCGGCCGGACCATCCCGGTGCGCGACCTCGCCTGCGGCGCCATGCTCGAGGGTCCCGCGGGCGACTTCTACCTTCACCCGCCACCCTGCCCCAGGTCGGCCGGCCCCGGCCGGCCGACCTCGAACGGGGCGGCCGCCGGCGACTCCTACTGGAGCGCGGTGGAGCGCGGCCTCCTGGAGTTGCTGGAACGCGACGCCCTCATGACGACGTGGCGCTTCGGCCTGCGCCCGCCGCGCCTGCCCGCCGGCGACCTCGTTCCCGATCAGGTCGAAGCGCTGCGCGGGCAGGGCCTGACCCTCACCCTGGCCGACCTGTCGCCCCTGCACGACCTGCCGACCGTCGTCAGCGTCGCCGGCGGGCAGGTGGACGGCCACCAGGTGCGCACCGTCGGCAGCGCCGCGGACCGCACGCTGCGGCGGGCGGCCGCGCGCGCCGCCGTCGAGGCCGGCAGCGTCCACCAGGTCGCCGCGGAACGCCTCAGGCGGGGACGGCACGAGGAGCTCACGTTCGCGGACTTCATCGACCACGCCTTCTACTACCTCGATCCGGACAAGGCCCGGTTGCTCGACCTCCTCGACTCGGGACCCCTCACCACCGCCCGGGCCGCCGCGCCCGCCGACGACTGCGGGCAGGACGACTGCGGGCAGGACGACAGCGAGCAGAGCGTGCGCGCTCTGGCCGAGCGGCTGGCCCGCAGCGGCGTCGCGCTCCACGTGGCCGACATCACGCCCGCCTGGCTGCGCCCCCACGGGATCCACACGATCGTCGCCCGCTCCCCGGACCTGTATCCGCTCGAACTGGGACCCGGCAGCCCCGACCTCGCCCGCCGCCTGCGTCGCCACCCCGCCCGCGAGGCCCTGGTCAGCGGGCGGCCCGTCAACCTCGCGCCGATCCCGCTGGCCTGACCCCACTGGAGAGAGGTCCATGATCGCCAACCCTGGCCGTGCGCTCCTGGTGTGTTTCGTCGGCTCCCGCGCCCTGTCGACCTTCGGCAGCTGGGCGTCCGGCATGGTCGTGGTCATCTGGGTCAGGACCCTGACCGGACGCGACGACGCGGCCGCCCTGTCGATGCTGCTGTTCGCTCTGCCGACCCTCGCCTACCCGCTCATCGGCCAGCTGATCGACAGAATGGACCGGCTGGCCGCCCTCGCCGCGAGCCAGGCCGCCGGAGCGGCGATGATCTCGTGCTTCTTCCTCGTCGACGACCGCTCCGACATCTGGATCGTCTACATCGTCCAGCTCCTGCAGGGCGTCAACGCCGGCCTGATCTCGGTGGCGGGCGACGCGCTGCTGCCCCAGCTCGCCCCGGCCGGCCGGCTGTCGTCGGTGAACGGGTGGCTGCAGTCGGCGATGCAGGCCGGCCGGCTCGCCGCCCCGGGGACCGGGGTGCTGATCTTCACGATGTCCGGCGGCATCACCGCCGTGATCGTCTTCGACATCGCCACGTTCCTCGTGTCCCTGGCACTGCTCGCCCCCCTCGCGCGGGCGGCGAGACACCGGCCGGCGCGCCCGGAGCCCGAAAGCTACATCCAGTCCCTGCGGCGCGGCACCAGGCTCATCACCAGCCGGCCAGAACTGCGCACGGTCACCCTGCTCAACCTCGGGTGCGGCCTGGCGGCCGGGTTCCTGTCCAGCAGCTGGTTCGCGATGATCACCTCGGGGCTGGGCGCATCACCGGACTTCGCCGGAGTCCTGGCCACCGGCCAGGCCATCGGCGGGATGCTCGGCGGCCCCCTGGGCACCTGGTTCGCCGCCGCCCACCGGATCCGCGGCGCGGGCCTGTGCGTGACGGCCGCCTTCTGCGCGGTCGGCCCCGCCCTGCTGTCGGGTGTCGCGCCGCTGGCGGTGGCGGGCATCGCGCTGGTCGGCCTGGGGACGTCGGTGCTCTTCGTGGTCTACGTCACGGTCGTGCAGAACGCCGTACCGCAACAGCTGCTGGGGCGCTCCTTCGCCACGCTCGACGCCTACACCAACCTCGCGCAGGTGGGCGGGCTGGCGATCGGCGCGCTCTGGCTGGGCGCCATGGGCTCCTTCCAGCCGATCGTCGTGGCGGCCATGGTGGTACTCGTCCCCGTGGCACTGATCCTCCTGCGCGACGGCTCGGCGCGCGGCGAGGCCGCCGAAGTCGTGGCGCACGCGCTACCCGCGCCCGCCTCGGCCCTGCGCGGCGCGCTGACGGTCGAGACGCCCGCGGTCGGCGGCCTGCACTACCGCCTGCGCGCCCACGACGGCGCCGGTCACCGGTCATGACCGGCACGGCGGCGCGCCCGCGCAGGACCATCCGCTTCGCCCACACCTCCACGGGAGCCACGGTGGACGCGCGCAGCCTGGTGCTGCCCGGCGCGATCTCGCGCCACTGGGCCTGGGGCGAGGCCACCGGCAGGAACGTACGCGTGTGCCTGATCGACAGCGGCGTCCGGGCCGAGGACGCCCCCGGCCGCGTCGACTGCTTCGCCGTACGGGAGAGCGGGACCTCCTGGACGGTCGAGCCGGACCAGGACGGCGACAGCGCGGGACACGGGACCACGTGCGCGGCGATCATCCGCCGGCTGGCGCCGGACTGCGACCTGGTCAGCGTCCGCGTCCTGGGACGCAACCTGCACGGCCAGGGCGAGGCGCTGCTCGCGGCCCTGCAATGGGCCATCCGGCACCGCTTCGCCCTGGTCAACCTGAGCCTGTCCACCCGCAAACCGGCCTTCAAGGAACGGCTCCACGACCTGGCCGACGAGGCCTACTTCGCCGGGGTGACCCTGGTGTCGGCCGCGCACAACAGCCCGGTGGACAGCTACCCGTGGCGCTTCCCCTCCGTGCTGTCCGTGGGCTCCCACGATTCGCAAGACCCCGAGCACATCGAACTCAGCCCGGACCCGCCCGTCGAGTTCTTCGCCCCCGGAGTCGGCATCCCGGCGGCGGGACCGCCCGGCGCGAGGCTGACCGTATCCGGCAACAGCTTCGCCGCCCCCCACGTCACCGGACTGTGCGCGCGCATCCTGCAAAAACACCCGGGGTTCAGGACGGCGCAGCTCAAGCAGGTACTGGCGGGCGCGGCAGGCAATCTCAGGTGAGGAGAGACGTGAGTTACGAGATCCCGGGCGCCCTGCGCCCCACGGTCGGCCGGCTCCTCGACCCGGCCACCCACGACGAGCTGCTGCGCTCGTCGGTACGGCTGGCCCGCCTCGCCTTCCGATCCGGCGCGGCCTCGGTGTTCCTGTACGACCGCCGGCGCGACGAGCTCGTCTTCGAGGCCTCCTCGGGCGCGGGCGAGGACCGGTTGCTGGGCGTGTCCGTCCCCTGCGACCAGGGCATCGTCGGGTGGGTCTGGAACACCGGGGAGACGATCATCGCGCACGATCTGCGGCGCGACCCGCGGTTCAACCGCGAGTTCGCCGAGAGCACCGGATTCGTGCCGAACGAGATCATGGCCGGCCCTCTGGACCTCGACGGCGAGTCGATCGGCGTGCTGGAGGTGCTGGATCCCCGGCTGGACGGTTACGGCGACGCCGCGGCGATCGAGCTGCTCACGGAGATCACCCGCCAGTCGTCGTCGGCGCTGTCCCTGCTGGTCGCGGCCCGATCCCTGGGACCGGGCCTGCGGGCGCAACAGGAGTCGGACCCGTTGCGGCGGTTGGACGCCGCGCTGGGCCGCCGGGACGGCAAGGGCCGCGAGGCCGCCGACGCCCTGGTCACCGCCCTGGCCGAGCTGCTGGGCGAGCGCGGGTAGGCACGGCATGCACCTGGCCGAGATAGCCGCACTGCGCGCGATCCCCGCCGCCGGGATCCAGCTGGCGCTCACGCAGCGTTGCCCCCTGTCGTGCGCTCACTGCTCGACCGACTCCTCGATGGGCGGGACGCAGTTCCCGGGCGGCCCCTTCCGACGGCTGGTGGAGTCGTTCACCCGCGACGACCATCCCGAGGTCATGCTGATGTCGGGCGGCGAACCGCTGCTGCGGGCGGGCCTCGTGGCCGAGCTCGCCGGACGGGCCAGGCAGGCCGGGACCCGCAGCTACGTCCTGTCGGGCATGTACTTCGCGCGATCCGGGCGAGGGCTGCCGGGGCCGATCCGGCGCGCGCTCGGCTCCGTCGACCACCTGGCGGCCAGCCTGGATGCCCACCACGAGCGCGAGGTGGCCAGGGCGGAGGTCTACCGCGCGGTCCACGCCGCGCTGGACCTCGTGCCCGGCGTGAGCTTCCAGCTCACCGGCGTCGACGACGACGACCCGTACCTGGCCGAGGCCGTCGCCGACATCAGGCGCGAGTTCGCCGACCGGGTGCCCGTCCTGGTCACCCATCTCCAGCCGACCGGCCGGGCCCGCGCCGTGGCCCGGCCCTCCGCGCCTGTTGCCGGGCCGGCCCCTGGGCCCGCCGATGGGCCCGCGCCTTGCGACTTCGCCACCTGGCCGCTGGTCGGCTACGACGGCACCGTGTACGGCTGCGCCCGCCAGAGCCTGCTCGAGCGGCATCGCCCCGCGCATCTGGTCCTGGGCCAGGCCGCGGACGGCTGGCCGGCGCTGCGTGCCCGGCGCGAGGCCCGCGCCCTGCTGCGGATGGTCCGGGCGATCGGCCCCGAGCTGACCCAGCGGCGTTTCGGCTCCGGCGAGCGCGCCGGCGGCCCATGCGCGACGTGCATGGGCTTGTCCGAGGAGCCGGCAACGGCGGCGCGCGCGCAGCAGTACCTGGCCGGAGCGGCCGGCCAGGCCGTGGAGAGGATGGCCCGCGCCCTGGCCGAGGATCGTGACCCCTACCGCTTCGTGGCGCGGTGGGGTTCGGCCCGCTACAGCCGCCTGGTCGCGCTGGGATGGGAGGACGCGTGCGCAGGCTGACGCTGGCGGACACCGAGCGGCTGCGCGCCACACCCGGCGCCAGCGCGCTGCTGTTCATCACCGACCGCTGCCCCGTCGGCTGCCGCCACTGCTCGGTCTCCGCCGAGGCAGACGGCGCCGGCATCACGGACTGGGAGCTGTTCGCCGAGATCGTGGCGGGGATCGCGGCCGTGCCCGAACTCCAGGCCGTCGCGATCTCCGGCGGCGAGCCGTTCGCCGAGCGGCGGGGGCTGTCGCACGCCGTCTCGGTCCTGCGCGATGCGGGCAAGGACGTCGTCGTCTTCACCAGCGGCTACTGGGCGCCGGCCCGGCCGGACTCCTGGATCACGCGGATCCTGCGCCAGGTGTCGACGGTCGTCCTGAGCACCGACCGCTTTCACCCGGTCGGCGCGGCACGGCCGGCCGCCGCCGCACAGGCGATCATCGACGCCGGCTGCCATCTCATCGTCCAGCTCCTCGCGGAGCCGGGCCCCGAGCCGGGCCCCGAGCCGGGCCTGCCCGGACCCCTTGCCGCCGTGGCCGGCGCCACCGCGGAGGTGAACGTCATCACGCCGCTGCGGCACGGACGCGGCGCCGGCGTCTTCCACCCCACGCCCCGCAGGCGGTGCGCGGACTTCGGCCGCTGCCCGCTCACCCGTTCTCCCACCATCCGCTACGACGGCACGGTCCTGGGTTGCTGCGGCGAGGCCGTCATCGCGGGCGGCGGACCCGCCGCGCTGCGCTCGTTCGCGGGTGAGCGCGGCCAGGTCGCCGCCGCGTTGCGCTCGCTGCGGGCCTCGCCCGTCCTGCAGATCGTCGGCGCGCACGGCCCCGGCGCGCTCGCCGCCCTCCCGCCGTTCGCCGGGCTCCGGGAAACGCGCTACGCCGACATCTGCCGCGCCTGCTGGGCCGCCCACGACAGCGCCGAGGCCGCGCCCGAGGCCCGGCGGATGGCCGTGGCGCTGGCCGCGACGATTCCCGAGGGGCGCCATGGCCGGTAGGACGACGACGGGCACCCGGCTGCGCGCGCTGCTCGACCTGCTCGCCCCCGGCCTGGCCCGGGCGAGCGGCCGGATGTTCTGCGGCGACCGCGTCCGGGAGGCGTATCTGTCCTGGCTGGAGGTCTCTTACAGCATGACGCGGGCGACCGTCCCGCTGCTGCGCGCCGCGCTGCAGGAGAGCGAGCGGCGCACGGACCCGGTGGCGCCCGCCCTCGCCTCCTACTACACCGCACAGATCAAGGACGAATCAGGGCACAGCAGCTGGGTCATGTCCGACTACGCGGCAGCCGGCGGCACCCCCCGGAACCTGCGCGAACGCCTGGCCGCCCCCGCGGTCGCCCGGCTGGTGGGCGCGCAGTACTACTGGCTGCGCCACGAACATCCCATCGCGCTGCTCGGCCACATGGCCGTGCTGGAGTGGTATCCCCCTGCCGGTGAACTCGCCCGGTCGCTGGCCGGCCGCACCGGGCTGCCCGGCACGGCGTTCAGGACGATCACCGGCCACGCGCTCCTGGACGCTCACCACGGCGACCGGCTCGCCCGCCTCCTCGACACCGGCCCGATCAGCCGCCGCCAGGAGTCCCTGCTCACGCGCAGCGCGCTGACCTCCGTACACGGCCTGGGCGACGTCGTCCGGGAGCTCGTACCGCGCGCAGAAAGGAGCGACCGACCATGACCGACCTGTCCCGCCTCGCCGAACTCGGCTTCGACCTGGAGCTGGCCACCCCCGAGCAGCGCGCGGTGCTGCAGTCGCTGTCGCAGGAGGAGATCGAACTGCTGGCCGACGTCAAGAGCCGGCTGGAGGAGGCGGCGGGCGACGTCGAGGGCCACATGGACGGTGGTGGGTTCTGCTGGTGAACACCACCCTTGCGCCCAGGAACGACGCCGTCTGCCGCCGCTGCGGCGCCACCGGCCCGCCCGCCGCACGCTTCTGCATGGCCTGCGGCGTCGCGATCACGGCCACCCAGCCGGCGCAGGCACGCATCCGGCTGGTCACGGTCGTCTTCTGCGACGTCGAACGCTCGACCGAACTCGCCGTACGGCTCGGCGGCGAACTCTGGAACGACGTCCTGGAGGCGTACTTCACGGATGTCAGCCAGGCACTGCACGCCCGGGGCGGCCGCCTGGAGAAGTTCATCGGGGACGCCGTGGTCGGCGTCTTCGGCGCGGACGGCGAGCACGAGGACGACGCGGTGCGCGCCGTCCAGGCCGCGGGCGAGGCCCTGCGCCGGCTGGCCGCGCGGGCCAAGGCCCTGCGCCGCCGCGGCATCGAGCTGTCCGTACGCTTCGGCATCGCGTCCGGCAGAGTGCTCACCACCACCCGCTCGGCCTCCTTCGCCGTCGGGCCTGTCACCAACCGCGCCGCCCGGCTCCAGCAGTTCGCCCCGTCCGGCGGCGTCGTCCTCGACCTGAAGACCTGGCTGCTGGCCAGGCAGGCCGTGCGCTGCCGCCCCCTGGACCCCGTCGAGGCCAAGGGCTTCGCCCAGCCGCTGCGGTGCTGGCTGGTGGAGCAGCACGGCGGCCCTCCGGTCGGCCAGCCGGTCGACGAGCTGGTCAACCAGCGGCGCCTGATGGCCGACCTGACCACGAGGCTGGAGCGGGCGATGCGCGAGCCCGGCCTGTCGACGCTGGCCCTGGAGGGGGACATCGGCGTCGGCAAGACCAGGATCCTGCACCAGCTCGGCCGGGCCCTGGAAAGCCGCGGCCAGGTGCTGTTCGTCACCTGCAAACACGACGGCGACCGGCGCGGGCTGTGGCCGCTCCAGCAGCTCGACCACGAGCTGGCCCGGCTGAGCGGCGGGCAGGCCGGGCAGGTCGGGCCCGCCCGCGACGAACGGGCCGGCCGCTCGGCCGCGCACCCAAGCGCCGAGGAGCTGCGCTGGACGCTGCGCCGCCGCCTGGCCCGGCTGTCTCGCGGGCGCCCCGTGGTGGTGATCGTGGACGACTGCCACAAGGCGCTGGACCAGCTGGCCCAGCTCTGCGGCGGGCCCGACGAGCCCGGTGGCGGCAGCGTCGTCCTCCTGCTGAGCGGGCGCGTGCTGCCCGCGCTCCCGATCCCCGAGGCCGATCGGCTGGCCGTGCCCCTGCTCGCGCCCGCCGAGTCCCGTACCCTGCTGGAGAGCCTGTCCGCCCGGTTGAGCCTGCCTGGGGCGCTGCCGCACGCCGATGAGATCGTCCTGCGCAGCGGCGGCAACCCCCTGTTCCTGGAGCAGCTCGCCGCCCTGACCGCCTCAGAGACTGCCACAGAGACCGGCGCTGAGACCGGCGCTGAGACCGGCGCGGGCGCCGACCGGCGCGACCTCATCGCGCCCAGCGCCGAGGCCGCGCTGGGCTCCCGGATCGACCGGCTCGGCCCTCAGGCGGTGCGGATCCTCGGCTGCGCGGGCGCCTGGGGCGGGCAGGTCGCCCTCACCGATCTCCTGGCCACCTGCGGGATGGGCGAGGCCGAGGTGGACGCCGCCCTCTCCCAGCTGGCCGAGGGCGGCCTGGAGCTCACCTCCGCCTTCGTGGGAGAGGTGGCCTACACGCGGCTGCGCCTGGCCGATCGGGCCCGCGTCCACGCCGACATCGCCGAGCATCTGCGGCGGCGCGCGCTGCGCCACCCCGGCGACATCGACTCCGCCGCGTTGCACGCCGAGCACGCCCACCGCGCCTGGCACGACCTCGCGCCGGGCGCCGCCGAGGACCGCTCGGCGGCCGCGCGGGCGGCGGGCTGCCTGTGCGCGGCCGCCCGCCTGGCGATCTCCCGCGCTGACGTCTCGCTCGGGCTGGAGCTGGCCGGGCGCGCCCGGCGGCTGCGCATCGCCGGCCCCGCCCTGGAGGCGGAGATCGGCGCTATCGAGACCTACGCCCTGGCGGCCTGCGGCCGTCCGGCCGAGGCCCTGGCCCGGATCAGGCGCACCCGCGCCCGCGTCCCCGCCAGGGCCAACCTCCCCGCGGCGGCCAACCTGCGCGCCAACGAGCTGGCCATCCTCTTCACCCGCGGCACGTGGGACGCCGAACTGCTGCGCCAGGCCCACCGCCTGGCCGAGCTGTCCGGCGACGCCGGGACCCGGGCCCGGCTCCTGCTGCTCGAAGCCCTGCGGGCCGCCCAGTCGGGCGACTACCGGGCCGCGGAGGCGAGCCTCAGAGTCGCCGAGTCCCAGGCCCGCCGGGCGGCCTACTGCTTCGGGGAGAGCGAGATCTTCGGCAACCTCGCGCTGTGCCTGGCCTACGGCGGCACGCCGGTCACGCAGGCGCTCGCCGAATGCGCCGACCTGCGCCGGCGCCTGGCCGAGACCCCGGTCCGCGACGCCGCGGTCGCCTGCCCCATGGCGTTCCTGCTCGCCATGCGCGGCCACGGCCGGCGGGCCGAGAGCCTGCTGGCCGAGGCGGAGTCCGTCTTCGCCGGCACCGGCCATCTCATCGGCAAGGCGGGCGCTTATGAGTTCCGCGGCATGGTCAGGGAGTTGCAGGACGACCTGCCCGGCGCGGCCGGCTGGCTGGATCGGGCGGCGGCGCTGTATCGCGAGATGGGCCTGGCCGCCGCGGCCGAGCGCTGCCGCATGAAGAGCGCGCTGGCCACCGGGGTGGCCCCGAAGGCCCCCCTGCGGCCCGGTCCCCGTGCGCCCTGGGACATGCGTGCCCTGGCCCACCAGGTGGCGGCGTTGCGGCAGCACCGGCTGGGACACGTGGAGGCCGCGCGCGAGCACCTGGCCGCCGCGCTCCACGAGATCGAAGGCGTCAGGGGAGAGGGGGCCGTCATCATCGCGCTGCGCTCGTGCCTGCGCCTGTCGGCGTCGTTCGGGTCCGAGGCGGACACGACACGCATCGGGGCCGCGCTCATGGAGGCGGAAAAAAGAAAGACCTGACAACCGGCAAAACGAAAAACAAATCCGCCGGCCACGGCCGGCGGCGCATATTCCCATGCAAATTAAATGACAATTATCTGGCCTCAAAATAATTGCAAAACAAATCTCGACCGGCCCATCCAGTCATGTTAATCTCAATATAAGAAGCCGAAGACGGTCGGCTGACTTACCACATCAGGAGGACGCGTGACTTCCGAAACCCTGGCCACCGAAGAAGCCGCCGCTTCCATTCCGGCGGACGACCTGGCCACCGCCATCCGCGTGGGCAAAACCCTCGGCGCCGCCCGCGACCGCGTCAACGCCGACGTCGAGGGCCACTCCGACGTGGACCTGTTCGAAGAGGGCGAAGAGGTCTCGGGCCGGTTCGGGCCGACCAACAGCGGCTGCTTCTGCTGCGCCTGAAACGCCGTAACCGAAAAACGTGTGCGGCCCTCCTCCCGGAGGGCCGCACACGGCCTGCGAGGAGCACTGAGGCATGCGCGACAGGTGCACGGAACTCGAACTCGACAACGGGGTGCGGGCGATCCTCGCCGAGGTCCGTACGATGCCCGTGGTCACCGTGGCCGTCCGCTACGGCGCCGGCGCACGGCACGAGAGCCACTCCGGCCAGGCCCACCTCCTGGAACACCTCATGTTCCAGGGCTCACGCCAAGTCGCCCCCGGAGAACACGTCCGCCTGGTCGAATCCCTCGGCGGCCGGACCGACGCCCGAACGTCCATGGACTGCACCTATTACGCACAAACCCTCCCCAGAGATGGGCTGGAACTGGCCCTGTGGCTGGAGGGCGAACGCATGGGCACCTTTCTCGAAACAGCCGGACAGGACCGCCTCGACGCGCAACGAAAAGTCGTCGTGAACGAGCGGCTCGAAACAATCGACAACATCCCGTACGGCACCGCCGAAGAACTCCTGCTGGCTCGCCTGTTTCCCCCCGGACACCCTTACCACCACCATCCGATAGGAACCCGGAACGGCATCGAAACCGTCTCGCTCGACGACCTCACCGCCTTTTTCGCGCGCTTCTACACCCCCCGCAACGCGGTCGTCGCAGTGGTCGGCGATTTCCCTACGACCGCAGCCGCGAAATGGGCGAAAAAATATCTGGGACAGATCCCCGCCGCCACCCCGCCACCCCGGCCGCCACCCGAACCCGCGATATCCGCGACCGGCGTCCAGCGCCTGGACGTCACCGGCCGCATCCCGTGCAAACTCTTCCTCGGCCACCGCGTCGCCCCCGCCGGCACACCCGCCTTCGACGCCGCCCGCGTCACCTCCGTGATGCTCGGCCACGGCCGGGGCGGCCCGCTGTGGCGCAGGCTCGCCCACGCCCGTGACCTCGTCACCGACCTGCGATTCCGGCTGACCCCGCTCGTGGGCGGCGCCTCCCTGGGCATCGCCGAGATCACCCCCCGCCCGGGCGTCACGCCGGCCGCGGTGGAGGAGGCCTACCAGGAAGAGCTCACCGCCTTCGCCTCCGACGGCTGCACCGACACCGACCTGCGCTGGGCGACGACCCGGCTGGAGTCAGGCTGGGCCGCCCGCCTGGAGACCACCGGCGGCCGAGCCGAGGAGCTCACCTGGCACGCCCTCCTGACCGGCGCCGCGGCCCACACCGGCCAGATCCTGCCCCGGCTACGCCAGGTCACGGCGGCCGACGTGCGACGATGCGCCGCCGAATGGGCCGACCCGGCCGACCGGGTGGTGCTCACGTACCAGACCCGATCCCCCTAGAAGAGGGCCCATGACAGGAACCAGCCCGCCCCGGCCGCCGCTACCGAAGGCACAGGACGGCGGCCTGCCGGCGGCCCACAGCACCGCGCTCGACACCGGACTGCGCACCACGTACGTCGACCTGCCCGGCCGCGACGTGGCCGCCGCGCAACTCGTCTTCGCCGGCGGCGGAGCGCACGACCCACCCGGACTCCAGGGCCTGTCGCACGTCCTGGCCCACACTCTCATCCTCGCCTCCGCGACGCGCGGCCAGGAGGAGTTCGCGCTCGCGGTGGAGGGCATGGGAGCCACCTTCACCGCCGGCTGCGACCCCGACGGCGCCCACATCGACGTCGTCGCCCCCGCCACATGCCTCGTCCCGGCGCTGCGCCTGCTGGCCGAGGCCGTCACCTGGCCCGCCCTCGACGCCCGGCCGATCCGGCAGGTCGTGGACCGGCACCTCGTCGAGATCCGGCGGGCCGCCGCCGACCCGCACCACCGAGCCGCGCAACTGTTCGCGGCCGCCGTCCACCCCGGTCGCGGCCACGGCCGGCCCGCCGGCGGGACGACGGAGTCGATCAACCGGCTGCGGCCACAGCACCTCCAGGAGTTCTACGACCACAGGATCGGCCCCCAACACGCCCACCTGATCGTCGTAGGCGACCTGTCGGCCACCCGCATCCGCCAACAGGTCGAGCAGGCGTTCGGCGCGTGGCGGAAACCGAGCCACCCCCCGCCCCGTCTCACCCCAGCCGCGGCCGGAGCCGGGCGATGCCTCATCACGCACCTGCCCGGCGCGAAACAGGCCGCCCTGGTCCTCGGCCGGACCGGCCCCGTACTACCGCTCGGCCCCCGCGCGGGCCTGGAGATCGCCGTTCACGCGCTCGGCGGCTGGTTCGGATCGCGGATCAACCGGGTACTGCGCGAGGAACGCGGCCACGCCTACGGCGTCCAGGGCTGGCTCGTCTCACGCCCGGCGGCGCGCGGCCGGCACCAGTGCACCCTCCAACTCCGGGCCGCCACGGCCAACCCACACCTCGGCCACACGGCCCGCGAACTGATCGACACGGCAGCCGCGGCGGCCGGCGGCGACCTCACGCCCGCGGACCTGCGCTCGGCCGCCGACCACCTGATCGGCGTGCAGGGCGTCCGCTGGGAAGCGGCACGCCACCTGACCGAGGCCTACGCCCACCTCGTCAGAAAGGGCTACCCGCCAGGGTTCCTGCAGCGCCGGACCACCGCCATCGCCGCCGCCATCGGCCCTGCCCGGCCCGGCATCGCCACCTTCGACCCGCAACACCTGCGACCGGAACGCCTCACGCTGGCAGTGGCCGGAGACGCCGACATCATCCACCCCGCACTGTCCGCCGTCGGGCTGGCCCCGGAGACCATCGAAGGGAACCCGCCATGACACAGGCGGCGTTCCGCCGAACCTTGCGCCTGCTCCCGCACGTCCGCGCCCTGGTCGCCGACGGCCGGCTGCACGTGGTCACACAACTGCGCACCGCGTCCCTGGGCCCGGCCTCCCCGCACAAGCGCGCACTGCTGCGACACCTGAGCGCCGGCCTGCCCGACCGCGAAACCCACGACGACCTCGTCCAGCAGCTTCTGCGCCAGGGCTGGCTCTCGATCATCATCGAGCAACGGGGACGCCCCCTCTACACGCTGCGACCCCACCGGCCACCGCCCGCCCCGCCCCCGCAACAGCCCGCGGCCAAACTCTGCCTGTCGAGGTTCGCCCTCATCACGAAACAGAACGCGACCATGGTCGTGGACTCCCCGCGATCCTGGTGCACCCTGGACGTCCACGACCCCCTGACGCTCGCCACGCTGGCCGGGCTCCCCGCCAACCAGGACGACGTCCCGGACCACCTGCTGCGAGATCTGGTCTGGGCCCGCCTCGCGGTCCCGCACGGACAAGAGGAGGAGGACTTCCGGCTACGCCAATGGAGCCCGCACGAGCTGTGGTTCCACGCGCGCAGCCGGACGGTCCGCGACACCCCCTTCGGAGTCACCTGGTGGGCGCGGGAACGTTTCGCGCCCCTGCCCGCCCGCCACGACCCCTTCCCCGGACCCCAGGTCGCCCTCCACGCCCCCGACCTCGCACGGCTGCGCCGCGACGACCCCACCGTCACGACCGTCCTCGAAGACCGGCGATCCATCCGCGACCACGACGAGACCCGGCCCCTCACAGCCGCGCAACTCGGCGAGTTCCTCTACCGGTGCGGCCGCGACACCGGCGCCTACCTGCGCGACGCCGTCGAGCACGTCCGCCGCCCCCACCCCAGCGGAGGAGCCTCCCACGAACTCGAGATCTACCCGCTCATCCGCCACGTCGACGGCCTCGACCAGGGCCTGTATCACTACGACCCGGCCACGCACCGGCTCGAACAGGTAGCACCCATGACGGCCGCGGTACGCCGCCTGCTCGAGGTGACCGCCGCCTGCGCCCGCACCACCACCCCACCCCAGGTCCTGCTCGTCATCGCGGCACGCTTCGGCCGCGTCATGTGGAAATACCAGGAGATGGCCTACGCGCTCATCCTCAAAGACGTCGGCGTCCTGACCCAGACCATGTACACCGTGGCCACCGCGATGGGCCTGGCCCCATGCGCCATCGGGGGAGCGGGCGCGACCGAGTTCGCCGACGCCACCGGCCTCGACCCGATGACCGAAAGCAGCCTCGGCGAATTCACCCTCGGCACCCGCCGCCCCGACGACCCGGGGGAGAAGCCCACACCGTGACCATCGCAGACGACGCCCGCACCCTCCACGAACACCTCCTACGGCTCCGGCACGACCTGCACACAGAGCCAGAGATCGGACTGACGCTCACCCGCACCCAGCACAAACTCCTCCAAGCCCTGCATGACCTGCCGCTGGAGATCAGCACCGGCACCAAAGCCACGTCGATCACCGCGGTGCTACGCGGCGCCCGTCCCGGCCCGACCGTACTGCTGCGCGCCGACATGGACGCACTCGCGCTCCACGAACACGGCGACACCGGCCCGACCTCACGCTTCCCCGGCCGGATGCACGCCTGCGGCCACGACATGCACGCCACGATGCTGGCCGGAGCCGCACGACTGCTCAGCGACCGCCGCCACACCCTCCACGGCAACGTCATCTTCATGTTCCAGCCGGGGGAGGAGAGCCACGCGGGCGCCAGAATCATGATCGAGGAGGGCGTGCTCGACGCCGCCGGCCCCCGCCCGGCCGCCGCCTACAGCCTGCACGTGGTCTCCGCCGGCATCCCGCGCGGCGTCTTCGTCACCAGGGCCGGATGCGTCATGGCCGGCCGCACCGTGCTCACGGTCACCGTACGCGGCGCCGGCGGACACGCAGCCCTGCCCCACCTCGCCAAGGACCCGCTGCCGGCCGCCTGCCGGATGGTCACCGCGCTGAGCACCATACGCCTGCCGCACCAGGACCCGGTCACCGTCTCGGCCGCCGACTTCCACGCCGGCACCACCCACAACGTCATAGCGGACCAGGCCCGCTTCTCCGTCACGATCCGGTCGCCGGCACCGCGCCTGCAGCGCCAGGCCCAGGACCACGCCGTACGACTGCTGCGCGACATCGCCGCCGCCCACGACCTGACCGTGGACATCGACACCGCCTCCGCCTACCCACCCACCGTCAACGCCGAACACGAGACCGCGTTCGTCCACACGGTGGCCCGCGACCTCTACGGCCAGGAGCGCACCGCGCTCGCCGCCCAGCCCTCCATGGCCGCCGAGGACTTCTCCTTCGTGCTCGAAGAGATCCCAGGCGCGGTCGCGGTGCTCGGCGCCTGCCCCGCCGACCGCGACCCCGGCCGAGCCCCCGCCAACCACTCCTCCTACGCCGCCTTCGACGACGCCGTGCTGACCGACGGCGCCGCCATGTACGCCGAACTGGCCGCCCGCCGGACGGCGTTACCCACCTGAAAACCCCACACCGCCCGGCGCCGCCCGATGAGAACGCCGTGAAAACGAGGTGTGATCGACCGCTGACATATTCGCCCCGACGGGCACTCCAACCCTCCGACGGGCGGACCGACGATGAGGCCAGGCAGAGTCCTACTCGTGAACGACAACCTGCTGGCGCGCAGCGGGCTGCGATCGATCCTCACCCAGCAGTCCGACCTCCAGGTCGTGGGCGAGGCCGACAACCTCACCCAGGCCGGCCGGATCTTCGTCCAGGCCCGACCCGACCTGTTCGTCGTGGACTCCCCGTCGGTCACCACCCAGACCCTGGACACCGTCCGGTTCATGACCGACCGGCCCTCGCGCGTGCCGGTCCTCATCGTCACCGCCGACCCCGCCGGCCTCCAACTGGACCTGCTCCGGCTCGGCTGCTACACCCTGCCCCAACGGCAGCTCACCGCCACCGAACTGATCGCCGCCGTGCGCCTGATCATCGCGGGTTACGCCATCGTGGACCGCCGCAACGCGGGATACCTGGCGAGCGCGTTCACCCCCCGCCACGACGACGACGTCGAAGCGCACACGGCCCAGACCCTCACCAGACGCGAGCAGGAAATCACCGGCCTCATCGCCCAAGGACTGTCGAACACCGACATCGCCGATGTCCTGGGCATCGCCCACTCGACCGTCAAGGGCCACGTGAAAGAGATCTTCCGCAAGCTCGGCCTGCGCAACAGAGTCCAGGCCGCCCTCTACCACCACACACACATCAGCGGCGATCCGACCAACCGGCCCACCCGGACGTAACCACCCCCGCGCCCGCAGCCGCGGACCAACCGGACGCCCGCCTCACACCAGCGCCAGCTGCGCCGCCCGCGGCCGCCGCGGCCCCGCCTCCGGCGCCCCGCACCCCATCCCGTACATCTGGCACAACTGCGCGATCTGCCCCGTGATCCGCCGCTCATAATCCGGCGACGGCATCCCCGCCCGGTCGTACAACTCCTCATAACGCTCCACCAACTGCGGATGCGCCCCCGCCAGCCACTCCCCATACCACGAGCGCGTCCCCGGCGGCAGCCGCAACACCACCGGCTCCACCGCCCGCGCCCCCACCGCCGCGATCCGCCGCACCGTGGCCCCCAGCTGATCGGCCGCGTCACTGAGCAACGGCAGCACCGGCGCCATCAGCACCCGGCACTCCACCCCGGCCTCCACCAGCGCCGACACCAGCTCCAGCCGCGCCTGCGCGGTCGGCGCACCCGGCTCCACCGCCCGCCGGATCCGCTCGTCCACGAACGCGATCGACACCGCCACCCGCGCCCCGGCCCGCGCCAGCAACCCCGCATCACGCAACACCAGCGCGCTCTTGGTGTAAACGGTGAACGGCACCGCCGCCTGCGACAGCGCCCCGATCACCCCCGGCATCAGCCGATACGTCTCCTCGGCCGCCTGATAACAGTCGCCGCTGACCCCCACCGCCAGCTCCTGACCGTCCCAGCGCACCAGCTCCGCCCGCAACCTGGCCACCGCGTTCGGCTTCACCACGATCCGCGTGTCGAAATCACGCCCCGCATCCAGCCCCAGCCGCCCATGACCCGCCCGGGCACCACAACCACGGCAGGCATGCGCACACCCACGATAGGGGGACAGGGCCCACTGCTGGGCGATGCCCGCGGTCTGTGGCACCCGCTCGATCATCGTGCGGGCCTGCAACTCGTAGAAACCGTCACGCACCACCGCACGCCGCTCGATCAGCGGACGCTCATCAGCGGCCTCGTCGACAAGCGCAAGCGCGTCCCAACCCACACCGACCAATGGAACACGCATTCGACAGCCTTTTCAAGCTGTTCCGCCAACCACACCGCCCCCGGACCGGATCCGGCACCCCAGATAAACTGGCACGCACGTACCACTTCACGTCTGGGGGACCCCCATGCCCTGGCTCCTGCTCGCCCTCGCCATCACCACAGAAGTCCTGGCCACCACCGCACTCAAACTCAGCAACGGCCTCACCCACCCCGGCTGGACCATCGCCGTCGCCGCCGGCTACATCACCTCCTTCACCCTCCTGGCCCAAGCCCTCAAACTCCACCTCGACATGGGCACCGCCTACGCCATCTGGGCCGGCGCCGGCACCGCCGCCATCGCCCTCATCGGCGCCGCATTCATGGGGGAGACCCTCACCCCAACCAAGATCGGCGGTATCCTCCTCATCATCGGCGGCGTCGTCACCCTCAACCTCGCAGGTGGCCATTGAACCCGGACCAGGACCCCACCCAAACAGGGGAGCGGCCCCCACCACACCCGCCCACCCAAGCACGCGGACGCCGCCGCCGCGCCACCCTCCTGACCTCCGCCGTCCACCTCCTCACCCAAGGCGGCTTCGCCGCCGTCACCCACCGAGCCGTCGCCCACCACGCCAACCTCCCCCTCGCCGCCACCACCTACTACTTCGCCTCCCGCGACCAACTCCTCGCCGAAGCCTTCGCCCAACTCGTCGAAACCGAACTCACCACCACCCGCACCTGGATCACCGACCACGGCCTCACCGCCCTCACCGACCAGATCGCCACCGCCGACCGCACCCGCCAACTCGGCCTCTGGGAGCTCTACGTCCACGCCGGCCGCGACCCCGTCCTCCAGCAGATCGCCCGCCGCTGGGCCGACGGCTGCATCCGCATCATCGCCGACACCCTCCACCTGCCCGAGACCGACACCCGCGTCCGCCTCCTCTACACCACCCTCAGCGCCCTCTGGCTCGAGCAAGTCGTCGAACAACGCCCCCTCGACGAAGCCCGCACCCTCCTCACCCTCGCCGTCAAAACCGCCGAAAACGCGTTGCCGCCCCCCTGACCCCTCCCTACACTTCCTCCGTGCTCAAACCCCACTACCCGATCACCACCGACCGCCTCCACCTCCGCCCCTTCACCCCCGACGACCTCGACGCCGTCCACGCCTACGAATCCCGCCCCGACGTCGCCCGCTACCTCTACTGGGAACCCCGCGACCGCGACGCCACCCAAACCTTCCTCGACAAAAGAGCCACCCGCACCGCCCTCCACGACGAAGGCGACGCCATCGACCTGGCCGTCACCCTGCGCCACACCGGCCAACTCATCGGCCAAACCCTGCTCATCTGGACCAGCAGACAACACCGCCAAGGCGAAATCGGCTACATCTTCCACCCCGACCACCACGGCCACGGCTACGCCCCGGAAGCCGCCCGCGAAATGCTCCGCCTCGGCTTCGACGACCTCGGCCTCCACCGCATCACCGGCCGCCTCGACGCCCGCAACACCGCCTCCGCCCGCGTCCTGGAAAAACTCCACATGCGCCGCGAAGCCACCCTCATCGACAACGAATACGTCAAAGGCGAATGGAGCAGCGAAACCATCTACGCCATCCTCCACTCCGAATGGACGCCATGAACCCCATCCACCACCTCGCCCTGCAAACCGACTGGGAAACCGCCCAGAAAGCGGGGGAGTACCGCATCTCCACCCTCGGCCACACCCTCGACGAGATCGGCTTCATCCACTGCAGCCGCGACCAGGCCCAACTACGCGGCGTCCACACCACCTTCTACGCCCACGTCACCGAACCCCTGCTCATCCTCGACATCGACCCCACAGGCCTCGACATCCGCCTCGAAAACGGCTTCCCCCACCTGTACGGGCCCCTGCCCATCACCGCCGTAACCGCCGTACACCCCTGGTGACACCACAGGAAAGCAGGACGGCCGCGGGGGAGCGGCCACTCACCCCAACCCGAGCCAAACCGGCCTCACAGCCGACCCCCCGCCCGCACAATGGGCCCATGGACCCCCGAACCGCCGCCCAACGCTTTGCCGACACCTGGCAACACGGCTGGACCCACCACGACACCGCCGCCATCATCGCCCTCTACCGCGACGACGCCGTCCACACCAGCATGCCCTTCCGCCCCCCACACCAGGGCAGACAAGCCATCGCCGACTACATCCAATGGTCATTCGCCGGCGAAACCGACCCCCACGTCACCTTCGCCGACCCCATCGTCGACGGCGACACGGCCGCCATCGAATTCCGGGTCCACGCCCACGACAACGGCCGCCCCATCACCCTCGCAGGCTGCGTCTTCGCCCGCTTCGACCCCGACGGCCTCGCCACCGAGACCCGCGACTACTGGCACACCACCGACGGCCACTCATAACCCCGACAACACCACACCCGGCCCGCACGACCGCTCACCCCGCACCCCCGCACGGGCAAAGAACACACCGAAACGATCAGCGCACCACCCGCAGCGGCGTCCGCACCGGCATCTGCACAGGAGCCACCGGCGCCGGAGCCGGCTCCGGACGCGCCATCTGCTGCGTCTGCTGCTGCATCTGCTGTTGGGCCTGCTCCTCGGCACGCCGCTCCGCGCACCCACCCGCGCAATAACCGTTCGTCAGAATGAGACGACCCCGCAGCGCCGTGTACGCCTCCTTACCCGTCGCAGGCACGACCCCCTGACACACCGGGCATAACACCGACTGGCTCCCCACGTGCTGCTCCTCTCGCGGCGCGAATAGCAGGACTTCCAGCTTAAAACCACACCTCGCGCCAAGGACAGCGAATCGACAGAACGTCAAACTCTCCGTAAGTGCCCAGGGGAGCCCGCCACACCACCGCACCGAACCCCAAAACCCCCGCTCAACCCCCGAAACCGCCCCCCGCCACACCACCGGGGCCACCGCCGCGCAGCCGGGAAAAAAATCCCAGCAGACCCACCGGTCCCACCCGCCGAGGGGAGCAGCGGGCCCCTCCCGAAAGCGGCTACTTGACATAATGTTCATTATCAAGCAAACGGCATGAACCGTCCGAGCGCGGGCAGACGCTTTAACATGCCTGCCCTGGAGATCACAACCCCCGGTCTCGTCGCACTCACAGGCGTGATCACCGCCCTGGCCATCTGGCTGATCATCCTGGCCGCCCGGCTCACCAGGAACCCGCGCAACCGGCCCGGCGTCAGCATGGACATGGTTGATCAAGCTCGTGAGCTCAAGTCGCTCGGCCAGATCCAGGAAGCCGTGTTCTTCGTACGCGGTGAGACCGGCATGAGCCAGCGGGCGGCCGCCCGCTTCGTCAACCGCCTCTGACCCCCTCCCGGCCCCGATCTCGACATTTACTCCCATACCGAACAGAAGCTGAATTCTGTTTGGTATGGGATATAAAGCAGCAAACGGCGCTTAAAGGGCGTAAGCGCCCGGACGGGCCATCCCCGCGCCGGTCCCTGCCCGCTTGCCGGCGGCCGAGGCCGTGTGGCGCGCGAGACTGCCGGGGGTTTGGGACTGTTGCGGGTTCACGCGAGGGCCCCTTGTGCGGGCCGCTCCCCCGGGGTTGGAGCTCCGGGATGGGGGTTTCGGCTCGGGCGTCACGCACGGTCGCGTTCCCACCACAGGTGGATGTTTCGGGCAAAGTAGGTCAATTAGGGCTGGTCAGGGCGGGTTTTTGTCCGGAACTGTCACCACCAGTCGACGATTCGTGTCAGCATCAAAGGCATGTATGGGCCATATGGGGCTGTCTTAAATGCATGGGGCCGAAGGGAACGCCCCTCCCGCTGAGCAGTCCCCCGCCCCCGAACCCGTGTCGTTCCCCTTGCCTGGAAAGAAGTCCCCCGTTGCGTATCTTGCTGCTGTGCTCCTCGTTCAACGGCCTGACCCAGCGTTGCTGGCTGGAGCTGCGCCGGGCCGGTCATGACGTCGGTGTCGAGCTGGCCGTGTCGGAGCAGGCGATGGTGGAGGCGGCCGAGCTGGCCAAGCCGGATCTGGTGATCTGCCCGTTCTTGAAGGAGCGGGTGCCTGAGCGGCTGTGGCAGGCGCATCGTACGGTGATCATTCACCCGGGTCCTCCTGGGGACCGGGGGCCGTCGTCGCTGGACTGGGCGATTTTGGAGGCCGAGCCCGAGTGGGGGGTGACGGCGTTGCAGGCGGTGGAGGAGATGGACGCGGGTCCGATCTGGGGTTTCCGGACGTTCGCGATGCCGTCGGAGGCGCCGCGTAAGTCGGCGTTGTACAACGGGCTGGTGGCGGATGCGGCGGTGGAGTTGGTGGCGGAGGTGGCGGCCAAGGCGGCGGATCCGTCGTTCGTGCCGGCTCCGTTGGATTACCGGTCGCCGGAGGTGCGGGGGCGGTTGCGGCGGGCGATGCGGCACTCCGATCGGGAGTTCTCGTGGGAGGAGTCGACGGAGGAGATCGTTCGGCGGGTGCGGGCGGCTGATGGTGCGCCTGGTGGGCGGTCGGTGTTGTGTGAGGTGCCGGTGCGGGTGTTCGACGTGTATCGGGGTCCGGAGCTGGGTGGGCGGCCGGGTGAGGTGGTGGCGCGGCGTGAGGGCGCGGTGCTGGTGAACACCGGTGATGGTTCGGTGTGGGTGGGGCATGTGCGGTTGGAGCAGGAGGGGTCGATCAAGCTTCCGGCGGCGTTGGCGTTGGGTGATCGGGTGGCTTCGGCTCCGGAGCGTTCGGGGTACAGCGAGATCACGTACGACCGCAGTGATGGTGTGGGGGTGGTGAGTTTCGACTTCTACAACGGGGCGATGTCGTCGGATCAGTGCCGGAGGTTGGCGTCGGCGTTGCGGTATGCGGTGGCGCAGGACACGAAGGTGCTGGTGGTTCGGGGTGGGGAGACGTTCTCCAACGGTATTCATCTGAATGTGATCGAGGCGTCGCGTCAGCCGGAGCTGGAGGCGTGGATGAACATCAATGCGATCAACGGGGTGTGCCGGGAGATCGTGGGGTGTACGAGTCAGCTGGTGGTGACGTCGATCGGGGGGAATGCGGGTGCCGGTGGGGTGATGATGGGTCTGGGGGCGGACCGGGTGATCATCCGGGATTCGGTGGTGTTGAATCCGCATTATCGGACGATGGGGTTGTTCGGGAGTGAGTTCTGGACGTATGTGCTGCCGCGGCGGGTGGGGGCGGAGACGGCGCGGCGGTTGACGCGGCAGGCGTTGCCGGTGGGTGCTGCCGAGGCGGTGGAGTTGGGGTTGGCGGATCGGATGCTGGGGGGTTCGCGGTTGGACTTCGAGCGGCGGGTGCTGGAGTACGCGGAGCGGTTGGCGGTGGATTCGGGTTATGATCGGCTGCTTGCGGGTCGGCGGCAGGTTCGGGAAGTGGATGAGCGGCGTAGGCCGTTGGACGCGTACCGGGCTGAGGAGCTGGCGGAGATGAGCCGGGACATGTTCGACGATCGGCATGAGTTCCGGGCGGCGCGGCGGGGGTTCGTGCATAAGGTGCGGGCGCAGGCGACTCCGGAGCATTTGGTGCGTCTTGGTGGGTTGTCCGGCGCGTCGGCGTCTGCTGAGGCTGGGGCATCTCATATGTGAGATATGGTCTCGTGTTGTGTCAGATGATTACCTTGTACGGATCGGCCGGTTGATCCGGGATGCGCGCCAGCATCGTGGTTGGACGCAGCTGCAGCTGGCGGATGCTCTGGCGACGTCGCAGAGCGCGGTCAACCGGATCGAGCGCGGCAACCAGAACATCAGTCTTGAGATGATCGCCCGGATCGGTGAGGCGCTCGACAGTGAGATCGTCTCGCTGGGGTATGCGGGGCCGATGCATCTGCGGGTGGTGGGCGGTCGCCGGCTGTCGGGCAGCATCGACGTCAAGACGTCGAAGAACGCGTGCGTGGCGTTGTTGTGCGCGTCGTTGCTGAATTCGGGACGGACGATCCTGCGCAAGGTGGCGCGGATCGAGGAGGTCTACCGGATCCTGGAGGTGCTGGCCTCGATCGGGGTGCGGGCCCGGTGGATCAACGAGGGCAGCGATCTGGAGATCGTTCCTCCGGCCCGGCTGGAGCTGGAGGCGATGGACACGGAGGCGGCGCGCCGTACCAGGAGCGTGATCATGTTCCTGGGGCCGCTGATGCACCGTACGGAGCAGTTCCAGATCCCCTATGCGGGGGGCTGTGATCTGGGGACGCGTACGGTGCAGCCGCACATGTCGGCGCTGAAGCATTTCGGGCTGGACATCACGGCGACGGGCGGCTTCTATCACGCGCGGGTGGATCGGGGGGCGGCGCCGTCGCGGCCGATCGTGTTGACCGAGCGGGGTGACACGGTGACGGAGAACGCGCTGCTGGCGGCGGCGCGGCACGACGGGGTGACGGTGATCCGTAACGCCTCCTCCAACTACATGGTGCAGGATCTGTGCTTCTTCCTGGAGCAGCTCGGGGTGCGCGTGGAGGGGGTGGGGACGACGACGTTGACGGTGCACGGCCTGCCGGAGATCGAGCGGGATGTCGACTACTCCCCCTCTGAGGATCCGGTGGAGGCGATGAGCCTGCTGGCGGCGGCGGTGGTGACGTCGTCGGAGCTGACGATCTGCCGGGTGCCGGTGGAGTTCCTGGAGATCGAGCTGGCGGTGCTCGAGGAGATGGGCCTCGATTGTGATCGGGGGCGGGAGTACGCGGCGGCCAACGGTCGTACGCGGCTGGTGGATCTGACGGTGCGGCCGTCGAAGCTGGTCTCCCCCATCGACAAGATCCATCCGATGCCGTTCCCTGGGCTGAACATCGACAATGTGCCGTTCTTCGCGGCGATCGCGGCTTCGGCGCAGGGGTCGACGTTGATCCATGACTGGGTCTACGACAATCGGGCGATCTATCTGACGGAGCTGACGCGGCTGGGGGCGTCGGTGAAGTTGCTGGATCCGCATCGGGTGCTGGTGGAGGGTCCGACGCGGTGGCGCAGCGCGGAGATGATGTGCCCGCCGGCGTTGCGGCCGGCGGTGGTGGTGCTGCTGGCGATGATGGCGGCGGAGGGCACGTCGGTGTTGCGGAACGTGTACGTGATCAACCGCGGGTATGAGGATCTGGCGGAGCGGCTGAACGCTCTGGGGGCGCGGATCGAGACCTTCCGCGACATCTAGGGCGTCGGTCCCGGGCGGGCGCCTCTGCCTGTGTCGAGGTGCCCGCCCGGGGCGGTGTTTCTGTCGGTGCCTGCCGCTACCGTCGTGCTTGGTTCGTCGTGGCGCGAGGGAAGGGGTGGCCGGTGCGGCCTGCGGAGCTCGACCGGTTGACGGTGGCGGAGGCGGGTGACCGCTATGTGGAGCTGGTGCGGGCGCGGACGGTGACGGGGGCGTTGTCGTCGTCGACGGCCGAGGTGTATGCGCGGGATGTGGCGACGCTGGTGGAGCTGGCCGGCGCGGATGCGGTGCTGGACGATCTGACGGGCGCGGATGTGGATGCGCTGCTGCTGGCGTTCGCCCGGCGGCCGGATGGGCGGCTGCGTACTCCGAGCGGGGGGCAGTCGCCGTCGTCTCAGGCGCGGTTTCGGCGGTCGATCTCGGCGTTGTTCAAGCATGCGACGCTGGCGGGCTGGGTGCAGATCAATCCGATGACGGCCTCGACGGTGACGTCGAAGGAGCGTGGGGGGTTGCGGCCGCAGCGGCGGGCGTTGACGCGGGAGCAGGCGCAGGGGCTGATCGGGGCGGCGCGGACGTTGGGGGATGTTCCCCCGCCGGAGGGCAAGCGGCGTGATCAGCGTACGGAGTTGCGTGATGCGGTGATCGTGCTGTTGCTGGCGACGATGGGGCCGCGGGTGTCGGAGTTGGTGCGGGCGAATGTGGAGGATTTCTTCACCAACGACGGGGTGCGGTATTGGCGGATCTTCGGCAAGGGCGGGCGGACGCGGGATGTGCCGTTGCCGGATGATGTGGCGGCGGTGTTGCAGGAGTATCTGGCGCGGGGGCGGCCGGCGGCGGCGGAGAAGGCGTTGCTGTTGTCGTGGCGGGGGCGGCGGCTGGCGCGGGGTGATGTGCAGGCGGTGATCGATCGGGTGCAGCAGCGGGTGGATCCTGATCAGCGGCGTTCGGTGACGCCGCATGGGTTGCGGCATACGACGGCGACGCATTTGCTGGCCGATGCGGTGGACATGGATGCGGTGCGGCGGGTGCTGGGGCACAGCGATCTGGCGACGTTGGGGCGGTATCGGGATGAGCTGCCGGGTGAGCTGGAGGTGGCGATGCGTGCTCATCCGTTGTTGCGGGGCCGCTGAGGGTGGGGGCGCTCCCCCGGTCCGCGGGGTGGATAACTATCCCGGTATTTGTATCCCTGGGTATAGAGTGGGTGTCATGGTACGACCTCCGCTGACTCTCGAGGAGCGGCTGCGTGGCGAGCAGCTGGGCTCGGTGCTGCGCCGGGCCCGTGGCGAGCGCAGCATCGTCGAGGTGGCCGCTGCGGCGGGGATGTCGGCCGAGACCCTTCGCAAGATCGAGACCGGCCGGATCGCCACGCCTGCGTTCTTCACGATCGCCGCCCTGGCCGATGTGCTCGGCATCTCGCTCGATCACCTGGCCACGCGCTCCACTCCTGCCGCCACCTGACCTGCCGTCCCGGCCGGGACGATGGTGGTGCTCTCCCCTGCCGTGCCCGCATGCCTGCGGCGGTGCCGCCTGCGCGGAGGTCGCGCGGCGGCGGTTTGACCCTGACGCAGGGTCAATCTCTCAGCATGGTCGGCATGACCACGAAAACCAGTGCGATCGAGGTGGCCGGGCTGCGCAAGGCGTACGGCGACCTCGAGGTGATCGCCGGAGTCGACCTGAGCGTTCCCGCGGGCACCGTCTATGCCCTGCTCGGCCCCAACGGGGCCGGTAAGACCACCACAGTGCGGATCCTGTCCACGTTGCTGCCCGCGGATGCCGGGCAGGCCCGGGTGGCCGGGTACGACGTGCGCCGCGAGGCCGAGCGGGTGCGCGCGTCGATCGGGGTGACCGGGCAGTTCTCGGCCGTGGACGAGTTGCTGACCGGGCGGGAGAATCTGCGGCTGATGGCCGCCCTGGGGCATCTGGACCGGCGGCGGGCCGAGAGTGTGGTGGGGCGGTTGCTGGAGCGCTTCGATCTGGTGGGTGCCGCCGACCGGCGCGCGGTGACGTACTCGGGCGGCATGAAGCGGCGGCTGGACCTGGCGATGACCCTGGTGGCCGGGCCGCGGCTGATCTTTCTCGACGAACCGACCACCGGCCTGGACCCGCGTAGCCGCCGCGACCTGTGGGGCATCGTGCGGGAGCTGGTGGCCGGCGGGGTCACCGTCTTCCTCACCACCCAGTACCTGGAGGAGGCCGACCAGCTGGCCGACCGGATCGGGGTGCTGGACGGGGGCCGGCTGGTCGCCGAGGGCAGCGCGGCCGAGCTGAAGCGGCTGGTCCCCGGCGGTCACATCGAGCTGCAGGTCGCCGACGGCGAGCGGGTGGCGGAGCTGGCGCGCCGGCTGCCGGGAGCGGTCCCGGACGCCGGGGCGCTCACCGTGACCGTGCCGCACGACGGCAGTCTGGCCGCGCTGCGGCGGCTGCTGGACGGGATCGGGGACGACGGCGCGGTCACCGGGCTGGCCGTGCGGACCCCGGATCTGGACGACGTGTTCCTGGCCCTCACCGGCCGCCCCGCCGCCGAGGAGGTGCCGGCATGAGCGGCGTCGGCTATGCCGTGCGTGACTCGGCGACCATGCTGCGGCGCAACCTGAAGCGTATGGCCCGCTACCCATCGATGACGCTGATGCTGGTCGGCCAGCCGCTGCTGTTCCTGCTGCTGTTCGTCTACGTCTTCGGCGGCACCATGGGCGCCGGTCTGCCGGGGGCTTCGGCGGGGGGTCGCGGCGACTATCTGACGTTCATCACGCCCGGGATCTTGATGATGACGGTGGCGAGCGTGTCCATCGGGACGGCGGTCCTGGTCGCCACCGACATGACGAACGGGATCATCGACCGGTTCCGGACGATGGCCATCGCCAAGGTCTCGGTGCTCACCGGTCACGTGCTGGGCGCGATGATCCAGACGGCGTTCGCGCTCGTGGTGGTCGTGGGGGTGGCGTTCCTGATCGGTCTGGACAGCGGCGCGTCGGTGATGCAGTGGTCGGGCCTGGCCGCTCTGCTGGCGCTGGTGTCGTTGGCGATGACGTGGTTCGCCGTGGCGCTGGGGCTGGCCAGTCCGGACCCGGAGACCGCGAGCAACCTGCCGACGATCTTCGTGTTGCTGCCGTTCGTGGGCAGCGGGTTCGTACCGGTCGCGTCGATGCCGTCGGGGTTGCGGTGGTTCGCCGAGCATCAGCCGTTCACGCCGATCATGGACGCCTTCCGCGGTCTGCTGGCCGGGTCGCCGGCGGGGCCGGAGGTGCTGTGGGCCGTGGGCTGGTGCGCGGTGATCGGGTCGGCCGGCTATGCGTGGTCGCGGCGCCTCTACCGGACCCGCGCCGCGCGCTAGGAGACTGGGATGATGCTGACCATCGGCGAGCTGGCGTCGTATGCCGGGGTGACGGTGCGCGCGGTGCGGCACTATCACGCCAAGGGGTTGCTGCCGGAGCCGGAGCGGGACCATTCCGGTTATCGCCGGTACGACGCCGGCGCCGTGGTCGAGCTGATCAAGATCCGGACGCTCGCCGGGGCGGGGGTGCCGCTGGCGCGGGTGCGGGAGCTGCTGCGGGCCGATGAGGAGGAGTTCGCGGCGGCGGTCGCGGACATCGACCGGCGGCTGCGGGCGGAGATCCGGGAGCGGCAGCGGCTGCGGGAGCGGATCGCCCGGCTCGCCGCCGGGGACCAGCTGGTGCTGCCGCCGGAGGTGGTGGAGTTTCTCGACCGGCTGCGGGTGCTCGGGGTGGATGAGCGGATCGTGGAGGTCGAGCGTGACGGCTGGATCCCGCTGGCGGCGCACTCCCCCGCGCGGGTGGCGGAGTGGGTGGCGCGCAAGCGGGAGCAGCTCGCCGACCCGCAGCTCGTCGACTTCTATCTCACCTTGGGCCGGGCTCTGGACTGGAGCGCCGGGGACCCGAGGCTGGCCGAGCTGGCCGACGAGCTGGCCGCCTACATCACGCGGATGGCCGAGGAGCAGGGTGAGGACTACGTGGACGTGGCGGGGGTCGAGCCGCCGTTCGTCCAGTTGATGGACGATCTGGCGTTCGACTCGGCGCCGCCGGCCCGCCGGCTGATCGAGCTGCTGAAGGAGCGCGGCTGGACGGGCTGGACCCGGCTCGAGCGCGTGGACCCACCACCCCGAGAGGGGCGGCGTTCCCGGTGACGGCGGGCGGGCTCCCGCGGAGGTCCCGGTTCTGGAGTTCGTGTTCCTGCCGGGGCCGTGGGGGCGCCGGCGTACCGGCCGGAGAGGATGCTGCTGCCGTCGGCCGTGCGGTGGGTGGCGCGCATGCTCGCGCCGAGGAGCGGCGGCGCGGTGCCCGCTCTGGCGCCGCCGTTCGCCTCGCCGACGGAGCATGCGCATGACGGTGGCTGGGGCGGGGTGCGGGCCCCTCTTGGCGCTCTGGGTGCTGATCAGGCGGGAGGCGATCTCGCGCATGCTGAGGTCTTGGTCGCGCAGGTGCAGGGGCATGGACAGCATGGCCTCATCGGTGACGGTGGCGCCGCCGATGGCCTTGCGCCGGGGTCGGCACGTTGAGCACCTTGGCCAGGGACGGCACGAGCCGGAACCGGGCGGTGTGGTACCGGGCGGCCACCTTGCCCCGGCCGATCCGGCAGGGCGGTCCGGCGGGGGCGGCGCAGGAGGACATCGGGCAGTCGAAGGCTTCCACGCGGGAAAGGTCGTCGTCGCTCACTCGCTTGCGGAGCGGCTGACTGGTCAGGACGTGGGGCCGGACTGCGCGGCAGGACCGTGGATGATCTGTTCCAGGCAGTCGCGGAACAGGTCGTCGACGGTGCGGCCGTCCTGGAAGTACTCTGTCACGCCGGCCATCACGGTGGGGTACGCCGTGGCGTAGGCGGCCATGTCGAAGCCGTCCAGGGCGTCCGCGTCGGGGCGGCCGGCCTGTTCCTCCAGGACGTAGCCGACGGTGAAGCGCAACACCGTCAACACGATCAGGCGAGCCTGCCGCAGGGGAATGCCCCGCCCGACCAGTGTGCTCATCGCCAGTTCGGAGATGGCGGCCATCTTGAGTGACAGCTGGGAGGCCGCGATGATCCGGGCTCCGTCCGGGTGGGCCAGCAGCGCGCGGCGCAGCCGCTCGGCCAGGCCGATCAGCCAGTCCTGCCAGCGCTCCTCCGTCGCGGGCGACGCCAGTTCGGGGAACTGCTGCTCGAGAATCGCCTCGGCGATCGCGGTGACCAGCGCCGCCTTGTTCGGGATGTGCCAGTAAAGGGTCGGCGACTGTACGCCGAGCCGGGCGGCCAGTTTGCGCGTGGTCACGCCGTCGAGACCCTCGGCGTCCAGTAGTGCGACGGCCTCGGTGACGATCCGCTGCTTGTCCAAAGCCAATTCCGGCACCTCCCTTCCGGAGTCTATCAGTGATAGAGTTCTCTATCGGTGATAGAGACTCGCGCGCCAGAGGAGGCAACGATGAGACACCGGCACTCGCTTCGCGACCTGCTGCACTGGGCGACCCATCGCATACCGGGGGTTCCCGCGCACATCGAGCAGCCGGCCGGGCACCAGGGCCAGGCCCGCCACGTCCATGGGTGGCGGCGCTCGCTCACGCACCACCGTTCCCACCACCGTTCGCACCACCACGGGTTCAACCACTCTCCGGCCCGTCCGCCTCGCGTCCTGGCGGCGTGGCAGACGCGGATCGCCCGCTTGTTCGGGCAGGAGCTGGGATGAAGGCAGCGGTGCTCCACGAGGCCGGCGGCATCCCGCGCTATGAGGACTTCCCCGATCCGGTGGCCGGCGACGGCGAGGTGATCATCGATGTCAAGGCGGTCGCCGTCGAGAACGTCGACAAGGCGATCGCGGCCGGTACGCACTACGCCAGCGAGAAGTACATCGGCCGACTTCCGGTGATCCCTGCCTTCGACGGCATCGGCGCCCTCCCGGACGGCACGCTCGTCGGGTTCGGCAACATCCGCCTGCCCTACGGCGCGCTCGCCGAGAAGACCGTCGTGCCCCAGGGCTCCTACATGCCGATCCCCGACGGCATCGACCCGGCCGTGGTAGCGGTGATGGCCTCGGCCGTCACCGCGATGTCGATGAAGACGGCCGCGGGGTTCGTTCCCGGGGAGACGGTGCTGGTGCAGGGCGCCACCGGGGTCGCCGGGCGGCTCGCGGTCAAGGTGGCCCGGCTGCTGGGCGCCGACCGGATCGTGGCCACCGGCCGCGACGACAACCAGTTGCGCGAGGTGCAGGCCATCGGAGCCGACACAGTGATCAACACCGCGGTCTCCGACGAGGCGCTGGCGCAGGCGTATCTCGACGCCAGAGGGGACGGCTACGACGTCGTCGTGGACTACCTGTGGGGCAGGCCCAGCGAGATCCTGCTGCGCGCCCTGGTGCCGCGGTCGTTCGCGTTCGGCAAGCCGACCCGGGTGGTCCAGATCGGCGAGTCGGTCGGCACCGAGGTCGCCATCGCCGGGTCGAGCCTGCGCACCTCCGGCGTGGAGATCTACGGCGCGGCCAAGGGCCTCGACCCGCAGACCATGGACGAGGTGTACCAGCAGGTCGTGACGTGGACGCGGTCCGGCGAGCTCACCTTCGAGGTGGAGAAGGTCCCGCTGAGCGACATCGCGACCGCCTGGCAGCGAACCGACCTCAAAGGCAGGCGACTCGTCGTGATGCCATGACAGGCCCGCGCCCACGACACACCAGCGGTGATCATCGGTCAGCGTTCCGTCGCCGTCCCCGCCCACGACGTCGACGGAACCGTCTCCGAGCGGCGGTGCCTGGCCCCAGCGGCCGCAGGCCACGATCCGGGACCCCACGAGGCGATCACCTAGCGGCCCTGGGCGGCCGGGATGGGGGGTGACCCGGCAGAGAGACAGCCGGGCCACGTCCTCTTCCCTTCATCAGCACGCCTTGTGCCCGCTGCCCGGACGGGCTTCGGGCAGCGGGCACAAGGCGTCAGTTGATGGGCCGTCAGGTCCGGGCCGTTCGCTCCGCGTTGACCGCCTGGACGGCCTCGTGGATGTGCTGCCTGCTCCCCGGGTCGAGCACGGCCTGGGCGAGAAGGGTGTCGGTGGCGTCGCGCCGCGTCGCATCGGCGGGAATGTCCAAATACGCCAGCACCACCTCCTGATCGTCGAGGTAAGGCAGCAAGGGCCAGGCGTACGGGGTCGCACTCGTACCTTCTGCCGCGCCCAGGACGGCCTCGTCCGCGACGCCCCGCAGCGCCATCGCGGCCTTGAGACAGCAGCGTTTCGCCTGGTCGATGATCTGCGCCAGGCGGTTGAGCGCGGGCACCGTGGCGCGCCCGGCGTTGTTCTGCTGGGCGCGCGCGGAGGGGTCGAAGTTCGCGCGCAGGTCCTCGCATTCGAGTTGCAGGTCCTCCAGGGTCCTGATGATGGAGTCCAGCCGCCGGCTGACGTCGGCGTGCCGCTTGGTCCTGGCGTCGGTCTGCGGTGGTGACGTGGCGAGGTCCTGGCAGGAGTCGTACGCCTGGCTCAGCGCGGTGACGGCCTGCGGCATCGCCGCGCTCACCCTTTTGACGGGCGCGGAGGCGTCGGCGTCCGGGAAGCCGTTCAGGGTGCCCAGGCATTCGCCGGCGTCACGCAGATGGGCCAGCGCCCAGGCCAGCGGTTCGGCGCCGGCCTGCTCGGGCAGCGGGTCACGCCGGGCGCCGCGGCGATAGACGGCGTCCAGGCCGCTGTGCCCGGCGGCGGTCACCCAGCCCCTGGACAGGTCGAGCTTGCTGCGCAGCCTGCCGCGTACAGCATCGGCGATGGCCACCGGGTCGCCGGTCACTTCTGCTCCTTTTCCGCTTCTTCTGCGTGCTTGTTCATCCGGTCCTCGAACAGCGGGTCGTCCCGATCCCTGTTCCAGATGGGCAGGTCGACCATCATGTCGTGCAGTTCGTTGAAGGTTTGCTGGGTGAAGGGCAGGTCGTTCACCGCCGCGAGGTCGGCGACCAGCACGGGAAGCTGGACCTCGCCCAGCTCGGTCGGTGCGACGACGTCGGCCGCTATCTCGAAGAGCTTGCGAGCGCCGTCGTAGAGCTCAGGGACGACCTCGGTGTCCTCAGACTCATCGGATCTCTGCTCGTGGGCCGTCACGAGTTGCCGGTCCAGGCCGCGCCCGTACATTTCTTTCAAGGTCCACAGAAGCTGCCCGGGAGGCACCCGGGGGCCGAGCCTGGCCACGTGGATGAGCCAATATTTCACGGCGGAGTACAGGGCCTTTTCCCGTTCCGTCCGGCGGTCGAAGATCGCCTCGAACAGATCAACGGCGTTCCCGGGGGCGGCGGGCCTGGTCTGAGTCGACGCCAGGGAGGGCGGCGGGATCCGTAAGCTCCTGCCGGGGCCCGCCGAGGCGGGGTTGAACACGAAGTCGGCCACCTTGACCAGAAAAGAGCTGTTCGTCGCGGCCAGCTCGAAGAGGTCATTCATATCGAGAAAAGGCAGAAGATGTGACTCGGACACATCCCTGAGCGACATCAGTTCCGCCAGGGTGCTCGGCGGCGGTGCGTTCACAGGCAGTGCGTCCCGCTTGGTTTTGACCAGGGCGCGGATGGGCTCGCTCTGCTCGCCTGTCGCCTTTTTGGTCC
Source organism: Nonomuraea sp. NPDC003709 (assembly GCF_040610775.1). Lineage (NCBI taxonomy): Bacteria > Bacillati > Actinomycetota > Actinomycetes > Streptosporangiales > Streptosporangiaceae > Nonomuraea > Nonomuraea sp. NPDC003709. The sequence continues at coordinate 75,125 of NZ_JBEXMW010000019.1, read as the reverse complement.
TCTTGGGGGACGGGCTCCGGCTTCCCCGTTTCTGGTTGCCTCTCTTCATGCGGACCAATGTCGTAGGGCGTCCCGGTGGCGCCTACTAGCCGGCCCGCCAGTTTCGCGGACCGGGCGCGGCCGATTCCGGACACGTCGCCGGACGGGGACGGTCAGCGCTCGGACGGACCCGGACGGAAGCCGGAACTGGGGTCCAGTCAGATGGTGCGCACCTCCACCTCGTCGGTGATCCGGACGTAACGGGTGGTGGTGTTCGGCCCGAGGAGACGGTGCGTATGGGTCCGGTCGGCTGGCGTATGAAGGCATGTTGCATCGATGGCGGACCCGATGTCGGCGCTGGGGGCCGGCCTGGTCAGCGGGCGACCTCACCGAGCACTTCACAGACTCTGGGCCCAGCGGCGAAGCTCGGTGGCGGCCTCGTCGGGGGCAAGGGAGCCGCGTTCCAGGTGAACCTCCTGAAGATGCCGGATCGCGGCCCCCACCAGCGGGGACGACGGGATGCCGAGCACCTCCATCACCGCCCTGCCGTCGAGTACGACGGGGACATCGTCACGCCTGACGTACCTGTCACGTTCGGCGGCGGCGCGGGCATCGGCCTCCTCCTTCGCACGGCGCGCCGCCTCCCAGGCGTCGTAGTCGGCGGCGTCCAGGGCACGCACGCCCGCCCGGCGCCACCCCTCCATGTCGCGCTCCTGCCCGAAGCCGACCGCGTCGAAGAGGTCCAGCGCAGCCGTCCCGACCGCTCCGAGGCGCGCGAGCACGGCGTTGATCGGCCAGTCCTCGCAAGGCCCCGCAGTCGCAGGGATCCAGGCGTGCTCGGGACCCCAGGTCTGACGGCCGTTCTCCCACAGGGCAGCGGCCTGGCTGCCGTCACCACCCCAGAAGTCCGCCTCCACGTAAGCGACTCGACCGCCGCGTGACCAGTCCTCCAGCCTCTCGGCGAACGCCGGGGACATCCACCTGAACGGCCCGGCCTCCTGCCGTACGTCGGTCAGCTCGTCGAAAACCTCGTCGCTAACCGGCAGCAGCCCCAAGCGTTGCCGAAGCGGCACCACCACAGCCCGCGGCACGTCATCCGACAGGAACCGGAGATGGTCGAAGTCACCGACAACACCGCGCAGATCGTACGACATGCCCGCACCCTAGATCGGGCAGCGGCCTAGAATCAGCACATTTCATAGTTCGGACGCCGCAGTGTCGACCATCTTCAACAGGCGTGCACGGCTCAGTGCGGCCGGAGCGATGTCGTTCTTCAGCGTCGTTCTTCAGCGTCGTTCTTCAGTGCCGGGTGCCGCCGTCAGGGCTGGGGACGCCGGGTCGGGTGAGGCGTTCGGGATCGACGATCTTGTCGTAGAGGTCCGCTGAGATGCCGCATTGGAGCGCCGCTTCCTTGAGCGGCAGGCCCTTGTCGAGGGCGTGGTGGGCGATGTGGGCGGCCCGGTCGTAGCCGACGACGGGGCTGAGCGCGGTCACCATCATGATCGAGTGTTCGATGTTGTGGTGCAGCGTCTCGGTGTTCAGCCGGGCCCCTTCGACCAGGTAGGTGCGGAAGTGGTCCATCATGTCGGCCAGGATGCGCGCCGAGTGCAGCACGTTCCTGATGATGACGGGGCGGAAGGCGTTCAGCTCGAAGTTGCCCTCGCCGCCGGCCATCGAGACTGCGGTGTCGTTGCCGGCCACCTGGATGGCGACCATCAGCATGGCTTCGGCCTGGGTCGGGTTGACCTTGCCCGGCATGATCGACGAGCCCGGCTCGTTGGCCGGCAGGATCAGCTCGCGCAGGCCGGTACGGGGTCCGGAACCCAGCCAGCGCAGGTCGTTGGCGAACTTGAACAGCGGCGCGGTCAGGGTGCGCAGCGCCGCCGAGGCGCGAACCAGGTCGTCGCAGGAGGCCTGGGCGGCGAACTTGTTGGGCGCGCTGACGAAGGGCCGCCCGGTGAGCTCGGCGATCTGCGCGGCCACCTGTTCGCCGAACTGCGGCGGGGCGTTCAGGCCGGTGCCGACCGCGGTGCCGCCGACGGCCAGCCGGTACAGGCCGGTACGGGTGCGTTCGAGGTGGTCGATGGCGTCGCCGAGCTGGGCGGCGTAGCCGGACCATTCCTGACCGACGGTCAGCGGGGTGGCGTCTTCCAGATGGGTGCGCCCGATCTTGACCACGTGCGCCCATTCCCGGCTTTTGCTCTCGGCGCTGTCGCGCAGCCTGGCGGCGGCCGGCAGCACGTGGTCGTCGATGGCCTCGGCGGCGGCGATGTGCATGGCGGTGATGAAGGTGTCGTTGGACGACTGGCCCATGTTCACGTGATCGTTCGGGTGGATCGGATCCTTGCTGCCCAGCCGCCCGCCGACGAGCTGGATCGCCCGGTTGGAGATCACCTCGTTGACGTTCATGTTGGATTGGGTGCCCGAGCCGGTCTGCCACACGTACAGCGGGAACTCGCCGTCCAGGTCGCCGCGGATGACCTCGTCGGCGACGCGGCTGATCAGGTCGGCCTGCCACCGGGGCAGGCGGCCCGCGCGGGCGTTGACGATCGCGGCGGCCTTCTTGATGTAGCCGTAGGCGTGGTAGACGGCTTTGGGCATGCGGTCGTCGCCGATGTCGAAGTGGATCAGCGACCGTTGGGTCTGGGCGCCCCAGTAGTGCCCGGCCGGGACCTCGATCTCGCCGAGCGAGTCGCTTTCCGTCCGGGTGCCGCTCTCATGCAGCCCGATCGGCACGTCCCGGACCCGTGGCGTGCTCATCGCCCGTTCCCGCGGATCGCGCGGTAGGCCGGCTGCCACATCGCCTCGTGGACCTGCTGCACCGTGTCGCGCAGCGTGATGCGGGCCAGGTGCTCCTCGGCCGCCCGGTTGGCGACGGCCACGGCCACCGTGGCCGAGACCTCGCGCAGATTGTCCACCTGGGGCAGCAGCGAGGCTCCCGGGGCCGAGACGTCGACCATGCCGGCGACGGCTTCGGCGGCCGCCTGCAGCATGCCGGAGCTGACCCGGCGGGCTCGCGAGACCACCACGCCCAGCCCCAGCCCTGGATACAGCAGGGCGTTGTTGGCCTGGGCGATGACGTAGGTGACGGTCTTGTGGGTGATCGGCTCGACCGGGATGCCGGTGGCGATCAAGGCGCGGCCGCCGGTCCAGCGGATCAGGTCGGCGGGCATCGCCTCGATGCGTTCGGTCGGGTTGGAGATCGGGAAGATGATCGGGCGGTCCACGCCGGCCGCCATGGTGCGCACGATCTTCTCGGTGAACGCGCCGTGAGCGGTGGAGGTGCCCAGCAGCATGGTCGGCTTGACCCGCTCGACGACCTCGGCCAGCGAAATGCCATGCCCGCCTCGGGCCCAGTCGGCCACCTCGTCCCTTGGGCGGGCGTAGGGCTGCTGGAAGTCACGCAGGTCGGTCATGTCGTCGACCAGCAGACCCTGCTTGTCGATCGGCCAGATCCGCCGGATGGCCTCCTCGCGGTCCAGGCCGTCGCGGATCATCGCATCACGCAGTTGGTCGGCGTTGCCGATGCCGGCGGTTCCGGCGCCGAAGATGACGATCCGCTGGTCCCGCATCGGCGTTCTCGACACTTTGACGGCGCTGAGCATGGCGGCCAGCACGATGGCGCCGGTGCCCTGCATGTCGTCGTTGAAGGTGCAGATGCGCTCGGTGTACTTCTCCAGGATCCGCCGGGCGTTGGAGGGGCCGAAGTCCTCCCAGTGCACCATGGCGCCGGGGAACATCCGGGTGGCCGTGGTGACGTAGGCGTCGATGAAGGCGTCGTAGCGCCGCCCCCGCACGCGCGAGTGCCGGTTGCCGACGTAGGCGGGGTCGTTCAGCAGTGCCTCGTTGTCGGTGCCGACGTCGAGGGCGACCGGGATGACGCGGGCGGGGTCGATGCCCGCGGCGGCGGTGTAGACGGCCAGTTTGCCGGCCGCGATGCCGGCCCCGCCGCCCACTCCCCAGTCGCCGATGCCCAGGATCTCCTCGGCGTCGGAGGCCACGATGAGATCGACGTCGTCCGGGCCCAGCTGGAGGCTCTGGAACGCCCGTTCGATCCCGTCCACGTCGTCGATCGACAGGTACACCCCTCGCGGGCGGCGGTACTCGTGGCTGTAGGTGCGGATCGCCTCGGCCACCGTGGGGTCGTAGACGATGGGCAGCATCTCGCGCAGGTGGTCGCTCAGCAGCCGGTAGTAGAGCACTTCGTTGCGGTCGCGCAGCGCTTCCAGGTAGACGTTCTTGAGCAGGTTCGTCTGCTGCCGCCCGTACTGTACGTACGTGCGGCGTACCTGCTCCTCCAGCGTCTCGACCGCCGGTGGGAGCAGGCCCTGGAGGAGCAGCTCGGCCCGCTCCTGTGGGGAGAACGCGGTGCCCTTGTTCAGCAGCGGCTCCCGCAGCACCGCGAGCCCGCGCAGGGACGTCACGAAGCTCCCGTCCGGCTGCTCGGCGAACATCAGGCTCGGCAGATCCGGTTTCCTCTTGCCTGGCGACATGGTCGTCCCCCTCCTGAGCGTCCGGGACGAAGGCTGCCATCCCCTCTCTGGCCTTCCCCTGCCACGGGGGTGGATGCCGGGCTGAAGTCAGGACCATCCCCTATGTAGGCAAATGACCCATTGTGGACGCGCAGGATGTAGCCCCCGCCGGGGCTCTCAGAGGGTCTCGAGGGCGTCGCCGGGGAGCGTCGGCGTCTGCCACAGCTCGTGGGCCGGGGGCGACCAGTCGCAGGCGAAGGGGCCCTGCCGGGTCTCGACGAGTCCGACGACCTCGTCACGGGCCGCGGTGACGTGCCGGTGCACCCGGTCGTCGATGAGCCCGAGCCGTCTGCCGTGCCGGTATTCGTCTTCGTCCTTCCACCGGTGCCGGGACAGGTCGGGTTCGACGATCAGGTCGAGCAGGAGGTCGAAGGTGTCGATGCCCAGGCGGGTGCGCTGTTTGGGCAGGTCGAAGTCGATGTACCAGGTCAGCGGGCGGTGGTCGGCGTCGAAGAACTGGCGGACGGTGAAGTGTTTGTCGATGCCGTACCAGCTGCGCACGACGGTGCCCCGCCAGGTCCACCAGCCGAGCTCCCACCGGCCCGAGGCCAGCTCGTCGATGGTCTGCTCGCGGCGGCTGCCGCCGTTGAGGAAGGAGGTGATCCAGGTGGTCGAGGCGAGGCTCTTCAGCCCTGGCCAGCCGGCCACCACGAAGTACTCGTCGGTGTCCTGGAGGACCCGGTACGGCGCGGCCGTCCACACCTTGCCGTTCCAGACGTGGCGGCGTACCGCCGTGGCGCCCTCGTCGAAGCGGGTGTTCCCGTCGGCTGTCATGCGTTCGATCATGTCGGCTCCGGCGAGGGCCTGTCACGATCTTGGTGGTGGAGCGGGTGAGCCCCGTGTGCGTGGCGCGGGTGGGGGCTGGTGCAATGGCGGGCATGAGTGTGGTGCGTTCGCTGGTGTTGTTCGTGTTGGCCGCCCTGTTCGAGATCGGCGGCGCGTGGCTGGTGTGGCAGGGGGTGCGGGAGCAGCGTGGGCTGGTGTGGGCGGGCGCGGGGGTGATCGCGCTGGGCCTGTACGGGTTCGTGGCCACGTTGCAGCCGGATGCGCATTTCGGGCGGATTCTGGCCGCGTACGGCGGGGTGTTCGTGGCGGGGTCGCTGCTGTGGGGTGTGGTGGCCGACGGGTTCCGGCCGGATCGGTGGGATGTCGTGGGGGCGCTGGTGTGCCTGGTGGGCGTCTTGGTGATCATGTACGCGCCCCGCGGCTGACGGGTCCCCGGCGGCCGGGTCCGGGCGGGCGCATCGCCGCGCCCGGACCCGGCAGGCCGGTCTCAGCCGAGGCGGGAGACCTGGTAGTGGCTGATGAGCCAATCGGCCTGCGAGCGCTTCAGCAGGACGAGGAGGTTGACGCTGACCGTGGGCCGGTCCGTGAACGAGAAGTCGACGCTCAGGTAGCCGAGCACGATGTCGTCGCACAGGCGCCGGCTTTCCAGGACGTGGTACGCGGCCGACAGGCCGGCAGGCTGGGACGCGTAGTAGTCGGCGACGCCCTGCCGTCCCACGCTGTAGGGACGAAGCCCCTGGAAGATCGCGTCCTCGGTGAACACCGACGCGACCCGATCCGGCCGGTGGCCGTCGACGCCCGCCTTCCACCGGTCCAGGACGCCACGCAGGATCGTTTCGGTGTCTGTCATATCGCTGTTCTCCCTCAGTGGCCCGCGCTCATGCCGCCGTCGACGTGGAGGATCTCGCCGGTGACGAACGGGGCGTTCTCCAGGTAGGTCACCGCGTCCACGATGTCGCCCGGCTCCCCCATCCGGCCGACCGGGTGCAGGCCGGCGAGGATCTCATGGGTGTCCCCGGGGTGCATGGGCGTCTTGATGGTGCCGGGCGAGACGGCGTTGACGCGGATGCCGCGAGTGGCGTACTCGATGGCGAGGGACTTGGTGGCGGACTGCAGTCCGCCCTTGGTGAGCGAGGCCAGGACGGAGGGGACCCGGGCGTCGGCGTTGTCGACCAGGCTCGTGGTGACGTTGACGATGTGGCCGCCGCCCCGGGTGAGCATCCGCTCGACGGCCAGCTGGGTGATGCGGAAGAAGCCGGCGAGGTTCACGCCGATCACGGCGGCGTAGTCGCCCTGGGTGTAGTCGGTGAAGGGCTTGGCGACGAAGATTCCGGCGTTGTTGACCAGGGTGTCGATGCGGCCGAACCGCTCCACGCCGGCGGCGATGACACGTTCGGCGGTGGCGGGGTCGGCGATGTCGCCCTGGACGGTCAGGACGTCCGCGTCATTGGAGGGGGTGATGGTGCGGGAGGTGGCGACGACGGCGTAGCCGAGCTTGCGGTAGGCCTCGACGAGGTGGGCGCCGATGCCTTGCGAGCCGCCGGTGATGACTGCGACCTTCTGGGTGCTCATGATGACCTTCTCCGGGATGGGGTGGGATGCCGCGGCCTGCCGCCTCATAGCTAGCCGACCGGTCGACTATTGGACCGTAGGGTTCCGGGCGGGGCGAAGTCAAAGGTCAGGAGGGCTTGCGCCGGGACGTGTTTCCTCGCACCTGAGAGGCCCGGACTCCCAGTGCACACCGGTGGTAGCGCTTACGCGCGACTGGAGTGCCGTCGAACCGGGTGGCGTGGACGTCCTGGTCACCCACGACGGCCCGTACGGGATGTCACTCGACCGGCGCGGGAACGTGCGAGGCTCGGCGAAGCCGACCCGGCTCATCGAACACCTGCGGCCGAGCCTGCACATCAGCGGCCACCACCACCCCAACGGCCCACGCCACTACGGCCGCACGACCTCCTACGCCCTCGCCCGGCTGGTACAGCCCAAGAACACCAGGTGGGAGCCGGAGCCCGACAACCCCGAACAACGGGTGACGGCCGGGGCGAATCCGGCCCGGCTGATCCCGTGGGTCACCGACGGCCCCACCCGCATCCGCTCACGGATTGGCGGCGTGGGGTGGATGCCCCGTAAGGTGCCGATCATGGCTTGTCGTATTTCCGAACTGATCATCAAATGCCGGGACCCGCAACGGCTGGCGGCGTTCTGGTGCGAGGTGCTGGACTTCATCGTGCTCGACGACACCGACGACGGCGCGGTGGAGATCGGACCACGGGAAGGGTTCGGCGGATTGCAGCCGACCCTGGTCTTCAGCCCCGCTGCCGAGCTCAATGCGGGCAGGCCGCGACTGCACTTCGACGTCAACGCCACCGACCGCGATCAGGACGCCGAACTCGAACGCCTCCTGAAGCTCGGGGCGCGCCCGGCCGACATCGGCCAGACCGGCCAGGAGTCCTGGCACGTCCTGCTCGACCCCGAAGGCAACGAGTTCTGCCTCCTGCGAAGGTGCCTGAGCTGACCCTCTGGCCGGGTTCGTGCCAGGTTGTGGAGCGGGACTGAGGCGGTCGCCGTGACGGCAAGCAGAAACACTGCACCCGTCCGCCGTAGCCTCAGTCCCACCCACCACTTCTCCCGGCCCTATTCAGCGGGCATGACGACGAAGGAGAAGTCCGCGGTCGTCGTGCGGTTGAGGGGGAGGTCGCACTTGATGCGGCGCCCGACCTCGCCCCTGCTGATCCCGAGCCCCTGGGCGATCAGCCGCTCCGGGCGGACGGGCACGGGATCGAGGAAACCGACGTCCACCCGGTATGGCCATGCCGTCTCGGCAGCCGATGACTCCAGCCGCCACGCGCCGCGCCAATCGAGGGTGAACCGGTTGCGCCGTGCGACCGCGGGGTCCAGGAGCGCGTGAGCGACGAGCGCCTGATCGTTGTCCTCGAAGGCGCGGAGCCTGGCCGGATCCAGCGATCGGACCGGCACCCGCTCATGGACGGTGATCTTCGAGGTCCGGTCGCAGCCGACGCAACGGACGAGCAGCCACACGTCGAGCAGCTTGCCGTTGGCGTTGATCCGGAACCTGCCCTCGCCGACGGTGGCCGCCTGCGCCCGGCAGTCCAGGCAACGCACGGTGAGCAGCGGCAGCCGGGTCCTCCGTACGGTCCAGGGCAGCACGAAATGATCTCTATGGGATTGTGAAGACATGATCTCTCTAAGACCTGACACAAAACGCTGAGTGGCCGGGGCGGCTCAGTGATTCAGAGCAGCCCGGCGAGACCGACCGCGCGGTCGGTGAGAAAGCGCAGAAGAAGATGTCAGGCAGCGAGAGCAGGCGGCGTCACGCGACAGTCCCCACGACGGATCCGATAGTGCTGGCCGCAGGCTACTGGATCACCGGCGAGCGCCACAATCGGTTTTGTCTCCTGCCGATCATCGGCGACGAGGATGGCAGCGCGACGGCGCCGGCTGGGGCGAGCGGCAGCGACCGTCATGGCGAGGGAGAGGACGTCCCCGAGGGCGCCGGTGGACAGGGCGGATGGTCAGGTGCCGGCCACGGCCTCTTGTGGCGTACGGGCGCCGAGCAGGGCAAGGCAGTTCGCCCACAAGGGGCCGAGCCGGTGGGTGCTGTTGTAGAGCTTGGCGAACAGCACCTGGCCCTCGAGCTGGGCGACCACCGCCCGCGCGGCCTCCCGGGGGTCGGCCACCTCGACCTCCTGCCGCTCAAGAGCCTCGGCGATGACCGCTGCGACCATCTCGACCTGCGCGTCGAAGATCTCCTGCAGCCGGGTGCGGATGGCCTCGGTCTGGTTGCTCATCTCCAGGGTGAGGTTGCCGAACAGGCACCCCGAGACGGTGCCGCAGCTCTGCTGGGCGGTACGCAGGCCGGCCTCCGTCTCCTCGAACAAGCGGCGCAGCCGGGGCAGCGGCCGCGCCTCACCGTTGAGAGCGGTCTCCCAGGCGCGCTGCTGAGCGGCCCAGTGCTCATCGATGACGGCCAGCGCGAGGGACTCCTTGGAGTCGAAGAAGTAGTAGAAGCTGCCCTTGGGCACGCCGGCCGCCCGGCAGATCTCGGCCACCCCCAGGGCCGAGTAACCATGCGTCTCGATGAGCGAGCGTGCGGCGCTCAGGATCCGCTCGCGAGCATCACTGGTTCGGCCCATGAGGCCAGTTTACGACCGGTCGACTACTATCCGCGGGGCCGTCCTGGGTGGCCCTTCCGGTGCAGGTCACGTCCTTGATCATCCGGTCGTGGCGCGGACATCCCCGTACGGACATACGGGTGAATAGGTACCCATATGGGGATTTATCCCGTCTTCCCCGTGGGTGGGTCGGAGCGAAGCTAAACGTGTCTCTGAACACATGCGCCAACACGGGGAGGAGACGATACACGTGCCAGCCATGTTGCAGCCGCACATCGAGCACGGCACCGCCGGACAGCAGCCCACGCTGCGCCTGCTGTCCTGGAACGGGCTCCTGGCCATGGGGGACGGCCTGGCCGTTCGCGCCGGGTGGGCGGGGCAGGACCGCTCGGCCTCGTGGCTGCTGTCGGCACGGCCTTCGGCGGTGCCGAGCGCGCGGCGCATGACCGCGGTCCGGTTGGCCGCCTGGGGGTTGTGCGAACACGCCAAGAACGCCGACCTGCTGGTCGGCGCGCTGGTCGCCGACGCCCTGCGGCACGCCACCGCCAAGGTCAGGCTCTCACTGTGGGTCGAGGACGACCTGCTGCGCTGCGAGATCGAGGACGACCGCAGCGCGCTCGCCTTCACCGCATCGTGCCGCAAGGCCGCCGATCGCGGGCACAACCCGGTGCTGGCCCGGCTGGCCTGCTGCTGGGGGGTCGCCGGCAAGGTCGTCTGGTTCGAACTCGTCACCGGCGACCGCGCCTGCGAGCCCGCCTGAGCCCGCCCGGCACGTACACCCGTACCTGCCGCCCGAGCGGCACCGAGGAAAGGAACGACGCATCGTGCGCCACACAAGGATCCGCGTCTCCAAGCGGCCGACGCGCCGCCCCGCCCAGGGTGTGGACCTGCGGACCCCGTCAGGACGGGCACTGCCCTACTGACACCGCCGACGGCCGGAACCGGCCCTCACCCTGGAGCCGGTTCCCGCCTCCTCAGCACCGACCCCTCAGCACCGATCCTCAGCCGTGCCCGTTGGCCCGGGCCCGCTCCCCCACCCACACCGCGATCTGCGCCCGCGAGTTGAACCCCAGCTTGGTCAAGATGTGCTCGATGTGCCCCTCCGCCGTACGCTGCGCGATCACCAGGGACGCCGCGATCTCCTTGTTCGTCATCCCCTGGGCGACCAGCTCGGCGATCTCCTTCTCCCGCCGCGTCAACGGCGTCTCCTCCGCCGCCTTGGCGGGCCGCTCGGGCCTGTCCTCCTCCAGGGCGTAGGCCAGAGCCTCCTCCAGCGGCAGACGCGCCCCGTGCCGCACGGCCGACTCGAACGCCGCCTCCCCCAGCACCTCACGCATCGCCCGGTCACAGTCGTCGTGGTAACGGGCCAGATGCCCGTACCCCGACAGCGGCGCCCCGGCACAGCTCCACATGGTCTCCAGCACGCCCAGCAGGCGGGCCGCCCGCTGGTGACGGCCCTGGCTGGCGGCGATCCAGGCCAGCGCCTCGATGTTGACGCCCGCGCCGAGCGGGTCGCCTACCGCGCGGTTGAAGGTCAGGCTCTGCTTCTCCAGCTCGGTCGCCCGCTCCAGATCCCCCTGGCGCCACACCTGCACGCCCAGCGCCATCGTCGTGTACGCCTTGTGCCAGCCCTCCCCATAGGCCTCGCACTCGGCCAGGCACTCCTCGCCCGCCGCGATGGCGGCCGAGGAGTCACCCAGGAACGAGTGGGCGAGCGTCAGCCGGATGAGCGACAGCGCGATCCCGACCGGGTCGCCGGTACGGCGATGGCGGGCAAGGGCGTCCCTGTATAGCTCGATCGCGGCTTCCGTTCGCCCCTCGCACATGGCCACCATTCCGCGGAACAGGGCCACGTAGGCCAGCACCGGCTCGTCCTGCAGCTCCTCGCCGAGCCGGCGGCTCTCCTCGAGCAGGGCGGTGGCGGCCGGTATGTCGGCCTGAATGATCGCCAGCCAGCTGCCGGCCCACAGGGCGCCGGCCCGCACCGGGCTGGGCTCGGTGTCGGCGGCCAGCGCCTGCTCCAGCCAGCCGCGCCCCTCAGCCAGGTAATAACTGGTGATCCAGTGATACAGCAGGTCGCCGGACATGCTCAGCCCCGCGCGGGCCTCCTCCGGCGTGTTCAGCCAGCTGTCCAGGGCGGCCCGCAGGTTGGCATGCTCGCGCCGCAGCCGGGCGAACCACGCCACCTGGCCGGGCCCGAACAGCTCCGCCCTGGCCCGCGCCGCCAGATCGCGGTAATAAGTGCGGTGCCGTCGCTGCAGGGCGGGCTCGCAGCCGGAGCCCGTGAGCCGTTCGCGACCGTACTGCCGCAGCGTCTCCAGCATCCGGTAGCGTACGCCGCCCGGATGGTCCTCTCGTATCAGCACGGACTTGTCCACCAGGCCGATCACCAGGTCGAGGACGTCCCGCGGGTCGATCCCGTCCTCGCCGCACACCGCCTCGGCCGCCTCCAGATCCAGGCCCCCCGCGAACACCGAGGCCCGTTCCCACAACAGGCGTTCTTCTTGCGAACACAGCGCGTAACTCCAATCGATCAGCGCCCGCAGCGTCTGATGCCGGGGCAGCACCGCCCTCGACCCTCCGGTCAGCAGGCGGAAGCGGTCGTCGAGCCGGTCGAGCAGCTGCCCGACCGACAGGGCCCGCAGCCGCACCGCCGCCAGCTCGATCGCCAGCGGCAGCCCGTCCAGCAGGCGCACGATCCGGGTGACGACCTCCCGGTTGTCCTCCGTGACGGTGAAGGACGGCAGCACGGCACGGGCGCGTTCGGCGAACAGCCGGACCGCGTCCTGCCGGATCAGCTTCTCCAGCGGCACCTGAAGATCCGGCAGCGGCAACGGCGACACGGGCACCGCCTGCTCGCCGGCGATGCCCATCGCCTGCCGGCTGGTGGCCAGCACCCGCAGATCCGGCGCCGCCCGCAGCAGCGCGTCGCTCAGCGCCGCACACTCGGCGATCATGTGCTCGCAGTTGTCGAGGATCAGCAGCGCCTGCTTGTCGCGCAGATGACAGGTCAGCACCCGCATCGGCGTGTCGCCGGTGTGGTCGCGGATCTCCAGCGCCTCGGCCACGGCCTCGGCGAGCATGGCCGGGCCGTCCAGCTCGGCCAGCTCCACCAGCCACACCCCGTCCCGGAAGGCCCGCCGCACGTCCTGGCCGACCCGCACCGCCAGCCGCGTCTTGCCGACGCCGCCCACGCCGGTCAGCGTGACGGCCCTGGAGGCGGACAGCAGCTGTTTGACCTCGGCCACCTCGTGCCGACGCCCCACGAAACTCGTCACCTCGGCCGGCAGCCCGCCGTTGGGCCGCCCTCCGTAGGTGCTGGCAGTCACCGCTGTCATTGGCGCCTTCCGCGACGCGGCCGGCGCTGCCGTCGGCCCGCATCCCACGTCGTCGCCCCCAGGTTATGTCGCGGCCGTTATCCCAGACGAGCACGGTCAAGAACCCACAACAAGTTTTGGCCATCGCATGGTGTAACGGCGTCTCGACCTTGACGGCCGGCCGCTCCTAGCGTGGAGGGAGGGAGGGGAGCAGACCATGTTCATCCAGGTCATCGAGGGCCGGGCGATCGAGGTCGACGATCTGCACCAGGCGCTGGAGCGGTGGGTGCGCGAGCTCTCGCCCGGCGCGCAGGGCTGGCTGGGCACCACGGCCGGCGTCACCGACGACGGCCTGTTCGTCAACGTCGCCCGCTTCGCCGGGCGAGAGCTCGCGCACCGCAACGCCGACCGGCCCGAGCAGGGGCAGTGGTGGGTGGAGACCGCGAAACTGTTCGCCGGCGAGGTGACCTTCCTCGAATGCGACGAGGTCATCGAAATCCTGGGCGGCGGGTCCGATGAGGCGGGGTTCGTCCAGGTGCTGCAGGGGCGGGTGCGCGACCACGCGCGGGTGCGCGAGGTGCTGCAGCAGGGGCAGGAGGAGCTGGCGGCCTTCCGTACGGACCTCATCGGCGCCACCGCCGCGCTGTGCGGTCAGGACAGCTGCGTCGAGACCGCCTACTTCACCAGCGAGGTGGCGGCCCGGCAGGGAGAGGACAAGCTGCAACCGCCGGCGATCCGCGAGCTGCTGCGGGCCTGGCAGGAACTGTTCGTCTCCGACGTGGACTTCTTCGACCTGCGCGAGCCGTGGCTGTACTCGCCGCGCTAACCGCTCACACATGGGCCGGCATCCGTACGGGCACCTCGAACCAGACCAGCTTGCCCCGGCCCGTGGGAACGCTGCCCCAGCCGGAGGAGAGCACCTCCACCAGCAGCAGCCCGCGCGAGCCCTCGTCGTCGCGGCAGGCGGCACGCGGGCTCGGCGGCACCGGACTAGAGTCCTCCACCTCGCAGCGCAGCAGCCCGTCGGCCGCCGACAGGCTCATGCGCACCAGGCCCCGCGCGTGCCGGACCGCGTTGGTGACCAGCTCGCTGATCAGCAGCTCGGCGTGGTCGCACGCCTGCTGCAGCCCCCACTCCGCGAGCTGGGCGCGGGCGGCGTGCCGGGCCCGGCGCACCGAGTGCGCCTGGGCGGTGAACGTCCACGACGCCCGCGCGGCGCTCACGCGGCCCGCTCCAGGACGGCCGCCGGGACGATGCTGCGCCCGTCGGGCAGCAGCTCGCCGGTGTCGTCGAAGAACACCACCCCGTTGCACAGCAGTCCCCATCCCTGCTCGGGGTGGTAGGCGACCAGGCGCGCGGCCTGGTGAGCGGCGGAGTTCGCCGGAGGACAGGGAGGCTGGTGCGTACACATGGTGCGGATTCCCCCGTTCCTCGCATCCAGCTGGTTATCCGTACGCTTCCAACGTGCCTCACAACACCACGCCAAGAAGAGGTGAAAAATACCCTTATAGGTACCTACGTCTGGTAGGTACCTATTGTCGTCAGCGCCTCCCGGCCCTCATCCCACCGCCACCGCACATCCCGGCCACTCAGGTGCACCCCACCGATCCAGCGGTCCACGCCGTTCAACCGCACATGATCCTCCTCACCCGCCAGCACCCGCGCGCCCACGGCGGTCAGACCCACCACCGTCGCCCATCCGACCGGCCCGCCGGCGGGCCGCAGATCCAGCAGCGGATACGGCGCCCCCGCCAGGCGATCCATCATCGCGAAACACCACGTGTCCCCCAGATACCGGCGCGCCTCCCGGGCCGTGGCACGCACGAAGACGTCCCCGGCCGAACCCTCCTGCGCCGCAGCGGCCAGGACCCGGCGCTCGGTGAGGGAGAGCCCGTCACGGGTGGAGGGATACTCCCGGCACAGACGCTCGAACGCCTCACCCAGGAAACGCAACTCACCCGAGCGGACCGCCGCGACACCCGGCAGACCCTCCGGCGTCGGAGCACGAAAAGCCGCCCACGCCCGGGTCGCCAACTCCAGCGCCGCCGGCGACAACCTCGCGCACGCCCGCGTCGACGGCAACTCCCGCAACTGCTCCGCACGCAACTCACCCAAGCCGCCGAACCGCGCGATGCCAGGATGCTCCCCGATACAGATCAACGTGACAGCCTCGGCCGGCACCCCCAACTCCGCCAGCCAGGCGAGAATCTCCACGATCTGCAACTGATCGTACAGATCAGCCTCGAACCACAGCACATACTCGCCGCCCCGGTTGGCCTCCACAGCCGCATCCCGCTCCACGAACATCCGCAGCCCCTCACCGCGGTCATCGGCGCCCGCCCCCACCAGGAACGCGGCCCTGACCCGGCGCAACTCCTCCCGCCCCACCGCCGGAACCGGCCCCTCGTGCAGCACATCCCGCCAGAACACGATGCGCCGGGCCAGCCCCGTGCCCGCCAGATCGGTGCCGTCACCGTTACTGATGTGCAGCGCCCCCAGCCAGTCCTGCTCGCCCAGGAGCCGGCGGCGCGCCACCGCGTACGACTCCCCCGTCTTGGCCATACGGGCACGCACCCGCCGCTTGAAATCCGCCTGCTTGGTCATGAACATCTCCCGAACGCCGCCGCGGCGCCCCCAGCCACCGGCGCGGCAGACGCACGACCAACCGGCAGATCCTCCGTCCGAGAGGTGAACCTCCCTTTGCCTCCATCAGGTGACCCGGCTGGGGCGGGTAGCCGGAGGCTGGGCGGGGACGGCCGCCATCGGCCATGCTAACCCCGCCCCACCGGCCCCCGCGAGACCCCTCAGCCCGGACGCACCGGCTGACGCAGCACCGTACGCGGCTCCGGACCATCGAACGCCGTCAAATACACCTCATGATGCAGCCCATTGGGCACCAGCCCCCGCTCCGCCATGAACGCCTCCATCACCGCCAACGACCGATACTCCTCACTGAAGGCACCCACATGCAGCACCTCCACACACTCACCCTCCGTGAACGTCGCCACCCGCACCCGATCCACCGCCGCCCCCGACGAACGCGCACCCTCCCGCGCCCGCTCCACCAGCCCCGCCTCCGGCACCCCCGCCAGCGGCAGCAGCAGATGCCAGCGCCACAACTCCCGCGGCACCTCCAGCCCCGGACGCTCGTCCTCCACGAACCACAACCCCTCCAGCGGCCCCGCCGGACCGCCCATCCCCGCCGCCACCGCATACAGCGCACCGATGGCCGACACGTGCTCACTCCCGCCCGGCTCACCCATGCCCGTCACATTCAGGCAGGTCACCGGACCGTACGTGGCCAGCTCAGGACTCATGACTCCTCCAAACAGATCATCAGATGCGTAACGAGATACTCAGGCGAGGTCACGGCCGGATCCGACACGTACACCTCGCGAATCGGCCCCCGAACCGCACACCGGCGCTCACCACACCAGGCCAGCACCGCATGCGCCGTCAGAGACATCTGGTCATAAGGCCCCACATGCGTCGCACAGGCGAACCTGCCCCCCGGCAACACCCGCACCGGCGCACCCCCACCGCCCTCCCCGTCCCCGAGCACCCGGGCGGCCTCCACGTCGAACACCTCACCGAAATCCACCGGGAACAACCCGATCAGCTGAACCGGCCCGGCAGGCCCCAGCAGACGCGACAACGCCGCCGACGCCGCCCGCCCCACATCCTCCGGCCCCGCCGCCCGCTCGGTCGCCACCGCCACCCGCCGCGCCGGCTCCTCCACCACCCGCACCGGCACCGACGGCAACCCCTGCGCCATCACCCGCTCCAGCGACGCGAGCGTACGACGCCGCCGCGCCAGCTCCGCCTCCAACTCCTCCCTGACCCCTTCAAGCGCCTGCGCCCCGCCCGCCAGCACCTCACCCACCACCGCCAGCGGCACGTCCAGCGACCGCAGCAACGCGATCGACAACGCCACCCGAGCCTGCGACGCCCGGTAAAACCGGTAACCCGTCACCGCGTCCACCTGCGCCGGCCGCAACAACCCCAGCTCGTCATAGTGACGCAACTGCTTCACACTCAACCGCCCCAACCGGGCGAACTGCCCGATCGGCAGCAACTCCTCGTCCACGCGCACCAGCATGGACCCTCCCACCGAGGGAGAGTCCAGCCCGCTCCACGACCAATACATGCCCTTGCAGGCATATAGCCAAGCGGGTATATTAACGAGCCATGCGCTTCGACGTGCTCGCGGAACCCGCCCGCCGCCACATCCTCGACCTCCTCCTCGAACGCCCCCGCCTCGTCAGCGAACTCACCACCCACCTCGGCCTCACCCAACCCGGCACCTCCAAACACCTCCGAGTCCTGCGCGAAGCCGGCCTCGTCACCGTCCGCAAAGACGCCCAACGCCGCTGGTACGAACTCCGCCCCGCCCCCCTCGCCGAAATCGACGCCTGGCTCACCCCATACCGCAAACTCTGGAACCACAGCCTCGACCGACTCGAACACCACCTCGACACCATGGAAGAGGAAGACGACCGATGAACGAAAACCTCACCATCCACCCCGACGGCCGCACCACCCTGCGCATGCAACGCCGCCTCCCCCACCCACCCGAAAAGGTCTGGCGCGCCATCACCCAGCCCGAACACCTCGCCCACTGGTTCCCCGCCACCATCACCATCCACGGCGACCGCATCAACTACGGCTTCGGACCCGACGGCCACATCACCGAGAACAACCCACCCCACACCTACGCCCACACCTGGGGCGAGGACGAACTCCGCTGGGAAATCCACCCCGACGGCCCCCGCGCCAGCATCCTCACCTTCACCCACACCTTCACCGACCACCACGGCGCCGCCAGCTTCGCCTCCGGCTGGCACACCTGCCTCACGGCCCTGCTCCACACCCTCGACGAACGCCCCGCCCAGCAACCAGCCGACAAACAACCCGCCGAGTTCGCCCGCCTCCACGAGGACTACGTCGCCATCCTCGGCCTCGTCCCCGCCACCGCCGCAAACGGCGACGTACGCGTCGAACGCCAGCTCACCCGCCCCGCCGAAGACATCTGGCACCTGCTCAACGGCGACGACGCCACCCCCGGCGACCCGCCGCCCGCCCCCTTCACCGCACCCGGCCTCCGACCCGGGCCGGTCACCCGCGCCGAGAGCGCCAAACTCCTCGAATACGACACCCCGACCGGCCCCGTCCGCTGGGAGCTCACCCAGGGCACCGGCCAGGGCGCCCGGCTCATCGTCACCCACACCGGCGACACCACCACCCTCGACGCCTGGCGCATCCACGTCGAGGAGCTGGCTTCCTCCCTGGTGGATCTGTGATTTTGAAAGGGTGAAGAGGGCGGTGCAATCACCCACGCCCTTTACAATGTAGATCACTAACCTTGGAGGCCGAGAACCGCCGCCGTCATCGCCCGCGCCCGCCCCGGCGCCGTCAGCAGGTCCGTCGAATCCGACAGCTGATCCACGCACCCCACCAGGGGCAACCCCCTGATCACCGGGTCCGACACCGACTCCAGCAGCGCCTGCGCGAACCGGTCCCCGCCGATCACCTCGAACGGCCGGTCGAAGAACCCCCGTACCCGCTCATCCAGCCGCTCGGCCAGCCCCACCCGGTTCTGCAGCGCCGCCACCCGCGCGTACGCCCCCGACAGCCCCTCCTGCCGCTCCCGCCAGGAGCGCGCCGCCACCGCCGCCCCCAGGCACTCCCCCAGCTCCGTCGAGCCCGGCATGCGCGCCAGCGCGCTGCCGAGCCATTTCGCGTACGGCGGGTAGCGCCGCCGCAACAGCAGCGCCAGCCGCATCACCTCCCGCGCCAGCCGCGCCCCCACCACGGCCGAGCCCAGCTCATCGCCCACCTCGCCACATCGGCCCGGGAACGGCTCCTCCTGCGCGATCCGCCGCCACTGACACGCCAGCACATACCGCCACACATCCTCGGGATACCAGCGCAACGCCGCCCGGGCCGTCTCCAGCCCGCCCCCGGGAACGGCGGCCTCCAGCCCGTCGTGGAACACCTCGCCCCGCGTCACCTCGGCCAGGCTCTGCCACGGCGCCGACAACCAGTCCAGCAGCGACACCCCCTCACGCGGATCGAAACCCAGCCGCTCCACCAGCCACGACCCCAGCTCCGTCACCGCCACCCCGGGCTGCACGCTGCCGTGATAGCCGAACACGGTCGGAAACCCGCCGAACCGCTCCGGCAGGCCCGCCACCACCTTCGCCTGCACCTCGGGCGCCATCCCGGGCGCCACGAAAACCAGCACCCGCGGCCCCCAGTCATGATCGGCCGAGCGGGCCGTGTCGAACTCCAGCACCTCCGACCCCGGCCCGATCAACGCCGCACTGTGCGCGACCCCGGACACCAAAGGCGCCACCACCTCGCCGTAGAAGGCGCGGGACAACTCGATACCTGGTACAAAATCGGACATCACGCCGTCAACTCTGCCCCAGCGCCGCCCGAACCTCACCCGATTTTCCCGGCGCCCGCCCTGGAGTCAGCCGGGGGGTCAGCCAGGGAGTCAGCCGGCCACGTGAGAGGCCATCACCCGCCGGCGCCGGTAGCCGATCCGCTCATAGATCGTGACGGCCGCCACGTTGCCGTCGTCGACCATCAGCGCCGCCCGCCCGTAGGCGGCCAGCAACTCCGCCGACGCCCACCGGCACACCCGATCGGCCAGCCCACGCCCCCGCAGGCCCGCCTTCGTCGCCACCCCGGCCAGCAGCCCCACGCTGGGCGCCGGCCAGGCATCGGCCGCCACCGCCGCCAGCTCGCCGCCGACGCGCACCCCGGCCCACCGCCGCACCCCGGCGATGCCGGGCACCGCGTAGGAGTCGGGCGCATCAGCCGCCAGCAGCGCCGCGACCTCGTCCTCGGCCTCCGGCTCCAGCCAGCCCACCCCGCCGGGAGCGGGGCCGTCCAGCGCCGGCAGGCTCATCCAGGAGAACGTCCCGGACTCGCGCAGGCCGTCGAGCTTGGCCGTCACCTCGCGTACCAGCTCCAGCTCCCCGAACGGCCGGTAGGAGGGCCCCAGCTCGGCCAGCGCGTACCCGACCAGCTCCACCGCGTCCGAGGCCGGACCCCACACGCCCAGCCGGTCGCGGCGCGAGGCCCCTGGGCCGGCGGCCACCACCGCCCCGCCCAGCGCCCACGCCCGCGCGCCGCCGCGCAGCCCCTGCGCCACCCACACCAGCAGGTCGTCGTCACCGCACGCGGCGCGCACCTCGGCGTCGTCGCGTAACTCCCGTATCGCCACAGCTCGTTACAGGATGGCGCCGGGCCGGTAGGCCGCCGCCTCCGGGTGCGCCGTCACGACCTCGCCCACCTGCCGGGCGACGGCCTCCACCTGATCGGCGGCCGCGCCGGTGAACGACACCTGGTCGGCCAGCAGCGCCTCCAAGTGGGCCCGGTCCAGCGGGAAGCGGGTGTCGGCCGCCAGCTGGTCGAGCAGCTCGTTGCCGGCGCCGCGCGAGCGCATCGCCAGCGCCGCCCCGACCGCGTGCTCCTTGATCACCTCGTGCGCGCTCTCCCGGCCCACCCCGGCCCGCACCGCCGCCATGAGCATCTTCGTCGTGGCCAGGAACGGCAGGTAGCGGTCCAGCTCGGCGGCGATGACCGCCGGGAAGGCGCCGAACTCGTCCAGCACCGTCAACATCGTCTCCACCAGCCCGTCGAAGGCGAAGAACGCATCCGGCAGCGCCACCCGGCGCACCACCGAGCACGACACGTCACCCTCGTTCCACTGGTCGCCCGCCAGCTCGCCCGCCATCGAGGCGTACCCCCGCAGCACCACGGCCAGGCCGTTGACCCGCTCGCAGGAGCGGGTGTTCATCTTGTGGGGCATCGCCGACGAGCCGACCTGCCCCTCCTTGAACCCCTCGGTGACCAGCTCGTGCCCGGCCATCAGCCGGATCGTCTTGGCCAGCGACGACGGCGCCGCCGCCAGCTGCACCAGCGCCGTCACCACCTCGAAGTCCAGCGAACGCGGATAAACCTGCCCCACGCTGGTGAAGCGGTGCGCGAACCCCAGGTGCGCGGCCACCTTCTCCTCCAGCTCGGCCAGCTTGCCCAGATCGCCGCCCAGAAGATCGAGCATGTCCTGCGCGGTGCCCACCGGCCCCTTGATCCCGCGCAGCGGGTAGCGGCCGATCAGCTCCTCCAGCCGCCGGTAGGCCACCAGCAGTTCGTCGGCCGCCGACGCGAAACGCTTGCCCAGCGTGGTCGCCTGCGCCGCCACGTTGTGCGAGCGCCCGGCGACCACCGTGGCCTTGTGCTCCTCGGCCAGCGACGCCAGGCGCCCCAGCAACGCCACCACCCGGTCGCGCACCAGCAGCAGGCTGTCACGGATCTGCAACTGCTCGACGTTCTCGGTCAGGTCACGCGAGGTCATCCCCTTGTGCACCTGCTCGTGCCCGGCCAGCGCGTTGAACTCCTCGATGCGCGCCTTCACGTCGTGCCGCGTCACCCGCTCACGCGCCGCGATCGACTCGACGTCGACCTGCTCGACCACCTTCTCGTAGTCGTCGACCGCGCCCTGCGGGACCGTCACCCCCAGCTCGGCCTGCGCCCGCAACACCGCCAGCCACAACCGCCGCTCAGCGATGATCTTGTACTCGGGGGACCACAGGCGGGCCAGGTCCGGCGAGGCATAACGCGAGGCCAGGACATTCGGGATACGCGGCTTGGACGTCACGTCGGACAAGTCTATTCACACGCCCGCGCCCGCACGGCACCAGGCCACGCGAGCGCCGCGATCACGCCCTGACTAGAAGGCGCCGACGTAGGCCGCCAGATGCTCACCGGTGAGGGTGGAGCGGGCCGCGACGAGATCGGCGGGCGTGCCCTCGAACACGATCCGGCCGCCGTCGTGACCGGCGCCCGGGCCGAGATCGATGATCCAGTCGGCGTGCGCCATGACCGCCTGGTGGTGCTCGATGACGATGACCGACTTGCCGGAGTCGACCAGCCGGTCCAGCAGGCCGAGCAACTGCTCGACGTCCGCCAGGTGCAGGCCCGTCGTCGGCTCGTCCAGGACGTACACGCCGCCCTTGTCGGCCATGCGGGTGGCCAGCTTGAGCCGCTGCCGCTCGCCGCCGGACAGCGTGGTGAGCGGCTGGCCGAGGCTCACATAGCCGAGCCCGACGTCGGCGAGCCGCCCGAGGATGGCGTGCGCGGCCGGCGTACGCGCCTCACCGGCGCCGAAGAACTCCTCGGCCTCGGCCACCGGCATCGCCAGCACCTCACTGATGTCACGGCCGCCGAGGCGGTGCTCCAGCACCGAGGCCTGGAACCGCTTGCCGTCACACTCCTCGCACACCGTGGAGACGCCCGCCATCATCGCCAGGTCGGTGAAGATGACGCCGGCGCCGTTGCAGGCGGGGCAGGCGCCCTCGGAGTTGGCGCTGAACAGCGCCGGCTTCACCCCGTTGGCCTTCGCGAACGCCTTGCGGATCGGGTCGAGCAGGCCGGTGTAGGTCGCCGGGTTGCTGCGCCGCGAGCCGCGGATCGCACCCTGGTCGATCGACACCACACCCGCGCCGGCCGGGATCGACCCGTGCACCAGCGAACTCTTGCCGGAGCCGGCGACACCGGTGACGACGGCCAGCACCCCGAGGGGGATGTCGACGTCGACCTCGCGCAGGTTGTTCGCGCTCGCGCCGCGGATCTCCAGCGTGCCGGTGGGCTTGCGCACGCTCTCCTTGAGGGCGGCCCGGTCGTCGAGGTGGCGGCCGGTGACGGTGCCGCTGGCCCGCAGCCCCTCGACGGTGCCCTCGAAGCAGACGGTGCCGCCCGCCGTACCGGCGCCGGGGCCCAGGTCGACGACGTGATCGGCGATCGCGATCGCCTCCGGCTTGTGCTCCACGACGAGCACCGTGTTGCCCTTGTCGCGCAGCCGGCGCAGCAGGTCGTTCATCCGCTGGATGTCGTGGGGGTGCAGGCCGATGGTGGGCTCGTCGAAGACGTAGGTGGTGTCGGTGAGCGAGGAGCCGAGGTGGCGGATCATCTTGACCCGCTGCGCCTCGCCGCCCGACAGCGTGCCCGCCGGCCGCTC
Source organism: Nonomuraea sp. NPDC003709 (assembly GCF_040610775.1). Taxonomy (NCBI): domain Bacteria; kingdom Bacillati; phylum Actinomycetota; class Actinomycetes; order Streptosporangiales; family Streptosporangiaceae; genus Nonomuraea; species Nonomuraea sp. NPDC003709. The sequence continues at coordinate 52,345 of NZ_JBEXMW010000019.1, read as the reverse complement.
CAGCGACAGGTAGCCCAGCCCGATCTCCACGAACGACTCCAGCGTGCGCAGCAGCATCGCCAGCAGCGGCGCCACCGACGACTCCTCGAGGCCGCGGATCCATTCGGCCAGGTCGCTGATCTGCATCGAGCACGCGTCGGCGATGTTGACGCCGTCGATCCGCGAGGAGCGGGCCGCCTCGCTGAGCCGGGTGCCGTCGCACTCGGGGCAGGTGGTGAAGGTCACCGCCCGGTCCACGAACTCCCGGATGTGCGGCTGCATCGCCTCCCGGTCCTTGGACAGGAACGACTTCTGGATCTTGGGGATCAGCCCCTCGAAGGTGAGGTTCACGCCCTCGACCTTCACCTTGGTCGGCTCCCGGTAGAGGAAGTCCTGCATCTCCTTCTTGGTGAAGTCGCGGATCGGCTTGTCCGGATCGAGCAGGCCGGACTCGGCGTAGACCCGCACGGTGAAGAAGCTGTCGGACTTCCAGCCCGGGATGGTGAACGCGCCCTCGGCCAGCGACTTGGAGTCGTCGTAGAGCTGGGTGAGGTCGATGTCGGAGACCGCGCCCCGGCCTTCGCAGCGCGTGCACATGCCGCCGGTGCGGGTGAAGGTCTGCACCTCCGTCTTCTTGGCGCCGCGCTCGACGGTGATCGCGCCGCTCGCCCGTACCGAGGGGACGTTGAAGGAGAAGGCGTTGGGTGAGCCGATGTGCGGCCGCCCGAGCCGGCTGAACAGGATGCGCAGCATCGCGTTGGCGTCGGTGGCGGTGCCGACCGTGGAGCGGGGGTCGGCGCCCATGCGCTGCTGGTCGACGATGATCGCGGTGGTCAGCCCGTCCAGCACGTCGACCTCGGGCCGCGCCAGCGTCGGCATGAAGCCCTGCACGAACGTGCTGTACGTCTCGTTGATCATCCGCTGCGACTCCGCGGCGATCGTGTTGAACACCAGCGAGCTCTTGCCCGAGCCGGAGACCCCCGTGAACACCGTCAGCCGGCGCTTCGGGATCTCGATGCTGACATCCTTGAGGTTGTTCTCGCGTGCGCCGTGCACGCGGATCAGATCGTGGCTGTCGGCAACGTGCGGCGCAGGCGACTGCGGGTCCGTCCTCGTGGCCTTGCTCATCGTCTCTCCATCTGTTGGGCAGGACCGCCTGGCTCGATCCGACCAGTTTCGAGCATTATGTCTGGTATTTGGTGTCAGTACGGTGAGCGGGAACCCCCCGCTCACTGATCCTGAAGCAGCCCCAGCACGTTGCCATCGGGGTCGGTCACGGTGGCCACCAGACGGCCGCCGCCGACGTCGCGCACGGGGTCCTTCACGGTGGCACCGGCAGCGGTCACCTCGGCCAGCTTCGCCTCGATGTCCAGCACGTGCCAGTAGGCCACCGGCGAGGTCATCGCCTGCGGTCCACCGGCCGGCACCAGCCCGATGTGCTGGCCCGCGGCCTCGAAACCGACGTAGTAGGGCCCGTCGGCCACCGGCTCGACGCCCAGCAGGGCCGCGTACACCACCTTGGCCTTCGCCAGGTCCGCCACCGGGTGCAGCACCGTCTTGATCCCCTGGGTGGAAGAGTCGCTCATGGTTCACTCCTGTTCGAAAAGGTGAGGTCTGTGCTGGTCACGCTAGCCGCACCCTACCGATGCGCGCTTCTCCATTCCTGACCGGTCGCGCCCGGATCCTGTGAGAAACTGACCAGGTGAGACGGCAGGACCTCGACGATCTCGTCCGGCTGCGGCGGGCCCGCGACCGGATGGACCGCGACTACGCCGAGCCCCTCGACGTCCCGGCACTGGCGCGTGACGCCCTGATGTCGTCGGGCCACTTCTCCCGCAGCTTCCGCGCCGCCTTCGGCGAGACGCCCTACAGCTACCTGATGACCCGCCGCATCGAGCGCGCCAAAGCACTGCTGCGGCGCGGCGACCTCTCCGTCACCGAGGTCTGCTTCGCGGTCGGCTGTACGTCACTCGGGTCGTTCAGCACCCGATTCACCCAGCTGGTCGGCGAGAGCCCCAGCGCCTACCGGGCCCGCGACCACGACCACGCCGCCGACATCCCCGCCTGCATGGCCAAGATCTACACGCGACCGGTCAGGAACGGAGAAGCGGGCCCCTCCGCCCGCCCATAGGCTGAAGCGCATGGACATCAAGCTCTCCACCTGCTTCATCGCCGTCGACGACCACGACAAGGCCCTCGCCTTCTACCGCGACGTCCTCGGTCTGGAGGTACGTAACGACGTCGGATACGAGGGAATGCGCTGGGTGACCATCGGGTCACCCTCCCAGCCGGACGTGGACATCGTCCTCGAACCACCACTCGCCGACCCCAACGCCTCACCGGCCGACAAGCAAGCCATGGCCGAGCTGATGGCCAAAGGCCTGCTGCGCGGCATCATCTTCACCACGGACGACTGCGACGCCACCTTCGAGCGCATCAGCGCCGCGGGCGGCGAGGTGCTGCAGGAGCCGATGGACCAGTTCTACGGCGTCCGCGACTGCGCCTTCCGCGACCCCGCCGGCAACATGCTGCGCTTCAACCAGACCCTCGCCAAGTAAGCCCCGCGGAGCAGCACAGCCGCCCCATGTCGGGGCTTTGGGGGTTGCTCTTGCGCGGTCGGTTGTCCACAGCCCCATGCCCTTTACAATGTAGATTCGTAAGCTGGGGCGCATGATAAGTGCATGACGAGCGACGACACCCCCCTGGACGGGGCCGCCGCATGGCGGGCCCTGACGCCGCTGATGGACCTGATGACCCCGATGGCACTCCGGGTGGCCGTGACCCTGCGGCTGCCCGACCTGGTGGACGAGCACGGCTCCGACCTCGACGACCTGGCCGCCCGCGCCGGCGCCGACCCCGACGCGCTGGGCCGGGTGCTGCGTCACCTCGTCGGCCGCGGCGTGTTCACCGAGCCCCGGCCCGGCACGTTCGCGGTGAACGCGACCGCCGCCCTGCTGCGCCGCGACCACCCGTCCGCGGCGTGGCGGTGGCTCGACCTGGACGGGTTCGGCGGCCGGATGGACCTGGCCTTCACCGGCCTGCAGGACACGGTGCGGACCGGCCTGCCGGCCTGGCCGGCGGTGTTCGGGGCGCCGTTCTGGGACCACCTCGACGCCGATCCCGAGCTGAGCGCGTCCTTCGACGCGACGATGGCGGTCAACGCCGCGGGCCGCGAGCTGGCGGAGGGCTACGACTGGCCGGCGCTGGGCCGGGTGGCCGACGTCGGCGGCGGCACCGGCAGGCTGCTGGCCGAACTGCTGCTGCGCCACGACGGCCTGCGCGGTCTGCTGATCGACCTGCCGGACACCGTCTCACGCGGGCAGCGCTACCTGGCCGAGCACGGACTGGCGGACCGGTGCGAGACGGTCGGGCGCAGCTTCTTCGACGAACTGCCCACCGGCGCCGACGCGTACGTGCTCAACCGGGTGCTGCACGACTGGGCCGACGCCGAGGCGACCACCATCCTGCGCCGCTGCGCCGGCGCCGCGGGCCCGCACGGACGGGTGCTGATCCTCGAGTCGCCCAGCACCTCGGAGGTCGATCCGGCCATGTTCGCGGAGATGAACCTGCGGATGCTGGTCCTGACCGGCGGCCGGGAACGGACCCTCGACGACTACCGGACGCTGGCCGCGACCGCCGAACTGCGGGTCGCCGCCGTGCACGACATCCCACCGTGGCACACCGTCATCGAGTGCGTCCCCGCCACCTGACGATCCTCGCGCGCGGCCCGGAATTGTCGGTGGCCTGTGCCAGAGTGGACGCCATGCTCGCGATCACGGTGCAGACCGAGAACGGACAGCGGCACATCCGGGCCACCGCGCAGGAGCTTGCCGACCTCGTCGGTTAGGCCGGCGCGGAAGCCGCCGGGCCCGTTGGCGGCGGCGGGTTCAGGCGCGCTTCGGTTCGTAGTGCAACGCGGTGATCCCGCAGTCGAACGGCCGGGCCGCGACCAGGCGCAGCCACTTGTAGTCGCCGGCGTCGCCGAACACCGGCATCCCGGAGCCGATGGCCACCGGGTTGACGAACAGGTGGAGCTCGTCGAGCAGCCCCTGGGCGATCAGGCTCGACACGAGCGTGCCACCACCATAGGCGATCATGTCGCCGCCCGGCCGGGCCTTGAGCCCGTTGACGATCTCGGCGAGGTCACCACCCGCGACCACGGCGTTCTCCCACGGCGACTCGGTGAGGGTGTTGGAGATGACGACCTTGGGCGTGTCGTTCATCTTGTCGATGGACTTCTGGTCCTCACCCTCGGGCCCGGCCGCCCACGCCGGGATGAACCCCTCGGCGAGCCTGCGGCCCAGCACGATGCAGTCGACGGGGTCGGTGAGCGCGCCGATGTAGGCGTTGATGTCGTCGGTCCACGGGAAGTTCAGCCAGTCCATCTCGCCCTTCGGGCCGGCCATGTAACCGTCGACGGTCATCTGGACCTGGAGTTTGAACGTGCGCACGAGGTGCTTCCTTCCGGGCCGAGGGGTGGTGATCCAGAGCGTAGCGGCGCGCCCGTACGACCCGCCGGCTATCTGGGCTGGAAGAGCGCTCCGGCCGAGCGCTTCAGCTGAGCCCGAACTGGAACTCCATGACGATGCCGGTGGCGATGCCGACGGCGTGGTCGAGGAGGTAGAGCTGGCCCCAGAAGCGCGTCATGCGCTGCGTACGGCCGCTTTGGCGAGATCTCGGGTGAACGTGGCCCAGGTGTGCATGATCGCCACGATGGGGACCAGGCCCATCGTGAGGATCACGAACAGCCAGTGGATGCCGGTGGTGGCCGCGAAGTGGAGTCGGGCCAGATCCGCAGCGCTCATGGTGCGTGCGGCCTTCCTGGTGCAGTGGCGTGATGTGGGCGCCATTGCGACCGTAGAGGATAGGCGCTTATGCCGTCAAAGACCGGCTTTGCCATGAACAGATAACTCGAAATGCATAGTCCCTCGCTGAGGGCCCCCATCCAGCTCGCCACCCCGCATTGGCTCGCCCAAGGGGCGTTCGACGCAGAAGAGCTTGAGCTTGCCCGTGTCGTCAGCAGAGGGCCAGGCCGCTGCGATCGAACGGAGGCGCGCCCGGCTCGCCCTCTCCAGCCCAGCGGCGGTACGGCCAGGCGATGCGAAGCGCATCGCGGCCCGGCAGCACTCCATCATGGCACCCGGAGCATAACGCCATAGCAATATTAATCTTAGACAAGATAACTCCAGAGCCATAGCGTCGGAGGTGTGAGAAGCCAAGATTCCGCCGCAAAGGGAAGGGCTGGGGTAGCGATGCCCACGCAACGCGAGGTAGATGAAGCCAAGATCCGCCAGCTGGTCGGCAAGATCGTCGAAGGGCTCCAAGGCAAGGATCTCGAGGGTCTGAAGCGGCTTTACGCAACGGACATCGTGTCCTTCGACATCGAGCCGCCGCTCCAGCATGTGGGGATCGAGGCGAAGCTCAAGAACTGGGCGCCCGTGTTTACGTTCTTCGAGCGTGTGACTTATGAGGTTCGCGACCTGGCGCTCACTGTGGGCGATGATGTGGCGTTCGGGCACGCGTTCGCTCGTCTCAGCGGCACGCTGAAGAACGGGACGGCGACGAGCGGTATGTGGGTCAGGGTCACCTACTGCCTCCAGAAGATCGACGGCACCTGGTTGATCGTGCACGACCAGGTCTCGGTGCCGCTCGACATCTCCAGCGGCAAAGGCGTTGTCGATCTCGAGCCCTGATCCTGCCGCCCCACTCCCCCCTGCGCCGCGTCACCGCGGCACCCCATCCATGGAGGAAAGCCATGATCCCCGTCCCCGCGACCGTCGAGATCCCGGGTTATCTGGTCGGCACCTGGAAAGCCGACCCGGTGCACTCCGAGATCGCTTTCACCGTCCGTCATCTCATGATCAGCAAGACGCGTGGCCGGTTCACCACCTACGACGTCACGATCGTCACGAGCGAGGACCTGCTGGGCTCGTCGGTGGCCGCGACGATCGACCTTGCGTCCATCGACACCGGCCACGAAATGCGTGACAACCACCTGCGCACCGCCGACTATCTCGAGATCGACAAGTACCCGACGATGAGCTACCGCTCGACCGGCATCCGCCAGACCCGCGACGGTTGGGCCATCGACGGTGAGCTGACGTTGCACGGCGTCACGCGGCAGGTACCGCTGGCCGTCGAGGTGAACGGGTTCGGCTCGGACCAGTGGGGTGCACAGCGGGCCGGCTTCTCCGCGACCGCGGAGATCAACCGGCGCGACTTCGGCATTGACATCAGTACCCCGATGGAAGCCGGTGGCGTCGTGGTCGGCGACAAGGTGTCGATCAGCCTCGAGGTCCAGGCCGTTCTCCAGAAGTGACCCGGCCCGGACGGCCCCCAACCACCGATCGTGTGGTGTCCCGATTCCGCGGTTCGACCGAGTGGGATCGGGACGCCCCCCTGTGGTTCAGCGCCTCGTCGAGCTTTGGAGGATTGCCATGAGCACTGATCCCGGCATCGTCATCATCGGAGCGAGCCTGTCCGGCGCGAAGGCCGCCCAGGCCCTGCGGCTCGACCACGGCTACGACGGGCCGATCACCCTCGTCGGCGACGAACCCCACCTGCCGTACCAACGCCCTGCCCTGTCCAAGGGCTACCTCCTGGGCACCACGGGGCCCGCTGACCTCGACGTCCTGAAGCCGCAGTTCTACGCCGACCAGGACATCGCGCTGGCACTCGGCGCCCCCGCCACCGCCCTCGACCTGGACGCCCGGCGGGTACGGCTAGGCGACGGCACCGTGTTCCCCTTCGCCCGGGTGCTGATCGCCACCGGCGCCCGCCCGCGCCGCCTCCAGGTGCCGGGCGCCGATCTCGACGGCGTCTACTACCTGCGCAACCGCGACGACAGCGAACGCCTGGCCACGGCCCTGCGCGCGGCCGGCAATGTCGTCGTCATCGGCGCCGGCTGGCTCGGCTCCGAACTCGTGGCCGCCAGTCGTACCTTCGGCAACCACACCACCGTCATCGACCCCCTGCCCACACCGCTCTACCACGTGCTGGGCTACCGGATCGGGGGCCTCATCGCCCGCCGGCACCGCGACCATGGCGTGAACCTGCTCCTCGGCGACGGCGTCGAGGCCATCCTCGGCACGCGCTCGGTCGAAGCCGTCCAGACCATCACCGGACGGACGATCCCCGCCGACCTCGTCATCGTCGGCATCGGCGCCACCCCCAACACCGAACTCGCCCAGGCAGCGGGGCTGCACGTCGACGGCGGCATCCTCACCGACGAGCACCTGCGCACCTCGCACCCGGCCGCCGTGGCCGCCGGCGACGTCACCCGCCACCAGCACCCGCGCTACCTGAACCCCGTACGGATCGAACACTGGGACAACGCCGTGATCCACGGCACCGCCGCCGCGGCCACCATGGTCGGCAAGCCTTCGACCATCGGCCACGTCCCCTACTTCTTCTCCACCCAGTACGGTTCCACCCTCGAATACCTCGGACTCCCCACGACCTGGGACCGCATCATCACCCGCGGCGAGCACGCCACTCACGGATTCACCGCGTTCTGGCTCGACCGCCGCATCCCCGTGGCCGCCCTGACCATCGACAACCGGGGCGCCGCCGATCACCTGCGCACCCTCATCGCCACCGGGCACCCCGCCGACCCGCAACAACTCGCCGACCCCGACACCCCCTTGCTGAACCTCCTGCCGAACGCGCCGAGCCGTACCTCGTGAGACCCTTTCGTACGACAGGCCAAAGGGGCCGAATCAGGCCAGGGCGGCGCGAGTACCAGGCTGCTCTCTCGGCTGCGAGCCCCGTGGGCGGCCACCGACGGCGGAGGGCTGGTCGTCACCGCGCACCGCCCGATCGAAGCGGCGAGCGGATCACGCCTCACATCGTCGACGTCGCCGGCCGGACCCCCTTAGCGCTTCTCCTGTGGTTCGCCGGTGATCCAGTTCCAGTTGGCGATCGTGGTGCGCATCAGGCGGGCGGCGGTGGACAGGTGGCTGCCGGCGCCCCAGTACAGGGCGACCGCGCGTCGGCAGTCAGGGCTGTCGACAGGGACCCAGGCGGCCGGGACCCGCGTGGAGCCGGTCCGGGCGAAGGCGGGGACGAGACCGATGCCGAGCCCAGCGCTGATCAGGGCCGCGATGGCACTGGGCTCGTCGACCTCGCAGACGATCTTCGGGGTATGGTCTCGTGCGGCGAAGAGCCGGTCCAGGAGCCGGCGTTGCCAGTGCCCTTTGCGGGCGCTGACGAAGGGCTGGCCGGTGAGCTCGTCGATGCTCACCGACGTACGGCTCGCCAGCGGATGGCCGAGCGGCGTGGCTACACCGACCGCCTCATCGAGCAGTTGGACCGCCTCCAGGCCCTCAGCGGAAATCGGCTGGGAGGCGACGCACAGGTCAACGTCCTGGGCCCGCAGGTGACGGCCCATGTCCTCGGCCGCCATCCAGCGGAGTTCGACCTCGATGGTCGGGTGAGCTCGTTTGAAGGCCGCCAGCGGCCCGGTGAGCGTGAGGAAGGTCTCCGACGCGAGTCGTACGGTGCCCACACCCTCGCTGACGGCCTCGGCGACGGCTCGCCGCCCCGCATCCAGCTCCCCCAGGGAGCGTTCGACGTAATCGCGGAAGAGCTTGCCCGCGTCGTTCAGCCGCAGCCGGCCGCTCCGGTCGAACAGTGGTGTGCGCAGCTCGCTCTCCAGCCTGGCGATGGTACGGCTCAGCGACGGCTGGGCGACGCGAAGCTCCTCGGCCGCGCCGCTGAGGTGTTCCAGCCGCGCCACCACCAGGAACTGCCTGAGCGAGTTCAACTCCATCACGTCTCCAGGTACATAGCACTCCGGCGATATTAACCATAGTCAAGATAGCCTGTGAGCCATGGTGTCTGGATCTGTTCGCACATCGAGTGGGGAGGATCCCTCACGGGACAAGCGCCGGCTGTCTGGCACACCTGAGGCATGCGGGCGAATGCCTCAGGATCGGCGCGACATGCCACGGGTCGGATGAGACCGAAACCTGGTCGTCCTCGCGCAGAACGCGGCCTCCCCCGCGGATCTGGCCGCCACCACCTCGGCCACGGTGTCCGTCCGCGGGCTGGGCCTCTCGCTCGGCGTGGCGATCTTCGGCAACCTCCTGACCCGGCAGCTCCAGGGCCGCGCCCCGAGCCCGGAGGCGACCGCGGCGGCCATCACCGACGTCCTGTTCTGGGGCGAGCCGGCCGCGGCCGTGCTGGTGGCGCTGATGATCCTGCTGCCCTCGCCCCCGCGGTCAGGCGCTCAGCGAGTCGAGCAGCCGCAGGCGCTCGGCCGAGTCCGTCCCGGGCGCTGCGCCGAGGAAGAGGATCCGCTGGCCGGGGTCGTCGGGCACGCGCATGGTCTCCTCGTTGAGCTCCAGCGGCCCGACGAGGGGATGGTTGATCCGCCGTACCGAGTAGGTGCACTCGGCGACCCGCTGGCCGCCCCAGACGCGGGTGAAGTCGGGGCTCTTGATGCTCAGCTCGCCGATCAGCTCGGCCAGCAGAGGATCGTCCGGCATGTCGCCGGTGGCCATGCGCAGGTAGGCGGCGACCTCGCCGGCGTGCGTCTCCCAGTCGGGATACAGGTCGCGCATGGCCGGGTCGAGGAACATCCTCTTGGCCAGGTTCACCCGCTGACCGGGGTTCAGGCCGTACAGCGCGTAGCCGAGCCGGTTGCCGCCGAGCAGGTCGAAGTACCTGCCGAGGATGATCGCCGCCTGGTCGGCGACCCCCTCCACCAGCGCCACCACCGACGGACGCAGCCGCTCGGGGCCGTAGGGCCGGCGCGCCACCTGCACCTGTTCGGGACGGGCGAGCCGCACCAGGTGCATGCGCTCATCGGCGGTCAGCTGGAAGGCGTTGCCCAGCGCCTCCAGCACCGAGTCCGACATCTGATGACTCTCGCCCTGCTCCAGGCGCGTGTAGTAGTTCACGCTGATCCCGGCCAGCTGCGCCACCTCGTCGCGGCGCAGGCCCGGCACCCGGCGCGCCATGCCGTAGGTCGGCACGCCGCCGGCCTCGGGCGTCAACGCGGCACGGCGGGCGCGAAGGAACTCCCCCAGCTGCTCTCCCATGCCCCCATTGTCGCCACATCCGCCGGCCGCTCCCATCCCCTGGCATGGGTACCCAGGACAGGGGCAGGCGCCCGCGCGAGAACGCCGCCAAGGTGAAGGCATGACCGACAAGAAGATCATCGCTGTGGTCGGGGCCACCGGAGCGCAGGGCGGCGGACTGGTCCGCGCCATCCTCGCCGACCCCGACGGACCGTTCACCGTCCGCGCCCTCACCCGCGACACCGCCTCCCCGCAGGCCCGCGCCCTGGCCGAGCAGGGCGCCGAGGTCGTGTACGCCGACCTCGACGACGAGGACAGCGCGCATCACGCCTTCGCCGGGGCCTGGGGCGCGTACGTCGTGACCAACTTCTGGGCCCGGCGCACCCCCGAGCAGGAGGCCGCCCGCGATGCCGCCCGCATGGAGATCGACCAGGCGCACGCGGCCGCCCGCGCCGCCAAGGCCGCCGCGCTCAGGCACGTCGTGTGGTCCACGCTCGAGGACACCCGGCCGCACTTCGCCCACCTGGGCCGCCGGGTGCCGACGCTGCTCGGGGAGTACGCGGTGCCGCACTTCGACGCCAAGGCCGAGGCCAACGCGGCCTTCACCGGTCTCGGCGTGCCGACCACGTTCCTGCAGACCACCTTCTACTACGAGGCCTTCCTCCAGGGACAGAGCCCACACCGCGACGCGAGCGGCCGCCTCGTGCTGACCCTGCCCATGGCGGGCAACCCGATGTCCATGATCGCCGCCGAGGACATCGGCCGCACCGCGCTGGGCATCTTCCGGCGGGGCCCGGAGTTCGTCGGCCGCACCGTGAGCATCGCCGGGGAGCACGCCGACGGCAAGGAGCTCGCGGAGAAGTTCACCACGTTGCTCGGCGAGCCGGTGACCTACGCGCCGCTGACCTACGACCAGATGCGGGCCGCCGGATTCCCCGGCGCCGTCGAGATCGGCAACATGTTCGAGTTCTACTCCGAGGCGTCCGCCTACTTCACCGGCGTACGCGACCTCGGCCTGGTACGCGAGCTCAACCCCCGGCTGCGCTCCCTCGACGACTGGCTGAACGAGCACCGCGACGAGATCACGGCCGCCATCTGACGGCCGCGGCGGACGATCACACTCCGTCTCCGGGGACAGGGCGCCCCCGGAAGATCCGCCAGATCAACCACGCCTGCAGCAGACCGGCGCCGGCCAGGACCACGGTGAGCAGCACCGGGTTCGCGATCTGAGGCGGCACCAGGTCCCATCCCCACCAGATCAGCCAGCCGAGGGGGAAGGTGACGCCGATGAGCGCGACGCCGCTCAGCAGGATCGGATCCCGCACCGTCAGCAGGATCACCAGCGAGACCACGCCGAGAACCAGCACCAGAGCGGCGTAGACGACGGCGAGCACAGCCGCGACCTTGCCGTTCCTGTAACGGCGCATCCGACCACGTCCTTCACGGGAGACGACGGCGTCCATCCACGATCCTTTCACGGACGCCCGGCCACGACCCTCCTCGACGCCTCAAGCGCAGGGGCGGTGTCGCGCCCGCAGCTTCTCCCACGGCATGTCGAGCACCGCATGTCGAGCACCGCATGTCGAGCACCGCATGTCGAGGGCGAACCCGACCGCGTGGCCGAGCGCCGTCGCCTGCCCGGCCACGCCCGACCTTCGGTGGCGGTGTCGTCGTCCGTACTCCACCCGCTGTAGCCGCTCCTCCCGATACCCCCCGGGGAGTATAGGCCGGTGACGTCACCGGGACGACGACACCACCACGCCCGGACCGCGATGCTCGACACCTCATCCGGAAGAAAGGCATCGCCCCATGTCATCGACCCTGGTACGGCACATCACCCCCGTCCTCCCGCACCGCGCCCGCGGCGTGGTGGCCGAGGTGTACGCGCAGGTCAACGCCGAGTTCAGCAGCATCGGACCGGCCGTGATGATGATGTCGCCCTCCCCCGAGCTCATGGCCGCGGGCTGGTCGCTCATGCGCGAGAGCCAACTGGCCGGCGACGCCCCGGCGCTGGAGAAGGCCGTCGTGGCGCTGGGCGCGGCGCAGGCCAACGACCTCGACTATGACATCCAGGCGTTCCTGTCGGTGCTGCGCCTGCTGGGCGAGCCGCACCTGGCCGAGGCCATCGAACGCGGCGACCCGCCCGCCGACGCCAGGCTCGCCGCCCTGCTGGACTGGGCCGCCTCCACCGGAGTGGCCACCCGGCAGCCGCAACGGCCCCCGTTCCCCGCCGGACCCGAAGCCGCCGAATTCCTCGGCACGCTCCTGTTCACGCACTTCGTCGACCGGGTCGCGGCCGCCATGCTGCCCGCCGGGCTGACCCCCGGCACCCTGGCCCCCGACGACGAACCGCCCTTCGACGGCGCCCCCGTCCTGCGCCCGCTCGACCAGGACCTGCGCCCCGGCGCCACGCTCCCCCTGCTGGACGGGCTGCCCACCGCGCCACCCCCGCCGTGGGCGGCCGACCACCCGATCGGCGCCGCGTACGCCGCCCTCACCGCCACCGCCGCCCAGGGCGCCGGCCTGCTCACGCCTGAGGCCGCGGACGTCACGGCCGAGGTGATCGCCGAGCACCGGGGCCGCCTGCTGCCGGTCGGCGACCGGCTCGACCGGCAGCTGGCGGGCCTGACACCGGACGAGCGGGCGGGGGCGCGGGTCGCGGTCCTCGCCGGCCTGGCGCCGCACGCCATCACCGACGAGCACGTCGCCGCCTGGCGCGCCACCGACCGCCGCTTCAGCGACCACTGCACCGTCTTCCTGCTCGCCTACGGCGCCATGACCGCCGTCACCCACATCGAAGCCGACATCACCGCCTGACCCCGTACGGGACGGGCCGACCACCGCGATCATCGTCGACCAGCAGCGCCACCCCCGCCTGCGCTCCCGCACCAGGGACGGCCGCTCCGGCACGACCTGCCACACCACACAGGCGATACCGGGGTCGGCCGTCCCCACCGGGACCGCTACACCGCAGACGGTCCTCTCACCGGCGGCCCTCTCACCGGCGGCGCGGCGCGAACGGCGTTAACTTCGCCACGTCCACATCCGCGTCCGGCCACCGCCGCCGCAGCGCCTCGCCCACCCGCCAGCACCACCCGGCCAGCCCCAGCAGCACGCCGAACGACTCCGCCACCCGGGCCGCCGCCTCCACCGTCGCCACCAGCTGCACCCGGCTGTCATCACCCGCCGCCCGCCCATCCACCTGCGACAACCGCTGCAACCGCAGCAACACGTAGGAGAAGCACGCCGCCGCCAGCCCGAACCCGAACCGCCGATCATCCTCCGCCTCCGGCACCCCCACGGCCAGAGCCCGCCGATACGCCTCCCCCATCCGCCCGTCCACCGACAGCCACGCGGGACCCGGAACGTACAGGCAGACCGCGTCATGCAGGGCATGCGTGAACCCGGCGAACTCGAAATCGATCACCCGAGCGTCCGGCGCCCCCGGCGCCCGCACGAGAACGTTGTTCGCCTCCGGATCCCCGTTGCTCAACGCCAGAAAAGGCCCCGGATCCCCCAGCTCCTCCAGCACCACCGCCAGCTCCCGCTCAGCACCACCGGCGACCTCCACCCCCAAGGCCGCGACCTGCAGCCGCCCCTCCTCCCGGAACCTCGCGAACCTCCCCGCGCAGTCCGCCACCCGATCGACCGCCCCCAGAGCCGCCCTGCGCGCGTAATAGACCTCAGCCCGGCCGGCGGTCACGGCGTTGAGCTCACCGCGCACCCGGGCGAACGCCGCCAGCCGCTCCCCGTGCGCCGCCGCCCCGTCCGCCCGCAGCAGGCCGTCCAACGGCACCCGCGGCGCCAGATCCTCCAGCACCACCAGCCCCGCCGCCGGATCCGCCGCCACCACCCTCGGCGCCAGCCGCACGCCGAGATCGTCGGACAGGAACCCCAAGGCGGCCACCTCGCTCCGCAGCCGCCACGGCTCCGAACGGTCGGGGCCGGGTGCATGGGGCCGCATCCACTTCACGATCACCGAGCCGTGCGAGCCGCTCAGCTCCGCCCGCGCGACCGCCCAGGGCTCCAGCCGCCGCCACCCGACGATGGTGGCAGGCGACAGCAGCGTCTCGACCTTGCTGACAAGGCTGCTTTCCGTGGGATCGAGGATGATCATCAGCCCGGCGCCTTTACAAAGTAGATTTCTTAGGGAGGGCGACCAGGTGCTGCAGCCGCCGCGCCTCCTGGACCAGCCTGCTCGACCCCTTGCGGGCCGCCACCGCCGCCACGTCCGGCAGCTCGGCCCGTACGCCGGCGATCCTGGCCGCCCGAGCCCCCGCCGCCAGGAGGTCGGCCGCGCCTGCGCGGGGCCGTTCGCCCTCCTGGGGCAGCAGCCCGGGCAGGAGCCGTACGACCACCTCCCACACCGCCTCGTGCGCCCCGGCCTGCGTGGCGTCGTCGAGCACCGACACCACCCGGTTGAGCTTGAGGAACCCCTCGGCGACCAGCTTGGTGAGCGTCTCCGCCAGCGCCTGCGCCGGAACCCGGCCGCGGGCGGCCAGCGTCAGGAGGGCGTCGGTGGCCGCGGCGCGGTCGGCGGCGTTCTCGTGGCCCATGCCGCACGCCAGCGCGTGCGCCACGGCGCTGCCGAGCGGCCCGTCGGCGTGGGCCAGGCCGACCAGCGACTGCGTCTGCGCCTCGCTGGAGTCGATGCAGATCGACATCATCCAGACCATGTGCGCGGCCACGATCTCCGGGTGCGAGGGCATGGCGAGCGGCCACCACTCGAGCGTGAACGCGTAGCCGGCCTCCGGCCGGTAGAGCGGGCGGAGCTCCTCGGGAAGATCGTCCGGCACGTCCAGCACAGGGCGCAGGGCCGGCATACCCGACAGGTAGTAGCCGTTACGCTCCTTGCGCAGGTGGACCGTCACCCGCGGATCGGGGGCCCCGCCGTCGCGCATCCAGGCGGCGCACGCGCGGCCCGCCTCGGAGGTCAGCCGCCGCGCCCGCCGCACGCACGCGTCGGGCAGGTCGCGGGGCAGCCGCAGCAGGGCCTGGACCAGGTCGCCGGGCAGTGCCCGCGCCCCGGCGGCCTCCAGCAGCTCGAGGCGGTCGAGCAGCACCCCGGGATCGACGTGGCCGCTGCCCGCCGTGGGTGTGGCCAGCAGGACCGGGTAGCCGTCGCCCTCCTCGAACGAGCGCGCGAGCTCGGCCGCGCGGCCGAAGTAGAGCTGCTTGAACCCGCCCAGGGTCGGCGGCTGCCGGATGGCGTCCTTGGGCAGCGCATCCCCGGCCCCGGGCGCGGCGAACGCCAGGAACGCCCGGCGCACGGCGTGGACCGGGTCCTCGCGGTTGTGACCGAAGAAGATCGAATCGAACGGCTCCAGCCAGGGACGTAACGCCTCGCGCAGCGCGTCGGGCGCCCGATGCGACCACTCGACCAGCCCGGCCAGCAGGCGTTCGTACGTGTGCGGATCCACCTCGGGGACGCTCACCGCGCGTACGAGCTGGTCCGGCGAGGCGTACGGCAGCGGCAACGCCGGCCCTTGCCCCACCGCCGGCAGCGGCGTGACGATCACCTCCTCGGCGGCGATGTCACCCCCGTACGCCGCCGAGACCCGCTCCAGCAGCTCCTCGGGCAGCCCGGCCGCCGCCTGCCGCACCGCCTCCCGGCCGGCCTCCCCCGCCCGCGGGGCCAGCTTGACGGCCAGCCGCACGGCCCGCTCCTGCAACGCCAGCGTGTCCTGCGCGAAGATCAGGGACATGGCGGCCAGCACGACGTCCGCGCGGCGGGCGTCACGCAGCACGGCGTCGCCCGCCCACGACAGGGCCGCGCGCAGCAGCTTCTTCTCCGGCCGGAACGCCAGCGCCTCCATCGCCTCGGCGAACAGCTCCTCCTCCAGCCGCCCCGCCTCCTCCAGCCGCCGCAGCTGCGCCAGCGCCAGGTCGGCCACCGCCACCGGCCCGGCGGGCAGCAGCCGGGTGTAGTCTCTGGCCCGCTCGGCGGACTCGTCGATGTCGAGGTCGAGCCGATCGTGCAGGACGGCCAGGGCGCTCAGCGCCGACGGCCCGTCACGCAGCAGCCGCCCCACGATGCCGTCGATGACCGGTTTGCGCTCCAGCAGGCCGCCCTCGACGAGCCGGGCGACGGTCCCCACCTGCGCGGGAAGGGCCTCGCCCAGGCCGTCGACCTCGAAGAGCCGCGGCGCGAACGCGGTGAACAGCGGATCGGTGGCCGCCGTCCCCGGGTGGAGCGCGCGTAACCAGCCCACCATGAACGCGTCGCCGTCCGGCGGCTCGATCCCGGTCTCGCGCACGAGCGCCGCGGCCACCTCCCAGCAGCGCATGTCGTTGAGGCGCAGGCGGGCGGCGATGCGGCGGGCCACGTCGGCCCGCCACCCGGCCGGCCGCTGCCGCAGCAGCAGGATCACGCGCTCGTCGTCGCTCTCGACCCACTGGAACTCGCGTCTGAACAGCCACGCCGTGACGGCCGCCGCGCCGCCCAGGCACGCCGCGCCCACCAGCCGCAACGGCCTGAGCTGGTGCCGCCAGGACCACCAATCCTCCACCCGCAGCCCCGACAGGTGGCGCGGCAGCTGCGCCGCCACCGCCTTGCGATCGTCGGCGTCCAGCTCCAGGAGCAGGCGGAAGACGCGGGCCACGTCACCGCCCTTGGCCGTCTTCAGCAGGTGCTCCCACGCGCTCATCCGGCCACCTCCGATGCGGACCGGGAAGAACCGGCGCATGACCACACCTCCGCTGCGTCAACCATGACGGTGACCCTAGCGATCACCCACGACAATCTCGGGCCCCGCGCGCCGACCAGCCCTTCGACGGGGTCAGAGCCTGGATCGGGTCGGCTCGCCCGCGGCCGCGCGCTCCCGCTCCGGCTCGGGGGCGACGGGGGCCCTCATGAACGCCGCGGCGACGGCCGTGGCGGCCAGCAGCACGAGGCCGAGCCCGAACGCCGGCGCCGCCGCGGCGTTCGCGTCCGAGCCGCCGCCCAGGCCGTGCAGGAAGACGCTGCCGAGCAGCGCGATCCCCAGCGTGCCGCCGAACTGCTGGACGGCGTTGAGCAGACCGGCCGCCGACCCGACCTGATGGGGGTGCAGGCGCGCCAGGGCGGCGGTGAAGAACGGGACGGTGATCATGCCGTTCCCGGCCCCGCACACCGCCAGCGCCACGAGCAGCGGCCACGAGTACGCGCCCGCGTAGGCGGCCAGAGCCCCGAGGACCCCGGCGAACAGGACGGCGAGCCCGGCGAACATGACCCGTGACAGGCGGCGCGGCGTCATCCGCGCGCCCACGATCCCGGAGGAGATCGCCAGCCCGACCGACCACGGGAGCAGGGTCAGCCCGGCGGTCAGGACGTCGCGGCCCAGGCCGAGCTGCACCTGCAGCACGACGACCAGCATCAGCCCGTTGGTCACCGCGAACAGCAGCGTCGAGGTCGCCAGCGCGGCCGGGAAGACCCGCTCGCCGAACAGGCTCGGCTCGACCAGGGGAGCACGCCCCCGCCGGGCCCGGCGACGCTGGTGGAGCCCGAACGCCACCAGGACGAAAACCCCGGCGACGAGCAGGACCGCGCCCCACCCCGGCCGGACGGCGTCGCCGCCCTCGATGAGCGGGTAGACCACCAGCCCGGCGCCCAGCACCGCCAGCCCGGTACCGGTCAGGTCCAGGCGAGGCGGCCGCGCGGCCCGGTCCTCGCGGAGCAAGGGTCCGGTGGCGAGCACGGCCACGGCGAGGGGCACGTTGACCAGGAACGCCGACCGCCACGACGAGCCGAACAGGTCGGCGTGGGTGAGCACGGCCCCGAGTATCGGCCCGAAGATCACCGACAGGCCCATGACGGGCCCGATGGTGCTCATCGCCCTGGCCAGCTCGGCTCCGGCGAACATGGAGCGGATCAACCCGATCGTCTGCGGGATGATCAAGGCGGCGGCCGTGCCCTGGAGCGCCCGCGCGCCGATCAGCACGCCCGCGCCGGGCGCCAGCGCGCAGCACAACGACGCCAGCGTGAACCCCGCGATCCCGATCAGGAACACCCGCTTGCGGCCGATCATGTCCCCCAACCGGCCACCCAAGATCAGGAACGCCGCGAACGGCAGCGTGTAGGCCGAGCTGAACCACTGGATGGCGGACTCGGAGCCGCCGAGCCCGGCGCGGATCACCGGCGCCGCGACCTGCACGATCGTCGAGTCCAGCACGTTCATCGCCTCAGCGGTCAGCAGCGCGCCCAGCACGACCCACCGCCACCGGTAGGCCACCGTCGGATCCTCCCGAACCGGCATGTCCCAGTCCCCCTCAGTCGTACGGATGACTTCCGCGACCAAGGCTGCGGCCACCGGCATCGGCGATTCCACAATGCCCGAGATGTTCGGGCAATTTTTCCACGAAGCCGGATTTCATGCATGATTTGCTCATGCTCGACGATCTGGACCGCGGTTTGATCCATGCTCTGCACATCGACGGGCGGGCGCCGTTCAGCGCCATCGCCCGGGCGCTGGGCGTGTCCACCCAGACCGTGGCCCGCCGCTACCAGCGGCTGCGCGCGAACGCCTCCCTGCGCGTCGTCGGGCTGCCCGACCCGTCCCGGGTGGGGCGCAGCCAGTGGGTGGTCCGCCTCACCACCAGCCCGGTCGCGACCCGTACCCTCGCCCAGGCCCTGGCCCGGCGGCCCGACACGTCATGGATCAAGCTGCTGTCCGGCGGCACCGAGATCTTCGCCATGGTCCACGTCCCGCACGGCGTGGACGACCCGCCCTCGATGCTGCTGCACGACCTGCCCAGGAAGGCGGGGATCACGTCGGTCTCCGCCCAGTACCTGCTCCACCCCTACCGCGGCGGGCCCACCGCGTGGCAGGGCATCGCCCAGACCCTCGACGAGGGACAGCAGCGGCAGCTCAGGCCGGCCGCGGCTGACGTGCCCGCAGCGCCGTCGGGCCGGCCTTCACTGGATCGCGCCGACCAGGCCCTGCTGGATGCCCTGCGCCATGACGGCCGGGCCGGCTACGCCGACCTCGCCAGGAGCACGGGCTGGTCCGAGGCCACGGTGGCGCGGCGCCTGGCCGACCTGCGCGCCCACGGCACGATCTTCTTCGACCTCGAGATCGACCCCGTCCCCCTCGGCGTCGCGACCCAGGCGGTGCTCTGGATGGCGATCGCCCCGGCGCACCTCGACCAGGTCGCCACCGCCCTGGCGGGCCACGACGAGCTCGCCGCCGTCGCCCACACCACCGGCCCCACCAACCTGCTGGCCCACGCGCTGTGCTCCGGCACCGATCACCTGCACCGCTACATCACCCACCGGCTGGGGGCGTTGCCCGAGATCCGCACCATCGAGACCGCCCCCGTCCTGCAGACCATCAAGCACGCCGGACCGCTCCGGCCCGGCGTCTGACCCTCACGAGCCGGCCGCGCCGATCAGCCTGGCCGCCGCCGCCCTGGCGCGCAGCATCGCCGTACGGTCGTCGTCGACCACCACGCGCGCGTTGGCGCCGTCGATGAGCAGCAGCAACGCGTCGCCCACCTCTTCGGGCCGCGCCAGGCCCGCCTGCCCGGCCAGCGTGGCGAGCGTCCCGCGCAGCCACGACTTGTAGGCCGAGATCACCGCCCGCGCCGGATGCCCGGGATCGGGCAGCTCGACCGCCGCGTTGGTGAACGGGCACCCGCGAAAGCCCTCGCGGCCGTGTCCCTCGGCCAGCCAGTCGAAGACCGCCAGCACCGCCTGCCCGCCCCGGACCCCGCTGCCGGCCAGGTACGCGCCCAGGGCGGCCTGCCGGGCGGCGCTGCGGCGGGCGAGGACCGCAGCCACGAGGTTCTCCTTGGACCCGAACTGGGCGTACAGGGTCGGCTTGGACACCCCGGCCCGCTCCACCAGCGTGTCGACGCCGGTCGCGCGGATGCCCTCGGCGTAGAAGACCTCGGTCGCCACCTCCAGCAACCGCTGCCCGCCCGGACTGAGCCGCCGATCCTCCATCCGCCCATACTTACAGGTCAGTAAAGCCCGCGGCAACACCGGCGGCCCGGACGGCGCGGCCGCCAACCGCCCGCAGGTACGCCAGCAGCTCCGGCGGCTCGTGCACCTCGAACTCGCAGCCGAGCATGAGCAGCCGCGCGGCCAGCCACTCTAGGGTGTCGGCGTGTCCGTGCAGCTCGCAGCTGTGCCCGTCCAGGGGCCGGACGTCGCCCGGAGCGGCGCCGAGCCGCTCGATCGCCTCCTCGGCCGGCAGGCGCAGGGTGGCCCGCACCTCGTAGGTGGGGGCGAGCGAGTAGATCTTGCGGGTGATGAAGGCGGCCGCGTCCGGCTCGGGCGGTTCGCGGGGCGCGAACCGGACGCCGGTCGGCCGCGGGGCGCTGAGCCGGTCGACGCGGAAGATCCGCCAGTCGTCGCGGTCGTTGTCGTACGCGAGCAGATACCAGCGGCGCCCGCCGGCCACCAGGCGATAGGGCTCGACCAGCCGGCTGGACCGGCTGCCGTCGTTCGCCTGGTAGTCGAAGCGCAGGCGTTCGCGGTTGGCAGCCGTCCAGGCGAGCACCGCCAGGTTCTGCGGATCGACGCTCGGCCCGTTCGCGGCCGTCATCGACACCGTGGCGGCCCCGAGCGCGCCGACGCGCTGCCGCAGCCGGGCCGGCAGCACCTGCTCCAGCTTGGCCAGAGCGCGCACGGAGGCCTCCTCCATGCCGTCCACCGGCTGCCCGGCCGCCATGCGCAGGCCCACCGCGATGGCCACCGCCTCCTCGTCGTCCAGCAGCAGCGGCGGCATGGCCTTGCCGGCGATGAGCCGGTAGCCGCCCGCCGCCCCCATCGTCGCCTGCACCGGGTAGCCGAGCTCGCGCAGGCGGTCGATGTCGCGGCGGACCGTGCGAGGGCTGACCTCCAGCCGCTCGGCCAGCTCACTGCCGGGCCATTCGCGCGGGGTCTGCAGCAACGACAGCAGCGCGAGCAGCCGTGCGGGGGTGTCGCTCATGAGTCCAAGTATGCGTGCCATGTAGGACATGGATCGACCTAGATGGCTCCTACTGTCGGCACGTCATCGCGACCGCAGGAGGACAATCATGGGCACCGAGATCCGCCCTTTTCACATTCACATCCCCCAGGCCGACCTGGACGACCTGAACGACCGGCTGGCCCGTACCCGGTGGTCCCGGCAGCTGCCGGGTGAGGGCTGGAGCCGCGGCGTCCCCGCCGCCCACCTCGAGGAGCTGGCCGCCTACTGGCGCGACGGCTACGACTGGCGCCGGCACGAGGCGCGGCTGAACGGGTTCCCGCAGTTCATGACGGAGATCGACGGTCAGGACATCCATTTCCTGCACGTGCGCTCCGCCGAGCCGGACGCCCTGCCGCTCATCCTCACGCACGGCTGGCCGAACTCCTTCGTGGAGTTCGCCGACCTGATCGAGCTTCTCACCGACCCCCGCGCGCACGGCGGCGACCCCGCCCAGGCGTTCCACGTCGTCGTGCCGTCGCTGCCCGGGTTCGGGTTCTCCGCGCCGCCGCGCGAGACGGGCTGGGACGTCACGCGCGTGGCGCGGATCTGGGCGGAGCTGATGCGCCGCCTCGGGTACGACCGCTACGGCACCCAGGGCGGCGATTACGGCGCGTACGTCGCCCCGGAGGTCGCCACGACCGACCCGGAACACGTGATCGGCGTCTACGTCATCAGCGGGCTCGGCTTCCCCACCCAGGACGACGTCCCGGAGATGACCGAGGACGAGCGGGCGGCGTTCGCCCGGCTGCAGGAGCAGGACTGGATGAACGGCGTGGACCACCATGGGCTGCTGCGCGCGGCGCCGGCGACCTTCGCCTACGGCTGGCACGACTCCCCGGTCGGGGCGCTGGCCTGGATGACGCACAAGTTCAAGGAGTTCACCGTCGCGGCCAAGACGCCGGAGGAGGTGATCGACCGCGACCTCCTCCTGACGAACGTGAGCCTCTACTGGCTCACCGGGACCTTCGGCACCTCGTCCTGGCCCTACTACGAGAGCACGGGCTTCGGCTGGCCGAAGGGGCAGACGGCGGCGCCGACCGGCGTCTACAGCGGGCCGCCCGGGATCCGGCGGCTCGCCGAGCGGTACAACACCATCCTGCACTGGCCGGAGGACAACACGGCCGGACACCACTTCGTCGCCATGGAGCAGCCCGGCCGCCTGGCGGCCGACCTGCGCGCGTTCTTCGCCAAGGTCCGCTGACTTTCCTGGTGCGGCCGCGCCGGTGACGCGGCCGCACCAGGGTCAGAGGAGTTCGACGTAGCCCTCGGTGCCGTTGACGCGGATGAGCCGGCCGTCCTCGATGCGCCGGGTGGCGTTCTCCACGCCGACGACCGCGGGCAGGCCGTACTCCCTGGCGACCACGGCGCCGTGGGTCATCACCCCGCCGACCTCCATCACGACGCCCTTGACCGAGACGAACAGCGGCGACCAGCTCGGGTCGGTGTAGACGGTGACGAGGATGTCGCCCTCCTCGACGTCCGCCTCGTCCATGCTCAGCACGATGCGGGCGCGCCCCTCGACGACGCCCGACGACACGGCGATGCCCGCCAGCGCGCCTTCGGGCAGGGCGCCGGTGTCGTACTCGCCGGAGATCACCTCGCCCTCGGAGGTGATGACGCGCGGCGGCGTCAGCTTCCGGTCCTCCTCGAACGCCTCCCGCCGCCCGTCGACGAGCGCGGGGTCGATCCTCCCGCTCCGCACGACCTCCCTGAACTCCTCCAGCGACAGGAAGTACACGTCCTGCGGCTCCCTGATCACCCCGCGGGCGACGAGCTCGGCGGCCTCGGCGAGCAGCGCCCGCTTGTACAGCTCGTAGCGCTGGAGCAGCGCGTGCTTGGAGTACTCGCGGTAGCCGATGAAGTGGCGGATGAGGCTCATCTGCCGGGCCGCCTTCTTCGCCTTCCGCTCACCGCCCGGCAGCGCCCTGAGGCGTTCCAGCAGGCCGGCGATGGTGCTCTCGGCCTCGGCGCGGCCGCGTTCGACCTTGCGGGCGCGCTCGCCGGGCGCGAAGTTGCGGACGTTGCTCAGCAGGAGCGGGACGAGCTGGGTGGGGTCCTCGCTCCACCGGGTCCGGGTGACGTCGATGTCGCCCGAGCAGTGCATCCCGTACGTGCGCAGGTAGCCCTCAAGGGCGCGGCGGGCCTCGGGACCGCCCTCCAGGCCGTCGAGCCCGGTGAGGAGCGTGTCCCGGCCGGCGCGTTCGAGGTGCTCGACCACCGCCGGGTAGGGGCGGACGGCGTCCGCGACGTCCAGCAGGTCGAGGCCCATGGCGGCCACCACGTTGTGGTCGGCGGACTGGGCGATGGCGTCGGCGGCGTTCTGCACGCCGAGCCAGGCCTTCATGCGCTTGTTGACCCAGTTCACCGCCTGGATGCCGACGAAGGCCGCCGCCACGCTGCGCGGGTCGAACGTGAGCCGGGCCAGCACGTCGTGGTCGTCCAGGATGTACGCGAACAGCTCGTCCCCCGACTTGCCCGCGATGCCGCGGCGCAGCTCCTCGACGGTCCGCTCGTTCTCGGCGATCAGCTCGGGCACGGCCTCGGTGTCGTCCTTGCCGGACATCTTCAGATATTGGCGGGCCATCGGCAGCAGCCCGCCCTCGCCGAAGTCCAGCATCGAGGTCTTGCCGTGGGCCAGGTCGCGCACGAAGTCCTTCCTGGTCAGGACCTGGCGCAGGGCGTTGGCCATGAGGACGTCCACCTGGCCGAGGCTCTTGAGCGTGACCGCGCGCGCCCACGACGAGGACAGCTCGGGCGAGACGTCCTTG
The DNA here is from genome assembly GCF_040610775.1 of Nonomuraea sp. NPDC003709. NCBI lineage: Bacteria > Bacillati > Actinomycetota > Actinomycetes > Streptosporangiales > Streptosporangiaceae > Nonomuraea > Nonomuraea sp. NPDC003709. The sequence continues at coordinate 28,642 of NZ_JBEXMW010000019.1, read as the reverse complement.
TAGAACCGGCTGCCGGACACCGTCCCCGCCGAGCGGCCCAGCCGGTCGTGCAGGAGCGCGAACAGCGACAGGCCCAGGGGCTTGAAGGCGTCGGTCATCATCTGGCGGTGGCCGTACGACATGAAGACGTGGTTCTTGCCGTCGGCCGTCCCGGGCACCGGGTAGAGGGTGGTGATCGGGCGGCTCTGCAGGATCTGGAACTCGCCGCCGGCCAGGCCCCACTCGATGTCCTGCGGGCGGCCGAAGTGGCTCTCGATGCGGCGGCCGAGGCGTTCGAGGCGGAGGATCTGCTCGTCGCTCAGGGTCTGCACGTGCCGGCGCGCGGGCTCGATCTCCCGCTCCTCCGTGCCGCCGTCCGGGGACGGGCGCAGCTCGATGTCCTGGGTGACGACGTTGCGCGTGGCGATCTCGCCCGCGCGTACGCGGTAGTTGTCGGCGTTCGCCACGCCCGACACGAACGCCTCCCCGAGGCCGAACCCGGCGTCGATCGAGACCACCTTCCGGTTGCACGTCACCGGGTCGGCGGTGAACATGATGCCCGCCGCCTCGGGGAAGACCATCTGCTGCACGACCACGGACACGCGCACCGCGCGGTGCTCGAAGCCGCTCTTGATCCGGTACGCCACCGCCCGGTCGGTGAACAGCGACGCCCAGCAGCGCCGCACGCTCGCGAGCACCGCAGGGGCTCCCCTGACGTTCAGGTACGTGTCCTGCTGCCCGGCGAACGAGCTGGACGGCAGGTCCTCGGCGGTGGCGCTGGAGCGCACCGCGCAGGGCACGTCGCCGAGCTCCCCGAGGCGGCGCAGAATGTCGTCCTCGATCTCGGCCGGTACGGGCAGCGTCTCGACGGCCTCCCGGAGACGGGCGGACGCCTCGGCGATCCCGGCGCGGTCGTCCGCGCGCAGCCCGGAGAGCCCGTCGATCAGCGCGGCGATCGTCGCGTCCGACTCGACGACCGCGCGGTAGGCCTCGGTGGTGACGCAGAAGCCCGGCGGCACTCGCACCCCCTCGACGGCGGACAACTCGCCGAGGTTGGCCCCCTTGCCGCCGACCAGGGGGAGAAGCGTCTTGTCGATGTCGTGGAAGCCGAGCACGTAGGCACCCATGGCGTGTTCCCGTCTGCCTGTCATGGCCAATTAGGATACAGAGCTGCCCTGTATCTTAATCCTCCGCGACCGCGGCGGGACCTCCGGGGTGACCCAGGTACGCGTCGAGCCCGGCGGCGCCGGTCAGCATGGCGCGGCCACGGGCCGTCAGCCGGGTCTGCCAGTCGCGCAGGGTCGCCTCCAGGGGCGCGATCCCCCCGGCGGAGCGCACCTGGGCGAGCAGCGGGGCGATCTGTTCGAGCAGGTAGCCGCCGCGTCTGAGCTGGTGGGCCAGCCGGACGTCGCGCACGTCGGCGGCCGTGTAGACGCGGTAGCCGGTTTGAGGGTCGCGGCTCGGGTTGACCAGCCCGGCGCGCTCCCACTTGCGCAGCGTCGCGGGCCTGATGCCGAGCCTCCTGGCCAGCGGGCCGATGAAGGTGACGCCGCCGGGCCCGGGCCGCTCCACCGGCGCCGGCGCTCCGGGCCGCTCCTCCGCCGTCAGGTCGCGCAGCGCCCGCTCCACGGCCTGCAGCGTCCGGCGGTCGTCGAGCAGCTGCGCGTGGCTCTCGTCGATGAGCCGCAGGGCCTCCTCGACCGCGCCTCCGTTCACCTCCCGCATGATCGAGGTGGCCGTCTGGTGGCCGTGGCCGGGGATCAGGGCGAGGAAGGCGCGCAGGGCCTCCCGGTGGACGGGGGTATAGGTGCGGTAGCCGTGGGGAGTGCGCGCGGCCGGCGGGAGGATGCCCGCCTCTTCGTAGTTGCGGATCGCCTGCGTGGACAGGCCGTGCTCGCGCGCCAGATCCACGGGCCGGAGTCGCTCGCGGGGCATGGGCAAAGTTTACACAGAAGGTTCAACGATACGGTTGAAGGCATGGAATCCGCGATCCTTGACTCCGGCTGGCCCTTCGAGGGCGCCGCGATCACGAAGCTGCTCAGGTCGTTCCCGGCCCCGCCACGCCTGCTCGGCCTCGGCGAGCCCACGCACGGCGAGGAGGCGTTCCTCCGGCAGCGCAACGAGGCCTTCCGCCACCTCGTGGAGCACGAGGGCCATCGGTCGATCGCGATCGAGAGCGACTGCCTCGCGGCGCTGGTCGTGGACGCGTACGTCACGGAGGGCGTGGGGACGCTCGACGACGTCATGCGGCGCGGCTTCAGTCACGGGCTCGGCGGCTCGGCCGCCGACCGGGAGCTCGTGAGCTGGATGCGGGAGCACAACCGGCACCGGCCCGCGGCCGAGCGGATCCGCTTCTTCGGCTTCGACGGGCCGCTCGAGCTGGCCGGGCCCGGCAGCCCCCGTCCGGCCCTCGCCGGGCTGCACGGCTATCTCGCCGCCCACCTCGACGTGCCGTCCTTCGACGCCGTCGACCGGCTGCTCGGCGCCGACTCCCGGTGGACGAACCCCGCCGCCACCATGGACCCCGCGCAGTCCGTCGGCCGCTCGCCCGACGCCGTCGAGCTGCGCCTCATGGCGGACGACCTCGTGGCCCTGCTCACGGCGGACTCACCGCGCCTGATCGCCGCGACCTCGCGGGAGGCGTGGTGGCGGGCCTGCCTGTTCGGGCGTACGGCCACGGGCCTGCTCCGCTACCACGCGGGGATGGCGGACACGTCGCCGACCAGGGTCATGCGCCTCATGGGGCTGCGGGACACGATGATGGCCGAGAACCTCCTGGCGATCGCACCCCGCTACGGCCCGGCGCTGGTCCACGCCCACAACCGGCACCTCCAGCGGGACAGGAGTGTCTGGCAGACGGAGGGCTGGCAGGGCGGCGACCTGCTGCTGGAGTGGTGGAGCGCCGGCTCGATCGTCGCGGCGCAGCTGGGCGAGGCGTACGCCTTCATCGCCTCGACCGCGGGCGGCGCGGCGACCCCGCCGGACACCCTGGAAGGCGTCCTGCACGCCACCCTGCCGCACGGCGGTTACCTCATCGCCTCCGAACGCCTGGCCGGGGCGCTGGAGGGCATCGAGCTGACTCCCCAGACCGACACGAGCTCGGGCTACTTCGCCCTGGACCCCGGCCAGGTGCACACGACCGACGGCATCCTCTTCCTCAAGACCGGGTAACCACGCCTTTCCGAGGACCCTACTGCTGTCCCGGCCGCCGCGCCGGGGCAGGGGCGGGGCCGGCGGTGCCGTCGGCGAAGCGGGACGGCCGGAACGGCGCCAGCAGCGGCGACTCCTCGCCGTACACCTCCCCCGCCACCTCCCCCATGAGCAGCGGCGCCACCGTGACCCCGCTGTGCGTGGCCACCGTGTACACGCGCCGCTCCGCGTCCGCGAAACCCGCCACCGTGAGCCCGTCCCCCGGCATCGCCCGCCGGCCGACCACCGCCCGCTCCACCGTGGCCCCGTCCACGGCCCGCAGCACGCGCGCCATCAGGGCCAGGATCGAGTCCTGGACGTCGCCGGGCACCGGGACCGCCGGGTCCGCCCGCCCGTCCAGCGGCAGCGACTGCAGCAGCAGCCGCCCGCCCCCGTCCGGCCGCAGGTTGAGCCCGTCGGAATGGAGCACGCGGGACAGGCGGGCGGGCACCGGGGTCGTGGTGACGAGGAAACCGTTGGTGACCGCGCCGGACACCGCCGGGTCGAGCATGGGCACCTCGGCCCCGGCCAGCGCCGCCACCCCCTGCGTCCAGCGACCGGCGCAGGTGACCACCAGGTCGCCGTCGAAGGCCCGCCCGTCGGCCGCCGTCACCTTGACGCCCGACGACGAGGTCTCGATCGCGGTCACCTCGGCCCCGCACGCGAGCGCGGCCCCGGCGTCGCGGGCCTCGCCGAGCAGGCTCCCGAGCAGGCGCAGCGGGTGCACGTGCGCCTCCTCGGGGAAGAACACGTACTCGGTGCCGGGAGGCGGGGGCACCAGGTCGGGCTCCAGGGTCAAGGCGCGCGCGGCGGTGATCCGCTCGACCGGGTAGCCCATGCCGGCCAGCCGCTGTACGCGGGCCTCCAGGCGTTCCTTGTGCTCGTCGGAGACCGCGCACTCGAGGTTGCCCGTGGGGAAGAACCAGTCGCCGGGGAGCCGGTGGTGCGCCCGGACGGCGGCGTGGTTGAGGTCGAAGTACTCCTTGGGCGTCTTGTCGTTGGCATTGACCCACGCCAGGGACGTGGAGGTCGTACCGGATCCCGGAGTACGCGCCTCCAGGACGGTGACCTGCGCGCCGCGCCGGGTGAGTCCCGCCGCGACCGCCGCTCCGACCACCCCCGCACCGATGACGACGACTCGCACGCTGACTCCTTCCGTTTAGAGGTCAATTGTGACCTCCGTGCTCTCTCAGCCGGCGTGAAGGACCCGAAAGCGATCCGGTTCCGCCGGATCCCGATCAACGACCTGGACCGGCGTCCAGGCCCACTGCCAGACGCTGATGCCCGGCGTGCGGGAGAACCGGATCTGCCCGCGGGTGCCTTCGACCGCGACGCGCGGCCAGGATCCGGCGGTGCGCGCCCGGTCCGCGCCGTACGTACGCAGCATCTCGGCCAGGACCGTGATGGTGTCGTAGCCCTCGAAGGCGACGAAGGAGGGCACTTCGGCCAGCCGCTCGCGCAGGGCCGTCTCGACTCGCGTACCGAGTGGGCCGAGGCGCTCGGGCAGGTAGCGCAAGAACGGGATCGCGGCGCCGTCGCCGCCCAGCGACCTCGCCCATCCGGCGAACTCCGGTTGCCCGGCCGGAGCACCGATCATGATCTCGGCGAGGCGCCGGTCGCGGCGGACGGACTTGACGATCGGCACCGCCGGCTCCGGGTGGCCGACCAGAAGAAGGAGGGCTGTCGCGCGATTGCCGGCGAGTTCGTCGCACACGGCCGCGGGGGTGAGCGCGCGCATGTCGAGCTCGATGACGGTGCCGCCGCGTGGAGCGAGGTGGTCCCGCAGGATGCGGGTCCCGGATGCCCAGTAGACGCTCGGGTCGGCTGCTACGGCGATGCGGCTGTGGCCGGCGCCGAGGAGGTGGTCCGCGTAGATCTGCCAGCCGTGGGACTGCGCCGGGGCCAGGCGCGCGACCCATCGCGTCGGCTGCTCGGTGAGCGTGTCGAGAACCGCCGACGAGCAGAGGAACGGCAGGCCGAGGGCGTCGGCCCGGGCGGCGGCGGCGCGAGCGACGACACTGTGATACTCCCCCGCCAAGGCGGCCACGCCCAGGCCGGCCAGTTCGTCCACGGCCGCCGCGGCCTTCTGCGGATCAGCCGCGGTGTCTCGGACCACCAGCTCGAGCGGTCTTCCGGCGCTCCCGCCGGCGTCGTTGACCTCGCGAACGGCCAGCTCGAGTCCGGCGAGCAGGTGCCGGCCCGCCTCGACCCAGCCCGGCCGGGTCAGCGGAACGAGAGCGCCGATCTGGACGGGTGATCCGTCAGCCCGCTCCGCTCCAGGTGGCGATGGGCCGATGGTCATGCGGGGCCCACGCCGAACATCGCGTGCTCGGCGTGGTCGAGCGCCAGCCGTACCGCCCCGAGCGCGACGGACTCGCCGCCCAGCTCCGAGCTCTCCACGCGCACGGGGAACAGGCAGAGCTCGGCGAGCTCCTCGCGCAGGGGCGCGGCCAGCAGCTCGCCCGCGCCCGACAGGCCGCCGCCCAGGACGACCAGTTCCGGGTCCATCGTGAGCACCGCGGCGCCGACACCCTTGGCGAGGTCGCGGGCGAAGGCGCGGACGATGGCCGCGGCCTCCGCATCGCCCTCCCGCACGGCCTCGAACACCCGCACGGCCGCCTCCCCGGAGGGGGCGTCCCCGCCGTAGGCGAGGAATCGGTCGAACGCGGTGTACCACCCGAAGGCGCGCATGACGCCGATCTCCCCCGCCGCTCCGTTGCGGCCCGCGTGCAGCTTGCCGCCGATGAGCAGGCCCGCCGCGACGCTGCGCCCGGCCAGCAGGCAGATCACGTCCTTCGCACCGACGGCGGCGCCGCACCAGTGCTCGGCCAGCGCGGCCAGGTTGGTGTCGTTGCCCACCAGGACCGGGCCGTCCGCGAGGCCGTCGAGCGCGGCGGGCAGGTCGACACCCGCCCAGCCGGGCAGCCGGTCGCTGATCAGTATCCGGCCATCGGCGGGGTCGACCACGCCCGTCGTAGCCACCCCCAGCGCGCGTACCTGGCCGGGCTCGACGCCGACCGCGCGGAGCGTCCTGCGCACCACCGACCTGGCCGCCGCGATCCTGTCGGCGGTGCCGGTCTCGGGGGTGACGACCGTGCGCCTGCGGTCGACGATGCGCCCCTTGAGGTCGGCGGTGAGCGCCAGGACCTTGTGCGGGCCGATGTCGAGGCCGACGACGTGGCCGGCCTCCGCGCGGAAGCGGTAGCGCTTGGCCGGCCGGCCGACCGGGCGCGGATCCCCGACCTTGATGCCGACCTCCTCGACGAGCTCGTCGAGCCCGGCGATGACGTCCTCGACGGTCGCCCGGGAGATGGAGGTGGTCTTCACGAGCTGCGTCAGGGTCAGCTCGTCCGCGGCGTGCAGCGTGCGCAGCACGGCGGCGGCGTTGAGGCGGCGCAGGAGCGCCGGATCCTGTCCGGTCAAGGTCACGATCCGATGGTAGGGCATTGCGAATTATTTGAGGAACTACTAAAAATAAGACCCACCCGCGGCGCGGTGCCGCCGGTCGGCCACCCCCTAGAGAGGACCCCAGGTGAACAAGGCCATCGTGCTGGCCACCGCTGCCCTGACACTCGCCGCGTGCGCGCCGGCAGGGTCACAGCAGCCAGTGGCGAACGGCAAGAAGGAGATCTCCTTCCTGGTGTTCGAGACGCCCAACCTGACGCCGGAGTACTGGGACGCGGCCATCAAGCGCGTCACCGACAAGCACCCCGACATCGCCGTGAAGAAGCTCGTGGCGCCGAGCGCGGGCGAGCGCAACGCGTACGCCAAGCAGCTGCTCGCCTCGGGTCAGCTGCCCGACGTCATGCAGGCCATCGCGCCCAGCGGGCTCGCGGAGAGCGGCAACCTGTACGCCTGGAGCGAGGAGGAGCTGAAGAACTACGCCCACCCGCGCTCCAACCCGCTGGGCGGCAAGATCTACCAGCTCCCCTACAACTCCCAGCCGACCCCGCTGGTCTACTACAACAAGAAGCTCTTCGCCGAGGCCGGCGTCGACGCGCCGCCGAAGACCTACCCGGAGCTGCTCGACGTCTCGGCCAAGCTCAAGGCCAAGGGAATCAACCCGTTCGTGGTGGGCGGCGGTGGCAAGGACGCGTTCGCGGCCGGCTACATCTGGATCGCGCTCGTCGGCGCCGACGTCTACGCCCGGCAGCCGGACTTCCTGGTCAAGCGGCGCGCCGGGCAGGTCAGGTTCGGCGACCCGGCCTTCGTCAAGGCGACCCAGAAGTTCGCCGACCTGGTCGGGAAGGGGTACGTCGACAAGGCCGGGCTGTCGCGCGACTACCCGTCGACCGAGAAGGCGTTCCTGGACGGCAAGGGCGCGATGTACCCGATGGGGTCCTGGTTCGCCGCCGCAGCCGACGCAGGGGCCGACGCGGGGGCCGGCGCCGGCAAGCCGCCCTTCGAGATCGGCGTCTTCGCCTGGCCCACCGACGACGGCCAGGTGGTGGTGCCCTCGTACACGGGCGGTGGCCCCATCGTGAACGCCAGATCCAGGAACCTCGAGGCGGCCAGGACGTTCGCGCTGGAGTTCAATCAGGACGCCGCCAACAACGACGTGCTCGTCAGGAGCGACGCGGCCATCATCGCGATCAACGGCTACCAGCCGCCGCCGATGGGCCCGGTCTACAACGCCACGCTCGAGGTGTTCAAGGCGGGCAAGGCGGTCAACGCCTTCACGGTCGAGACCGGCGACGACTCGCTGCTGCCGGGCGTGGGCGACAAGGTGTTCGCGCTGGCCCAGGAGATCATCGCGGGCAAGACCGACGGCGCCGCGGCGGCGAAGGCGCTGGACGCGGAGTGGGTCAAGGCGGGCGGCCGGTAGATGTTCCCCGACAAGCGGGCCGCCGCGCGCACCGCGGCCGTCCCCTGGCAGCGGCTGACGTACCTGCTGAGCTTCGTCGCCCCGGGCGTGCTGGTCTACGCCTGCTTCGTGCTCGCGCCGATCCTGCTCAGCTTCGGCTACAGCCTCACCGACGCCAGCCTGTTCGCCACGCGGACGCGCTTCGTCGGGCCGGACAACTACCTGCGCCTGCTGGCCGACCCGTCCTTCCTGACCTCGTTGAAGGTCACCACGATCCTGACGCTGATCATCGTGATCGTGCCCAACGTGGCCGGCGTCGGCGTGGCCGTGCTGCTCGACCGCGCCGGCTGGCTCTACCGGGCGCTGCGCAGCGTCTTCTTCGTCCCCGTCGTGCTGAGCTCGGTGGTGGTGAGCGTGGTGTGGATGGCCATGCTGCAGGACGAGGGCCTGGTCAACCGGCTGCTCGGGGTCCGCGTCGGCTGGCTGTCGGACCCCGACCTGGCGCTGTACTCCATCGGCTTCATCATCAGCTGGCAGATGCTCGGCTTCTGCTCGGTGGTCTACCTGGCCGCGCTGCAGGGCGTGCCTCAGTCGCTGCACGAGGCGGCGGCCATCGACGGCGCGGGCTCCTGGACCCGCTTCCGCAAGGTCACCTGGCCGCTCCTGGCGCCCGCGCTAACCACGAACACGGTGATGCTGCTGATCACCGGGTTCAAGGCGTACGACCACATCCAGGTGCTGACGGCGGGCGGTCCGGGGCTGGGCACCACGGCGACCGTGGCCTTCAACGTCATCCAGGTCGGCTTCACCGCCAACCGCACGGGCGAGTCCTCGGCGATGGCGATCCTCATGCTCGTGATCGTCGCGACGGTCTCCGCCGTCGCGCTGCGCCTGCTCAACCGCAGGGAGGTGGACCTGTGAAGTGGCTGCGCCCGCTGGTCTCGATCGTGGTGGCCGGCGCGTTCTTCCTGCCGCTCTACCTGGTCGTGGCCAACGTCTTCAAGCACGGGCCGGACATCACCGCCTCCCCGGCGGCGCCGCCGATCCCGCCGACGCTGGACAACCTCACGCAGGCGCTGACGCGCCCCGACCACCTGTTCTGGAACGGGCTGATCAACAGCGTCTCCGTGACCCTGCTGTCGATCGTGATCCTCACGGTCGTGTCGGCCATGCTGGGCCACTACATCTGCCGCACCCCGTCGCGCTTCGCGCGGATCACGCTGCTGGTGCTGCTGGCCGGGCTGATGATCCCGCCGCAGGTGATCCTGGTGCCGGTCACGCAGGTGCTCAACCTGACCGGCCTGATGGGCACGATCAGCGGGCTGGTGCTGTTCAACGTCGGGTACTACGTGCCGTTCGGGGTGTTCGTCTTCTCCGGTTTCATCCGGGCCATCCCGGTCGAGCTGGAGCAGGCCGCCTCGATCGACGGGGCGGGCCCGTTCGGCACGTTCTGGCGGGTGGTCTTCCCGCTGTTGCGCCCGGCCACGGCCAGCGTGCTGATCTTCCTGGGCGTGTGGATCTGGAACGACTTCCTCAACCCGCTCATCATCCTCGGCCCGGCCGGCGGCACCACGGTCACCGTGGGCGTCTACCGCGCGCTCGGCCAGTTCCAGCGGGACTACGGCGACATGTTCGGCCTGATGGTGCTGTCGGCCCTGCCCATCCTCATCTTCTACTTCGCGCTGCAGAAGCACTTCGTCAAAGGACTCACCGGGGGAGCGGTCAAAGGATGATCAACTTGAGGGACCACATCGGGGAGGCCCTCGACCGGCCGATCACCCTGGCCGTGGTGGGCGCGGGCGCGCGCGGCACGGCCTACGCCGAGCTGGCCGCGCGCCGGCCGGACCGGGCGCGGATCGTGGCGGTGGCGGAGCCGCGCGCGGCCGCCCGGCAGGAGTTCGCGGCACGCCACGCGCTCCCGCCCGAGCGGGTCTTCCGCGACTGGAAGGAGCTGGCCGGCCTCGGCAGGATCGCCGACGCGGTGATCGTGGCCACGCTGGACGCCGATCACCTGGCGCCGGCCGAGGTCTTCGCCGAGCAGGGCTACGACATCCTGCTGGAGAAGCCCATCGCCCCCACCGAGGCGGACACGGTGGCCATCGGCGAGGCGGCGGCCCGTACCGGCGCCATGATCGCGATCTGCCACGTCATGCGCTACACCCCCTACACGCGCAGGCTCCGCGAGGTGCTCCCCCGGATCGGCGACGTCGTGAGCGTGGAGCACCTGGAGCCGGTCGGGTGGTACCACTTCGCGCACTCGTTCGTCCGCGGCAACTGGCGGCGCGCGGACGAGGCCACGTTCGCGCTGCTGGCCAAGTCGTGTCACGACATCGACTGGCTGGGCCACGTCGTGGGGCGCAGGGCCGAGCGCGTGTCCTCCTTCGGCGGGCTGCGCCACTTCCGCGCCGAACGGCGGCCTCCGGGCGCCGCCGACCGGTGCCTGGAGTGCCCGATCGAGCCCGGGTGCCCGTACTCGGCCGTGCGGCTCTACCGCGACGGGCTGCGCGACGGCGGCACCAAGCAGTACTTCACCCGGGTCATGACGGGCGGCCCGCTCACCGAGGAGGCGGTCACCGCGGCGCTGGCCGAAGGCCCCTACGGGCGCTGCGTGTACGCCAGCGACAACGACGTGGTGGACCACCAGGTGGTGACCATCGAGTACGAGGGCGGGGTCACCGCGTCGTTCACGATGACCGCGTTCACGCCGCTGGAGAACCGGCACACCAAGCTGTTCGGCACCGCGGGCCAGCTGACCGGCGACGGCCGCTTTATCCGCATTTATGACTTTTTGTCGGAAGAAACGACCATCATCGACACCTCGCTGGACGGCTCCAGCGCGGCGGAAGGCCACGCCGGCGGCGACGCCGCCCTGATCGAGTCGTTCGTCACCGCCCTGCACGAGGGGCGGCCCGAGCTGATCCTGTCCGGGATCCAGGAGAGCGTCGACAGCCACCGCGTGGTCTTCGCCGCCGAACGGGCCCGCCGTACCGCGACCGTACAAACCCTCTCGAACGGAGAGCACCCCCTATGAGGCACCGCGCCCTGCTCGCCCTCGCCGTGCTGACCACCTCGGTGGTCGGCCTCACTCCGGCGCCCGCCCAGGCCGGCGCGTCGGAGTGGCAGGACATCCGCAAGCTCCTGTCGGCCATCGACGACGCCTACACCGCTCCCCCGGCCCTCAACGCCGTGCAGACCGCCCGCTACACCGCCGGCCTGCTCCTGGGCAACGGCGACCTGCACGTCACGTCCGACGCCCGCGACCAGCGGCAGACGTACTACCTGTCCAAGTCCGACTTCTGGCACAGCGGCAACGGGCAGCTGCCGTTCGGCACGATCTCCATCGGCCCCGCGCACGCCGCGGCCACCCCCGCCGCGAAGGACACCCTCGAGTGCACCGCCGCCTGCGTGATCGACGGAGACCCCGAGACCCGCTGGGTGTCGCGGACCGGCGCGAGCGCGTCCGACCCGCAATGGGTCACCGTCGACCTGGGCGGGGTGAAGGCGGTCGACCGCTGGGTGGTCAGGCACAACGGCTACCAGGGCAGGGCCGCCAACTTCCAGGCGCTCAACACCCGGAGCTTCGCCCTGCAGAAGAGCGACGACGGCGTCACCTGGACCGACGTGGACACGGTCACGGGCAACACGGCCGAGCTGACCGACCGGACCGTGCCCGCCTTCACCGCCCGCCACGTGCGCCTGCTGGTCACGGGTGCGGTGCGCGACCCCGCCGACCCGAATCAGAAGGCTTTCGTCCGGGACCTGCAGCTGTTCGACGGCCAGCGGAACGTCCTCACCGGCGCACTCGGCGACGACCCGAACTACCGCCAGCGGCAGGACATCCTCAACGGGGAGGTCCGCGGCTCCCAGACGGTTGACGGCCGGGTGCTGAGCACCCGCACCTGGACCGCCGACGGCGAGAACCTGCTGGTCACCGAGCTGTCGATCCCCGACGGCGCGCAGCCGCTGCCGCTCCAGGCCGACCTGACCGTGCCCGCCGGCACGACGGGGGTCGCCGGGGACGGTCAGGTGTGGATCACCCGCACGACCGGCGCGGACGGCGAGAGCGGCTGGGTGTCCAAGGCGGCCGCGTCGGCCAGGGTCATCGGCTCGCGCACCCCGGTCACCGCGAGCACGCCGTCGGGCAACCTCGCCCGCCTCGCCTTCGAGCTGGCCCCCGGCCGGCCCGTGCGGCTGGTCACCACGCTGCACGGCAACGGCGGCTACGCCAACCCCACGCCGCTGAACGACTTCGTCACCGAGGCGGTGGACCGGGTGCACGGCCTCGACGGCCGTGACCTCGACCGGGCCCGGTCCGCGCACCGCGAGTGGTGGAAGCGGTTCTGGCTGAGGTCGTACGTCGACACCGGCGACCCGATCCTCAACAAGTACTACTACGGCGCCCTGTACGCGATGGGCGCCGCCAGCCGCGCGGGCTCGTTCCTGCCCGGCACCTATTCGCCGTGGCGCACCATCGACCAGACCGGCGGCTCCAACCGCTACTGGCTGAACTACAACACCCAGGCCCCGTTCTACGGCGTCTACTCCGCCAACCGGCCCGAGCTGGCCGCCCCCTACTACAAGACGGTGGTGGCCGAGCTTCCGTACCAACGCAACACCACTCATGCCGCCGGGTACAAGGGGCTGACCTTCAGCCGGACCATCTACCCGTACAACCAGACCCGTCCCGCCCCCGCCGAGGTCCCGGTGACCGGCCCCAAGTCGCCGAAGAAGCTCGCCGACCAGAAGACCAACGGGACATTCGCCGCCATCCCGTTCCTGTGGAACTGGGAGTACACCCGGGACGAGGAGTTCCTGCGCACCACGGCCTACCCGTTCCTGAAGGAACTGGGTGAGTTCTGGATGGATTACGTGGTCAAGGGCGACGACGGCAAGTACCACGTCCTGAACAGCGCCGTGAACGAGGGCGGCGACGACGTCGACTCGACCTACGACCTCGGCTACATCCGGCGGACGCTGACCGCGCTGATCGAGTACAGCCGGGTGCTCGGGGTGGACGCGGAGCTGCGGCCGGTCTGGCAGGGCCACCTGGACGACCTGGCGCCGTACCCGACGGCGACCATGGACGGCCTGGACGTCATCCTGCTCGCCACCAAGATCGAGAACCCCATCAAGGGCAACGCGCTGCTCAACAAGAACGACCAGCCCATCAACCTGGAGGGCGTCGTCCACCCGAGCGACAACCTGGCCATCGGCGGCGACCCGGAACAGCTGCGGAAGGTGCGGAACACCCTGGAATGGGTGGATCCGTTCCTGCCGGGGTCGCGCGGTTCCTCCATCAACGGGTTCCCGAAGACGTTCACCATCGCGGCCCGCGCGGGCTGGGATCCCGAGGACCTCATCGGCAAGTTCACGGCCGTGATCAAGCTGTTGTGGCGGCCGAACCTGACCGTGGCGCAGTCGGGCGGCGGCCTGGAGACCTCGGGCTCGCTCGAAACCGTGAACTCGATGTTCCTGCAGACGTTCGAGGGCGTGATCCGGGTCTTCCCGGACTGGCCCGCCGGCCGTGACGGCACGTTCGTACGACTGCGCGCCAAGGGCGCGTTTCTGCTCTCCGCCGAGCGGCGAGCCGGACGCGAGGTCTCGCCCATCACGCTGACCAGCGAGAAGGGCGGACGGGCGACCCTGGCGAGCCCGTGGCGCTCGGGCCGCCCGGTCGTGGTGGACACCGCCACGCACCGGCCCGTGCCGCTCACCTTCGGCCGCGCCACGAACACCGGCGAGACGACCTTCGCCTTCGACACCCAGCCGGGCCACACCTACACGGCGTCCGCCCGCTGACCACGCTCATGCGCGGGCCCGTTCGCGGGCCCGCGCCGTCTCCTGCGACGGAACATTCGTCCAAGACACCCTGGCCCCGCGCTTGTGATGCTCGATCTCGCGTCAGGCACGGCTCCACGTGCGACGGCCGCGGAGCTCCGAGCGACGGGAGAGATGATGACGAACACCGTGGACAGCGCGCCAGGGGCTCAGGTGGCGACTGGCCGGCTGCGGGGCCGGACGGACCGGGGAGTGGCGGCGTTCCTCGGGATCCCGTACGCCGCCCCGCCCTTCGGAGCGCGCCGCATGCGGCCTCCGGAGCCACCCGCGCGGTGGGAGGGCGAGCGCCGCGCCGCCGATTACGGGCCGACCTGCCCGAAGGGCGACGACGGCCTGGAGAGCGCGGCGCTGTTCCCGGAGGTCGTGATCCCTGGCGAGGAATGCCTGAACCTCAACGTGTGGACCCCCGATCCCGGGGGATCCGGCCTGCCGGTGCTGGTCTGGATCCACGGCGGTATGTTCACGCAGGGGTCCGGATCCGTCGCCGGCTACCGCGGCACGTCCTTCGCCCGCGACGGGGTCGTGTGCGTCACGATCAACTACCGGCTCGGCGCCGAGGGCTTCCTCCACCTCGATGACGGCACCGCCAACCTGGGACTGCTGGACCAGATCGCCGCGCTCGAGTGGGTCCAGGGCAACATCGCCGCGTTCGGCGGCGATCCGGGGAGGGTGACCGTCGCCGGCCAGTCCGCCGGGGCCATGAGCGTCGTCACTCTCATGGCCATGCCCCGCGCCCGAGGACTGTTCCGCCAGGCGGTCACCCAGAGCGGGGCGGTCGCCCAGACGCTCACGGCCGAGGCCGCCGCGGGCGTCGCCTCAAGGCTGGCCGAGTCGCTCGGGGTGGCCCCGACCCGCGAGGCCTTCGGCGAGGTGCCGGCCGAACGGCTCGGGCGGGCGGCGTCCGTCCTCTTCAAGGAGGTCCAGGCCGCCTCGGATCCGGCCAGGTGGGCGAGCCTCCCCTTCGCCCCGGTCGTCGACGGCGACACCCTGCCCGACCATCCGCTCGACGCGTTGAGGAAGGGCGCCGGCAGCGGCGTACGGCTCCTGGCCGGGTGGAACCGGGACGACACCCGGATCGGCCTCGTCCCCACCGGCATGATCGACATCGTCGACGAGCCCATCCTGGCCGCGGTCGTGGGCGCCCTCGGCGCGCCCGGCGGGACGGTCGAGCGCTACCGGGCGGCGCGGCCGGGTGCGAGCAGCGGCGACCTGCTCGCCGCCGTGACCACCGACTGCTTCGTCCGGGTTCCGGCGATCCGGGTCGCCGAGGCACGCCTCGAGGCCGGCGAGGCCGACACCTGGATGTACCGCTTCGACCACGAGTCGCCGAACTTCGCCGGCCGCCTCGGCGCCGCCCACGCCGTGGAGCTCCCGTACGTGTTCGACCTCCTCGATGAGGAGTCGAGCCACGCACTCATCGGCGACGACCCACCACAGGTCGTCGCCGATACGGCCCACGGCGCCTGGGTCCGCTTCGTCGCCGACGGCGACCCCGGCTGGCCCCGATACGACCTGGCCGGCCGGGCCACCGCGCTGATCGACGAAGGAATCACCGTGGTCGACGACCCCGGCGGTGCCGAGCGCGAGGTGTGGACCGGCCGGCTCTGACCGGGCTTGTCATCCGGTGACCGGCCGTGCGGCCCGACTCGGCCACCGGCCGGCAGCTCGCCGCTGACCGGGGATTGTCGCGTTGTGGACACCGCGAACTACCATGTCGGCGTGCGACCAGCCGAGCCGGTTCGCGCCGGTGCGCCTCGATGGCAGATCACGGTCCCGTCGCGGCCCGGCCGGCTGCCGGGGGTCGTGATGGCGGGGTTCAGCGACCGGGCGAACGAGTTCCGCGACGTCGCGCTGGTCCCGCACCCCGCGGTCACGGTGATCTTCGACCTCGGCGACCAGCCGTTCGTCGTCGAGGACGGCCGTGGTGCGCGGCAGCGAGAACGCGTCGTCGCCGGACTCGCACCCAACGGGGCCCGAGGGCGGGGGATGGCCAGAAGCTCCGAGTGCCTCCAGGTGCGGCTTTCGCCGATGGTCGCGCACGCGGTCCTGGGCGCCTCCTCGGAGCTGGGCGGGACGGTGGTCGCCCTCGATGACCTTTGGGGACGAGACGCCGTACGAACCCAGGAGCGACTGCGTGCCGCCGGGTCGTGGGAGGAGCGATTCGCGATCGCGGAGGCCGCGCTTGCCCGGCGGGAGGACGCGGGCCGGGCTGTCGACCCGGAAGTCGCCTTCTCCTGGGGGCAGATGGTGGCCGCCCGAGGGCGGATCCGGGTCGAACGACTGGTCACCGAGACCGGATGGAGCCGTAAGCGCCTCTGGTCTCGGTTCCGCGCCCAGGTCGGCCTCACCCCCAAGCGGGTCGCCCAGCTCATCCGCTTCGACCACGCGGCCCACCGTCTCGCCGCCGGCCACCGTGCCGCCTCGGTGGCGGCGGAAAGCGGCTACGCCGACCAGTCGCACCTTCACAGAGACGTCGTGGCCTTCGCCGGGATGACGCCGACCGCGGTCGCGCTCTCGCCGTTCCTCGCACTCGACGACGTCGCGTGGCGCCATCGATGAACTCCTGCATGGGCACCTCTTCACCGGCGCCGCGACACACGCGAAGCTCGCGGAACCGCACCCGTAGATCCAGGTGGCGCGGGCAGGCCTGGCATTTCGAACAGGACCGCTACTTCGAGGCCGGCGGCACAGGCCCGAGCAGGCCGCTGCCCAGCGGGGTCAGCAGGTTGAGCACGGCGGGGCCCCGGCGCACGCTCCTGATCAGGCCCGCCTCCCGCAGCACCTTCGCGTGCCGGCTGGCCGCCGCCAGCGACACGCCCGCCCGCCGCGCCAGCTCCGTGGTGGTGGCCCCGCCGTCGGCGGCCTGCAGGACGGCGGCGCGGGCTGCGCCGATCAGCGCCTCCACCGAGCCCGGCGTCCGCTCGCCCGGCTGCCACCGGAACGCGGCGTCGATGGGATAGATCAGCACCGGCGGCAGTTCGGGGTCGGCCAGCGAGACCGGCACGCGGCGGCAGAAGAAGGACGGCACCAGCGTCAGCCCCCGGCCGTGCAGGTGCAGGTCGCGGTCCACGCTGTAGTCGACCTCCAGTACCGGCGAGCGCCAGCGCATCATCGGCTTCATGCTGCTCAGCAGGCCCTCCACGCCGGAGTTGAGCAGGTGACCGGCGCGCCAGGCCCGGTCGGCCTCCACCGCGGGCTGGATGAGGTCGTGGTACGGGGCGATGGCCGCGGCGTGGTAGCCGGCCAGGGCGGCGGCCAGCTCGGCCACGGGCGCGGACGGGCGGTCGGCGAGCGCGCCCAGCCAGGCGGGGATGGGCACGTGCCGGGCGAGCAGCTCCAGCTCGTGGCGGAACCGGCGGCTCGGGGTGGCGCGCAACGCGTCGAGCCCGGCCTGCAGACCCTCGCGGGCCGCCGCCGGCGTGAGGAAGTCGGGGAAGTACGGCGCCTCGGGCGCCAGCGCGGTCAG
Source organism: Nonomuraea sp. NPDC003709 (assembly GCF_040610775.1). Taxonomy (NCBI): domain Bacteria; kingdom Bacillati; phylum Actinomycetota; class Actinomycetes; order Streptosporangiales; family Streptosporangiaceae; genus Nonomuraea; species Nonomuraea sp. NPDC003709. The sequence continues at coordinate 11,366 of NZ_JBEXMW010000019.1, read as the reverse complement.
CCAGCGCAGGCCGGAGGCCATCCTGGAAAGCCTGGCCGGGCTCTCGCGCAGGGCGCGCTCCCAGGGCCGGAAGGCCGGCGCCTTGTCCTTGTCCTGCAGCCGGAAACTGCTGAGCACGACCTCCCACAACGGGTCCGCGCCCGCGGCCACTGTCGTGCGCGCCACGTCGTCCGCCGTGAAATGAATGCGCAGCAGCCCCACGAACCCTCTTCTCGGACACCGGCGAGCAGCTTGTTTTCACTAGGCTGCAAAGGGTCTGGCCGAGGCATCGTACCAACGACCACCATGTGACCAACGATGATCGACAATCCCCCCGAGTCCCTGTTATCCGAGCGCTACCGGCTGATCCGGGCGCTCGGCCGAGGCGGCATGGGCACCGTCTGGCTCGCCCGTGACGAGACGCTCGACCGCGAGGTCGCGGTCAAGGAGGTGCTGCTCTCGCCCGACATCGCGGCGGAGGAGCGCGCCGAGCTGTGCGAGCGCACGGTGCGGGAGGCGTACGCGGCGGCGCGGCTGAGCCATCCGGGCATCGCCACCGTCCACGACGTGTTCTCCGAGGACGGCCGCCCGTGGATCGTCATGGAGCTGCTGCGCGGGCGCACGCTGCAGGACTCGATCCGCGACGACGGCCCATGGGCGCCGCAGCGGGTGGCCCGGCTCGGCGCCGACCTGCTGACGGCCCTGTCGGTCGCGCACCGGCAGGGCATCCAGCACCGCGACGTCAAGCCCGGCAACGTGTTCCTGTGCGACGACGGCCGGGCGGTGCTGACGGACTTCGGCATCGCCAGGATCGACGGCCAGGTCACCATCACGCAGTCGGGGCTGCTGATCGGCTCGCCGGGGTTCATCGCGCCGGAGCGGTTGCGGGGCGAGCGCGGCGGGCCGCAGTCGGACCTGTGGTCGCTGGCCGCCACGCTGTACACGGCGGTGGAGGGCACCTCGCCGTTCCACACCGCGTCACCGCTGGCGACGCTGCACCGGGTGCTCACCGAGGATCCGAGGCCGTCCGCGCGGGCGGGTGCGGCGCTGGGGCCGGTGCTGCTGCGCATGTTGTCGCGCGAGGCCGCCGACCGCCCGGACCCCGCGCCGGCGGGCCGGTGGCTGGAGGCCGCCGCCTCCGGCGTACCGGCTCCCATAGACCGTCCCCGGCGTCCGCGCCCGCACCTCGGCAGGGCCGTTCCGGTGGCCGCCGCCGTCGCCGGGCTCGCCGTCGTCGGGACCCTCGCCTGGTACGGCGTCGCCCGCGACACCCCTGACCCGCCGCCGCCCCGCGCGGCCGCCCCGCCCGCGTCCGCCGCCGCTCCCCCGGCCGCAACCCTGCCGGCGAAGGAGCCGGCGAAGGGCAGGTTCACGGTGCCGGTCGACTTCTGCACGCTGCTCACCGGCGCGCAGGTCAAGGAGACGGCGTACGGGCGCGAGCTGAAGCGCGACCACGAGGAGGACGGCTGCGCCTGGACGAAGCGGAAGGTCGGGCTCTCCGTCAAGCCCACGAAGGCCCAGAACAAGGACTACTGGGAGGCCCTCCCCGTGGAGGCCCACGAGGAGTTCCTCAACAAGCGGACCATCAACGGCGACGCGTCCAGCGGCGGGGTGTGGCAGTGGGGCTCCGTCGGGATGCAGTGGCCGATCGGCACCACGTCCACCGCCGCCACCCCGGTCGCCGGGGTCGGTGAGGAGGCGTTCCAGTACGACGTCTCCGAGCGGAAGTCGGGCACCATGGTGAGGTCCAACGTCGTGTTCCGGGTCAGCAACATGGTGGTGGAGGTCGAGTACGTCGACTTCGACGGCACGGAGGCGGCGCGGGTGCGCTCGGCCGCGCTGCGGGCCGCCAACCTCACGGCCGCCGCGCTTAGCAGGCGGAGGTGACATGACGTCGCTGATCGGAGGCAGGTACCGGCTCATCGAGCCCGTCGGCGAGGGCGGCATGGGCGTCGTCTGGCGCGCCCGCGACGAGAGCCTGGGGCGGGAGGTGGCGGTCAAGCGGGTGCGGCTGGCCCCCGGGCTGGACGCCGCGTCGCGGGCCGCCCTGTGCGACCGCGCGCTGGCCGAGGCGAGGACGGCCGCCGCGCTGCGGCATCCCTCGATCGTGGCCGTGCACGACCTGATCGTCGAGGACGGGGATCCGGCGATCGTGATGGAGCTGGTCCACGGGCCGTCCCTGGAGCAGGTCCTCCGCGAGAACGGGCCGCTGCCCGCGCGCCGCGCGGCCGAGATCGGGCTGCGGGTGCTGTCCGCACTGGCGGCCACGCACGCGGCGGGGGTGCTGCATCGCGACGTCAAGCCGGCCAACGTGCTGCTGGCGGGGGACGGGCGCGTGGTGCTGACGGACTTCGGCATCGCCACCCTGGTCGGCGGCCTGCCCGGCACACCGGTCGGCACCCCCGGCTACACGGCCCCCGAATGCCTGCACGCTCCCGGCACAGGCCACGCGCCCAGCACAGGCCACGCTCCCAGCGCAGAGCACGCCCGCACCACAGACCACGTCCCCGCCACGGACCACACCCTCATCCAGCCCACAGGCCCGAGCGATGGTCACGCCACCGACCGGACCGTGGTTCAACCCACCGACCCGACCGGTGCGGGGCCTGCGGATCGGACCGCCATCCAGCCGACCGGCCCGACGTCGCCACGAGCCGCCGGGCCCGGATCGGATGCCTGGTCAGGGGCCGCGGGACCGGCCTCGGATCTGTGGTCGCTGGCCGCCACCCTCTACACCGCCGTCGAAGGGCGCGGCCCGTTCGCCAGGGACAGCGCCGTCGCCACGCTGAGCGCCGTCCTCACCGAGCCACCCACCCCTTCGGGGAGCGTGCTGTGGCCGGTGCTGGCCGCCGCGCTGGACAAGGATCCACACAAGCGTCCCGGTGCAGAACGGCTCCGGGGCTGGCTGGAGGCGGTCGTGCAGGGGCCGGCCGCTACAGCCGTACTTCCCGAACCGCCGCGGGCCACCCCGCCCGGGGTGCGGCTACCGGTCGTGCTGGGCGCCCTGGCCGTCGCGGCCCTGGTGGGCGCGGGCGCGGTCGTCGTACCCCAGCTCGGGAGAACCTCCGCGGCGGCCCCCGCGTCCGTCGCCGCCGCACCGTCGGCGACGGACGGGGCGGGGCGGTTCGCCGCAATCCCGCGCGCGTGCGGCCTCCTCACCCCGGAGCAGGCCGCCAAGGCCGTCCCGAAGGCGCTGATCATGCCGAGGGAGAACGCCGAATGCACCTGGCATCAGAGCCTGGCCAAGGAATCCCGGTCGCTGCGGCTCGAACTGGAGATGCAGGAGCCGACCGGCACCCATGCGGAGATCGCGCTGGCCGCCGACGACTTCAACTCGCGGCGCGACGAGGCCGAACGGAGCAGGAAATACTCCTCCCTGGGCAAGAGCTCCGAGATCACCGACCTCAAGGGGCTCGGCGACGAGGCGATGACGTGGACCGTCACCGACGATCGCCGGCCGCAGACCGAGGTCGCGATCGTCTTCCGGGTGAGCAACCTGGTGGCCAAGCTGACGCTGCGGCGTGAGGTCGCCAAGGACCCCACCCTGCCCGAGCAGGCGGGCGCCGCGGCCCGTTCGGTCGTCGAGGCGCTGACGCGATGAGGGGCACCGTACTGGCGGGACGCTACACCCTGGTCGAGCCGCTCGGCCCGGGCGGCGGCACCTGGCTGGCCAGGGACGAGGTCCTGCACCGCGACGTGGCCGTCAAGCGAATCCCCCTCACCACCGCCCGGCCGGGCTCAGGGGCGGGTGAGCGGGAGCGGGTGCTGGCCGAGGCCAGGTTCGCGGCGTCGCTGAGCCATCCCGGGCTCGTCACCGTGCACGACGTCCTCACCTCCGGCCCTCAGCCCTGGGTCGTCATGGACCTCATCAGGGGCGGCTCGCTCGACCGGATCACCGCCGCCGAGGGGCCGCTGGAGCCGGGCCGGATCGCCGCGATGGGGCTGCGACTGCTCGACGCGCTGGCCGTCGTCCACGCGCACGGGCACGTGCACGGCGCGGTCACGCCGGACAACGTCCTCATCGCCGCCACCGGCGAGACCGTCCTCGCGGGCCTCGGCACCACCACGCCGGACGCCGCCCCCGCCCTCGATGTGCGCATGCTCGTCACCACCCTCATGTTCGCCCTGGACGGGGGCTCCACGCCCCACCCGGGCAACGCGGCCGCCTCCCCAGCGCTCCTTCCCCAGCTGCGGGAGGCGGCCGCGTTCCGGGCCGCGCTCTACCGGGCGCGCGACGGGGCGGAGGTCCGTGCCGTCCTCGCCGAGGCGGCGGCCCGCGCGGCGGCCGTCGCGGCCGAGGTGCGGACCGTGCCCACCGAGGTCAGGTCCGCGAGCGGGCGCCGTACGCTCTGGGTGTCGGTCACCGCCGCGACCGCGCTCGTGGCCACCGTGGCGGCCCTCGCCGTCGCCAGACCCGGCACCGCGACCCGCCACTCGACCGCCACCACCACCCCCGCCACCCCGACCGCGACCCCGAGCCGGTCCCGGACCGCGGCGGCGGCCCCCTCCCCCGACCCGTGCGCGGTGGTCGTCCCCACGGACCGGGTGCTGCCGAGCAAGTCGTCCACGTGCTCCGTCACCGTGGACGGCGCCGGCGTCACGATCAAGACCCAGCCGAACGTGGACACCGCGCGCAAGGTGTTCGACGCCCTCCGCATACGCCGGCAGTCGCAGACCGGCACCTCGAAGGTGGAGCGCGCGGTCACCACCCCCGTCAAGAACGTGCCCGGCCTCGGCGACGAGTGCTTCTCCCAGGACACCACCGTGGGCATCCTGTCCAGCGTGAGCAGCAACGTCTGGCTGCGTGTCCGCACGATGGTGATCGAGGTGTCCGTGATGGGGAACGGCTCCGCGGTCACCTCCGAGATGCGGGACACCGCCATGCGCGCGGCACGCACCACCGCGGCCAGACTCCAGGGGAAATCATGAGCGGCGACCGCTTCCACCCGATCGGCCCCCTCGCCCAGGGCGCGCCCGGCCGCGCTCTGCGGGTGTTCGACCGCCGCACCGGCATGGAGGTGGCGGCCAAGCGCCTGCCGCTCCCGGAGGGCCGGGCCGACTTCGACGAGGTACGCCGGCAGGCCATGGCCGCGGGGAGCCTGCGGCACCCGTCGATCCACCCCGTCCACGAGGTCGTCGGCGTCGGCGCCGAGGTGTGGATCCTCTCCCCGATCGTCAACGGCTGGTCCCTGCGCGCCGAACTCCACCAGCGCGCCGCCCTCGGCCCGGCCGCGGCCGCCGCGATCGGCCTGCGCGTGCTGGACGCGCTGACGTACGCGCACCGGCACGGCGTCACCCACGGCAACCTGCACCCGGGCAACGTCCTGCTGGCCCCGGGCGGCCACGTGGTGCTGAACGACTTCGCCATCCCGGCCCTGGCCACCGTAACGGCCGCCAGGCTGCCCGGCTTCACGGCACCGGAGCCCACCCCCGACGACGGTGACGGGGTCGTGCCGGAGCCTGCCGCCGACCTTTGGGCGCTCGGCGCGATCCTCTACGCGGCGGCGCTCGGCAGGCCGCCCTTCGTCCGGGCCACACCCGCCGCCACCGCGGAGGCCGTCCGGCAGGGGATCGCGATCGAGGCGAAGGACCCGTTCACCGCCCTCCTGCGCGACCTCCTCGACCCCGACTCGGCCCGCCGCCCGGACGCGGCCGCCGTCCACGCGGCCCTGCGGGGCGCCGCCGCGCGGCCGGCCTTCGAGGTCGCGACCGTCACGGTCGGCGGCGTCGAGATCGTCGGCCGGCCCGTCCCCGCCGACGCCCCCGCCCCTCCCCCGGCCCCGGCCAAGGGCTCGACGCGCGTCAGGCCGGCCGCTCTCATCCCCGCCGTGGCCGTCGCCGCGGTCCTGGGCGCGGGTCTCGCGCTGCTCGTCCCCGTCGGCGCCACCGCGGCGCCCCCGGCCGCCGCCTCCGGCACGGGCCCGGCCGCCGCGCCCGTGCCGGACGACATCCCGCCGTTCGCCAAACCCCCCGAACCGTGCAAGCTGGTCTCCGACGACCTCGTACGGGAGCTCGCCCCCTCGGCGGGCAAACCGTTCACGTACGTCAAGGGCGACTTCACCTCGTGCTCGTGGAAGAGCGACTACGCGATCCCGGAGGCCAAGCGCGGCGAGCTGTCCATCACGCTGAACACGCTGGACAGCGAGACGATGTCGGACGCCACGTTCGACCTCTCGAAGCGGGTCGCGTCCCGGCTGCACACGAACTACCGCGAGGTCGACGGCCTGGCCCACGACGCGTTCACCTACACCGACGCCGCGACGAGCAGCCTCAGACGGTACAAGGTGACGTACGAGTTCCGGCTGAGCAACCTCCAGGGAACGGTCGAGTACGGCCGCTCGGTGGGCGTCGACCCGGACGGCTCCATAGCCGGGAACGCCGAGAAGCTCACCCGCCTGGTCATCGGCCGCCTGCTGAAACGCCCCAACTGAAACCGGCGGCCGGCGACCTTAGGCTGGCCCCATGGACATCGCCTCGGCGCACGACCTCTGGGACGCCGACCCCGGCTGGCTCAACACCGCCTCCTACGGCCTGCCCCCTCGCCACGCCTTCGAAGAGCTCCAAGCCGTCCTCACCGAATGGCGGCACGGCAGCGGCGACTGGAAACCATGGGACGCCTCGGTGGGCCGTTCCCGCGCCGCCTTCGCCCGGCTCGTCGGCGCGCCTGTCGCCGACATCACCGTCAGCTCCACCGCCTCCCAGATCATGTCCACGGTCGCCACCGCGCTGCCGCCGGGCGCGCGCGTCCTGGTGCCGGAGATCGAGTTCACCAGCAACCTGTTTCCGTGGGCGGTGGCCGCCGAGGTCGAGACCGTGCCCGCCGACCGGCTGGCCGACGCCGTCACCGGCTCCACCGACGCCGTCGCCTTCAGCCTCGTCCAGTCCGCCACCGGGTACGTCGCCCCGCTCCAGGACATCGTGGCCGCCGCCCGGGCCCACGACGCGCTGGTCATCGCCGACTCCTCCCAGGCCTGCGGCTGGCTGCCGGTCCGGGTCGAGGGCATCGACGCGCTGGCCTGCGCCGCGTACAAGTGGCTGATGGCGCCGCGCGGGGCCGCGTTCGGCTACCTGTCGCCCCGCCTGCGCGAGCGCATGCGCCCGCTGGCGGCCAACTGGTACGCCGGGGCCGACGAGGGCGGCTCCTACTACGGCCCGCCGCTGCGGCTCGCGCCGGACGCCCGCGCGTTCGACCTGTCGCCGGCCTGGTTCTCGTACGTCGGCGCCGCCCCGGCCATCGAGCTGCTCGACGAGCTCGGCGTCGAGCGGATCCGCGACCACAATGTCGCCCTCGCCAACCGTTTCAGGGCCGGGCTCGGCCTCGAACCGTCCGACTCGGCCATCGTCTCCGTGGACGCCCCCGGCGAGCGCCTGGAGGCGGCCGGCATCCGCGCGGCCGTGCGGGCGGGCAAGGTGCGGGCCAGCTTCCACGTCTACACCACCGCCGACGACGTCGACCGCGCGCTGGACGCCCTCACCTGACGAGGCCGTGACTCGGTCATGACAGCGGACCCTTGCGAGCGGGAGACGGGGCCGCTTTAATACGCCGGGCCGCGGACGCGGCGACCCCGTTTGCCGACGAGGAGACATTGTGGCCATTTCCGCAGGTCTGACATTCGTCCCTGACATCCGCGGTCCCGGCCTGCGTCCGTTAACGCTAACACCCCGATGAAACTTTCTTTTTCGCCCATCGGGAAAGCGCTTACCAAGAAGGGAACCGAGCGAATGCGCTTACGACTGGCCGGCGCGGCGGCAGTCCTCGCCCTGGCTACGACGATCAGCGGTGTCCCCGCCCACGCCGCCCCGCCCACGAAGCAGATGGAGGACCTCGACCGCGGCCTGACCAGCGTCCGGTCCGGTTCGGGCAACCTCGTGTCCTGGCGGCTGCTCGGCACCGACCCCGACGGCGTGGCCTTCAACGTGTACCGGGGCTCGACCAGGGTCGCCACGAACCTCACCGCCTCCACCAACTATCTCGACAACGGCGCCGCCGCCGACGCCTCGTACACGGTCAGGGCGGTGGTCGGCGGGGCCGAGCAGGCAGCCTCGCCCGCCTCGCTCCGCTTCACCGGCGGCTCGCACCTCGACGTGCCGATCCAGCCGCCGTCGGGCGGCACGACGCCGGACGGGGTCGCCTACACCTACAACGCCAACGACGCCAGCGTGGGCGACGTGGACGGCGACGGCCGGTACGAGATCGTGCTCAAGTGGGACCCGACCAACGCCAAGGACAACTCCCAGTCGGGCTACACCGGCAACGTGTACGTGGACGCGTACCGGCTGGACGGCACCCGCCTGTGGCGCATCGACCTGGGCCGCAACATCCGCGCGGGCGCCCACTACACCCAGTTCCAGGTGTACGACTACGACGGCGACGGCCGGGCCGAGGTCGCGATGAAGACCGCCGACGGCACCAGGGACGGCGTGGGCACGGTCATCGGCAACGCGTCGGCCGACTACCGCAACTCCAGCGGCTACGTCCTGTCCGGCCCCGAATACCTGACGATGTTCGACGGCCAGACCGGCGCCGCCAGGTCCACGGTCTCCTACGACCCGCCCCGCGGCACCGTGTCGAGCTGGGGCGACTCGTACGGCAACCGGGTGGACCGCTTCCTGGCCGGCACCGCGTACCTGGACGGCGAACGCCCCTCGCTGATCATGGCCCGCGGCTACTACACCCGTTCCGTCATCGCCGCCTGGGACTTCCGCAACGGCACGCTCACCAAGCGCTGGACGTTCGACAGCAACTCGGCGGGCTCCCAGTGGACCGGCCAGGGCAGCCACAGCCTGTCCGTCGGGGACGTCGACCAGGACGGCAGGGACGAGATCGTGTACGGCGCCATGGCCGTCAACGACAACGGCACCGGCATGTGGACCACGGGCACCGGCCACGGCGACGCCCAGCACCTGGGCGACTTCGACCCGGGCAGGGCGGGTCTGGAGTACTTCAAGGTGAGCGAGTCGGGCTCCCAGCCGTCCTCGCTCTACATCGACCCGCGCACCGGCCAGATCCTCTGGTCCACCCCCGCCAACGGCGACAACGGCCGCGGCGTGGCCGGCGACATCTCGATGGTCAGGATCGCCAGTGAGTTCTGGTCCGCGGCCGACGGCAATCTGCGCAGCGTCACCGGCAACAACGCCGGCCGCAAGCCGTCCTCGGTCAACTTCCTCATCTGGTGGGACGCCGACCCGCTCCGGGAGCTGCTCGACCAGACCAGGATCGACAAGTACGGCACCAGCGGCGACACCCGCCTGCTGACCGCCTCCGGCGTGCACTCCAACAACGGCACCAAGGCCACCCCGTCGCTGTCGGCGGACCTGTTCGGCGACTGGCGCGAAGAGGTCGTCTGGCCCACCAGCGACAACCGCGCCCTGCGGATCTACGCCACGACCACGCCCACGGACCGCCGCATCTACACCCTGATGCACGACCCGCTCTACCGGGTGTCGGTCGCGTGGCAGAACACCGCCTACAACCAGCCGCCGCACACGAGCTTCTTCATCGGCGACGGCATGCCCACCCCGCCCAGACCGAACATCTACGTCCGCTGACGCACTACTGGTCGGTACGGGGGAGGGCGGGTCCGGTGACGGCCGCGGCGTGGGCGGCGCCCCGGCCGTGGGCGCGGGCGACGATCCGGCCCGCGTGGACGCGTACCGCGGCCTCGGTGGCGTCGTCCGCGTCCGGGATCCCGGCGGCCGAGGCGACGGCGGCGTGCTCGTCGAGAACGAGGTGCAGGCCCGGCCGGGGATCCGGGCCGAACACCCGGCGCAGGCTGCCGGCGAGGTCGCCGATCCTGAGCCGTACGAGCCGCCCCAGTTCGGCGGGATCGCCGGTCGCCACGGCGATGGTGACGCGATCCCCCGGGCGGGCGGCGCGGACGGCCTCCTCGGCCGCCTCCAGCCGGCCGGTCCCCAGGACGGCGATCACGCCGTCGGCGTCGAACCTCGTCCGGCGGCCGGTGAGCTCGTCCGGTAGCTCCGCGGGCGGCTCCCAGGTGTCCTGGACGGCTCGTGCGGGGGTGACGTAGGGCAGGTGGGGCGGGTCCCACGTGTCGGCGAGGTCGAGGCCGGCCAGGTGCCGGCAGGCGCGGGCCACGTCGAAGGGGTCGCCGAAGCCGGGCGCCGTCTCGGCCAGGTGAGCGGCTCCGCTCAGCAGCGTGAGGACCAGCTCGGCCAGCCGCACCCGCCGCGCGTGGCCCGGCGCGCGCGGCTCCAGCGCGAGGGCGAGCAGCAGCGCCTCCAGCCTGCCGAGCTGCCCCAGCGCGGCGCGGCCGGGTTCGTCGTCGAACACCCCGGCCAGCGAGCGCGACTGCAGCCTGCCCCCGGCGGACGTGTCGCCGGTCAGGGGCAGCCGTTCGAGCCACACGCGGGCGAACGCGCCCAGCGCCTCGGCCACGCCGGACGGCGGCGGGCCCTCCTCGGCCGCCACGGGCCCGATCGAGCCGACCAGGACCGCCAGGTAGAGGGCGCGCTTGCTCGGGAAGTTCGAGTAGACCGCGCCGCGGGTCAGCTCGGCCCGTTCAGCGATCCGGTCGACCTTGGCCTCGGCGTATCCGCGCTCGGCGAACTCCTCCCTCGCGGCCGCCAGCACGGCCGCTCGGGTGCGTTCCTGCTGCTGCGCCCGGGTCAGCCTGACCATCGAGCCACACTCCCATCATTCAGATGTTCACATCATCTGATGATAGCCCGCTCTTGACATCGACACGTCCCACAGGCGAATCTGACTACGTAGTCATAACCCAGGAGCCGCGAGTGTCCGACGCCAGGCGAAGGCCCCCGAGCAGCACCGACGTCGCCGCCCTCGCGGGCGTGTCGCAGAAGACGGTCTCGCGGGTGCTCAACGGCGAGCCGTACGTCACCGAGGAGGTCCGCGAGCGGGTGCTGGCCGCGGCGCGCGAGCTCGGCTACCGCCGCAACACCGCGGCCAGGGCGCTCCACCTGGGCCGCTTCCACCGCATCGGGGTCGCCTCGATCGGCAGCTCGCTCTACGGCCCGGCGTCCCTGCTCGTCGCCCTGGAGCGGCAGGCCAGGCAGATCGGGTACGCGTTCGCGGTCGCCTACGCGGGCGAGGGCGGCGCCGTCACGAGCGCGGTCGAGTCGCTGCTGGCCCAGGGCGTGGACGCCGTCGTGATCTCCGACCCGATCGACGGGGACCAGGACCTGCGCGTCGACCCGGACGTGCCCGTGCTGAGCTTCCGGCCGATCCCCGGGCTCGACGGGCCGCGCGTGGTGGTCACCGGCCCGTCCGGCGTGGAAGCGGGCAGGCAGGCGACCGAGCACCTGCTCGGCCTGGGGCACGCCACCGTCTGGCACGTCGCGGGGCCGCACCGGTGGCCGGCGGCGCGCGACCGGGCGCGCGGCTGGCGGGAGGCGCTGGCCGCCGCCGG